>DASXZK010000039.1:0-107696 GCA_036501965.1 Solirubrobacteraceae bacterium
CGCGGCCGCGACTCGATGCGCGTCATGTTGACCCCGCGGCGGGAGAACTCAGCCAGGCAGTCGACGAGCCAGCCGGCGTGGTCGGATTCCCGCGGCCAGAACGCGACCGCGGTCTTGTATGGGACGCGCTGGGCATCAAACGACGGCGCTGCCTGCGTGTGATGCCCAGGTGCGCCGCCGGAGCCCTCCCGCCGATCTCGAGCTGCCCCGTCGGCCCCCTCCCGCGCCAGCCACGCGAACCGGGTCTGGTTGCCCGCGACGTCCTCCACGTCCTCCAACAGCACCGTCCCGCCGTAGCGCACCGCGGCCGTCCGCGGCCCGAGCGCCGCCCACGGCTCATCGCCCTCGGCCACCGCGCGCACCGCCTCCGCGGTGGAGGCCTCGGCCCGGACCGCCACGCCCGGCAGCCGTGAGCGCACGAAGCCCGCGCACTGAGCCAGCGCCTGAGGGTGGGAGAGGACAAGCTCGACATCCTCGGTGGCGACGCCCGCACGCCCGATCAGGCAGTGGTGGATCGCGAGCACCGTCTCGCCGACGATCTGCACCGCGGGGGCGTCGAACGCGAGTGCGTCGAGCGTCGCGTTGACCGAGCCCTCCAGCGAGTTCTCGATTGGCACGACGCCGCGCTCACTTCTGCCCTCCTGCACCGCCATCACGACGTCGTGGATCGTCGGCTCCGGCACCGCGTCGACGGGGGCCGACCCGGCGAGCTCACGGGCCGAGCTCACCAGCGCCTCGTGGGAGTACGTCCCGGCCGGGCCGAGATAGGCGACGCGCATCGCTGGCGACCTACGACGAGCGGGCGCCGGTCCGCTGAGGCGCCCCGCCGCGCTCGCCGCGCAGCGCGACGGTGACGGCCTCGGCCTCCTCCGGGGAGAGCTCCAGCTCGCCCTCGCCGTCTCGCACCTGCTTGGCGTACAAGCGTGCCTGGTCGCGATGGTGGATCGAGGAGAGCACGATGCCGGAGCGGGTCGCGTCGAGCAACGCGATCGAGACCGATTGGCGGCCGGACATCTCGCCGTAGGCGTCGTAGCGCACCAGCGAGGTGTAGGCGACGGCGCCATCGAGCCGGCCCTCCGCCGCGCCCATCCGCTCATCGAGCCGCACGGCGACGTCCTCGACGTATCCGGAGAGCGCCGCGAACTGCTCCTGCAGGGCGACCGCGTGGCTGACGAGATCCTCGCGACCGTCGCCGAGCACGGCGCGCTGCTCGCTGCGTACCCGGCGCAGCCGTGCCGCGAGCGCCGCCGTCAGGAGCAAACACACGATCGCGAGTGCCGCAGCGGCGAGCGCGACGATCCCGACGGTGCTCTGCAGGTCATGCATGCCGGCCAAGGATAGGCCCCGCACAGGTCGCCTCGCGGCGATCCCGCGCGGCTGGGCGCGGCTACTTGAAGACGACCGCGACGCCCTGCGAGTTGTTCGTCAGGTCCTTCTCGCCCGGCACCTTCTCGACCATCGCCTTGATCGTGTAGTTGCCCTTCGGGGGAGAGCTGCGCAGCGTCACGTCGCAGGTCGTCGTCTGGCCCTTGGCGATCGACGGGAGCACTTTCGTCCCGGAAACGCTGGTGCCGACGACCTCGACCTTGCAGATGACGTTGCTCTCGGTGAAGTCGCCCTGATTGGTGACGCTCAGCGTGAACGTGGGCGGCGGCGTCGCGGTCACCGCGGCGCCGTCGGACAGCGTCGCCCCGTTGTAGCTGACGGAGCCCAGCCCGTCCCCGTGCAGGCCGGTGACGGGCCCGCTGCTGCCCGAGCCGGACTTGCCCGAGGAGACCGAGACGCCAAGCTCGGCGCCGACGAAGCTCTCCTTGAGCCAATCGATGCTCGGCAGGAACTGCAGGGAGTTGACCGGCGTGCCGTTGTCGCCGCCGACGACGATGTTCGCGCCATGCAGCGCGGAGACGAGCTGCTTGACCGCGTACTGCTTGTACTCCACGTCGGAGGCGAGGAACAGCGCCATGTCGTTGGTGATCTGCTGGACCGCCTCCTGATGCTCGGAGCCGAGCGCCGGCTGGATCTCGGACGCGATGTTGGTGAGGCCGTCGAGGCGCTCCTGGAGCGCGTGCACAAGGTGCGACTGGGCGCTCTGCGCAGCGCCGGGCACGTTCAGCCGCTTCGCCCGCTTGAGCTGGTTATCCGCGCTCGAGCTCGCTTGGGCGACGGCCTGCCCGGTCGCGCTCGCATCGGTGCTCCCGGCCTTGGCCAACGTCGCGAACAGCGCCTTGCTCGTTGCGTGGGAGTCCCCGATGATCGAGTAGACGCTGTCCGCGTAGTTCTGGAGCGCGCTCTTGTTCGCCGAGCCCTCGCAGCTGTTCACCGCGACCGCGATCACTACGATTGCGATGACCAACGCCAACACGGCGATCCCACGGCGCGTCCGGATCGACTGCTGGGGCGGGCGTGACGGTGGCCGCCGCCGCGAGCCGCGGCCCGATCCCGACCCGCCGGACCCCGTCGGACGCCGCCGCGTACTCGATCGGCTGGGGCTCCTGCTCTCTGTGCGAGGCGGCTCGTCAGCCTCGTCGAAGAACGACACGCGGCGTGCTCCTTGCCGACGACGGTGAAGATGTTGAGTATGAAGGGACCGACGGCCAGATTGGCAAAAGTGACACGAACCATGCAATTCCACCGCCGCGCCATAACCCCTGCTCAGCTCCCGCAGGGACGGTCAGCGCCGCGCCGAACTGGACGCCTATGAGCCCCGACCGCCGGCGCGCGCGGGCCGACTCGACGACCCGGGCGGGTCAGGGAACCGCGGTCACTCGCGCCTCCTCGGTCGAGGCGCCGCTGATCCTCGACCGCTACGCGCTGCACAAGCGGCTCGGCTCCGGGGCGTACGGCACCGTCTGGATGGCGCGCGACGAGCGCTTGGAGCGCGATGTCGCGGTCAAGATCCTCGCGCGCGACCTGATCGCCGACGGCCGCTTCGAGCGCGAGGCGCGCGCCGCCGCCCGCCTTTCCCACCCCGCGATCGTGACCCTGTACGAGGCAGCGGTCGACGACGACGGCGCCTACCTGGTCTCCGAATTGGTCCGCGGCGAGACGCTCGGGAGGTTGCTCGAGGATGGCGAGCTGTCGGACCGCGACATCCTCGAGATCGGCGTCGCGCTCTGTGACGCGCTCGCTCACGCCCACGAGCAGGGGGTCGTCCACCGTGACGTCAAGCCCTCCAACGTGCTGATCCCGCGGTCGGGCCGCTCCACCCGAACCCCCTGCAAGCTCACCGATTTCGGGGTTGCGCGGATCATCGACTCCGACTCGCTGACGCTCACCGGCGACGTGATCGGGACGCTGAACTACATGGCGCCCGAGCAGTCGGCCGGCCTGGAGGCCGGGGAGGCGGCCGACCTCTACTCGGTCGCGCTCGTGCTCTACGAGGCGCTGTCGGGTGTCAATCCCCTGCGGGGCGCCGCCGCCAGAGGGTCCAGGCGGCTGCTGCAGCTGCCCCCGCTGCGCCGCCAGCGCCGTGACCTGCCGGCGCCGATGGCGGAGGCGATCGATCGCGCGCTGCGGCCCCGCATCGAGGAGCGCGGCTGGCTCGCCGATCTGCGCGACGGTTTGGCCGGAGGCGTCGCGCGCGTCGGCGAAGAGGCGGGAATCGTCACCGGCGCATTCGAGCGACCGCCCCGCGATGAGGACGAGGAGGACGGCGTCACCCGGCGATTCGGCATCGGGACGCTGATCGCTCCTCGAGACGGCGGCCTCACCGCGCCGCGCGCCGCCGACCGCGGCGGTGGGCGCCGTCGGGCCCAGGACGAACTCGACGAACCCGACCCCAGCCGGTTGATCTGGCAGGCGCGCGCCGTCGCCGGCGTCTGCGCCGCGGGCAGCGGAGCGTGGCTCGACCACACGTTGCTGCAACCGCACGGCACACTCACCGTCCCGGTGGCGCTCACCGCGCTCGTGGCCGGCGGCGTGTCGCTGCTGCTCCCGCGTATCGGCTGGATCGCGCTCGCGGCATACATCTGCGTGGCGACCGCTGTCCAGGGCGCCGCCGGTGTCGCCGCGCTGGTCGCGATCGGCGCCCTCATCCCGATCGTCCTGTTGCCGGCGTCGGGGACGCTCTGGGCGGTCTCCGCGGTCGGGCCCGCGCTCGGGTTCGCGGGTCTCGCCGGGGCGTGGCCGGCGCTGGCGGGCTGGGCGCACCGCCCGTGGCGGCGGATGATGCTCGGCGCGAGCGGCTGGCTGTGGTTGTCGCTGGCCGGGCCGCTCGCCGGGCGGGCGCTGTATGAGCCACGGCCGCACGGGACCGCTCCGCAAGCCCAGTGGCGCGGTTCGATCACGCACGTCGCCGATCATGTGCTCTCCCCGCTGGCGCACTCCGGTCAGCTCGCCGGCGCAGTCGTCTGGGCCGCCGCCGCGATCCTCGTGCCCTGGGTGGTCCGGCGTCGCAACCCGCTGCTCGATGTGGCGCGCGCCGTCATCTGGGCGGCGGCGCTCGCCGCGGCCACGCCGGTGGCGATCACGGCGCTGGCCCGCGCGACTCACGGCCCGCACCCAGGATCGCCGTCCAGCGCGCTGGCGGGCACCGTTGCCGCCGCCGCACTTGCCCTGGCGCCGCTCGCGGTCGTGCAGACGCATCGAGCGCTCCGACGCGAGAGCCAAGTTCCGTAGCATGGATCCCGGGCCCTACGGCCCCGACGACACCCCGCGCCATGAGCTTCCTGAGACGCCTTGAGAGCAGCATCGCCGACCTTGTGGAGGGCACGTTCAGCCGTGTCTTCAAGTCCGAGGTGCGCCCGGTCGAGATCGCCCGCAAGCTCGCGCGCGAGATGGAGGAGCACAAGTCCTACTCCCTGAACCGCACCTACGCGCCCAACGAGTACCGCGTGTTCCTCTCACCGCAGGACCGCGAGCGCTTCGCCGACACCGAGCACGCGCTCGCCAGCGAGTTCTCGGGCTATCTGCTCGAGTACGCGCGCCGAGAGCGCCTGGCGCTGATGAGCCGGCCGATCATCCATTTCGAGACCGACGATCGCCTCCGTCTGGGTGAGTTCGGCATCCAGACGAGCCTCGTCGAGCATCCGGGTGAGCTCGCCGAGCGGCCCGAGCGGCCCGAGCCGCGCGTGCCCAGCCCTGAGGTGGTGCCCGAGCCCGAATGGGCGAGCTCTGAGCGCTCAGGCGGGCGCACGATGGTCCACTCGACGGCCGAGCGGGTCGCCGAGGGGCTGGCGGACGCGCGCGGGTCCCGCCGGCGCCGCGCGGTGCTGATCCTCGGCAGCAAACGGCTCGTCGTCGACGACGCCGGGGTGACGCTCGGGCGCAGCCGCTCCAGCGATGTGATGGTCGACGATCCCAACGTCTCCCGCGCGCACGCCGAGGTTCGCGCGCATGGCAGCACCTGGGTCCTCACCGATCTCGGATCGACCAACGGGACCCGGCTCAATGGGCGCCGCGTCACCCAGCCCGAGGTCCTCGGGCCCGGCGACCAGATCGAGGTCGGGACCACCACGTTGACATTCGACCTGGAGTAGTGCGCCGTGTCGCTCCAGCCCGTGTCGGTCAGCCTGAAGTTCGCATTCCTCGCCGTGCTCTACCTGTTCCTGGTGTGGGTGGCGTTCTCAGCGATCCGCGATCTGCGCCGGGGACGAGGCAGCGGCCGCGCCTACGACGACGGCTACGGGGACCGCGAACCGGAGGGACCCTACGACGCGACCGGCATGTACTCCGCGGCGCAGCTCGGCCAGCAGGATCACCAGGACCGCGAGCCGCGACTGCTCGTCGAGCGCGCCGCCGGGCACGAGAGCGGGGTCGCCTACGACCTGTCCGAGCCGGTGACGCTCGGGCGCGGCAACGTCGAGATCCACCTCGAGGACCCGTTCGCCTCCTCTCACCACGCGCGCATCACGCCGGAGGGGAGCGTCGTCGTGATCGAGGATCTCGGCTCGACGAATGGAACGTATCTCAACGATTCGCCGCTGTCCGGGCCCCAGCCGCTGCACGACGGCGACCGGATCCGCATCGGCGACAGCGAGTTCTCCTACCTTCAGTGAGATCCAACTGATGCTCCGCGCCGCCGACAGCGTGTGGAAGACCGATACCGGCCGACAGCGCCGGGACAACGAGGACTCCGCCTACGTGCGGGTCCCGCTGTACGTCGTCGCCGACGGGATGGGCGGCGCCCAGGCCGGCGAGGTCGCCTCCGCGCTCGCGGTCGAGGAGTTCCGGCGCGGGCTGCCCGACACCGACGCGGACCACCCGACGGCTGAGCAGCGGCTCGCGGCGCGCGTGCGTGATGCCAACCGCCGGATCTACGAGACCGCCCAGGTCGAGCGCGAGCACTCCGGTATGGGCACGACGCTCACCGCCGTGTACGTCGAGGGCTCCGACCTGGCGATCGCTCACGTCGGCGACAGCCGCGCGTACGTGCTCCGCGACGGCGAGCTGACCCGGCTCACGCACGACCACTCGCTGGTCGAGGAGTTGATGCGCCGCGGCAAGCTCACCCCCGAGCAGGCCGCCGAGCACCCCCAGCGCTCCATCATCACCCGCGCGCTCGGCATCGAGCCCGACGTCGAGGTCGACACCTGGACCTATCCGGGCCGCGTCGGCGACGTCGTGCTGCTCTGCTCCGACGGGCTCACCTCGATGATCGACGAGCACCTGGTGGCGGAGGTGCTCCGCTCCGAGCCGGACCTCGACCGCGCCGGAGAGCGGTTGATTGCGGCCGCCAACGAGGCGGGCGGCCGGGACAACATCACGGTCGTCCTCTTCCGGCTGGTCGAGACCGAGGACGGGCGCCAACCGGACCCCGGGGAGACCGTGGTCGGGCTCCGGCGCGATGACGACGAGCTGATCGCCCCTCGCGAGCCGGACGCGGCGGCGGCGTTCGGGGGTGCCGAGCCGCCGACGGCCCAGATGACGGTCGCCGCGCCGGTGATCACCCGCGACGATCTCGGATCGCGCCCCGCTCCGCGCCTGGCGCGTACGCAGGGCCGAGGTGGTGGGCGGGGTCAGACCAAGCGCCGGCGCCGGGGCGAGGGGCCGCTGTTCAAGGTCGGCGCCGCCCTCTTCTCGATCGCCATCGTGCTCTTCCTGTTCGGCGGCGGCGGGTACCTCGCCACCCGCGAGCTGTTCTTCGTCGGGACGAACTCCGACGGCATCGTGACCCTCTACAGCGGCCTGCCGTACGACTTCATCGTGCCGTTCTACGAGCAGTCCTACGTGTCGGGGTTGCCCGCATCCGAGGTCCCCAAGGCCGACCGCGCGCAGCTGTTCAACCACGATCTGCACTCCCAGACCCAGGGGATTACGATCATCCGCCAGGCCGAGCTGGGGCGCTACCCCAAGGCCAAATGAGCGCGCGCAACCGAGAGCTGCTCGGCCTGCTGCCGGCATCGGTCCTGGTGATCGCGGGGTTCGCGGCCGTGTTCGTGCAGCGCCAGGACGTCCTGTCGAATGTCTCGCTGACCTACGGCGTCGTGTTCCTCGCGTTGTGCCTGGGAGCGCACGTGTTCCTGCGGATCACGCTGCCCTACGCCGACCCATACCTGTTCCCGCTCGTCGCGCTGCTCGCGTCGTTCGGGATCGTGATGATCTACCGGATCAGCGCCACCGACGCGCGCCAGCAGGCGCAGTGGTTCGTCGTCGGGCTGATCCTGTTCGTCGCCACGATCCTGATGTTCAGGGACTACCGCAGGCTGGAGCAGTACCGCTACGTGATCGTCGCGATCTCCCTCGTCCTGCTCGTCCTCCCGCGCCTGCCAGGGATCGGAGAGCAGGTCAACGGCGCCTACCTCAACATCAAGCTTCCGGGCGGGGTCACCTTCCAGCCGACCGAGTTCTCAAAGCTCGGGCTCGTCATCTTCCTCGCCAGCTACCTGCGCGACACTCGCCAGGTCCTCGTCCAGGGCGCGCGGCGCTTTCTCGGCATCACCTTCCCGCCGCTCAAGCACTTCGGCCCGGTGCTCGTCATCTGGGGCGTTGCGATGCTCGCGCTCGTGCTGCTCTCCGACATCGGCTCCTCGGTGATGTTCTACGGCGCGCTGCTGGCGATGCTGTACGTCGCCACCGGGCGCGTCTCGTTCGTCGTAATCGGGCTGGTCGCGTTCATCGGCGGCGCCTGGTTTCTCGGGACTCACATCCCGCACGTCCACGCGCGCTTCGAGACCTGGCAACACGCGCTCAACCCGACGATCTACAACGCCCCTCTCGGCAGCTACCAGGTCGCCAACGGCAACTTCGCGATGGCGGCGGGCGGCCTCTTCGGCCAGGGATTCGGCGAGTCGATCGTCTACGTGCCCGGCACTCACACTGCGCTCATCCCGGAGGCCGACACTGACATGATCTATGCGGTCCTCACCTCCGAGCTCGGACTGTTCGGGGCTGTGGGGGTGTTGATCGGGTACCTGCTGTTCGTGTGGCGGGGGTTCAAGACGGCGATGCTCTCCTCTGATTCGTTCTCGAAGCTGATGGCGGTCGGCCTCACCTCGGTGTTCGCGCTGCAGGTGTTCGTGATCGTCGGCGGCGTGACCCGAGTGATCCCGCTCACCGGCGTCACGCTGCCGTTCATCTCCTACGGCGGCGCGTCGATCGTCGCCAACTTCGTGCTGCTCGCGCTGCTGCTCCTCGTCTCCAACCGGGCCCGAAGGCCCGTCCAGCAGAACACGTAGATGAACGATCAGATCGTCAAGCTGTTCGGCTTCATCCTCGTCCTGTTCGGGCTGCTGGTGTTCTTCACCAGCAAATGGACGGTGTTCGACGCCACGGCGCTGAACAACAACTCGCTCAACCACCTCACGGCGATCCGCGACGCGAAGATCAAGCGCGGGCGGATCCTCGCCGACAACGGCGAGGTGCTCGCCAAATCCGTTCCGGCCGGCGGAGGAGAGTGGAAGCGCACCTACCCGCAGGACTCGCTGTTCGCGCAGACTGTCGGCTACTGGCGCGGCTCCGGCAACGACGCGGGCCTCGAGAGCTACTACGCCAACCGCCTCAACGGCAAGACCGAGTCGATCAGCTCGGTGCTCGGGCCGCTCTCGAGCAGCCTGAAAGTCGGGGACACGCTGCACACGACGCTTGATCCGAAGGCGCAGGAGGAGGCGAAGTCGGAGCTCGCCGGCCGTGTCGGCGCGGTCGTAGCCCTGGAGCCCCGCACCGGGGCGGTGCTCGCGATGTACGCCAACCCGACGTACAACCCGAACTCGACCAAGTGCCTCGCCAGCGCCGGCTGCAGCTACTTCAACCGCGCCACCCAGGCCGCGTACCCGCCCGGCTCGACGTTCAAGATCGTCACCGCCGGGGCGGCGATCAACACCGGCAAGTACTCGCCGAACTCGCAGGTCGACGGCTCCTCGCCGGCGACCATCTCGGGAGTGCCGCTGTCCAACGACGCGGGCGACCCGCCGCTGGGCGAGATCAGCCTCACCTATGCGCTCACCCAGTCGATCAACACCGCCTGGGCGCGCGTCGGGGTCTCGCTCGGGACCGGAGTGATGACCGACTACATGAAGCGGTTCGGCTTCTACTCCGACCCCCCGATCGATCTCCCCAAGGCGGAGCTGCGGGCCTCCAACGTGCTCTCCCCGGCCGGCGTCAACTATCCGGCCGGGTCGCAGGACGAGGACATCGGCCGGATCGCGATCGGTCAGGGCGGGCTGTCGGTCGCGCCGCTGCAGATGGCGATGGTCGCCTCGACGATCGCCGACAACGGCGTGCTGATGCGCCCCCGGCTGGCTTCACGCTTCACCAATGCGCAGGGCGAGACCGTCTCGACGGTCCGGCCCTCCGTCTATCACCGCGTGATGAGCTCCCAGTCCGCCCAGGACATCAACCAGATGATGCGGACCGTCGTCGACGAGGGAACCGGCCAGGCCGCGTCGCTCGGCGGCATCTCGTTCGCGGGGAAGACCGGGACCGCCTCGGTCGGCCAGGCCGGCCAGCAGCGGACCGACCCGTGGTTCATCGGGTTCGCGCCCGCCAACGATCCGAAGGTGGCCGTCGCCGTCGTCTTGGAGAACACCCCGAACGAGTACGGGGGCCAGGTCGCCGGTCCGATCGCCGCGGCGGTCGTCCGGACCTTGCTTTCGGAAGGGAAGTGACCGGCCCGTTAGCGGGATCACGAAGGACACGGTGATCGACGGCCGCTACAAAGTCGTGCGGCGCCTCGGGACCGGGGGCATGGCCGACGTCTTCCTGGTCGAGGACCAGCAACTCGGCCGCAAGGTCGCGCTCAAGCTCCTGCATCGGCGCTTCGCCGAGGACCCCGCGTTCGTCGAGCGGTTCCGGCGTGAGGCGCGCTCCGCGGCGGGGCTCCAGCACCAGAACATCGTCGGCGTCTACGACCGCGGCGAGTACGACGGCACCTACTACATCGCGATGGAGTACCTGCCGGGCCGCACGCTCAAGGCGATCATCACCGAGGAGGCGCCGCTCGACCCGGTCCGCGCGATCGACATCGCGATCCAGATCCTCAAGGCGGCCCGGTTCGCTCACCGCCGCGGGATCGTCCATCGCGACCTCAAGCCCCACAACGTGATCGTCGACGACGCCGGCGGCGCGAAGGTCACCGACTTCGGCATCGCCCGGGCCGGGGCATCCGACATGACCGAGACCGGCTCGATCATGGGAACCGCCCAGTACCTCTCCCCCGAGCAGGCGCAGGGCCACTCCGTTACGCCGTCCTCCGACCTCTACTCGGTCGGAGTCGTGCTCTACGAGATGCTCACCGGCCGCGTGCCGTTCGACGGGGAGCAGGCGGTGACGATCGCGCTCAAGCACGTCTCCGAGGCGCCCGTGCCGCCGTCACAGATCAATCCGAAGATCCCGCCCGAGCTCGAGCAGACGATCCTCTGGACGCTCAACAAGAACGCCGCCGACCGTCCCGTCGACGCCGACCAGCTGATCACGGTGCTCGAGCACTGCCGCGACGCGATCCTGGCGGGCGCCGCCGGCGAGCGCACCGCCTCGATGGCCGCGATCGCCGCCGGCGCGGCCGCCGGCCTGCCGATCGATCCGGCGACGTCGTTCGCGCCTCCGCCGCCGGTCTCCCAGCCGATCACCAACGGCTCCGGCTCGATCCCGATCGTCGTCGCGGCCGACCACCCGCCGAACGGCGAGAACCGGGGCTGGGTGCCGTGGCTCTGGGGGCTGCTCGTCGTGCTCCTGGTGGCCGGCGCCGCGGCCGCGGCCTACTTCCTCAGCCGGCCCAAGCAGGAGCTCGTTCCGTCGGTCACCAACGAGCCGTACGCCGTCGCGGCCTCGCAGCTGCGCCAGGCCGGGTTCCAGGCCAACCCGTATCGCGTCGCCAACAGCCGGGTCGCGGGAACCGTGCTCGGGCAAACGCCGGCGGGCAACAGCAAGGCCGACAAGGGCTCGACGGTGACGCTCCGGGTCTCGAAGGGCCGCGGCAACGTGCGCATCCCATCGGTTCAGGGCGAGTCCCGGACGACCGCCGAGAAGACCCTGAAGGGCTACGGCCTGAAGGTCTCACGGACCGGGTCGGTGGCGTCCTCGCGCTGGGCCACGGGCAAGGCGACCGGCACCAGCCCGGGCGCCGGTCAGTCGGTGCCGACCGGAACGAAGATCGTGCTCCTGATCTCCAGCGGCGTGCCGCAGAAGACGGTCCCGGACGTCAAGAGCCAGAACGCGAGCGCGGCCGCGGCGACGCTGCGCGCCGACGGCTTCCAGGTCCGGTTCGACCGCGTCGTCAATGGCTCCGTGACCGCCGGTCAGGTTCTCCAGCAGACGCCGACGGGGAACGCCAAGGCGCCGCCCGGGACGACGGTCACGCTCACGGTCGCCAAGGCGCCGGCGAAGGGCACCGTTCCCACGGTCACCGGCGACCCGACCGCCGAGGCGATCAGCGCGCTGCAGGCCGCCGGCTTCACCAACTACAAGGAGCAGTTCCGCACCGTCCACGTCGCTGACAAGGCAGGGACGGTCGTCGCCCAGCGGCCGCTGGGCACCTCCACCCAGCTGAAGTCGACGACTGTGGTGATCGTGATCGGCCGCTATCACGGCACCTCGACCACGTCCACCAGCAGCACGACCACGACCACCAGCACCACCTCCACGAAGTCGACCTCCACGACGCCCACCGTCGGGGTGATCGGGACCACGACCCAGTGAACGCCCGCGCGCGCCGGTGAACCGCTACTGCTGGCGGTGCGCGGCGGTCCTTCCCGCCGTCCCCCCGACCACCTGCGTCGTCTGCGGCGAGGTCCACTACGTCAACCCCAAGCCGTGCGGCAACGCGGTCGTGATCGACGGCGGCCGCGTCCTGCTCGCGCTGCGCGCGCTCGAGCCCGCGGCGGGCGCCTGGACGGCCCCGGGTGGCTTCTGCGAGCCCGGTGAGCATCCCCGCGACGCCTGCGAGCGCGAGCTCCGGGAGGAGACCGGCCTGCGCGGCCACGCTGTCGCTTACCTCGGTGCCTGGATGGACGTCTACGGCGAGGCCGAGGACGGCCTCCTGATCCAGACCGTCGTCAGCGGCTACCTGTGCCTGTTGGACGACCCGAGCGCCACGCCCCGCCCCGACCCCGCCGAGACCCGCGACGTCCGCTGGTTCGGACTCGATGCCCTGCCGACGCCGCTCGCCTTCCCGGCCCACGTCCCGGCGATGATCGCGGCGGGTGCAGAGCTCGTGGCCGGTCGCGGCGTGGGACCCGACGGGCTGCCGCGGATGCTCGACGCGAGAGATCCGCGATGAAAGTGCACCCACAGGACGCAGAGCTCCGCCTCGGGCCGAGTAGCTCGACTCGCGCTCTCACGAGAGGAACTCCGATCGCAACGCCACCCGTCTTCCTCGCCACGACGCAGTCATGAGGTCGTTCGCGGAGATCCCAGGCGAGATCGCCCGCCGCGTCGCCGCCGGCGAGCGCATCGTCCTCATCCTGCTCGACGCGCTCGGCCTGGAGCTGCTTGAGCGCGAGCGCGACCATCCGCTGCACGAGCGCCTCGCGATCGACCCGATCGAGTCACAGTTCCCGTCGACCACGTCGGCGCACGTGACCACCATCCACAGCGGGCTGCCGGTGACCGAGCACGGCATCTACGAGTGGCGGGTGTTCGAGCCGAGCCTCGGCGAGGTGATCGTTCCGCTGCGGTTCCGGCGCGATGCCTCCGAGCGCGATGCCGACCTCGTCGGCCGCCTGGACCCGCGGGCGCTGCTGCCGGGACCGACGCTCTACGAGTCGCTGGGGGCCGGCGCGGTCGTCGTCGAGCCGTTCGGGGTGCACGGTTCTTCGTACGGCCGGGCGGCGACGGCGGGTGCCGAGAGCATCGCGTTCCGCGAGCTCGACGAAGGGCTGGGCCTCCTCACCCGCGCGCTCGAAGCCAAGCCCGAACTCGGCTACGGGTTCCTGTACTGGGGCGAGATCGACCGTATCGGCCACCATCACGGTCCGGGCTCGCCCGAGTTCCGGGCCTCCGCCCGGGACGCTCTCGACGCTGTCCACGCGCACGCCGATGCGCTGCACCGCACCGGCGTGACCCTGTTACTCACCGCCGACCACGGCCAGGTCGACGTCCATCCCGACCGCGTCGACCATCTCGACGAGCTGTGGCCGGAGCTCGCCACCCTCCTCACCCAGCGGGCGGCGGGCTCGAGCCGAGACGTGTTCCTGCACGTCGCGGCCGACCGGATCGACCACGTGGTCGACAACCTCGCCGACCGCCTGGGAGACCGTGCGCACGTCTGCCGGGCGGCCACGCTGTTCGACCACATCGGCCCCCGTCTCGCGGCTCGTCTCGCCGACGTGGCCGTGTTGCCCGCCGCCGGCCGCCAGGCCTGGTTGAAGGCGACGCCCAGCGTCGAGACGTGGAACCTCGGCGCGCACGGAGGTCGTACCGCCGCGGAGACGGCGACCTACCTCGCTCGCGTTCAGGTGTAGATCGCGAATTCACCGACGGTCACGCTGTCGCGGCTGCCGAGCGAGGTGATCCAGAGCAGGTAGTAGCGGTACTTGACGCCGTGGGCGTTCAGCCCCACGTGCTGGGTGGAGTGCACGTCGGCGCTCGAGCCCAGCTTCGTCCAGCCGGCTGCGCCGGTGACGAACGTGTTGAGGTTCGGCGTGGTCTTGGAGCCGTAGATCGAGACGCTGTAGCCCGGCGTGTCGGTGTCGATCACCGCCGCGCGAGCCGCGACGCCGGACACCTTCACGTAGAGGCCGACGCCGGGCTTGCCGAGCGTCCCGTCGTAGTAGGTCTCGGTCTCCCACGACGTGTTCCGGTTGCCGTCGATCGCCTGGCCGACGAGCTGCGGATTCTGGGTCTTGGCGCTGCCCGCGAGCGCGTCCGGGTTGTAGTCGTGGGCGCAGGAGGAGCAGAGCTTGACCTCGCGGTGGGTCGCCTTCGGCTTGGACTGGGGCACCGGCGGATTGCCCTGATGCGTGTTGTGCACCAGGAAGATGACGACCACGGCCACGATCACGGTTGCCAGCAGTGCCGCGAGGGCCATCCATCGCCGCGACCGCGTGCGCAGCGGCAGCGAGCGCTGAGTACTCGACGGCAGCGTGCGGAGCACGGTCGTGACCTGCCCGGGGTGGCCGGCGGGCGTGGCGGCCATCCGGGTGGTGCCCGCCCGAGCGGTCTCCAGCCCGAGCGCATCCTCCAGGTCGGCGATCATCTCGCGGTCGTCGGCGTAGCGCTCGCTCTCCCGTTTGGCGGTCGCGGTATCGACCACCTGCGCGAGCGCCGCCGAGATCCCGGGACGGAGCAGCGCGACGTCGGGCATCTCCTCACGGACGTGCTTCATCGCCACCGCGACCTGGTTGTCGCCGTGGAACGGGACGTCGCCGGTGAGCATCTCGTAGAGCACGATTCCGAGCGAGTAGAGGTCCGAGCGGCCGGTCACCGGGTGGCCGAGGGCCTGCTCGGGGGAGACGTAGTCGGTCGTGCCGAGCACGCGGCCGTCGGCGGTCAGCCCGTCCTCCTCGAGCGTGCGCGCGATCCCGAAGTCGGTCACCTTCGCTGAGCCCTCGTGGTCGATCAGGACGTTCTGGGGCTTGACGTCGCGGTGGATGATGTGGCGCTGATGGGCGGCGCCGAGCGCCCGGGCGATCTCGATCGCATACGCGAGCGCCTCGGGCACCGGCAGCTGTCCCTCGCGGCGGATCAGGTCCTTGAGCGTCTCTCCCTCGACGTACTCGAAGACGATGTACGGCCGTCCCTCGTCCTCGCCGGCGTCGATCACGCCCACGATGTGCGGGTGCGACAGCTGCGCGACGGCCCGCGCCTCGCGGCGGAAGCGCTCGAGCTGATCGGAGTCCGAGGCGACCTCGCGGTTCATCAGCTTGACCGCGACGGTCCGCTCGAGCGTCTCGTCGACCGCCTTGTAGACCGTCGACATCCCGCCGGCGGCGATGCGAGCTTCCAGCCGGTAGCGCCCACTGAGCCTCGTGCCCAGCGTGATGCTCACGCGAGTCTCCCTATGCAGCTCGTCACTGATCGCTCGGTCCCATTGTGCGACACCGGCTCCGCTCCCTCCGGAGCTTCTTCACGCTCTCTTAAAGGAGAGCAGCTTCTCGGGCGGGAACGCCCAGCGACGGAGCCCCAACCCCGAGCTGCCCCCGGACCCCTCACACCGCCCGCAGGCCGTCCCGGTCGCCGGTGATTCCAAGGGCCGGGATCTCGACCACGCCCGCCCGGTCGGTGACCGAGCCGATCACGGTGGCGCCTGAGTGACGACTCTCGAGCAGCGCCGCCGCATCGTAGGCGCGCTCGGCGTCGACCATCACGCAGAAGCCGCAGCCCATGTTGAAGACCTCCCACATCTCCGCCGGCGAGACCCTGCCGTGCCGGGCGATCAGGTCGAAGACCGGCGTGACCGGGAGCGGGCGCTCGATCGAATAGCCGACGCCGGTCCCGAGTCGCAGCAGATTGCACAGGCCGCCGCCGGTGATGTGGGCGAGCCCATGGACCTGCACGTCGGAGCGCAGCAGGTCCATCACCGCGCGCACGTAGATCACCGTCGGCTCGAGCAGCGCGTCGGCGACGGACTGCCCGCCGAGTTCCGGTGGCCGGTCGTCCCAGGACAGGCCACCCTCGTCGAGCAACGCGTGCCGGGCGAGCGTCAGCCCGTTGGAGTGGACGCCCGAGGCCGGTAGTCCGATCACCGCATCGCCGGCCGCGATCCGCGAGCCGTCGACGATCCGGTCCAGGGCGACGGTCCCGAACGCGGACCCGACGAGGTCGAACCCGTACGGGGAGGGGTGGCCCTGGAGCACCTCGGGGATCTGGCAGACCTCGCCGCCGGGCACCTCGACGCCGGCGTCGGAGGCACCGGCCGCGATCCCCGTGGCGAGCGCCCGCAGCAGGTGCGGGTCGGCGGCCTCGACCGCCATGTAGTCCAGCAGCGCCAGCGGCTCGGCTCCGACGCACACCAGGTCGTTGACGTTCATCGCCACGCAGTCGATCCCGATCGTGTCGAACCGCTGCGTGGCCTCGGCGACGATCACCTTGGAGCCGACGCTGTCCGTGGCCAGCGCGATCCCCTGGTTGGGCCCGATGCGCAGCACCGACGCGTAGTGCCCCGGCAGCGGAACCGTCAGCGACGGGCGGCCGGTCTCGATCCTCGACAACACGGAGACGATCGCCGAGACGCCCTCGTCGGCCTGGTGGGTGTCGACGCCGGCGGCAGCGTACGCGTCAGTCACAGCCCGATTGTCGCTGATCACGCGGACCCACGGGCAGCTGCGCGGATCCGTCGCGCGCGCAGCAGGACGGCGCCGGCGATCAACAGCCGGTAGGCGACGTACGGCGAGAGCGAGGCGTCACGCTCGACCGCGCGCAGCACTCGCGTGGAGAGGAGCGTCGAGCCGAACGAGGCGATCGCGCCCACCGCGAACGGGGCCGCCATCCCGTCGGGCAGCCCGCGGCGGACCAGGCGCAGCGACTTCAGTCCGGTCGCGCCTCCGATCACCGGCAGCGCGACGTGGCGCGAGAGCCGGTTGGCGTCCACGCGAGCGAACCGGCGGCGGCGGGCAGCGGTCAGGGTCGCCCCGTTGCGCGAGACCCCGGGCATGAGCGCGCACGCCTGGGCGATCCCGAGCCACAGCGCATCGCGCATCCCGGCCTCGGCCGAGGAACGGTCGCGGGCCGAGCGATCGGCCCAGCCCATCGCCACAGCGCCCAGCATCATGCCGACGGGGATCGTCTCGGGAGTGCCCAGCCGCCGCTCGATCGGCTTCTCGAGCGTGAACCCGACGAGCGCGGCCGGAATCGAGGCGACGAGGAGCTGCGCCGCGAGCGACGGTGTCATCCCGCGGATCGTCGCCTCCACCTCGTCGCGCAGCCCAATCAGCAGCGCGACCGCGGTCCCGGCGTGGAGTGCGACCTCGAACGCCTTGCGCAGGTCGGGGTCGGCCTCGGCATAGTCCCAGCCGAGCAGGTAGGGGACGACGGTCACATGCGCGGAGCTTGAGATCGGCATCAGCTCCGCCGGCCCGTGGAGCGCGCCCAGCACGAGCGCGCGGCGGACGGTGAGCTGGTCAGTCGCGAGCGACATCGGCGCGGGCAGCGGCGTCATCCTCGCGCGCGGCGCGGGCAGCGGCGTCATCCTCGCGCGCGCGGCGAACCCAGCGCACGATCCCCCAGACGATCAGCACGACCAGGATCGCGATGCCCGCGTAGTCGACGTAGTCGAGGTGGTGCTTCCAGGTCTGCCACTGGCGGCCGACGGCGTCGCCGAGCGAGCAGAGCGCGCCAATCCAGACGATCGAGCCGATGCTCGCCATCAGCAGGAACCGCCAGAACGACATCCGCGCGACGCCTGCGGCGTACGGGAAGGCCGCGCGCACGACCGGGAGCCAGCGCGAGATCATGATCGTCCAGGTGCCGTAGCGCTCGAACCAGCCGTGCGCCCGCTCGAGGTCCTCGGGCTTGGCGTGGAACTTCGCTCCGTGGCGCTCGATCAGCTCCACGCTGGCGTAGCGGCCGATGGTGTAGGCAACGCAGGCGCCGATCACATCGCCGAGCGCGCCGGCGACGATCACACCGACGAGCGTGAGATGGTGCTGGTAGACGTTGAAACCGGCGAACAGAGATGGCAGCTCGGTGCCCGGAAGCGCGATCACCGCGCTCATCCCCACGAGCAGGCCCAGTCCGGCATAGCCGAGGCTACGGATGACGTGAGTGGCGATCGTGACGAGGACGCCGCTGATCGCTGCGACGGGCAGGGACATTCGCGGGGCAAGCGTAGCGGCCGGTCCTGAGCCGCCTGTGAGAGTCCTCAGACCGATTCTGAGGCAGTCGCCCGCTAAGTTGACGCGCGATGGCGATCCCCCTGTTCGACACCGAGACCCCCCTCGCGCCCCTGCGCCCGCGGATCGTCGAGAAGGTGACGGAGGTGATCAACGCCGGCCGTTACGTCCTCGGCCCGGAGGTCAGGGCGTTCGAGGCCGAGTTCGCCGCCTATCTTGGGGTCGCCCACGTGGTCGGCGTCGCCAATGGCACCGACGCCCTGCAGATCGGGCTGCGTGCCCTCGGAGTGGCCCCCGGCGACGACGTCGTCGTTCCCTCACTCACCTTCTACGCGACCGCCGAGGCGGTGGCGGCGATCGGCGCGCGCCCGGTGTTCTGCGATGTCGACCCCGACACGCGCAACCTCACCGTCGAGACCGTTCGCGCCGCGCTCACCCCGGCGACCAAGGCGATCGTCGCCGTCGACCTGTTCGGCGTCCCCGCGCCGTGCGCCGATCTGCGCGCGGAGATCGGGCTGCCGGTGCTTGAGGACGCCGCACAGGCGGCCGGCTCGCGGCTGGGCGACCGGATGGCCGGATCGCTGGGTGACGCGGCGACGTTCTCGTTCTACCCCTCCAAGAACCTGCCGTGCTTCGGGGATGGCGGTGTGGTGGCCACCGACGACGACGAGGTCGCCGCGCTCGCCCGGGCCCTGCGCTTCCATGGCTCGCGCGACAAGGAGACGTTCCAGTACGTTGGCTACAACTCGCGGCTGGACGAGGTCCAGGCCGCGATCCTGCGGATCCTGCTGCCCGAGCTCGACGGCTGGGCCGACGGTCGCCGCGCCGCCGCGCGCGCGTACCTGGAGGCCGGGATCGCCGAGCACGTCGCCGTCGCGACCCCACCGGAGGGCGCCGATCCGGCGTGGCACCTGTACGTCGTCACCCACCCGCGCGCCGACGAGACGCTGCAGGTGCTCGGCGCGCTGGGGATCCAGGCGCGCGGCTACTACCGCACGCCGCTGCACCGCCAGCCGGCGATGGCCCCGTTCGTGAACGCACACCCCGCCGACCTCCCGGTGACCGACCGGCTGGGCGCCACGAACATCGCGCTTCCGATCAGTCCCGTGCTCGGGCCCGAGCAGGCGGCGGAGGTCGTCGCCGCGCTCGCCGACGCCTGACCGGCGGCAGCACTCGCGCGATGCGGGTCTGGGTCGACCTCACGAACTCGCCGCATGTCCTCGTCATGCGGCCCGTGATCGAACGGCTGCGCGCCGACGGGCACGAGGTCGCGGTGACCGCCCGGGACTTCGCCCAGACGCTCGCGTTGTGCGAGCGCTTCGGGATCGAGCATGAGGCGATCGGCCGCCACCGCGGTGCCGGACTGGCCGGCAAGGCCCGTGGCCTGGCAGACCGCTCGCTGGCGCTCACGCGCTATGCCCGCGGCCGGGGCTTCGATCTGGCACTCGGCCACGGCTCCAACGACATCACCGTCGCCGCCGCCCTGCTGCGAATCCCGTGCTCGACCACGTTCGACTACGAGTGGGCGACGGTCCAGCACACCGTCAACTGCCGCCTGGCCCAGACGGTCGTCGTGCCGGCCCTGATTCCCGCTGAGCGGCTCTACCGCTATGGCGCGCGAGGCAAGATCGCCGCCTACGCGGGGCTCAAGGAGGAGTACTACCTGTCGGACTTCGACCCCGACGAGGGCGTCCTGCGCGAGCTGGGGCTCGATCCGGCGCAGCCGATCGCCGTGGTGCGCACGCCCCCCGAGGTGTCGCTCTATCACCGCTTCGAGAACGACCTGTTCGGCTCGGTGCTGCAGCGGCTGCGCGGTACTCAGACGGTCGTGCTGCCGCGCACCGATGAGCAGCGCGCCGAGCTCGTCGCCTCCGGCGGCTTCATCGTTCCCGAGCGGGCGATCGACGCCCAGTCGCTGATCGCGTTCGCCGATCTGATGGTGTCCGCGGGCGGGACGATGAATCGCGAAGCGGTCGCGCTCGGCACCCCGGTGTTCACGGTCTTCGAAGGTCGGCTCGGGGCGGTCGACGAGCGATTGATCGCCGACGGGCGGCTTGCGCGGCTCGCCTCCGCGGACGACGTCGTGCTCGAGAAGCGGCCCCGCACCGACGGTGCCGAGCGGGTCCGCCGGGACCCTGCCGAGTTCGTCGCGCTGCTGTGCCGGTCGACAGAGATGCACAGGAATTAACGCAGCACTTAGGCGGTTCTCATGGGCGCAACACTAGACTTGCGCCCGCATGCGCCGACGGATGATCTCCGCGGCGTTCCCTGTCCATAGGCACGCGCTTCCTCAGCTGGTGCTCGACGGGGCACTCGCCGCGCTTGCCTATTTCCTCGCTTTCTGGGTCCGCTTCGGAGGAGAGCTGCACGGCAAGGCCCACCGCTACGAGCGGCTGCTCGACGGCTCGTTCTGGTGGGTGACGCTGGTCGTGCTCGCGTCGCTGGCCGCCTTCGGGCAGTACCAACGGCTCTGGAAGTTCGTGGGGCAGCGGGACTACGAGGCGGTCGTCAAGGCACTCGTTGTCGCGACGTTCGTGATCGTCGGGCTGGTCGCACTGATCCACCCGGTCGAATACACCCCGACGCACAACCACGTCCCGACGGGCAACACCGCGGCGCTGACGCTTCCGATCTCGGTGATCGCGCCGTTCTTCCTGCTCGCCATCGGACTGCTCGTCGCGGCTCGCTTCGCGATGCAGTTGATCACCGACGGGCGCGTCCGCAATCCGACGGCCGGCAAGAACGCCCGCCAGGCGCTGATCGTCGGCGGCGGCGAGGGCGGGCGACTGGTTGTGCGCGAGCTGATGCGCAACCCGCAGCTCGGTCTGCGCCCGGTCGGTTTCCTCGACGACGACCCGGTCAAGCTCGGCACCAAGAACGAGCACGGCCTCAAGGTGCTCGGCCGCACAACGAATCCCGACCTGACGCGCGTGCTCGACGAGGTCGAGCCCGACGAGGTCGTGATCGCGATTCCCTCGGCCTCCGGCGAGCTGCGCGGCCGCGTCGTCATGGCCTGCCGCAAGCGGGGAATCCCAGTTCGCACGACGCCGACGGTGTTCGAGCTGCTGCGTGACGGGTCCGGACAGCTGCAGGTCACCCGGCAGCTGCGCGAAGTCCGCGTCGAGGACATCCTCGGTCGCGAGCCGGTTCGCGAGCAGCTCGAGCAGGTGTCCGGCTACCTGCGCGGCCAGGTCGTGCTCGTCACCGGCGCCGGCGGCTCGATCGGCTCCGAGCTCTGCCGCCAGATCGCCCGCGTCGGCCCCCAGCGGCTGATCATGGTCGACCACGCCGAGGACAACCTGTTCGAGATCCAGCGCGAGCTCGAGGAGGACCGCCACTTTCGCACCGCCGTCCCGGTGCTCGCCGACTGCAAGGAGGAGGAGCGCATGCGGGAGGTGCTCGATGAGTACCGGCCCGCCGCGATCTTCCACGCCGCCGCCTACAAGCACGTCGGGATGATGGAGGCCAACCCGCTGGAGGCGGTGCGCAACAACGCGCTCGCGACGCGGCTGGTGGCGCGGATCGCCGGAGAGAAGGGCGTCGCCACGTTTGTGCTCATCTCCACCGACAAGGCGGTCGCGCCCAAGACGGTGATGGGAGCGTCCAAGGCACTCGCCGAGTGGGCGGTCGAGGGGGAGGCGGTGCGCTTTCCGGGCACCCGCTACGCGACCGTCCGCTTCGGCAACGTGCTCGGATCCTCCGGCTCAGTGGTGCCGATCTTCCGCCGGCAGATCGCCGCCGGAGGCCCGGTGACGGTCACCGACGAGCGCATGCGGCGCTTCTTCATGACGATTCCGGAGGCCGTGCAGCTTGTCATCCGCGCGGGCTCTCTGGGAGAGTCGAGCGGCGAGGTCTACGTCCTGGAGATGGGCGAGCCGGTGTCAATCCTCGAGCTCGCCCGGCAGATGATCCGCCTCATGGGCATGGAGCCGGATCGCGACATCGCGATCGAGATCACCGGCGCCCGCCCGGGGGAGAAATTCTCCGAGGAGCTGTTCGACGTCCATGAGCGCGTGCAGCCCACGCCGGCCCCGCGCATCATGCGCGCCGATCACGACCGGCTCGACCCCAGCTGGGTCCAGCAGATCTTCTCCGACGTCAACCTGCTTGTGCTCGAGGGCGACCCCTCGGCGCTCGCCGCGCACGTGTTCACGCTCTCCAGCGCCCGCCTGACGCTGCCCGATCCCGCCCACACCGGTGCCGCCGCCACCCCGGGCCCGTCTCCCGACGCAGACCGGGCCGGGCTCTAGACTGCCCGCGTCGATCATGGCCGCCGTCGTCCCATACGCGCTATCCGTTCACGGATTCATCGACAAGGTCGGTGCCGACGCTGGATTCGCCGCGATCATCGGGGTTGCGCTCGTGGTGATCATGCTGTTCGTCCACGCGCGGGAGACGGCATCGCTGCGCGAGCGCGCCGAGGACGCCGAGGACCGCGTCGAGTACCTGGAGCGGGCGGTCGAGCAGCTCGGACGCGTCGCCTCCCAGGCCACGCAGCTCGCCCAGGCGGCGCAGTCGCAGTCCGCCCATGCGCGGCCGGGCGTCGCCGCCGCTCCCGCGGCTGCCCGGACGTCGACCGCCGCGCGTCCCGTGCCGGCGCCCGCGGTCGCCGCCGCCTACGCGGGTGCCGCCGCGCAGCCGCGCACGTTCGGGCCGCCGCCCCAGCTCCCCGCGGCGCCGTTCATGACCGGCGGCCCGGCGCTCAGCTCGGCGACCCGTCTGATCCCAGAGCCGGGGGTGGCGAGCTCCAACGGGCACGTCAACGGCAACAGCAGCACCGTGGTGACTCCGCCGCCGGCTCCCGCACCCGCGCCGGCCCCGTCGACCGCCGCCGCCGGCGCCCCCGTCGCGATGCCGCAGATCCCGAGCCCGGCCCGGCCCGCGGATCCCCGCGGTGACACCGAGCCGCCCCGGTCGCGCCCGGCCGATGAGGGCTCCCGCGCGCCGCGGCGCAACTACGGCCACGTCGAGCAGAAGTCCACGCGCCGCCGGATCGTGCCGGTGCTCATCGCGGGGTTGCTGATCGCCGTGATCGCGGTCGCCGCCGTGCTCGTGCTCGGACATCACCACTCCAAGGGCACCGGCCGCGCCGCGGCGGTCACCCACACCCACTCGAGCACGAGCACGAGCACGACCAAGTCGGGCAAGAAGCAGCACAAGGCCGTCACGATCGACCCGCGCACCGTCACCGTCGCGGTCATGAACGGGACGACGACGGCCAACCTCGCCGCCGACGTGAGCCAGAAGCTGGCGGGCGCCGGCTTCAAGCAGGGCAAGACGACCAACTTCAACACCCAATCGCTGACGACGACAACGATCGGCTATGCCACCGGCCATCGGCCTCAGGCACTTGCCGTCGCCAAGGCGCTGAAGGTGAAGTACTCCAACGTCAAGCAGGTGACCGCGACCACGCAGGCACTGGTCTGCGCCGCTGGAACCACCTGTCCGGACCAGGTGTTCGTCGTCCTCGGCGCCGACCTTGCCTCCAACGCGTAGCGGCCCGTCCCGCGCGCTTTCCTGACTCGACACAAAGGACGCTGATGAAGGATCTTCTGACCCTCCCCGCGCGCGCGGCCAAGCCACGTGAGACCGGGATCACCCATATCCTCGACCGTGGCCTGTCCGTCGCGGAGATCGACTCGCTCGTCGAGGTGGCCGGCGAGTACATCGACTTCGTCAAGCTCGGCTGGGGCACGGCCGTGGCGACGCTCAACCTCGAGGCGAAGCTCGCCCGCTACAAGGAGCACGGGCTCCCCGTGATGCTCGGCGGCACGCTGACCGAGCTCTGCATCGCCCAGAACCGGCTCGAGCAGTTCGTCGCGTGGCTGCACGAGCTCGGCCTCCAGCACATCGAGCTGTCCGACGGCACGATCAACCTCGAACACGACCGCAAGCTCGAGCTGATCAGCTCGCTCGCCCGGGAGTTCATCGTGCTCTCCGAGGTCGGCTCCAAGGACGACACCCGGATCATGGCCCCGTTCCGCTGGGTCGAGCAGATCGAATCCGAACTCGAGGCCGGCGCCTGGAAGGTGATCGCCGAGGCGCGTGAGAGCGGCTCGGTCGGGATCTTCCGCCACGACGGCGAGGTCCGGCAGGGCCTCGTCGACGAGATCCTGCATGCGGTCGACGGCACGAAGATCCTCTTCGAGGCGCCCCGCAAGGACCAGCAGGTGTGGTTCGTCCGCCGCCTCGGGCCCGACGTCAACCTCGGCAACATCAGTCCGGAAGAGGTCCTCTCCCTGGAGACGGTCCGGCTCGGCTTGCGCGCGGACACCGCCGTCGCGGCGCCGGACCTGGCCGAGCTCTGATCTGAGCCGATGAGCGAACGCCGGAGCGACGGAGACGGAGGCCTCGGTGGCGTCCTGATCGCGCGCCACGGCGAGACCCTCGACAACGTCGTGCCGCGCTTCCAGGGTTGGCGAGACACGCCGCTGAACGACACCGGCCGGCGTCAGGCGTTCGCGCTCGGTGCCCGGCTCGCCGAGCGTGAGGAGCCGATCGCCTCGCTGTGGTCCTCGGACCTCAGCCGGGCTCGGGAGACGGCCGAGATCGCCGGTGCCGCGCTCAGCCTGCGGCCGATCCTCGACTGGCGGCTGCGCGAGGGTTTCCGCGGTCGCTGGGAGGGGCTGCTGATGGACGACGTCGAGCGCGACGAACCCGAGCTCTACGGTGCCTGGATGCGCGATGACCCGGCGTTCCGGTTTCCCGGCGGTGAGTCGCTGCGCGACCAGCAGGAGCGGGTGGTGGCCGCGTTGCACGACATCCACGCCCGCGGTCCGCTGCCGGCGCTCGCCGTCTGCCACGGTGGGTCGATCCGGGTGATGCTGGCGCTCTCCGATCCACGCGGCCTCCAGGCGTTCCACAGCTTCGAGGTCCCCAACACGGCGGTGCAGTCGCTGTGAAGCGATTGCCGGTCGCGGCGTTCGTCGCACTGGCGATCGCCACCGTGGGCGCTTTCTTCCTCGTCCAGACGCTCAAGGTCTCGACGCCGTTCATCGCGGGTCTGCCGGCGCCCCACCCGACCCAGATCAACCCGGTCTCGGGCGGCACCTGCGCGATCCCGAGCGGCAAGCTCCACAAGCCGCGCGCCACCAGCTTCCGTCGGATGACGATCTCGTTCCTGCTGCTCAACAAGGCCGATGACGTGACCGTGCAGATGGTCGACGGCGCCGGTCACGTGGTCGACACCATCGCCCGCGCGGTGCCGATGTCGATCAACCACCGCAAAGGGTTCGTCTGGAACGGCCACCTCGAGGACGGGCGGGTCGCGCCCAGCGGCCACTACTACGTCCAGGTCACGCTCATCCACCAGAAGCGCACGATCCGGATCACCAGCCAGAACACCGGGCAGCTCGAGCCGGTGACCGTCGAGGACGCGCCGTCCCCGATCAAGGTCGTCTCGGTCAAGGCCGGCGGTGTCGAGCCCGCGGTCATCCCGCAGCCGAGCGGCCGGCCGATCGCGATCCGCTTCACCGTCGTCGGGACCCAGCGGCCGACCGTCCGCGTGTACCGCACCGACGTGGCCGGCGCGGCGCAGCTCGTCGACACGTTCCACGCGACATCACTGCGCACCGCGTTCTGGAACGGGACGACCTCCGCGGGCACTCCGGCGCCGCAGGGCACCTATCTCATCTCGGTGAGCGCGCGCGACCGTGCGTGCTCGGTGTCGCGGTTTCCGGTCCGGCTGCCGGCACCGGCGGGTTCGACGCCGCACGCCGGGGTGACCGTGCGGTATCTGGCGGCACAGCCGCCGATGACCGCAGTCAAGGCGGGCTCGACGGTGACGGTCGCGGTCGACTCCCGGCGTCACCGCTACCGCTGGGCGCTGCGCCGCGCCGGCGCCCGGACCGTGCTCGGCTCAGGCCGGTCGGCGAAGGTCGGGCTGAAGCTGAAGGTGCCGGCCGGCGGTTTGTACACGCTGTCGCTGCGCTGGGGTTCGCACCGCACCGCGGTGCCGATCGTCGCCGGAGCGATCGGCGCGGGCTCCGGCGGCTCGGGGGGAACCTCCTCGGGGGTCGGGCACCGCCGCGTGCTCGTCGTGCTGCCGGCGCTCAGCTGGCAGGGGGAGAACCCGGTCGACGACGACGGCGACGGCACCCCCAACCTGCTGAGCACCGGCGGGCCAATTCAGATCCAGCGGCCGTTCACCGCCGGGTTGCCGGCCGGGTTCGGCTCCGAAGCGGGGCTGATCGCCTATCTGCACGACAGCGGGCTCCGGTTCACGCTCACCACGGATCTGTCGCTGATCGCGCACGGCCCCTCGCTGCTCTCGCACTACTCCGGGGTGCTGTTCGCCGGCAGCGAGCGGTGGCTGCCGGCGGCGGCCGGCGCGGCGATCTCCACCTGGGTCGAGCAGGGCGGTCACGTGATGTCGTTGGGCATCGATGCGCTGCAGCGGACGGTGACCATCTCGGGCGGCGAGGCGAGTGACCCGTCGCGCCCGCACGCGGTCGACTTCCTGCTCGCCCGCCCCGGCGGGATCCAGGCGACCGGTGGCTCGCTGCTGCTCGTGCAGCGCAACGGCCAGGGGCTGTTCCCCGGCGGGGTCCAGGAGCTCACCGGCTTCCGGCGCTTCCAGACCTTCGGTCCGGTGCAGGCGCCCGCCCGGCTGCTCACCTCGGTCGGGGTCTCCGCGCAGTCACCTGCGGTGATCGGCTACCGCCTCGGCCGCGGGGCGGTTCTCGACGTCGGCCTGCCCGGGTTCGGCACGGTCCTCGCCCACGACGTCACGGCCAAGGACCTCGTCGGGCACGCCTGGAAGTTCCTGCAGCGCTGACTAGACTCGCTGCGCCTTGCTCGCCGGCCGTGGGAGACGATTGCGAAGTGACCAGTGAGGATCAGCGGCCGCCGCGTCGGCCGCGCGACAGCCTCAGCAAGGAGCTGATCCTCGCGGCCGCGGAGGAGTTGGCGACCGAGGGCGGCCTTGACGCTCTCACCTTCCAGGCGCTCGGGGACCGGCTCCACGCCCATCCCACCTCGATCTACCGCTACTTCCGCGATAAGGACGATCTCGTGCTCGAGCTCGTTGACACGCTCCGCGCCAGGTCGTACATCTCCGACCTGACGCCGAGCGACGACTGGCTCGACGATCTGCGCCGCCATGCGCAGTACATCCGTGCCCACTACCTGCGCTATCCCCAGTTCGCCCTGCAGATGGCGATGCGCACGACACACCGGCCGACCGAATTCGCCAACGTCGAATTCGCGCTGGACGCGCTGCGGCGAGGCGGGATCGAGGATGACGAGGCCGTCGTCGTCATGCGCGCGCTCGGGAACTTCATCCGCTCGACCGCGAGCGCGGAGGCCGCTTACACCCTGCTCGATTCGGAGGTCCGGCTCCACGATGAGACCGCGTGGCAGGTCGAGTACCGCCACCTCGACCCCGAGAAGTATCCGAACATCGCCCGCGTCGCCGACCGGTTTCTCACGCTCGGGGACCCGATCGGGTTCGATCGGGCGCTCGAGCTGATCCTCGACGGCATCGCGGGCCGCGCCGCACGTGCCCGGACGGAATAGCTCAGCGCAGGGTGTCGAGGAGCCCGGCGACGAGCCGCGCTCGCGGCGCGAGCGAGTCGACCGCGATCCACTCCTCCTCGGTGTGCGCGCCGCCGCCGCTCGCCCCGAGCCCGTCAAGCGTCGGGACGCCGAGTGCCGCGGTGAAGTTGCCGTCCGAGCCTCCCCCGACCCGTGTCTCCTCGATCGGAGGCAGACCGGCGATCGCCGCGACCATCCGCGCCGCCAGCACGAGCTCGCGGGACTGCGCCGGCTCCATCGGGTAGCGGTTGATCCCGCCGGTGATCCGCAGCGAGGCGTCCGCATCCCGGGGCGTGAGCCGGGCGAGTCCCCGGTCGACCCGGTCGAGTTCCTCCGCACTCCACGCCCGCACGTCGAGGTGCAGCTCGGCCGCCGCCGGCACGCTGTTGATCGCCTCACCCGCTCGGGCGACGGTCGGGGTCACGGTCGTCCCCGCCTGCTCGGACGCGAGCGCCTCGGTCCACCGGATCACGGCGGCGAGCTCGGTGAGCGCGTTGACTCCGTGCTCGGGCTCGAGGCCGGCGTGCGCCCCGCGGCCTGTGATCTGTACCCGGTAGAGCGCCGCCCCCTTCCGGGCGGTCTTGAGTGCGCCGTCGATGCTCGGCTCCAGCACCAGCACCGATCGGCATCGCCCCGCGACGCGCTCGATCAGATCTCGCGACGACGGTGAGCCGAGCTCCTCGTCGCCGGTGACGAGCACGGCGACGTGCGAGACGTCCTGCGCCAGGGCGAGCGCCTCGGCGGCCACGACCAGCCCGGACTTCATGTCGAACACGCCTGGGCCGGTCGCTCGGGCGCCCTCGCACGCGAACGGACGACCGGCCAGCGTGCCGAGCGGCCAGACGGTGTCGGCATGGCCGAGGAGCAGCACCCGCGGCTCGTCGGCCGCGTCCCACAGCAGGTGGGGAGCCCCGTCGCCCTGAACCACGATGCCGTCGGAGCCGAGTAGGGGCGCCAGCCGGTCGCGCAGCAGGTCGAACGCGCGGAGGATCCCGGGGGCATGTCCGGAGGGTGTCTCGATATTGACGAGCCGCTCGAGCAGGCCCAGGGCCCGGTCGATGTCCGGGTTCATCGGGTCGCCTCGGCGAGGAACGGCCGGAGCGCGGCCAGGGTCTGACCCGGTGCCTCCTCGGCCAGATAGTGGTCGGCCGGGACCGTCGAGGCCGTCACGTCAGTTGCGTACTGCGACCACACCTCGGCAAGCGGGAACGTGCGCCCGACGTAGCTCGATGCGCCGGCCAGCGCGAGTAGCGGCTGACTCACCCTCCGGCCGCGTGCATGGTCCTCGCGGTCGAGTTGGAGGTCGGTCGTCGCGGCTGCGCGGTAGTCCTCGCAGGTGGCGTGGACGGTCCGCGGGTCGGTGAACCACCGCTCGTACTCGGCCATCGCCGCCGGATCGAACCCCTCGCCTCCCGCGTGCCGGCCGTGGAAGCGGCTACGCACCCAGGCCCGGGGGTCGCCGTCGATCAGCGCCTCGGGCAGGCCACCGCCCACGGTGAGGAAGAACCAGTGGAAGTACGAGCTCGCCATCGCCCGGTCGACATGGCTGAACATGTGGAGCGTTGGAACGATGTCGAGGACGGCGAGCGCGCTCACCCGCTCGGGCGCGTCGAGCGCCATCCGGTGGGCCACCCGGCCCCCGCGGTCGTGCCCGACCAGCGCGAAGCGCTCGTGACCGAGCGCCGCCATCACGTCGAGCATGTCTGCCGACATCGCCCGCTTGCCGTAGGTCTCAGGAGTGTCTCCGGTGGGCTTGTCGCTCGCGCCATAGCCCCGGAGATCGGCCAGTACGACGGTGAACTCGGCGGCGAGCACCGGTGCCACCCGGTGCCACATCACCATCGACTGGGGGTAGCCGTGCAGGAGCAGGACCGGCGGGCCGTTGCCGGCGGTCCGGACGTGGATGCGGACGCCGCCGACGTTCACGGGCCGCGAGGCGAAGCGCGCGAGCAGCTCAGGCATCGGCCGGCCCCTCGGCGAGACCGGCGAGCACTGCATCCCCGACCTGCGCGGTGCTGAGCGTTCCGCCGAGGTCCGGGGTGACGTGCCCGAGGCCGACTGCCCGCTCGATCGCCGCCTCGAGCGACCGCGCGGACGCCCGCTCGCCGAGGTGATCGAGCATCATCGCCGCCGCCCACAGCTGCCCGATCGGGTTGGCCCGTCCGGTCCCCGCGATGTCCGGCGCGGAGCCATGGACGGGCTCGAACATCGACGGGTGGACGCGGGTCGGGTCGAGGTTGGCGCACGGCGCGATCCCGAGCCCTCCACACAGCGCCGCGGTGAGGTCGCTCAGCAGATCGCCGAACAGGTTCGACGCGACGATCACGTCGAACCGCGCCGGATCGTGCACCAGTAGGGCCGTGAGGGCGTCGGCGTGGTATCGGGTGAGCGCGACGTCGGGGTACTCGGCCGCCACCTCTTCCACGATCTCGTCCCAGAACGGCATCGTGTGCCGGATCCCGTTTGACTTCGTCGCCGACGCGACCCGCCCGGTTCGCGTGCGGGCCGCCTGGAACGCGTACCGCGCGATCCGCGTCACGCCACGCCGGGTGAACACCGCCTCCTGAACCGCCAGCTCGTGCGGGGTGCCGGGGAACAGCCGCCCGCCGATCTCGCTGTACTCGCCCTCGCAGTTCTCGCGCACCACGACCACATCGGTCTGCGCCGTCGCGGCGAGCGGGCTCGTGACACCGCGGAGCAGTCGTGCCGGCCGCAGCGAGACGTACTGCTCGAAGGAGCGGCGGATCGGGATGAGGAGCCCCCAGAGCGAGATGTGGTCCGGTACGCCCGGAGCTCCGACGGCTCCGAGCAGGATCGCGTCGCATCCGGCGAGGGTGGCCAGGCCGTCCTCGGGCATCATCCGCCCGGTGCGCACGTACCGCTCGCACCCCCAGTCGTGCTCGGACCAGTGCAGGTCGAATATGTCCCGCTTGGCGAGCGCGTCCAGCACGCGCCGAGCGATCGAGACCGTCTCCACGCCGATTCCGTCACCAGGTATCGCAGCGATCGAATGTGCTCGCATGCAGGCTCCTTGAGATAATCACGCTCCCTGACTATCTCTTAGTCTATGCACTTGCCAAGGTGCATGTGGTCCGGTATGTTGATCGCGCTTCAGCTGTCCGTACGTGGGAGAACCCACGTCACGGAGCGAGACTCGTCACCGGAGGAGACATGAGCACGAGCAGCCGAGACCCCTTGCCGCGCCGGTTCCGGTTGCCGCGCGCGCTCGCCGCGCTCGCGGCGGCCGGGCTGAGCGCGCTGGCACTCGTCGGGTGCGGCGGCGGCGCCGGCTCCGACGCGCCCGCGGCCGGGGTCCACGCCGGGTCGAGCCTGTACGGATCACTGCCCGCCGCCGGGTCCGCGCGCTCGGGCGGGACGATCACCCTCGGACAGCTCACCGGCGATACGCCGACCTGGATCTTCCCGATCATCCCCGCCGCCCAATCGTCGACGACGAACATCTATGCATTCATCAACGCCATGTTCCTGCCGCTGTACGCCTCGCCGACCGGCAGCTCGCCGGTCGTGGACGAGAGGCTCAGCGTGGGCGAAGCGCCGGTCTACTCCGACGGAGCCCGCACCGTCACGATCAACCTGAGGCACTCCTACCGGTGGTCGAACGGCGCCCCCGTCGATGCGAACGACGTCCTGTTCGATGTCGACCTGACCAAGGCGGCGGTCAGGCAGGGGGCGGCCAACCTACGCCGCTACACCCCCGGCCTCTTCCCCGACAACGTCGCGTCGGCCGACGTGACCGGCAAGTACCGGATCGTGCTGCACCTCACCCGCGCCTACAACCCGGCGTTCTTCACCAACAACGAGATCGGGATCGGCGATGTCGCCCCGCTGCCCAGCACCGATTGGAACCGGGCATCCGCCGGCGGCCCGCACCTCGACTTCACTACTCCCGCCAACGCGGCGAAGATCTACGAGTACCTGAGCAAGCAGGGTGGAGAGCTCTCCACGTTTGACTCCAACCCGCTGTGGCAGGACGTCGACGGACCGTTCAAGCTGACGAAGTTCTCCACAGTGAACGGGACGTACACGATGGTCCGCAACAATCAGTACGGAGGCTCGCCGAAACCGGCCTACACCACGCTGCAGGTGAACACCTACACCGGCGCAACGCCGATCCTCAACGCCCTGAAGACCGGATCGCTGGACATCGCGCCGCTCGACTTCTCCCAGCTCGGGGCGGTCCCGTCGCTCAAGAGCGCGGGCTTCCGGGCGTTCGGGTATCCGGACTTCGGCATGGACGACGCGATCCTCAATTTCAAGGACACGACCGACGACTTCGACAGGGTCGTTGCCCAGCGCTACGTCCGTCAGGCGCTCGCGATGCTGGTCGACCAGCCCGCGATGGTCAAGGGCCTGCTCAAGAGCGCGGGGGCGGTCGCCTACGGTCCGGTCCCGGGCGCTCCCTCCAGCCCCTATGCCCCGGCGGACGCGAGCCGCGCGGCGTATCCGTACAGCCCGGCGAAGGCGGCGGCGCTGCTCAAGGCACACGGCTGGAAGGTGGTCCCGAACGGGACGACGAGGTGCGTGAAGCCCGGCACGGGTGCGGGGGAGTGCGGCGCCGGGATCCCCGCCGGGACGCCGATCCGATTCACCTGGGTGTACGCGCCGCTGTACGCGTACGTCGGCCTGGAGGCCGAGGTCTACACCTCCGCGGCGGCCAGGGTCGGCATCAAGGTCACCCCGGTGCAGAAGTCCTTCAACCTGGTGGTCGGGACCTACAACGACGTCGCCGACGCGCATGCGGCAAGTGAGTGGGGCGCGGTCGACTTCACGGGACTCACCAACTCGAACTACCCGACGGCGAACGCCATCTTCAACACGGGCGGGAGCTTCAACTTCGGCGACTACCAGAGCGCGACGGCCAACCGGCTGATCCACCGGACGCTGTACTCCACGGGCAGCCGGGCGGTGCGGGCCGAGAGCGACTTCATCGCCAAGGACGTGCCCGCATTGTTCCTCCCGAATGCCGACACGCTGTACGTGGTGAGTCACCGTGTCGGCGGCGCGGCGAAGAGCTGGCTCGCGATGACGCAGTACGTGTACCTCCCCCAGTACTGGTACCTGCGCAAATGACGGGCCAGGCCGACGATTGGCGCCGCCGCTTCCGCGAGCCGATCCTGCGCTCGGCGATCCGCGCGACCGGTCCCGGTGACGCGGAGCTGGTCGTGGAGGTCGGCATGCACGGGGTGCGGACCTCCGTGTGGACGCCCGCGACCGGTGAGGTGCACGAGATCCCCGGGCTCGAGGGCAACATCCTGCACCCGGTCCTCACCCCCGACGCGCGGAGGGTCCTTGTCCACGTCGACGACAATGGCAGCGAGGTGGGGCACGTCTGGGCCTACGGGGTCGACGGCGAACCGCCGGTCGACCTCACCCCGGACCTCGTTCCCTACGGGCTGCGTGGACTCGCGACCGACCGGGCCGGCCGCACCACCGTCCTGACGACGTCGGATGACGACGGCTACGCGCTGGTCTGCGTGGGGGAAGGCGGTCCGCGTGTCCTGTACCACAGCACGAGCGAGGCCTGGTACGGCCTCGTCTCCGCCGACGGGACGGTTGTGTCGGTCAACACGACTGACGACAACCCGGGCATCCGCCGCTTCGCGCTCACCGTGCTCGACGTCGCCACCGGCGAGCGGATCGCCGTGCTCTCCGACGGGGAGACCGGGCCCGTCACCGGCGTGCAGTTCTCGCCGACCAACGGCGACCAGCGGATCCTCGCCACGACGGAGCGCAGCGGATTCGCCCGGCCGGTCATCTGGGACCCGGTCTCCGGCACGCGGGTGGACGTCGACGCGCCCGAGCTGTCCGGTGAGCTGATCGCGCTCGACTGGTCCGATGACGGGGAGTACGTGCTCGCGGTGCACGTCGACGTAGGCGTACACCGGATCTATGAGTACGCGGTGGGTACGCGTGAGCTGAGCCGGCTGTCGCATCCGGACGGTGCCTACTTCAAGCCCGACGTCTCCTCACCGCGGCCGCTGATCTGGGCCTCGCACTATGGCCCCGGAACCGAGATCCGGCTGCTGCGCCAGCGCTTCGACCGTCCGCTCGAGATCCTCCGCCTGGACCGCGCCTCCGGCGAGGTCGTCGTCTGGCCGCAGGGAGGGCCGGTCGACCGGTCGGTCGGTCCGCTGCGGTCGGTGATGGTCGACTCGCTCGACGGGACCCCGGTGCAGCTGTGGGTGGCCACGCCCCCGCGAGCTGAGGGACCCGTCCCGTTCGTGGTCCGGATCCACGGCGGCCCGAACCTCGTCTCGATCGATGGGTACAACCCCAAGGGCATGGCCTGGCTCGAGGAGGGCTTCGGCTACGCGGCCGTCAACTACCGCGGCTCGGTCACGTTCGGGCGCCGGTTCCGGGAGGGGTTCTGGGGCGCGCCCGGGGAGGCGGAGCTCGAGGACATCGAGGCGTGCGTGCAGTGGCTCGTCGCCGAGGGGATCGCGCGGGAGGACGCCGTCTTCATCTCCGGAGAGTCGTACGGCGGCTTCCTGACCCTGCTCTCGCTCGGCAAGCGCCCGCGCCTGTTCGCGGGTGGCCTCGCCTTCGTGGCGCTTGCGGACTGGGCGCTGGCCTACGAGGACATGCACCCCTCCCTCAAGCTTCCCTGGAAGCACTTCCTGGGAGCGACGCCCGAGGTGGAGGCGGTCCACCGGCGGCGCTCGCCGCTCACCTACGTGCACAACGTGCGGGCGCCGCTGCTCATGAGCCAGGCGACGAGCGACACGCGGACCACGCCGCGGCAGGCCTCCGAATACGTGCGCCGCCTGCGTGCTGCCGGGGGAGACGTGCTGTTGACGTGGTTCGATGGCGGACACGAGACGACCTCGACCCCGAGCATGGTTCACGACCAGGAGCTGATGACGGAGCTCGCCCGCCGCGCGATGCGCGGCGAGCGCTGGGACGAGTACGAGCCGCGCTGACACGTCTGTGGTCTGGCGTGGGCGCGCGATGCGCCAAGATGAACGCCCCATGGAAGTCCAGACCGCCACGTTCACGCCGGTGTCCGCTGCCGCGGCCGCCGATCCGGAGCTCCGGCAGCAGCTGCTCGACACCTGGGTGCGGGTCACCGACGCGGGCGGCGCGGTGGGGTTCGTGCCGCCGGCGGACCGGGAGCGGATCGGCGAGACGCTCGACTCCCATCTGTCGCGGGTGATCGAAGGCCGCGACGCGCTCGGTGTCCTGCGCCGCGGTGGCGAGGAGGGCCGCGCGGCGGGTATGGGGATCCTGTCCGCCTCCGCCTCGCCGCTGCGTCAGCACTGGCGCACGGTGCTACGCCTGATGGTCGACCCCGACCTGCAGGGCATCGGCGCCGGGCGCGAGCTGATCGAGGGACTGCACGGGATGGGCCGCGAGCTCGGGCTGGAGTTCATGTGCCTCACCGTCCGCGGCGGTCTGGGAATCGAGGGGTTCTACGAGCGGATCGGGTACGAGATCCACGGCCGCAACCCGCGCGCGATCCGCGTCGCTCCGGGCGACGAGCGCGACGAGATCCACATGCGCTACGAGCTGTGACCGCCGCCCGCCCGTGACCCGAGACGACCTCCGGCGCTGGATCGCCGACTACGAGCGCGCCTGGCGCACCGCCGGAACCGAGCCGCTCGGGGCACTGTTCGCCCCCGGCGCGAGCTACTCGCCGGGCCCGTACGAGCCGGCCCATGTCGGTCTCGACCAGATCGCCGCCCACTGGGAGGCTGAGCGCGAAGGGCCCGACGAGCCGTTCGCGATGGACGCGGCCGTCGTCGTCGTGGAGGGCGACACGGGCGTCGTGCGCGTCGAGGTCCACTACGACGGCCCGCCCGCGCAGGATTATCGCGACCTCTGGATCGTGACCCTCGCCGGCGACGGTCGCTGCACCGCGTTCGAGGAGTGGCCCTTCTGGCCCGAGCAGCCGCTCGCCGCCGACGGGCGATGACCGGTTACCTCAAGCGCCTGATCTCCTCGCTGGGGGCCTACCAGGCCTCCAACGTCGTCGCCAAGCTGATCGGCGTCGCGCTGCTGCCGGTCTACACGGCGTACATCAACCGCTCCGGCTACGGCACGATCGAGCTGCTCGCCAACGGGGTCATTCTGATCTCGATCCTCACCCGGCTGGGGATGATCGAGGCGTTCCTGCGGTTCTACTACGAAGACGAGGACGTCGCGCGGCGCAACCACCTCGTCCGCCGTGCGACTGTGTTCATGCTGGTGGCCACGACCGTGATCGCGGCGCTGCTGCTGGCATTCGCCGTTCCGCTCAGCCGGGTCGCGCTCGGCCGCCACGAGGTCGTCATCTTCCGTGTGGCGGTGCTCGGCCTGTGGTCGTTCACCAACCTCGAGCTCGCCTACGCGGTCCTACGGGTGGACGAGCGGCTGCGCGCCTACGCGACCGCGTCGGTCTGCAACGTGCTGCTGACGGTCGCCGCGACGGTGACGCTCGTGGTCGGTGCGGGCCTCGGGGCGCGCGGCTATCTGCTCGGCAACTACGGCGCCTCGACCGTCGTCCTGCTCGCGCTGTGGTGGGCGATGCGCGACCGCCTGCGGGACCCGCGACGCGCCGGCGGCCACTCGTGGGGCACGCTGATGCGCTTCGGCCTGCCGACCGTGCCGGCCGAGGCATCGGTCTATCTGCTCTCGATCGTCGACCGGGCCTACCTCTACCACGACCGCAACCCGGGGATCGCGGGTCTGTACGCGCTCGCGCTGAAGCTGGCGGGCGCCGTCTCGTTCATCGTCACCGCGTTCATGTACGCGTGGCCGCCGCTCGCCTACTCGGTCACCGACGACCGCGAGGCGGGGCGGCTCTACGGGCTGGTCGCGACCTACTACCTGCTCGTCACCGGCTGGGTGGTGGCGGCGCTGGCGCTCGAGGGCCGCTACATCGTGCACCTGCTCTCCCACCCTGCGTACTACGGCGCCTACCGGGCGCTGCCGTGGGTCGCGCTCGGCTGGGCGTTCTACGGCCTGTGGGTGATCTACCTGACCGTCGCCGGTCGCGCGAAGGCGACCACCCGCAACTTCCCCGCCGCACTGCTCGGCCTGGTGGTCAACGTCGTGCTGCTGCTCGTGCTCGTGCCGCGGTGGGGGATCGCGGGCGCCGGCATCGCGCTCTGCGGCGCGTACGTGGCCATGCTCGCCTTCATGCACCAGCTCACCCGCAGCCGCTTCCACGTCCAGTTCGAGTGGTGGCGGCTGGTGCGGCTGGCGGTCGTGCTCGGTGGCCTCGCGGTCGCGGGCGACCTGCTGCTCCCGACCCACGGGGCGGCCGGGTTGCTGCTGCGCGCGCTCGTCGTGGTCGCGATCGGCCCGGCGCTGTTCGCGGTCGGATTCGTCCATCCGGAGGAGCTGCGCCAGGGACGCGCGCTGATCGCGCGGATCCGCCGCGGCCGGGCCCTCGCGGCACGGGGTGGGGTGTGATGTCATGCGCGCGCTGATCGTCGACCCGTCGGCGTACTCGCCGCCTTACGACGAGGCGCTGTGCGCGGCGCTCGCCCAGCGCGGCGCCGAGGTCGAGCTCGTGACCAGCCGCTTCGCGCACGGGGCGCGCCCGGCGCCTGATGGCTACTCGCGGCGGGAGCTCTTCTACCGCAGGAGTGGCGGGGCGGCCGGGTCGCGGCGCCGCCTCGCCAAGCTTGCGACGCACGTCGGGGACATGCGCGCGCTGGGGCGGCGGCCCGCCGATGTCGTCCACCACCAGTGGATCCCGCTGCCGTGGCTGGACGTCGCGCTGCTGCCGTCGCGGCCCCGGGTGCTCACCCTGCACAACACGGCGCCGCGCAGCGGCCGTTTCGGGCGGGCGCGGGCGCTGCGCGAGGTCATCGCGCGAATGGACGCGCTCGTCGTGCACTCCGACCACGGCGCTGCATCGCTTCGCGCGCAGGGGGTCGAGGCAGAGCGAGTTCACGTCATCCCCCACGGCGCGTTTGCCCCCGGTCCGGCGGGCGAGCTGCCGCCCGAGCTCGCCGACGATGGACGGCCGGTCGTCTTGATGTTCGGGTTGCTGCGCCCGTACAAGGGGCTCGGGACGCTGCTCGAGGCGTGGCCCGGGATCGGATCCCGCCCAGCCGCCCAGCTGTGGATCGTCGGACGGCCGATGATGCAGATCCCGCCGCTGCCCGCGGGCGCCTCGCTCGTCGGGCGCTACGTCTCCGACGGCGAGGCGAACGCACTGCTGCGGCGCGCCGATGTGCTCGTGCTCCCCTACGAACGCGACGAGCGGATCGACGGCTCGGGTGTGCTCGCCGCGGCACTGGGAGCCGGGCGGCCGACGGTCGTCTCGGCCGTCGGTGCGCTCGCCGAGGTGGCGGCGGGCGGGGCCGTGCTCGGCGTCGAGCCCGGTGACCCGGTCGCGCTGCACGCGGCTCTGGCGGGGTTGGTCGCCGACCCGGCAGCGCGCGATCGGCTGGGGGCGGCCGCCCGTGACGCCGCCGCGGGTCCGTACTCCTGGGACGTGGCGGCGGAGCGGACGCTCGCGCTCTACGCCGCGCTCACCGGCTGATCGGCGCGGTCATCGTCGGGCGTGGGGGCCGCCTCGAGGGCCGTCTCGGGAGTGGCGGCACTCGCCTCTCGGCGGGCGACCTCCTCGCGGACGACCGGCGCGACCTTCGTGCCGAACAGCTCCATCGATCGCAGCACGTCGGCGTGGGCGACCGCGCCGACCGACATCTGCCCGACGTAGCGGGTGTTGTGGAACAGCTCGTGCTCCATCAGGATCTTCTCGGCCACCTGCTCGGGCGATCCGGCGGCGACCGCGCCCTGCGGGGAGCGCAGCGACTCATACTCGGCACGGCCCGAGGGCGGCCAGCCCCGCTCGCGCCCGATCCGGTTCATCATCGCCAGATAGGGGGCGGCGAACGCCTTGTCGGCGGCATGCGATGTCTCGCCCACGAACGCGTGCGTGTTGATCGCCAGCGGCAGCGCCTCGGCGTCGTGCCCGAACTGAGCGGCCGCCCGCCGGTAGAGCGCGACGAGCGGAGCGAACCGGGCGGGCTGCCCGCCGATGATCGCGATCGTCAGCGGCAGACCGAGCGCGCCGGCACGCGCCACCGACTCGGGGGAGCCACCGACCGCGACCCACACCGGCAACGGGTCCTGCAGCGGGCGCGGGTAGACGATGGTGTCGTGCAGCGGCGGCCGCAGCCGCCCCTCCCAGTTCACCGGCTCTCCCGAGCGCAGCTTCAACAGCAGGTCGAGCTTCTCGGCATACAGGTCGTCGTAGTCGTCGAGGTCGTAGCCGAACAACGGGAACGACTCGGTGAACGAGCCCCGGCCGGCCATGATCTCCGCCCTGCCATTGGAGATCAGATCGAGCTCCGCAAACTGCTGGAACACCCGGACCGGATCGTCGGACGACAACACCGTGACCGCACTCGAGAGCCGGATCCGCTCGGTGCGTGCCGCCACCGCCGCCAGCGCCACGGCGGGCGAGGAGATCAGAAAGTCCTCGCGATGATGTTCGCCGATGGCGAACACATCGAGTCCCAGCTGCTCGGCCAGCTCGGCCTCTTCCAGCAGGTCACGCATCCGCTGCTCGGGCGAGATCCCGGAGGCGAGGTCGGCAAAAGTGGCAAGTCCAAGTTCCATGGGTGTCAGGCTAGCAGGTAGTTGTGCACTCAACCTTTGTTTGGGTGCTCGGAGGTTCGCGAGGGAGCGCGTCGGGTCGTCGGCCGTCAAGCAGCGCCCCCACGTGCTCGGCTTCCGGTTGGCGGGGTGGCGCTGCTGTGACTGCCACCGCTCCGTGGGGCCGGGCCGTTTCTCGCACTCGCGACGTGTTCCGAGGACGTGTGGGTGATCCGCTGCCAACATCACCGACCGTGCCCACCCGCCCCGCAGTCGCAGTCGTCATGCCCTTCGCCGGCACCCCCGCCGACGCCCGTGAGGCGCTCAAGGTCCTGGGCACTCTCCAGACCCGCCCCGGCGACACCCTCGTCCTCGCCGACAACTCGGGAACCGCGGCGGCCGTGAGCGATTCCATCGCACCCCTCGATGAAGACGCTCAACTCCGCGTCGTCCCGGCCACCGGTGAGCACTCCCCCGCCCGCGCCCGCAACACAGGCGCCCACGCGACCGCACAGCCGTGGATCCTGTTCCTTGACGCCGACTGCCGCCCCTCGCCGGACCTGATCGACGCCTTCTTCGCCGACCCTGAGCCGATCCCGGACAACGTCGGCGCGCTTGCCGGGGAGATCCACCCGCTCCCGTCGGGCGACTCGCTCGCCGCCCGTTACGGCGTCTCCAAGAACTTCCTCAACTCCTCGACGCACATGGCCCATCCGTTCCGTCCGCGGGTGGCCGCTGCCAACCTCCTGGTCCGGCGCCAGGCCTTCGACGCGGTCGGTGGCTTCACCGAGGGGATCAGGGCGGCCGAGGACACCGACTTCTGCTGGCGCCTCATCGACGCGGGCTTCACGCTCGCCCTGCGCCTGGAGGCGACCGCCGGCCACGCCTACCGTGACACGCTCACCGGGCTGCGAGCCCAGTGGCGCGGCTACGCGGCCGGTCGCGCCTGGCTCGGCCGCGCCTACCCCGGCTTCCACCCCGAGCCCGCGCTCTATCGCGCGCTGCGCCGCGCGGGTCTCTCGCGGCTCCCCGGGGTCGGCTCAAGCTCGCGCACGACCGCCCCGAACGGCCCGCTGCCGCGAGCGCGGGTCAATCCCGGAATCCCGCCGCGCTCCAACCGCGAGCGTCTGGAGTTCCTGTTCGTCGACGTGGTCCTCGGCATCGAGGAGCTCCGGGGCCTGCGCCGCTCCAACGATGCCGACCCTGCATGACCGACCGGGTCAGAGATCGCGGGTGACGATCCACTCGCGCAGGAACGGCTCGGCGATCCGGTAGCCGCGTTCGAAGCCGACGGCGATCTCGTCATCCAGGAGCGCGCGGAGCGCGGTCTGGACGCTCGAGGGGGCCGGGAGATTGTGTGCGCGGCGATACTCGCCGCTCATCGCCGGCCGGCCCGGTTCCCGTGCGAGCGCCTCCAGCAGGGTGCGCTGCCCGCGCGGCGCGTCCTCCCAGATCCGGGCGAAGTGGGCGTTCTCGGAGGCGAGCACCCGCCGGAGCGCTTCGTCGAGCTCGCCGTCGCCCGCGGTCCCGCCGTCGGCGGTCACCTCCCAGAGCGAGTATGCGAGCTCCTGGGTGCCGTAGGGATGTGCGTGCGTGATCTCGAGCAGTGTGGCCAGCGTCTCGTTGCCGATCCGCCGCCCGGTCGCCTGGAACCGCTCGGCGATGAACGGACCGAACACGTCGGGCGCGATCACTCCCAGCTCGAGCTGCTTGGCGCTGCGCCAGAACGGCTCGTTCTCGTCGCTGAAGATCCGGCGCATCATGTGCCGGCGGCTGCCGGCGTAGACGTGGGCGACGTCGGTCTGCTCCTGGAACACCGAGCGCATGAGCGCGATCAGGTGCGGATCGATCTTGACGATCTCCTGGAACTCGTCGAACACGAGCGCGACCCGCTGCCCGCGTTCCGCGCTCAGCTGGGCGGGAAGCGAGAGCAGGTGCTCGATGGTCGCGTTGACGTCGGCGGTGCTGAAGCCACCGCTGAATCCGAAGCCGAGGCTGCCGTCGGGCGAGATCGTGACCGTGGGGGCGATCCGCAGACTGCGGAAGATGGCGAGCGCCCGGTCACGTACCCGCTCCAGCGGCGAGGCGATGTCCTCGTAGATGGTCGTCGCGAGTTTCTCGGCGAACCGCTCCAGCGTGGGGGCGCGCATGAGGTCGAGCTGCGCGACGAGCACCTCCCCGGTGCCGACGAGCTCCTGCGCCGCTCGCCACAGCAGCGAGGACTTCCCGAACCGGCGTGGGGCGAACAGGACGACGTTTTGGCCGTTGCGGATGTCGGCCGTCAGCTCGGCGAGTTCGGCGACGCGGTCGGTGAACGCATCGTCGAGTGCGAGATCGCCGAAGCGGAACGGGTTGGTCGGTCTCGCCGCCGGGGTCATCCCCGAAGCCTATTACGTCACTCGCCGTTACGCAAGTCTACGTTACGGTAGGCTACGTAACGCAGTACCACGTCATGCAGCCCGCGTCCCCTCCGCGTGATCCCAGGTCACGGGCACGCCGACGCGCATGTAGCGCCATAGCCCTGCGAGCGTCGCCCAGGTGACGAGGAAGTAGTAGTAGGCGATCCCGGCGGCGGGCACCGGCAGGCGCAGCCGGCCCGCCGCCGCCATCGCCAGCCAGATCAGTTGCAGCGCGAGCAGTGCGCCGTACAGCACGTGCGCGCCAGACGACACCGTCAGCACGGCCGCGAGCGCGAGCAACAGCAGATGCAACAGCCCGCTCTCGTAGCGGAGTAGGCGGTGGGAGACGATCTGGAGCAGGAACAGCGGGCCGCCGCCCTGGAGCATCCGGCCGCTGACGACGTGCTGCCAGCAGCGGGCCGACATGCGGACCTTGCGCTCATACTCGTCCTCGAGGTCCCGCGCCGGGGTCTCCCAGGCGACCGCCGAGGGATCGGAGACGGCGCGGCGGCCGTGCTGGACCAGCCGGTAGACGAGCCCCAGATCGTGGCCGGCGCGTCCGTCGGGGCTCTCGAGGTAGTCGGAGCGGCGGACGGCGTAGATGCCGCCGTTGCCGGCGGTGATCGAGCCGATCCGCGCCTCGTTCTCCCGAAGCCAGAGCTCGTAACGCCAGTAGAGCCCCTCGCGGTTGGTGCCGTCGGTCCGGCGCAGGCTCAGGTTCCCGCACGCGTAGGCGACGTCGGGGTCGGCGAAGTTCGCCACCAGATGCCGGAGCGCGTCGGGCTCCCAGCTGCCATTCGCGTCCGAGAAGGCGACGATCTCGGAGGCTCCCTCGCCGCCGGTCTCGCGCACGGCGCGATCCTGGGCGCTCACCTTGCCCGCCCGCGGGCAGCGCAGCAGCGACACCCGCCCGCCGGACTCCGCCTCCAGCCCGGAGACGATCTCGTCGGTGCGGTCGGTCGACCCGTCGGAGGCGACGAGCACGGAGAGGCGCTCGGCCGGATAGTCGAGCGTGAGCATTCCGCGGGCGGTCGCCTCGATCGAGCCCTCCTCGTCGTGCGCGGCGATCACCAGCGTCACCGTCGGCTCGATCCGCGCGCGCCGCACCGGTCGCGGGCGCACCCTCGCGAGCAGCGCGACGAATAATGGGTACCCGACGTGCGTCCAGACGATGAACGCCGCCGTCGCCCAGAAGATGACCTCCAGCAGGATCATGCGCAGGCGGACGATAGATAAGGTCTCCGCGCCATGGATCGCCTGCTCACCCGCGCCTTCGACCTGACCGTGGGCGGCCTGGGCTCGATCCTCACCGCGCCGCTCGTGCTCACGCTGATGGTGCTGATCCGCCTCGAGTCGCCCGGCGACCCCGTGTACACGCAGATCCGAGTCGGGCGCGACGGCATCCCATTCCGGATCTACAAGCTGCGCACCATGGTGTCCGGAGCCGAGTTCCACGGCGCGGGCCTGGCGATCGCCGAGGGCGACAACCGGATCACGCGCCTGGGGGCGTTGCTGCGGCGGACCTCCCTCGACGAGCTGCCGAACCTGTGGAACGTCGCCCGGGGCGACATGTCGATCATCGGCCCGCGCCCGACGCTCCAGCACCAGGTCGACGCCTACACCGAGCGCCAGCGCGGCCGGCTTGCGGTCAGGCCCGGCATCACCGGCTGGGCTCAGGTCAACGGCCGCGCCTCGCTGCCCTGGCCCGAGCGGATCGAGCTCGACCTCTGGTACGTCGAGCACCGGTCGCTACGCGTTGACCTGGAGATCCTCCGACGCACCATCGCCCAGGTCCGCAGCGCCGGCGGGGTGTACAAGGGCGACACGGGCGGCTGGCAGCCTCCCGGCGGTTTCTGAGCCCGATCTCCTACCAAATCGACCATGCGCCTGCGGGATCCACCGGTTTCGGGTGGGATGTCGCACGGGCCCCGCGTGGGAGCGGTGGCCGTCACTCAATTGAAGGCAGGGGAGGTCGATGATGAGTGCATCTCGAACGGCGGGGATCGCCGCCCTGGCGGCATCGGTCCTGGGGGTGGGCGTGGCGTCCACCGCGTCCGCGGCGGCGACGACGGCGCTGGCGGGCTCGGCCGCGCCAGTGGCCACGAGCGGCGCGACCGGGACCCCGGTGAAGAGCGGGCAGAAGCTCTCGCTACAGGTGTGGCTCGCCCCCGACGAGTCCGGCGCGACGGCGTTCGACAACGCGGTGAGCACCCCGGGCAGCGCCGAGTACGGCCACTACCTCAGCCCGGCGCAGTACACGTCGCGGTTCGGGCCGTCGGCCGCCGAGGCGAACGCGGTGGAGTCGTGGCTCAGCTCGCAGGGGCTGTCGAACGTCACCGTGAGTCCTCAGCGGGACTACGTATCAGCGACCGGCAGTGTGGCGAAGGTCGACCGGGCGTTCTCGGTCCAGATGAAGCGGTACTCGGTCACCGACGCGGCCGGGAAGACGACCATCGTCGTCACCAACGACGCAAACCTGGCGATCCCGAGTTCACTGAGCACGGACGTGCTGTCGGTCACCGGCCTCAACAGCACCCAGGCCTCGACGTTCCACACGGCGACCCCGGCGACGGTCAAGGCCGCCGCCAGCCCGACCAAGCCGCAGTGCTCGCAATATTGGGCCCAGTACGTGAAGAAGATCACGCCGAGCTTCGACGGGATCACCCAGAGCCCGATCTCGGTCTGCGGCTACTCGGCGGACCAGCTGCGCGACGCCTACGGCATGTCGACGACGAACACCGGCGTCGGCGAGACGATCGCGCTGATCGAGGTCGGCGTTCCGAAGGACATGCCCCAGACGCTCGCCGACTACGCGGCGACCAACAACCTGCCCGCCCCGGGCGCCTCCCAGTTCCAGGAGGAGATCATCGGTCAGGGCAACAAGTGCGGCAACGCGTTCGACATCGAGGAGCAGCTCGACTCCGAGGCGACCTACGCGATGGCGCCCGGCGCCGACCAGCTGATGGTCGACGGCGACAGCTGCAACACCCAGCTGGAGGGGGTGCAGCCGCTGTTCGACGCAGAGACGGCGGTCTTGAACGGCAACGGCACGAGCCCGAGCGCAACGATCGAGTCAAACTCCTGGGGGATCACCGGTGGCGAGAGCTACCCGTCGATCTACGCCTCGACCGCGCACGCGATCGACCTGCGGGCCGCCGGCGAGGGCGTGTCGATGCTGTTCTCCTCCGGTGACAATCCCGGCATCTCGGTGCCGGCGTCCGACCCGTACTCGACCGCCGTCGGCGGCACGACGATCGGCCTCGGTCAGGGCGACACGCGCCTGTTCGAGACCGGGTGGTCCGACGACAATGTCGTCAAGTTCCGCGGCCAGTGGGTCGACGAGGGAATCGGCCGCAGCGCGGCCGGCGGCGGTACGAGCCTGCTCTACGCCCAGCCGTCGTATCAGGAGGGCGTTGTCCCGGTGTCGATGTCGACAACGTCCGCCGGCGCGGTCGACCGCGCGGTACCGGACATCTCGGCCGATGCCGATCCGAACTCCGGGATCCTGCAGGGGATCATCGAGACCGTGAACCACAAGCCGGTGTACGTGACGTTCCTCGACGGTGGGACGAGCCTCGCCAGCCCGCTCGTCGCCGGCATCATCGCGGACGCTTCACAGGGGCAGCCGTCGAGCTTCGGGTTCATCAACCCGCTGCTCTACTCGCTGTCGGGCTCAGACGCCTACAACGACGCACTGCCGGTGACGTCCTCGACGCCCGTGCTCGACCAGACGGCGTTCACCCCGCCGTCGCTCGCCGGTCTGCCGTTGCTGAACCCGCTCGACGCCCAGGGGACGGCGTACGAGGCCTACACCGACCAGGTGACTGCGACGGGATACGACACGATGACCGGGCTCGGAACCCCGGACGGGTCGAACTTCATCTACGCGCTGCGCTCGGGTGGCTGAGGGACCGCCGGAGACGACGGTGGCTTCGCTCATCATGGGCGGGGCCACCCGAGTCCGGCGCGGTTCCATCTGTCAGGATGCCCCGCGTCCATGCGAGGCGGGAGGGCGGGGCGGCGCGGAAGCCGTCGCTCCGGACGTGTCGCTTGGGCGGATTCCCATCCTCGACAAGGGAGACCCATGTCCAGACGAACCCACGCGATGGGCGTTCTCATCGCTGCCTGCGCGCTCGCTGCGCCCGCGGTCGCGTCGGCCGACGCAACGCCGTCGCCGGCGGCGACCACCCAGCTCGCCGGCTCGGCTTCGCCGGCCACCACCGCCGCGACGGCGGTCGGAGCCGCCGCTGCGTCGCAGCGGCTGCAGGTCGAGTTGTGGCTGACGCCGAACGTTGCCGGCGCCACCCAGTTCGACGACGCGGTGAGCACGCCCGGCAACCTCCTCTACCACCAGTACCTCACCCCTGACCAGTACACCGCGCAGTACGGGCCCTCCGCCGCCGAGGCGCAGGCCGTCTCCTCGTGGCTGAGCTCGGCCGGCTTCTCCGACGTCCAGGTCGGCGCCGAGCGCGACTCCGTCACTGCGACCGCCTCGGTGGCGACGGTCGATCAGGCGTTCTCGGTCCAGATGAACGAGTACCGGGTGACGAACGCCGTGGGGAAGGCCTCGACGATCATCGCCAACGACCAGAATCTCTCGATCCCGGCCTCGCTCGGCGACGACGTGCTGTCGGTCACCGGCCTCAACGGCACGGCCCCGACGACGTTCCACACGGCGACCCGGGTGAGTGCCACGGCCTCCGCGCCGGCCAAGGCCGGAAGCTGTTCGCACTACTGGGACGAGTACACCAAGACGCTGAAGCCGGCGTTCGCGGGCGTCAGCCAGGCGGCGGTCTCGGTGTGTGGCTATTCCGCCGGCCAGCTGCGCGCCGCCTACGGTCAGACGAGTGCCAACACCGGGACGGGGCAGACGATCGCGCTGATCGAGGACGGGACGCCTGACGACATGTTCGGGACGCTCACCGACTACGCGCAGGCCAACGGTCTGCCCGCGCCGAAGTCCACGCAGTTCCGCGAGGAGGTCATCGGCCGCGGCGGCGAGTGCGGCAACCCGTTCGACATCGAGGAGCAGCTCGACTCCGAGGCCTCCTATGCGATGGCGCCCGGAGCCAACCAGCTGATGGTGGACGGCGACTCCTGCAACGAGAAGCATGAGGGTGTGCAGCCGTTGTTCGACGCCGAGCGGGCCGTCCTCGACGGCAACGGCAACTCCGCGGCGGCCTCGATCGAGTCGAACTCCTGGGGCATCACCGGCGGCGAGTCGTTCCCGCCGTTCTACGCCCAGACGGCCCACACGATCGACCTGCGCGCCACCGCGGAGGGCGTCGGGATGTATTTCTCGTCGGGCGATAGCCCGGGTGTCTCGGTTCCCGCCTCCGATCCATACTCCTTGGCCGTGGGCGGCACGACGGTCGGGATCGGGGTCACGGGCAACCGGATCTTCGAGACCGGCTGGTCCAACCACGATGGCGTGCGCGAGGGCAAGAAGTGGTTCAACCAGGGGATCCCGCGCGACGCAGCAGGCGGCGGCGTGAGCATCCTCTACAAGCAGCCCAGCTACCAGGCAGGTGTGGTTCCCGCCTCGATGGCGACCTACCAGGGCCAGCTCGACCGCGCCGTGCCGGACATCTCGGCCGACGCCGACCCGAACTCCGGGATCCTGCAGGGGATCATCGTCGGCAAGCAGGGCAAGTACGTGACGTTCGTCGACGGCGGCACGAGCCTCGCCACCCCGCTGGTCGCCGGGATGGTGGCCGACGCCCAGCAGGGCCAGCCGGCGTCGTTCGGTTTCATCGACCCGCTCATCTACTCGCTGTACGGGACGAGCGCTTACAACGACGCGCTGCCGGTGACCGCCTCGACCCCCGCGGTCGACCGGGCCGGCTTCGCGACCCCGGCGATCAGCATCTACGGCGCACCGTCGGTGTCGATCTTCGACTCGCAGATCCCGAAGTACACGAGCCAGGTCACCGCGCCCGGCTACGACACGATGAGCGGCGTGGGGACCCCGAACGGGACGGCGTTCATCGACGGGTTGCGCTCAGGTAGCTGACCGCACCGACGCCGTGCCGGCGACCGCCCGAGGAGGCGGTCGCCGGCACGCGAAGGTGCACAGATCCTGTCCCTCCGGAAGTCTGGTCAGTGAGCTTGCCGATTTGAGCGGGCATGCTCACCCCCATCCGCATCGCCTGTCTGCTCGCTGCCGCAGGCGTCCTCACACCTACGTCCCCCGCGCTCGCCTCCACCGTCGCGCCGGAGGGGCCACCGCCACCGAGCGTCACGCTCGCGGGCTCGGCGCCCTCGACCACCACCGCGACCGCCACGGACGGCACGCTCTCGCCGTCCACCCCGCTCACCTTCGAGGTCTGGCTGACCCCTGACATCGCCGGAGCGACCGCATTCGCCGACTCGGTCGCCACGCCGGGCAGCGCCGTCTACCACCAGTACCTCACTCCGGCCCAGTACACCGCGCAGTACGGCCCCTCGGCCGCCGAGGCTCAGGCCGTCTTCGACTGGCTCGGTTCCGCCGGGTTCACCGGCGTCCAGATTGCCTCCGGCCGGGACTCGGTGACGGCCACGGGATCGGCGGCGCAGCTCGACCGCGCCTTCTCGGTCCAGATGGGCGAGGACAGCGCCGCCGGCGGGTCGGCGACGTTCGTCGCCAACGACCGCGACCTCTCGATTCCGGCCTCGGTCAGCGCCGACGTCATGTCGGTGACCGGCCTGGACGGCGCGCCCCCCACGACATTCCACACCGCGCCGCAGGCGACCAGCGGCCAGCCGAGCAACTGCTCGCAGTACTGGGGTCAGCAGACGACGGCGAGCGTTCCGTCGTTCGCCGGGGTGCACCGTGCGGCGGTCGCCGTCTGCGGGTACTCCGCTGACCAGCTGCGCACCGCCTACGGCCTGCCGAGCGCCGACAGCGGCGCCGGCGAGACGATCGCGCTGATCGAGGACGGGTCGCCACGCGACATGTTCCAGACGCTCACCGACTACGCCGCGGCCAACGGCCTGCCCGCCCCGACCGCCGCGCAGTTCCAGCAGGATCAGCTCGGCGACGGGAGCGGGTGCGAGAACGCGTTCGGCGTGGAGGAGCAGCTCGACTCCGAGGCCGCGTACGCGATGGCGCCGGGCGCGAACCAGGTGATGGTCGACGGCGACTCCTGCGACCAGGCGCTGGAGGGCATCCAGCCGCTGTTCGACGCGCTCGACGAGGTGCTCGGCGGAGACGGCTCCGCGCCGATGGCGTCGATCGTCTCGAACTCGTGGGGCCTGATGGGCGGGGAGCAGGATCCACCCGTCTACGCCGAGACCGTGCACGCGCTCGATCTCCGCGCCGCCGCGGAGGGCGTCGGTATGTACTTCGCGGCGGGCGACAACCCGGGGATCGCGGTCCCGGCGTCGGACCCGTACTCAATCGCGGTCGGCGGCACGACGCTGGGCGTCGGGGCCTCCGGCAATCGTGTGTTCGAGACCGGCTGGTCCGACCAGGTCGGATTCCTCGAGCACGGCAACTGGGTCAACCAGGGCATCCCGCGGGCCGCGTCAGGCGGGGGCGTGAGCACCCTCTACGCCCAGCCGAGCTACCAGGCCGGTGTCGTCCCGGCATCGATGGCCACCTACGACGGGCAGCTCGACCGGACAGTGCCTGACCTGTCGGCCGACGCCGACCGTGACTCCGGCATCCTCGAGGGGGTGATCGCCGGCGGCGGGCTCTACAAGACGTTCGACCTCGGCGGGACGAGCCTCGCCTGCCCGCTGGTCGCGGGCATGGTCGCCGACGCCCAGCAGGGCCAGCCCGCGCCGTTCGGGTTCATCGACCCGCTGCTCTACTCACTGGCCGGAACTGATGCATTCGACGATGTGCTGCCACTGCACAGCTCGGCACCTGCGGTCGATCGTGCCGCGGTCGCGCCGGAGAGCACGAGCGGTTGGGGTCACCCGGCCTCGGAGGGGTTCGACGCGCAGATCTCCGGGGACACGAGTCAGGTGACCGCGCGCGGCTACGACACGATGACCGGCCTCGGCACCCCGAACGGAAGCGCCTTCATCGACGCGCTGCGCTCGGGCAGCTGACGGCCTCCGCAGATCTCCGGTGGCCGCGCCGTCGGCGGCCACCGGGCGCGCGGATCACGTGAGCGCCCCGGAGAGCGCTCGTTCGATCACCCGCGCGTATGCCTCCTCGTCCCACGCCCGGTGCTCAACGAAGCGCAGGTACACCGCCTCGCTGGACCCGAGCGCTCGAGCGCCTTGGCTGCATCGAGCGCATCGGCCCGGGTCGCCGCTCGCCTGCGCTCGCGGAACTCGCGTAGCGCCGGGTCGGCCGGGTCGGCGGACTCGCCCACCGACAGCAGTCGCGCCGCGCGGCTCATCAGCTGCGCGGACGCGTCCGCGAGACCGGCGAGCATCCGCTCGGGCGGCCCGTTGAGCGCCGCCTGCCAGACCTCCCGGGCCTGGAGCGGGACGTCCCGGTCGTCTCCCCGGACGGCGACGCGGATGCACTCGTTGAGCAGCGACGCCTTTGTCGGAAAGGCGAGGTACACGGTGCGCTCCGACACCTCGGCGGCCGCGGCGACCGCCGTCATCGTGGTCGCGCTGAAGCCGTTGTCGACGAAGAGCGCCAATACCCGCGACGGGAGCAGACCATGATCGCTCGTGTTGCAACATTCACGCCGCTGCCCGACGGGCTCGACGACGACGCCGTTGGGCTGCTGAGGACGACCATCCGGAGTACCGCCGGGTACGTCGGTGGGTTCCATCTGCGCGACCCCAAGACCAACAAGGCGATGTCGATCACCGTGTACGAGAACGGCGACGCGCTGCGTCGGGCCGGCGCGGCACTCGCCGCGCGACCCGACGACCAGAAGGTGGGGATCGACCTCGACGTCGTGGAGCTCTTCGAAGCGATCCCGTGCTGAGCGCGGCTAAGGTGGCGCGCCATGAGCCATGACGTCGCCGTGCTCCTCACCGGCGTCGGCAAGCGCTACGCGCTCGTGTCGGCGTTCTCCCGGATCGCGACGACGATCGCCGCCGATCCCAACCCGCTCGCGCCCGCCCAGTACGCCGCCCATCACCGGCGGTCGGTGCCGCGCTTCGACGATCCGGGGTACATCCCGGCGCTCCAGGAGCTGTGCGAGGAGTTCGGCGTGGGCGCGGTGGTGCCGCTCACCGACCTCGACCTGGAGATCCTCGGGCACGCACGGAGCGCCGGCCAGGTGCCCGCGGTCGTGCCCGACGGCGAGATCGCACGCGCGACGTTCGACAAGTACGAGACCCACCTGCTGCTCGAGCGCCACGGTCTGCCGAGCCCCCCGACGGTGCTCCCCGGGCAGCCGGTCGACGGCTATCCCGTCATGGTCAAGCCGCGGTGGGGCTCCGGCGCGCGCTCGATCTTCCGCGCCGAAGACGCGCGCGAGGCGGAGTTCCTGGCCGCCTACATCCGCGAGCCCGCGATGCTCCAACGCGCGATGCGCGGGCCCGAGTTCTCGATGGATTGCTTCAGCGATCTCGACGGCCGCTGCCTGTCGGTGATCCCGCGCAACATGCTCGAGTCGCGTGGGGGAGAGTCGATCAAGGGCCAGACCATCGACGACCCCGAGCTCGTCGATCTCGGCCGGCGGGTGGTCGAGGCGCTCGGCTGCCGCGGGCCGTGCACCGTCCAGGCGTTTCGTGACGAGGAGATCGGCCTCGGCATCACCGATGTCAACACCCGCTTCGGCGGCGCCTGCCCCGCGCACCTGTACGCGGCGCCGGCCGGGCGCACGTACCCGGAGCTGATCGTCCGCCTGGCGCGCGGGGAGCGGGTCGCCCCGTTCCTCGGCGAGTACCGGGCCGGGGTCACCTTCACCCGCTACTACTGGCAGCTCGAGCTCGACGACGACCTGGAGCCAACCGGCCGGGACCTCATGGACCCGCCGGGCCCGCCGATTCCCGCTCCCGCCGGCTGAACCCGGCTGCGCCCCGGCCCTCACACCGGTCCGCCGCTCGTCGCTTGAAACAGACAGGTCTGTCTGCTAACTTTCCGCGCGTGTCCTCAAGACAGACCGGTCTACTCAGCCCAGGAGAACCGATGACTACGTCAGCCCCCGCAGTCCGCACCCGGATCGCTGATCGCACGCGCGAGACCCGCGAAGCGGCGGCGACTCACGAGCGAGCTGGATCCGGGCGCCGCATCGCGCGGCTCGCCCTCACGAGCTCGATGGTCGTCTCCTTCCTCGCCGCCTCCGCGGCACCGACTCCGCTGTACGACCGCTACGAGCTCGTCTGGCATTCGACCCCGCTGATCGGCACGATCGCGTTCGCCGTGTATGCGCTCGCCGTCCTCGCGGGGCTGCTGTGGCTCGGCGAGTTGGCGAGGCATCTCGGCCGCCGCACCGTCCTGCTCGCCGCCGTCGGCGGCCAGGTGGCGGCGCTCATCCTGTTCGCCATCGCGGGCTCGTTCGAGCCGATCCTGATCGGCCGCGCGATCCAGGGTCTGGCTGCGGGCTCGGCGCTCGGCGCCCTCTCGGCGACGATGATCGAGTCCGACCCCGATCGGGGTTCCGTGGCGAGCGCAGCGTCGCCGACCGCGGGCAGCGGCCTCGGCGCGCTGCTGAGCGGTGTGGTGGTCCAGTTCCTGCCGGCCCCGACGCACACCATCTACCTGCTGCTGATCGTGGTGATGGCGCTCCAGGCGTTCGGCGTCGCTCGCCTGATCGACGCGACGCCCCGCCGCCGCGTGCCTCGCTCGGCGCTGCGCCCGCGGATCGCGATCCCGAGTGCTGCACGCGCAAGCTTCCTGGCCTCGGCCCCGATCATGTTCGCGGTCTGGTCGCTCGGAGGTTTCTACGGTGCCCTCAGCCCCGCCCTGTACCGCTCGCTGTCCGGTGACACCTCGGTGTGGCACAGCGCAGTCGCGCTCTTCCTGCTGGCGTGCGTCGGTTCGGCGACGACGATCGTGCTGCGCCGGGTCGGCGGCCGCGTCCTCACCATCACCGGCGCGCTGATGCTGATCGCGGGTCTCCTCGGCACGGTCGTCGCCGTCAAGACCGGATCGGTCGCGCTCTACCTCGCGGTCAGCGCGATCGCCGGAGTCGGCTTCGGAGCCGGGTTCCAGGGCCCGATCCGCACCCTCGTCCCGCTCGCCAAGCCGGCCGAGCGGCCGGGAATGCTGTCGGCGGTGTTCCTCATCGCCTACGTCGGCCTCGGACTGCCGGCGGTGATCGCCGGCGCGCTCGTGAGCAGCGGCGCATCACTCACCGGCGTCGCGATCGTCCTCGCCCTGGTGCTCGTGGCGCTCACCGCCGGGGCACTGGTGGCCACACTGAGAGGGGAGCACTAATGTCCGTCGAGATGGCCACCGGCACAACCCAGGGATCGGCACGGGAGCGGCTGCTCGCGGCCGCGAACGAGCTCTTCTACCGCGAGGGCGTGCACACGGTCGGCATCGACCGGGTGATTGAACAGGCCGGGGTGGCGAAGGCCACTCTGTACAGCACGTTCGGCTCCAAGGAGGAGCTGATCGCCGCCTACCTCGAGACCCGTCACGACGCGATGCGCGAGCGGATGCGCCGCGCGATCGACCGCCGCCGCTCCCCCCGGGCCCGCCTGCTCGCGCCGTTCGATGTGCAGGCGGACCTCGCCGCCGACGAGAGCTACCGCGGCTGCGCGTTCGCCAACGCGACCGCGGAGTCTCACGGCTCGAGCGCCGACCAGGCGGTCGCCACGTACCGGGCGTGGGTGCGCGGCACGTTCGCGGAGCTCGCCGCGGACGCCGGAGCGCGCGACCCGGCGCTGGTCGCCCGGCAGCTGCACCTGCTGTGGGACGGCGCGAGCTCGTCGGCGCGCATGGATCACGATCCGGCCTCGGCGCGCGCCGCGAAGGCCGCCGCGTCGGTGCTGCTCGACGCGGCGCTTCCCGTTCAGTCCAAGTAGGGCTTGATCAGCGCCAGGTCGGCGACCGACAGCCGGTCGGCGGCGCTCGCCATCTGGTGCCAGTAGGGGTAGATGAGGTCCGGCCGGCTCACCTGCTCCAGCCGCGACAGCTCGTCGGCGGAGAGCGTCAGCTCAGCGGCGCGCAGGTTGTCGGCGAGCTGCTCGTCGGTCCGCGCTCCGATCACCACCGAGGCGACGCTCGGGCGGGTGAGCAGCCACGCGAGTGCGACCTGGGCAGCGGACACATCGTGGGCACCGGCGACCTCCAGCAGCACCTCGATCGTGTCGTAGAGCTTGTCCTCGTTGTACACCGGCGGCTCGTTCCAGTCGGTGAGATGGCGCGAGCCCTCCGGTGCGTCCTGATCACGCCGGTACTTGCCCGACAGCAGACCGCCGGCGAGCGGGCTCCATACCAGGGTGCCGAGGCCCTGGTCGACACCGGCCGGGATCAGCTCGTACTCGGCGGAGCGCTCCTGCAGCGAGTAGTAGATCTGCTGGGAGACGAACCTGGGCAGCTGATCGCGCTCGGCGATCCCAAGCGCCTTCATCAGCTGCCAGCCGGCGAAGTTCGAGACGCCGACGTACCGGACCTTGCCGGAGTCGACAAGCGTCTGGAGCGCGCCCAGCGTCTCCTCGAGCGGCGTCGAGCCGTCCCATTCGTGGACCTGGTAGAGGTCGATCCAGTCGGTCTGCAGGCGGCGTAGCGAATCCTCGCAACCGCGGATGATGTGGTGGCGTGAGAGACCTTCGTCGTTGTCGTGCGGGCCCATCGAGAAGCGCACCTTGGTCGCGAGCAGCAGGTCGTCGCGCTTGTCCTTGACCGCCTCGCCGACGATCTCCTCCGACAGACCGTCGCTGTAGACATCGGCGGTGTCGATCAGGTTGATCCCGGCGTCCAGACACATGTCGATCTGCCGCCGCGCGCCCTCCAGGTCGGTGGTGCCGACGTCGGCGAACTTACCCCCGCCGCCGAACGACATCGTGCCGAGCGTGAGCGCCGAGATCTTCAGGCCGGAGCGGCCGAGGTGTCGCAGGTGCATTGGGAGGGTCCTCTCGGGTTCGTGTCGTCGGGCGGCGGATCCGTCCGCACCCTCACCCTAGACACGGCTCGGCGAACATCCGGTGACGTCTGGGGTAACCTCGTCCGTGGCGCCCGGCGCCACCTCATGCGCACCTCCTGACCGCCATCCGCCCAGAGCCGCCCGCCCGCGTCGCCGACCGTGGGCGTTGCCGCGGACCGGCGTACGTCGGGTGTGAAGTGACACCTCAGGAGGTCACATGGGCCGTCCCCTTCTCTCCGCGCACGAGATCGTGCGCACGATCGGACCGCGCACGATCCTGCGCTCGGTCTCGCTCGCCGTCGATGACCACAGCCGGACGGCGCTCGTCGGGCCCAACGGGTCCGGCAAGTCGACGCTGATGCGGATCCTCGCTGGTGAGCTTGCGCCCGACAGCGGCCGCGTCGTGCGTGGCCGCGGCGCCGCCGTTCTCTACCTGCCTCAGCTCGATGCCACCGACGACGTCAGGCCGGTGCGGGCGGTGCTCCACGAGCGCCTCGGGGTCGCCGGCGCCGCGGCGCGCACGGACGCGCTCGTCGCCGAGCTCGCTGCCGGACACGACGTCGTCGACGCGCACGCCGCAGCGCTCGAGGAGTGGCTCGCCCGAGGCGGCGCCGACATCGATGCGCGCCTGGACCAGTCGGTGGCGGCCGTCGACCTCGACGCGGCGCTGCTCGACCGGCCCGCGGCGGAGCTCTCCGGCGGCCAGCGCGCCCGTGCGATGCTCGCCGCGGTCGAGGCCGCCCGGTCGGAGGTGCTGCTCCTCGACGAGCCGGCGAACCACCTCGACGGCGCGGGCCTCCAGCGGCTGCGCGGGTTGCTGCGGGCTCGGGCGGGCGGTCTGGTGCTCGTCGCCCACGACCGCGATCTGCTCTCGGCGGTCACCAACCAGGTGGTCGAGCTCGACCCTCACACCGGCGCGGCCACCGAGTTTGCCGGCGGCTGGACGGCGTATGAGGCCGAGCGCGGACGGGCGCGCCGTCGCGCCGAGGAGGCGCACGACCGTGCGGTCGCCGAGCGCGAGCGGTTGCGGGCACGCGAGACGGCGATGCGCGGTCGGGGTGCCGGGGCGCGGCGCCGCTCGGCCACCGAGACCGACAAGCACATCCGCCACGCGATGCGCCAGAGCGCCCAGCGCTCCGCTGAGGGGCTGGCCTCCGCGATCGCCAAGCGGGCAGAGCGGATCGAGATCCCCGACGCACCATGGGAGCGCCCGGCGCCGGCGCTCCCGTTTGCCACCGGCCCCTCACGCTCTGGCGTCGTGGCCGCGCTGCGGGCGGCGGTGCTCACGCGCGGCAGCTTCTCGGTCGGTCCGTTCGACCTCGAGGTGAGGGACGGAGACCGCATCCTGCTCGCAGGCGCCAACGGCTCCGGCAAGAGCACCGTGATCGCCGCGCTCGCCGGGCGGCTCGAACCGTCTCGGGGGCGTGCCCACCGGGTCCAGGGCGCCATCGCCGAGGTCGGGCAGGAGCGGGGATCGCTGCTCGGCGCCGGGAGCCCCGACCTGGTGAGCGCGGTGCGCGCGCACTCGGGCCTCGGCGAACTCCAGGCGCGGGCGGCGCTTGCGGCGATGGGGCTCGACAAGGTCCTGGTGGCACGACCGCCGGCGACGCTCTCGCCTGGAGAACGCACGCGGGCGGAGCTGGCCGCCGCGACCGCGGCGGGAGCACGGCTGCTGCTGCTCGACGAGCCGACCAACCACCTCGACATCGGGGCGCTGCAGGCGCTCGAGTTCGCCCTCGCGAACTGGCCGGGCGCGCTCGTCGTCGCCACCCACGACGCGCGGCTGCGCGAGGGGCTGGAGCTCGACGTGGTCGTCGATGTCGCCGGGGATGCTGTATTCAATCCGCAGTGATCACGATGAGTGGAGAGATGCGATGCGCGCCGCTGTGATGTCCGCCCACCGGGAACCGCTGAGCGTGGAACAGGTACCGGACCCCGAGCCCGCCCCGCACGGCGCGATCGTCGAGGTGAAGGCGACCGGCGTGTGCCGAAGTGATTGGCACGCCTGGCAGGGCCATGACCCGGTCCAGCTGCCCCACGTCGGCGGTCACGAGTGCGCAGGGGTGGTGCTCGCGGTCGGCTCCGAGGTCCGTCGCGCTCGGGTCGGCGATCGGGTCACGCTGCCCTTCTGCTGCGGGTGTGGCGGTTGCGCGAGCTGTGTGGCCGGCGAGACGCAACTGTGCATGGAGGCGGTCCATCCGGGATTCGTGACGTGGGGGTCGTTCGCCGAACAGCTCGCCGTGCCGCACGCCGACGTCAACCTCGTCACCCTGCCCGACGAGCTCGAGTTCGAGGCCGCAGCCTCGCTCGGGTGCCGCTTCATCACCGCCTGGGCCGGGGTGCACATCCACGGCGGCGTCCGCTCTGGCGATTGGGTGGTCGTCCACGGCTGCGGAGGTGTCGGCCAGGCGGCCACGATGATCGCCGCCGCGGCAGGCGCCGGGGTCATCGCCGTCGACCTCGATCCGGACAAGCTCGCCACGGCGCAGCGGATCGGCGCCGTGGCCTCCGTCGATGGGGGATCGGACGACGTGCCGGGCCGGATCCGCGAGCTCACCGGTGGCGGCGCACACATCTCGATCGACGCGATCGGTTCACCGTCGGTCATCACCGCCTCGATCGGCTCACTGCGCCGCCGTGGCGTGCACGTCCAGATCGGCCTGCTCTACGGCGCGGACGCGACTCCGGCGGTGGCCATGGACGATGTCTACAACCGCGAGCTGCGCATCGCCGGGACGATGGGCATGGCCGTGCGGCACTACCCCGAGGTGCTGCGCACCATCGCGAGCGGGGCGGTGGACCCCAGGCCGCTGATCACCAAGCGGATCGGCCTCGCCGGGATCTCGGACGAGCTGGCGATGATGGGCTCGTTCGGGCAGACCGGCGTCACCGTGGCGACGCTGTAGCCGCCCCTGCTTCTAGGCGGCGGCGAGCATCGCGTCGGTGGCCGGCCGCGACCAGCAGTCCGCGATGAACTCGGAGATCTCCGCGGTCAGCCGCTCCGGCCGCACCCGCAGCTCGAACACCGAGCGCGCGTGGAGCAACCGTGCGTCCGGCAACTCGGACGCGAGCATCCCGGCATCGGAGAACGGATGGACGGGATCACGCGGGTGGCCGATCACGAGCGCGGGGGTCTGCATCTGCACCCGCTCGCGATGGTCGGGCGCGACCCGGCCGTAGAGGATCCCCGACAGCACCGCGGCACTCGGCTCCGGGTCCTGGGCGACCCAGTCGAGCATCACCTCCGCCATCGAGCCCTCGACGAAGGGGATGCGCTCGGCCAGGCGCGCCGCGCCGGCGAGCGCGCGCATCGCCGGGGTGCCGAACTTAAGCGCGAGCAACAGCGGCGTGAACGCCGCGCCGCATGCCGCGATCGCGTGATCGAGCACCGGCATCTCGATGATCATCCCGGCGAGCCGCTCCGGCGCGCGGGAGGCGACCTCGAGCGACACGTTCGCGCCAAGCGAGGTGCCGCCGATGACGGCCCGCTCGACCTCCAGGTGGTCGAGCAGCCCGAGCGTCTGCTCGGCGAAGGCGCCCATCGAGTACCGCCACGGCTCGATCGGGCGGGCGGAGCGTCCGTGGCCGAGCGGATCGAACGTGATCACGCGGTTGCCCTCGTGGGCGAGGGCCCGCGCCAGCGGCACCTGCATCTTCTGGGAGAGCAGCAGGCCCGGCAGGATGATCGTGGTGTGCTGGCCCCGACCGTGGACGCCGTAGGCGAGCCGCTGCCCCTCGAACCTGAACGACGCCATGCGCGCACGATACTGGCGGACGCCGGTACACTCCAGTACCAGACACAGTGTTCGTTTTTTCTGAGGAGGAGGGACCGTCATGGCTCGCGCGCCGCGTTCATTGACCGGAGAGGTGGTCGCGATCACCGGTGGAGGCCGGGGGATCGGCCGCGCCACCGCCGCGGCGCTGCTCGCCGCCGGGGCCCGCGTGGCGATCGGCGACATCGAGCCGGGCCTCGCCGCCCGCACCGCCTCCGAGCTCGGCTCCGGCGCGCTCGGCCTCGAGCTCGACGTGACCGATTCGGCGAGCTTCGCTGCCTTCCTCGACGAGGCCGAGCGTCAGCTCGGAGCGATCGACGTCGTCATCAACAACGCCGGCATCATGCCCGTCGGCCCGTTCGATGCGGAGAGCGAGGCGACCGCCCGGCGCCTGGTCGACATCAATCTGAACGGGGTGATCATCGGCTCCAAGCTCGCGCTGCAGCGGTTCCTTCCCCGCGGCCAGGGCTGGATCGTCAACATCGCCTCGGTAGCCGGCAAGGGCGGCTTCCCGGGCGGCGCCACCTACTGCGCGACCAAGCACGCGGTCGCCGGCCTCTCGGAGACGATCCGCGCCGAGTACCGCCGGCGGGGGATCAAGGTCACGACGGTCTGCCCGACCGTCGTCCACACCGAGCTCGGCTCCGGCCTGAACAAGGCGCGCGGAATGCGCTACGCCGAGCCCCAGGACGTTGCGGCCGCCATCGTGCGGGCGCTGCAGACAGGGCGTCCCGAGGTCTACGTCCCGCGGGAGATGAGCGTGCTCATGCGCCTGGGCCAGGTGCTGCCGCGTCCGGTGTTCGACTTCTTCACTCACGTCACCAAGGCCGACCAGGTGCTCTACTCGCCGGACCATGCAGCCCGCGCCGCCTACGAGCAGCGGATGGCCGCCGAAGAGGCAGCTCGCGAGACCACCACGGTCTGAACAGCAAAGGGCCGGGGTCCGGCGGTGCCACAATCAGTGACGTGAGTACGGACCAATCAGCGGTTGGCGCGTCAGGCGTGATCATCGTCGCCACGCGCGGCGCTGACGGCCCGGGAGAGGCGCTGCTGCGGATCGGCGGGGGGACCGAGGCCTATCTGGCGTACTCCGAGGAGCCGCTGGAACCCGGCAGCGAGGTGCTGGTCTACAACTGCCGCGGAAACCGGTCAGTGGATGTGATGCAATTCGGGGGCGGCGAAACGGATCCGCTGACCTGAGGAAGGGGAACCACATGTTGGGTTATCGCGTACCAGACCCGGACGAGGCGATGCTGATCGCGGGGGGGAAGGGCAAGGTCGACGGGACGCCGTTCCGCGTCGTCACCGGCCACGGGGCGTTCGTTATGCCGTTCGTGCGCTCGGCGTCGTTCCTCACGCTGTCGATGCGCGAGGCCGAGGTGGCCGAGCAGTGCGTCACCAAGCAGGGGATCGCGCTTCAGGTCAAGGCGGTGATCGCGTTCAAGGTCGGCAACGATCCCGAGTCGATCGTCAACGCCGCCCAGCGCTTCCTCTCCGACCAGGATCAGATGTCGGTGCTGGCCGGCCGGATCTTCGCCGGCCACCTGCGCTCGATCGTCGGCTCGATGACGGTCGAGGAGATCGTCACCGAGCGCCAGAAGCTCGCCACCGAGGTGCTCGACGGCTCGAAGGCCGAGATGGTGAAGATGGGGTTGATCGTCGACTCGCTGCAGATCCAGTCGATCGATGACATGGGCCAGGGCTACATCGCCGCCATGGCCGCGCCCCACAACGCCGCGATCCAGCGTCAGGCGAAGATCGCCCAGGCCGAGGCCGACCGGGCGGCCGCCGAGGCGCAGCAGGAGTCGGCGCGCAAGCAGGCCGAGTACGAGCGGCAGACCGCGGTCGTGCAGGCTCAGTACAAGGCCGACATCGACAAGGCCCAGGCCGAGGCCAACCAGGTCGGTCCGCTGCAGCAGGCGGACTCCCAGCGCGAGGTGATCAAGCGGCAGACCGAGCTGGCCGAGCGCGAGGCGGAGCTGCGCCAGCAGCAGCTCGTCGCCGAGGTGGTCAAGCCCGCCGAGGCCGACGCGGAGCGGGTCCGCGTGCTCGCCAAGGCCGAGGCCGACCGCATCACGATCCAGGCCGAGGCGGCGGCATCCCACAACCGGGTGGCGCTCGACCGGATGCTGATCGACCAGCTGCCCTTGATCGTGCGCGAGGCGGCGGCCGGGCTGGCCAACGCCGACATCACGGTGCTCAACGGCGCCGACGGGCTGGGCGAGATCGCGGCCGGGCTGGTGAGCCAGGGCCTGTCGATCTTCGATGCCGTCAAACGCAACATCACGCCGGCCGAGGAGCGTGCGCGCGACTCTGACGGGCCGTCTGACCGCCCGCACAACGGGACTGGCGACCCCGCCCGTGCGGCGCTGCCCTCCCAGTCCGCGCCGCCGGACCCGCCGGCCGGAACCTGATCAACCCCGCCAGGACGCCGCGTCGGACGCGACGGTGATGTCGATCACCCCGCCGTCCGGCGCCCAGGCGATCAGGTCGAGCGACTGCAGGCGGTCGAGCAGCTCCTGGAAGGCGTCTGCCTGCGCGCCCGAGCGATAGTGGCGGGCGATCTCGAACTGCCACCCGGTCGCTGCGAGCGGTTGCGCGAGTCCGGCGGCCTGTTGGTACTTGAGGTCTTGCACCGTGGCGGCGACCCGCAGCGGTGAGGCGCCGGACAGGGCGCGGATTCGATCGGCGAGCACCTCGAGCTCGTGCAACGCGACCGGGCGCAGGCCGCGGTAGAGCGATCGCGGTGCCGAGAGCGTGCGCGCCTGCGCGCCGAGCGAGGAGTCATAGGCGAGGCCGAGCGCGCTCGCGTTGCTCGGCAGCGGCACCAGCTCGCGGCGGCGGTAGGCGGCCGACAGCTGCGACGGGGTGCTCCAGCGCGGCGGGTCGCCCGGAGGGTGCAGGGTCGTGCCGCCGGCATCGTCGGCCAGCTGCCAGGAGATCTCGCGGCGCAGCTGGGCGCGGTTGGTCCGGTAGAGGTGCATGATCTGCACCGCGCCCAGGATCCGCCAGTAGTAGAGCGAGGAGTCGTCGCCGAACCCCTGCAGCAGGCGGAAGGCGGCCGCGTGCCGGTCCGGGGCGGTGTCGAAGTAGAGCTGCACGTAGGGCACCGGATGGCCGCCGTTGTAGAGGCGCAGCACGCTCTGCAGGTTGCCGATTCCCATGTGGTAGCTGGCGAACGCGAGGTCCTCGCGACCGAACGTCCGCTCGGCGTCCTGGAGGTAGCGCACCGTCGCCGCGATCTCCGCGCGCGGGTTGAAGCGCGGGTCGGCAGCCTGGCGCTCGCGCACCAGGCGGGCGAGCTTGCGCTGGGCCGCCTTGCCGCTCCCGCTGAAGGACGCGATCTGGTTGGTCAGCGAGCGGCTGCGGGCGAGGTCGATGTGCATTCCGAGTAGCGAGGTCGCGGTCGAGGCGAGGATCTGGGTCAGCCCGGCCGCATCGGAGACGCTCGTTCCCGCGATCACCCCCGGACGCCCGGCGCTCTCGACGAACACGAGCCCCTCCAGCAGGGCTGGGTCGATGCGCGTGCCCTTCGCCGCGGCGTCGATCAGCGGCCGCCACCGCGCGACGCGCTCGGCGGTCGCCAATCCTCCGCCCGGGCTCTTGGTGAAGAGGACGTTCGCGTTGCCCGCCGCCGCGCGCTCGGTGAACTGGACCGCCCTGGAGGTGGCGTAGGAGAATGGGTCGGTGCTGTGGGCCTCGACCGCGACTCCACCGGGCGGCGCGCCGGGGATGTGGTGGTGGCCACCGCCGATCACCAGCACGAGCACGAGCAGGACCAGCCCCGCGACGGCGGCCGCGAGCACGCGCCGCCGGCGCACGGCGCGCTCCCGCCGCGCGCGGGCGCGCGCGGCGGCAACCGAATGGTGAACCGGGAGCGGATCCGGCGGGGAGGGCACGGCGAGGGCAAGCTACCAGCCGATCGCCGTCCTATCCTCGCCCGTCGGGCCACGGGACCCGGTCCCCTAGAGGCTCCGGTCGATCCCGGCGCCGACCGATCGACTACCCTCGCGCCTTCTCATGTCCGATTCTGATCTCACTGGCCGCCGCGTCCTCGTCACCGGTGGATCCGGCTTCATCGGCCGCCATGTCGTGCGCGCGCTCAGCGCCGCCGGCGCCGACGTACGCGTGATCGACCTGCTGCCTCATCCCGACCCGTCGGTCGACATCGTCATCGGTGACATCGCCGATCCGCAGGCGGTACAGCGCGCCTATGAGGGAGGCATGGACTCGGTCGTCCACCTGGCCGCCGTCACCTCGGTGCTCAAGTCGATCGAGGAGCCCGAGAAGACGTTCCGCACGAACGTGGTCGGCACCAACGCGATCCTCGAGGGCGCGAAGGCGGCCGGGGTGGGCTCGCTCGCGTTCGCCTCCACCAACGCCGTCACCGGGCCGATGACCACGCCGAAGATCTCCGAGTCGCTCGCGCTCAACCCGCTGACGCCGTACGGGTCGACGAAGGCCGCCGACGAGATGCTCATGTCCGCTTACACCGCCGTGTACGGCGTGCGCTGCGCGCCGATCCGCCTCACGAACGTGTACGGGCCCGGCATGCAGGCCAAGGACTCGATCGTCGCGCGCCTGATGCGCTGCATCCGGCGCGGCACCGAGTTCGAGGTCTACGGCGACGGCTCGCAGATCCGCGACTACGTACACGCCGAGGACGTCATGCAGGCGATGGTGCTCGCGCTCACCAGCGATGAGTGGTCTGGCGCGATGGTGATCGGCTCGGGCGAGTCCCTCTCCGTGCTTGAGGTGATCCGTGCCGTCGAGGAGGTCTCCGGACATGAGATCGCCTTTCATCACGGCCCCGCCAAGGCGGGCGAGATGCCGGCGGTGGTCGTCGATCCTGCCAAGGCCCACGCGGCAGGCTGGTCCCCCCAATATCCGACGCTCGCGAGTGGCTTGGTCGGTGTGTGGGAAGAGTGGAAAAACGCCGACGTGAAGGTCCCCGCATGAGCTCGACACAACCCTCCGCAACCGTCGCCCCTGAGGAGTACGCCAAGCTCGTCCCCGCCGAGCGCGGCGCGGTCGACGAGTTCCTCGCTGCCCACCCCGCCGGTCAGGGCGCCCCGATCGCGGTCGTGATCCCTGCCTACAACGAGGAGCCGACCGTCGCCCAGGTCATCCACGAGATCCCCGCCGAGGCGGCCGGCCTCGCCACCGAGACGATCGTGGTCGTCGACGGCGCCAAGGACGCGACCGCCCGGGAGGCGACCAGCGCGGGCGCGCTGGTCTGCGACGTCCCGGTCAACCGCGGGCAGGGTGCGGCGCTGAAGCTCGGCTACTGGCTCGCCCGCGCGCGCGGCGCGCAGGTCATCGTCACGATCGACGCCGACGGCCAGTACGAGGCCGAGGAGATCGGCCGCGTCGTCGAGCCGATCCTGTCCGGCCAGGCCGACTTCGTCTCGGGCTCGCGCCGGCTCGGCGCCGAGCTGACCACCGACGCGACCCGCCACGCCGGCGTGATCGTGTTCGGGCTGCTGATCTCGATGCTCGTCCGCACCCGGGTTACCGACCCGGCCTGCGGGCTGCGGGCGATGTCCTCACAGGTGACCGCCGACGTGGTGCTCGAGCAGCCGCAGTACCAGGCCTCGGAGCTGCAGATCTCCGCGGCGCTGCACGGCTACCGGCTGGCCGAGGTGCCGACGACGATGCGCGACCGCGGCCAGCACGCGACGGGCACCAAGAAGGGCGGCAACCTCGGCTACGGCCTGCGGTTCGCCCGGGCGGCGCTGCGCACCTGGTGGCGCGACCGCGGCTCGGCTAGCGGACGCGCGCGCCCGCGGTGAGCGAGCGCAGCTTCGCGCGGAAGCGCGAACGGCCGGCGAACACCCACTTGTCGTAGATCACGAACTTGATCACGAAGAAGACCGCCTGCACGAACACGTAGGCGGCAGTGGTGACGATCACTCGCAGGCCGTTACCGGGTGCGATGTGGTGGGTGGTCCAGTTCTGGGTGTTGCCGGTGGCCCAGGTCGAGGCGGCCCACACGAGCACCGAGATGATCGTGTAGGCGACGATCTCCCGCATCCACTCGACGCGGCCCTCCATCTTCCAGGCCCACTTGCGGTTGAGGATCCAGTTGGGGATCGCGCCGGCGACGAACGCCGCTGCGGAGTCGATCCCGGTGCGGATCCCGAGCCAGTCCATGACCGCGAAGACGACGACCGAGGTCACGAGCGCGACGACCGAGCCGACCGCGTACTTCGTGATCTTCGCCGCCCATGCGGTGGAGGTCAGGCGCCTGAGCAGAGCGTGCTGGGACACGCGGGTGTACACGGAAGACGCCATCGGTCCGCAGATGCTAGTACAGGCGGGCTCCTGAAGCGGGTCATGCTCATCTGACCTTCACCCCGCAGGACCGGGGGAATCGGCGCCCGGAGCGGTCGTTCCGTCCGCCCGCGGACCGGCGTGATCAGCGGGCCGAGCGTGGCGACCTGCGAGAATCGTGCCCGATGTTCGCCTCGCCGAAGGTGCAGATGGGGCTGGTTGGCGTGCTCGTGGCGCTGCTGGCGGCGATCGCCGGAGTGCTCGTCGTCCACCGCGTGAGCAGCGCTCCGCACGCGCGCCGGGCCGCCGACATCACCGAGTTCGACGGCAACAGCCTGCCCCACGTGCGGGCTGCGAACTTCACGCTCACCGATCAGACGGGCAAGCCGGTGACCCTCTCCCATGATCGCGGTCACGTCGTCGTGCTCACCTGGATCCACTCGCTGTGCAAGGACAACTGCCCGTTCATGGTCGAGCAGATCAAGGGCGCGCTGAACCTGCTGCCTGACCGAGGCCGGGGGGTTGACGTGATCGGTGTCTCGGTCGAACCCGGTCAGGACACCGTCCGCAACCGCCGGCGGTTCCTCGCCGATCACGAGATGACCCATCGCATGGTGTACGTCAACGGGACGCTCTCGGAGATGCGGCGGGTCTGGAAGCACTACGGGATCCAGCCGGTCACCGCAAAGTCCGACCACTCCGCCTTCGTCTTCCTCATCTCAAAGCGCGGCTACGAGCAGATCGGCTTCCCGTCGGTGCAGCTCACCTCGGGCGCGCTCGCGCACGACATCCGCGTGCTCGAGCGTCAGCGGGCCTGACCCGCCGCGCTCAGGCGGACGGGTCGATCACGCGGCCGGCGATGCGCTCGAGCAGCGTCGCCGCGCGGGATCCGAACAGGATCCGGTGATCGCAGGCAAGCGTGAGCGAGATCAGCTCGCCCGGGACGACGGCGCCGTCGCGCACGACCGGAGCGGAGAATGGCGCGCCGGCGGTGAGCGCCGCGGCCTGGGGCGCGATCACCAGCGCGCTCCAGCGCTGGGCGCCCGGGTGCGCCGACATGTCCGAGAGGGTGAAGGTGGTCCCGGCCTGCTCGGGCGGGGTCAGCTCGCCGTCGCGCGCCCGTGCCGACAGCCGATCGATCTCCTCGGTCAGCTCCGTCAGCGACTTGGTGTCGGCGTCGAGCACCGCCGCGATCAGCTGCGAGGTCTCACCCGCCTGCACGGTGACGCCGACGTTGACCCGGCCGTAGCGCTCGAAGCGCCCGTCGCGGTAGGCGGCGTTGGCCCAGGGCGACTCGCGCAGCGCCAGTGCGGCGGCGCGGGCGAGGACCGCGGTCAGGGACGCCTCGCCGGAGCGCGCGAGCTCCGTGGCGGCGGTCGCATCGACGTCGCGGCCGAGCTCGACGTCCGGAACCGTCGCCCTGATCTCGGCGGCGCGGCGGCCGATCGCGCGGGCGCTCCGATCGGGCTCCTCGACCGACGACTCGCCCTTCAGCGAGCCGGAGGCCTGGGTGGTGGTCTCGGTCATCTCGCCCGAGACGGTAGCTCAGCGCCTGTTCGCCCTCCGCCCGACGCGGACGGCACTCAGGCTCCGTCCGCGCCCTCCCACAGGGCGAGGAATTCCGGGGCGCTCATCGCGACCAGGTCCTCACGCAGCTGCCGCACCAGCTTCGCCGCGTCCCGGGCCGGCAGGTCCCAGTAGAGCAGCGGCTCGCCATCGTCGATCGAGACGACCTCGATCCGGTCGTGGCGACCGCGCTCGGACATGAAGCGCGGCTCTCGCGCGCCCGGGGTGACGATCAGCCGGTAGGAGCGGTTCGCCCGCATCACGTGCGGGGAACTTTTTCCGTCCTGACGACCGAAAACCTTCCCCGCGACGTGAGGCTGGGAATCCCCGCGACGTGAGGCTGGGAAGGTTGTTGACCCCCAGGGTCAGAAACTGTCCCAGCGTCAGTCGGCAAGGCTGAGCGCAGCGATCGCCTCGTCGAGGGCGCGCGGCCCGCAGACCGTCGTCCCGCCGGGCAGCGCGAACGCCGGCAGCGCGGTCACGCCGGCCGCCCGCGCCCGCTGGCCCGCCCCGGCGAGCGCGGCGGCGGTCGACCTGAGCCCGGCGCCCTTCAGCGCGGCTGTCGGGTGGATCTCGCAGGCCGCCGCGGCGAGCAGCACGGTCGCCTCATCGCTCAGGTCCCGCCCGCCCGCGAACGCCTGCCGGAACGCCGCCAGCGAGAACGCGATCGACTTGCCTGCGCCCTTGGCGTAGGTGGCCACGCGCATCGCGAGCGCGCTGTCCGGCGGCCACACGGCGGGGAGCCGTAGCGGCAGCAGCTCGAGCGCCGCGGCCGCCGCAGCGAACGCCTCGCGGTCGAGGCCCTCGCTGCCGTCGGGGAGCCCCAGCAGGGCGGCGTGGACGGGCTCCCAGTCGCAGACGACCGGAAGCTCGGCGCGGATCCGCTCCGCGACGAGGTAGCAGTCGGGGCTCGCGAGGTCGTACCAGAAGACCGCATCCGGCGGCTCGGGCGGCTCGGGCGGCTCGGGCGCCGGCGTGACCTCGGCGCCCGAACCTGCCTGCACGACCTCCAGGTCCACTAGCCGTGGACGAGCCAGCCGTCGGCGGCGCGGGCCGCCTCGAGCACCGCTTCGGACATCGTCGGGTGGCCGTGGACGAGGTGCGCGAGCTCGGGGTAGCCGCCCTCCAGCGCCTTGGCGTTGACGAGCTCCTGGATCATCTCCGTCGACTTGGCGCCGACGATGTGACCGCCGAGGATCTCGCCGTACTTCTTCTCGCCGACGATCTTGACCAGGCCGGTGCGGTCGCCGTACACCGTGCCCGCGCCGACGGCCCCGTACTGGACCTTGCCGATGACGACGTCGTGGCCGGCCTCGCGCGCCTGCTCCTCGGTGAGCCCGAAGGAGGCGACGTTCGGCGTGCAGAACGTCGCGCGCGGGATGTCGATGTACTCGATCGGGTGGGTCTGGAGGCCCGCCGCGTCTTCGATCGCGATCACGCCCTCATCCGACGCCTTGTGCGCCAGCGCCGGCCCGGGGACCAGATCGCCGATCGCGTACACGCCGGGCAGGTTGGTCCTCAGCGCTCCGTCGACCCTGATCAGGCCGTGCTCGTCACGCTCCACGCCCGCCTCGTCCAGGCCCAGGCCCTCGACGTCGGGGCCGCGGCCGGCGGCGATGACGAGCCACTCGACCTCGCCCTCGGCGCTGCCGAAGGTGAAGTTGACCGAGTCCTTGCCGGTCTCGATCTCCTGCACCAGCGTGCCCGTGTGAATCTCCATCCCCTGCTTCTTCAGGCCGCGCTCGGCGAGCTTGGAGATATCCGCGTCCTCGGTCGGCAGCACCCGCGACAGGGCTTCGAACAGCAGCACCTCGACGCCGAGCCGCGCGTAGGCCGAGGCGATCTCAGCGCCCGACGCGCCCGCGCCGACGACCGCCATCGAGCTGGGCAGCTTCTCCAGCGCCCACGCCTCCTCGGTGCCGATCACCCGTCCGCCGAACTGCATGCCCGGCAGCGCCCTCTTCACCGACCCGGTCGCCAGCACGATCGTCTTGGCATCGATCGTGGTGCCGTCGACGACGACCTTGCCGCCGCCGGCGAGCGAGCCGGTGCCCTCGATCACGTCGATCTTGTTCTTCTTCATCAGCCCGGCGACACCGCCGGTGAGCGTCGAGATCACCTTCTCGCGCCGCTTGGAGACGGCGTCGTAGTCGACCTCGGGCGCGCCGACCTTGATGCCGAAGTCGTCGGCGTCACGGATCTCGGAGAGCACGTCGGCCACCCGCAGCACGGCCTTGGCGGGGATGCAGGCGTAGTTCAGACAGCGGCCGCCGATCTGGTCCTTCTCGATGATCGCGGTCTTCGTTCCAAGCTGTGCGGCGCGGATCGCGGCGACATAGCCACCGGGACCCGAGCCGATCACAACGGTGTCATAGGCAGATTCGGGCATGGTCGAGGAATCTAGTGCTCGCGCGGTACCTGCAGGCGGCTGAGCACCCGGACCAGCTTGAAGAACAGGTAGCCCGAGGCGACGATCACCGCCAGCGCGACCACCACGCCGAGCAGGTTCGAGGCCTCGATCAGCAGCAACGTGAACAGGACGGCGATGATCGCCATCAGGCACATGAAGCCGAGCACCGCCCCACTGCGCATCTGCCACAGGCCGCCGGCGCACGCGAGCAGCACGGCGGTGAACAGGAAGATGCCGATTGCGCCAGGGTGGTGGCCGGAGACCTTCAGCCCGGCCAGCCACGAGACGAGGTTGGCGAGCGCCAGCGCGACGGCGACGGCGGTCGAGACGAGCACGACGCGCGGCCGCTCACCCAGCGCGTAGGGCGCAAGCGTCGCGCGGATCTCCGCGTTGCGAGCCTCCGAGCGACTCTCCCGCGGGGGTGGCAGATGGGAGGGCAGCGGCCGCCCCTGCGGCGCGGCGGTCGGTCGCTCGGGCGCGACCGCGCGCTCGGTCTCAATCGGCGTGCCGTGCCGACCGCGCTTGCGGCTACGCCCGGGCAACCCGTACCTCCGGTCCGCTGCCGCAGATCGCGGCGCGCAGCTCGCGGGCGGCCGCCTCCGGATCGCCGGCATCGGTGATCGCGCGCACGACCGCGATCCGCTCCGCGCCGGCCTCGCGGACGGCGGTCGCCGTGGCCGCATCGACGCCACCGATCGCAAAGAACGGATGGACGGCGTGTGCCGCGGCCTCGCGCACGAGTGCGGTGCCGACCGCCGGCCGGCCGGGCTTGGTCGGCGTGGCGTGCACGGGGCCGACGCCGATGTAGTCGACGTCGCTGCCGTTCGCGGTCGCAATCTGCTCCGGCGTGTGCGTCGAGAGGCCGACGATCCGCTCGGAGCCAACGAGTTCGCGGGTGGTTGCAACCGGCTGGTCGTCCTGGCCGATGTGGACGCCGTCCGCGTGCGCGTCGGCGACCAGGTCCGGGCGATCGTTGAGGATGAACAGCGCGCCGCGGGCGGCGCACAGCGCCGCGTAGCGCCGTCCGGCGACGACGAGTGTCGCATCGTCGGCGTGCTTGTCGCGCAGCTGCACGATGTCGACGCCGCCGCGGAGCGCACCGTCGATCAGCGCGTCGTCGCGGATGTCGCACACGAGGTACAGGCGTGCCTGTTGCAACCGCTGGCGGCGGGAGTCCATTGCTCGAGTCTGGCAGGCGTTCGGCGGTACCATCCCTCCCCGGATACGGGAGCCCCACACCATGGGCTGAGAGGGCGGACGCGGGTCCGCCGACCGTCGCACCTGAGCGGGTAATGCCGGACAGGGAGGCTCTGAGAATGGCCACAACCGAGCAGGGCGCGGACCTCGTCGTGATCGGCGGGGGAGTCGTCGGGCTGTCGGTCGCCTGGCGCGCGTGCGTGCGAGGGATGCGTGCCGTCGTGCTCGAGGCCGGCGAGGTGGCCCACGGCGCCTCCCATCACGCCGCGGGCATGATCGCCCCTGTCGCCGAGGTCGCCCCGGGCGAGGAGCCGCTGCTCGAGCTCGGGCTGCGCAGCGCCGGGCTCTATCCCGGGTTCATCGCCGCGTTGCGCGAGGACGCGGGCGGCGCCGAGGTCGGCTACACCCGCTGCGGCACGCTGATGGTCGCCCGCGGCGCCGACGAGGCGGAGGCGCTGGAGCGCGAGCGGATGCTCCGTGAGCAGCGCGGCCTGACGGTAGAGCGGCTCGCGCCGAGCGAGGCGCGCCGGCGCGAGCCCGCGCTCGCCCCGGCGCTGCGCGCGGCGCTCGACCTCCCCGATGATCATGCGGTCGATCCGCGATTGCTGTGTGCCGCGCTCGCCACCGCGATCGAGCGGCGCGGCGGCACCGTCCGCGAGCACACCCCAGCCGTCGCGGTGCACGCCGGCGGGGTGCGACTCGGCGACGGCTCGGGCGTCCTCACCGGCGCCGTCGTGGTCGCCACCGGCGCGGCTGCCGGCTCGCTGAAGGGCGTGGGGGAGTTCGTCCCGTCGCGGCCGGTGAAGGGGCAGATCATGCGGTTGCACGACCCGGAGGGGCCCGGACTCCTCACCCGCGTCGTCCGCTTTCCGCCGACCTACGTCGTGCCGCGCGGGGACGGCCGCTACGTGATCGGCGGGACCTCGGAGGAGCGCGGCCTGGACACGACGGTCACCGCCGGCGCCGCGCTGGAGATGTTGCGCGAGGCCGCCGAGCTCGTCCCCGGGATCTCCGAGCTGGTGCTTGACGAGTTCACCGCCGGGATCCGCCCCGGCACCCCGGACAACCTGCCGGCGATCGGCCCGGCAAGCGTTCCGGGCGTGTGGTGGGCCACCGGTCACTACCGCGGCGGGGTGCTGCTCGCGCCCGCCACGGCCGAGCTGCTCGTCGGCGCGATGTGCGGTGACCCGCCCGACGTGCTGCTCGCGCCGTTCGATCCCGCCCGGCTCTGGAGCCTCCTGCGATGAGGGTGGTCGTCAACGGCGAGGACCGCGTGCTCCAGGCGGGCGCTACCGTGGCCGACGTGGTGCGCTCGCTCGATCTCGCGGCGGAGGCCCGCGGCGTCGCCGTCGCGCTCGACGGCGAGGTCGTAATCCGCGGGAGGTGGCCCTCGACGATCCTGTCCGATGGAGCCCGCGTCGAGGTGCTCGGCGCCATCGGAGGCGGGCGATGAGCTCCGATCCGCTGGTGATCGCCGGCCGTGAGCTGTCCTCGCGGTTGATCCTCGGCAGTGGCGGCTTTGCCAACCACGAGCTGCTGCGCGATGCCTGCGCCGCAGCGTCAGTCGAGCTGTGCACGGTCGCGCTGCGACGGATCGGCGTCGGCGGGGACGCCGCCGCCGGCCGTTCGATCCTGGACGTCCTGCAGGAGGCGGGGGTCGAGGTGCTGCCGAACACCGCCGGCTGCTTCACCGCGCGTGACGCCGTCCGTACCGCCCAGCTCGCCCGTGAGGCGTTCGCCACCGACTGGATCAAGCTCGAGGTGATCGGCGACGACCGCACCCTGCTCCCCGATGCGGTCGAGCTCGTGGTGGCCGCCGAGCAGCTCGTCGGCGATGGCTTTCAGGTGCTCCCGTACACGACCGACGATCCCACGCTCGCCCGGCGGCTGGAGGACCTCGGCTGCGTCGCGGTGATGCCGCTCGGCTCGCCGATCGGGTCGGGCATGGGGATCTGCAACCCGTACAACATCTCGCTGATCGTCGAGCACGCCTCGGTCCCGGTGGTGCTCGACGCCGGCGTCGGGACCGCTTCGGATGCCGCGCTCGCCATGGAGCTCGGCTGCGATGCCGTCCTGTGCGCGAGCGCGATCTCCCGTGCTCACCACCCCGCGGCGATGGCCGCGGCGATCCGCGCCGGAGTCGACGGCGGACGGCTTGCGCGTGGCGCGGGCAGGATCCCGCGGCGGCGCTACGCCGAGGCCTCGACGCCGATGGCGGGGCTCCCGGCGCTGTGATGCCGACCCCGCCCGCTCGGGTCGACGAGCTGATCGATGGCTGGCAGGCCGCCTGGTCGGGGCATGACGCAGACGCGTTCCGTGAGCTGTGCGCGCCCGGGGTCGGCTACGAGGATCCGCTCACCGACCGCCTGCTCTCCGGAGTCGACGAGCTGTCGGCCCACGCCGAGCGGCTGTGGGCGGGATTCCCGGATGCCAGGCTCGAGAAGACGGGCGAACGGCTCTCTGGCGGCGCGTTCGTGGCCGCCCCCTGCAAGCTGCTCGGCACCCACCGGGCGCCGCTGGAGGGCCTGCCCGCGTCCGGCCGCTTTCTCGTCGTGCACTGCGTCTTCTACTGCGAACTGCGAGGCGACCGACTGCTGCGCGTGCGCGGCTTCTTCGACGTCTACGAAGCGGCCGTCCAGCTCGGGGTGCTCCCGGGCCGCGGGTCGCTGGGGGAGAAGGCGCTGATGATGCTCCGCGGCTTCGGTTTGCGCGGTGGGCGCGGCGCGACCTGAGTCCTCCCGGGGCGCACAAGTGCTGCCCCCGGCCGGACATGTCACGGGCGTCGCGCTGAGCGCACGGTTGGTGACAAAGCCGGCCGGATCCGCGCCCCCGCGACCGTCAAAGGGGCGAGCGCTGCCAGGTATGGTGCGTCGATCACCGAACCAGCCTCAGCCGGCTCTGTCCTCGCGCTCATCCGCTCCGGGCAGGCGAGCACCCGCAACGAGCTCGCCGAGCGCCTGGGTGTCGCGCGCTCGACGGTCGTCCAGCGCCTGACGGTGTTGAGCAGCGCGGGCTTCGTGCGCCTCGCCGGCGACACGCAATCCAGTGGCGGCCGGCCGGCGTCGATCTTCGCGTTCGACGAGTCGGCGGCGGTCGTCGCCGTCGGCGACCTCGGGCAGACCGGCTGTCACCTGGCGATCTGCGATCTCGGGGCCGAGCCGCTCGCCGAGCTCACGGCATCGCTGAGGATCGAGCAGGGGCCGGAGGTGGTGCTCGCCTGGGTCAAGGATCGATTTGGCGAGCTGCTGGCCGAGCTCGGGCGGGATTGGAACGCCGTACTCGGCGTCGGGATCGGCGTTCCGGGACCGGTCGACTTCGAGACCGGTCGCCCGGTCAATCCGCCGGCGATGCCGGGGTGGGACGGGGTGGACGTGCCGAGCCTGTTCACCGACGTCACCGACTGTCCGGTGCTGGTCGACAACGACGCGCGCATCATGGCGGTCGGGGAGCACCGGGCTGCGCGCCGCTCGGACTCGAACATGATCTTCGTCAAGGTCGGCAGCGGGATCAGCGCCGGCCTGATCGCGGACGGCGAGATCCTGCGCGGCGACCGCGGCGCGGCCGGGGATATCGGCCACATCGTCGTCGATGCCAACGCCTCCGAGGTCTGTCGCTGCGGCAAGGTCGGCTGCCTCGACGCTGTTGCCGGCGGCTGGGCGATCGCGCGCCGGATGGGCGATGTCGCGCCGACGCCGCCCGACGTGGTGCGGCTCGCGCAGGAGGGTCATGCGGAGGCGGCCAAGGAGGTGCGGCGCAGCGGCCGGCTGGTCGGCTCCGCGCTCGCCGATGCGGTCAACCTGCTCAACCCGACATCGGTGATCATCGGCGGCAAGCTCGCGGAGGTCGATGAGCAGGTGTTCGCGGCGGTGCGCGAGGTCGTCTATCAGCGCGCCACGCCGGTCGCCTCCCGCCACCTGGAGATCGCGCTCACCAAGCTCGGGCACATGGCCGGCGTGATCGGCGCTGCCCACCTGGTGATCGACTACGTCCTTGATCCCAACCGGGTCGAGGGATTGCTCGAGCGCCGCTCCGCCTGAGCGTCGGCGGTCAGCTCTGGGCGGCCATCGCCGTGGCCGCGTCGAGCGCTGTCCGGGCCGGCGCATCCAGGCAGCGACGCACGCGCCAGCGCGCTCCAGAGAACGAGAGGTTCGCGACGGTCGCAAAGCCGGCCTCGTCGGCGCGCAGCGCGAGCAGCAGATGGGCGATGCGGTCCGCGCGCGGTAGCGGCTCCCCGGTCGCGTGGACGCAGTAGCACTGGACCCGCCGGCCTCCAGGACGGACGAGCAGGGAGCCCGCCGGGCCGAGCAGCCACACACCGAAACGACCGCGTTCCACCACGAACCCGGTCCGCGCCATCGTCGCGCGTGCCTCGTGGCCGACGAGGTCACCCAGCAATCCGAGCGCTCGCCGCTCGGCGTCCGTGGCGGGAAGGTCGGTCGCAGGCGCGCCCCATGGCCGGGGTGGTGCGACCACGCCAGCGCCGCGGTTGGCGTAGAGGTGCGGGATGAACCAGGCGAACCCGAGTGCGGCGGCCGACAGGATCCCGAGCACCGGCGAGAGCCACGGCAGACCGGCGGCGGTGAGCAGGAACGGCACCTCCTGGCCGACCGTCCAGCGCGTCCATCGCCGGTCGATGCGCGCCAGCGCCGCCTCGTCGACCCGCGCGCGCCAGGCGACGGCCGCCAGCTCGGGCAGCGCGTCCTCGAGCGGGAATGGGGTCTCGGGCTGCGCCGCGGCGCTGTCGCTCATCGGGCCGGGTCGATCGGTCAGCCGCCGGCGATCGGCCGGCGGAGTACCACGAGCTCGGCGTCGAGCGGCAGCTCGCGGACCTGCTCGGCGCCACCGCCGGGTCCGGTGGCGACCGCGAAATAGCCGTGGTCGAGTCCGGCGGCGAACGCGACGCGCGCGGCGTCGACCCCGGCACCGTCGGCGTTCCACTCGGCGAGTTCGGTGTGGCCGGTGCGATCCAGCCGAATCAAGCGCGACATGCGGTCCCTCCTCACGTGAGACGGATCAGGGCGTGTCGATCATACGGCTCGTGACCGCTCAGATGACGAGGGTCACGGCGAGCGGCGCGTGGTCGGACAGCGCGCCGTGTTCGGGCCGGTCGATCGTGGCGGCGCGGACCTCGATGGACTCATCGCAGAGCAGGTGGTCGACATCGGAGGCGGCGGCGATCCGCAGCCCCTCGGCGGCGACGGCGCGCAGGTTGAGATCCCCGCCGACGATCAGCGGCAGGCGCTCGGCGCGAGCCCACTCTCGCGAGACGCGAAGCGCCGCGCGCAGATCACGCTCGGCGGCGGGCGAGGGGCCGGCGCTCGCGTGGAGATTGGACACCCACACCCCGCAGGCGAGTGAGACGCCGTGCACCTGCCGGCGCTCGGGCCAGCGGCAGAGCAGCGCCGCGCGCCCGTTCACGATCCGATCCGAGCGCGCGAGGATCGCGTTCGCCCCGCCTCCAGCGGACCGCATCAGGTCGGGCGCACGGACCGCGAGCGCCCGCCGGACCGGCAGCAGCGCGGTGCGGGAGGTGGGCACGCCGGCCATCTCGCAGCCAAGAGTCCGCGTCAGCCGCTCCGGCCACCACGGCGGCACCTCCTGCAGCAGCGCGACATCCCACTCCCAGCGTTTCAGCGCGCCTGCGAACTCGTCGTACAGGTCCCGTCCCGCGGGCGGAACCGCACGGCCGTGGAACACGTTCCAGGTGAGCACCCGTAGGTCCATTTCTGACGGGCTGAACGTACACTGCGCGGCGTGATCCGACACTTCGTCACCGGCCGCGAGCTGACCGCCGACGAGCTCACCGCGTTGCTGGATCGGGCCGAGGAGCTGAAGGCCGCGCCGCTGTCCTCAAGCGCGCTGCGCCGCCGCACGATCGCGCTCATCTTCCAGGCGCCCTCAACGCGTACGCGCACCTCGTTCGAGGCGGGCGTGGTCGAGCTCGGCGGGCACCCGATGATCCTGCGGCCCGACGAGATGCAGATCAGCCGCGGCGAGTCGATCCGCGACACCGCCTACATCCTCTCCCGGCACGCCTCGGCGATCGGAATCCGGACGGGCTCCGACGAGATCGTGGAGGCGCTCGCCGAGCACGCGAGCGTGCCGGTGGTGAACATGCTCACCGCGCTGCACCATCCCTGCCAGGCGCTCGCCGACCTGCTGACGCTGCGTGAGGCGTTCGGGGAGCTCGAGGGGCTGACCGTCGCCTACGTCGGCGACGGGAACAACGTCGCGCGCTCGCTGGCGGTGCTCGGCCGGCTCGCGGGTATCACCGTCCGGGTGGCCGCGCCGGCCGGGTATCAGCTCGAGCAGCTCGAAGGGGTCGAGCTCACCGACGACCCCCACGCCGCCGCCGACGGTGTCGATGCGCTCTACACCGATGTGTGGGTGTCGATGAGCGATCCGCCGGAGTCCGCCGAGCGCCGTCGCGCGGACCTGGCGCCGTACCGCATCGACGACACGCTGCTCGATCTCGCCGACCCCCGCGCGATCGCGTTGCACTGCCTGCCGGCCCATCCCGGGGATGAGATCACCGCCGAGGTCCTGTATGGGGAGCGACAGCGGATCTGGGACCAGGCGGAGAACCGGCGCCACGCCCAGAAGGCACTGCTGGAGTGGCTGGTCGGTAGCGCCGAGCACGACTGAGCTCGGATTTCCCGCAAAGAGCGACAAGGATCTGCTGGAGCGGGTACTCTCGCCCGCAACCGAACCTGAACCTTCACCTGAAAGCCGCACAGGAGCCAACCATGCCCCCCGCGAAGCGCGCGTCCTCTTCCTCCGCGAAGCCATCATCGAAGCCGGCCTCGACCGCATCGTCCAAGCGACGCGCGGCGGCGAAGTCCGCCGCTCCGCAGGCGAAGGCGACCGGGACGACCGCACGCAAGTCCGCCGCCCGGACGAGTACGCAGGCGAAGTCGGCCACGACGCGCACCACCAAGGCCGCGAAGGCCGGCGCCAAGGCGACCAGTGCGCCCGCCAAGCAGACCGCGACGAGCGCCAAGCGCACCGCCGGCGCGGCTCGCAAGGGCGCCGCCCGGACCGCCTCCGCGGCCAAGAGCGGCGCCAAGGGCACCGCGACCGCGGCCGCGTCGGGCACCCGGGCGACCGCGAGCCGGGCCAAGGCGACCACCACCCGCGCCCGCTCGACCGCGATCAGCCGCGACCAGATCACCCTCACCCGCGCGCGCGTCCAGGAAGTCCTTGACGACGCGGCATCCCGGGGCCGCATCACCCGCAAGGACGCCAACGATCTCGTCGCCGACATCATGCGTCGTGGGCGCCACACCGGCGACGAGGTCCACGACCTGGTGACCAAGGGCCGGGCCCAGCTCGAGTCCACGGCCAAGAAGGTCCGCAAGGCCGACCCCGTCGATCGCATCGTCCGCGGCGCCGACCGGGCCCGCCGCGTCGCCGGCGTCGGCCCGACGTTCCCCATCATCGGCTACGACGACCTCAACGTCTCCCAGGTGCAGACGCGCGTCAAGGAGCTCTCGCGGCCCGAGCAGCGCAAGGTCCTCAACTACGAGCGCAAGCACGCCAACCGCAAGTCCGTGGTCGGGGCGCTGGAGAAGTCGCTGGCCTGAGTTGGTCGTGGCGTTCGCGAGGTAGCGCACCGCGTCGTCGGCCGTCAAGCAGCGTCGGCGCGTGTGGGGTCTTTGGGCGTGGGTGGCGCTGCTGTGACTGCCGCCGCCCCGCGACGCTGTTCTGCAATGAGGTGGGGCCGGGACGTTTCTCGCACTCGCGACACGCGCCGGGGCCGTGTGGGTGATCCGGTGTCCTGGGCGGCGCCGATCACCCAACCGGACCCCGCCACTCTCGCGTGTGGGTGATCAGCACCGCCCGGGGGCACGATCCCCGCACCCTCCCCCCCGCCGTCCCGGAAGTGCCTTTTTGGTCCGTGGTCGGGCACACGAAGTGGCCCCGACCTCGATGCCACATCGCGAACGCCACAAGTAACAGCGACGCCACAGGCAACAGGAGCCCGCAGCAACCACCGCTACCTCTCGCGCTCCTCCGCCAGCGCCGTCCGCAGCGCTTCATCGAACCCCATCGGCTCGATCGCGAACAGCGCCATCCCCGACCGATCGGTCACCGTCGTGTCCGTCGACAGCCCTTCGACCAGCGGGCGCGCCACCCCCGCGTCGACCGGGGTGACGAGCCCGATCCAGTGCGAGGACAGCCACGGCGAGAGCAGCGGTACCGGGATCCGTGGCCGTCGCCGGCGACCGAGCGCGTCGGCCATGCGGTCGAGCATCGCGCCGTAGCTGAGCACCTCCGGCGCCCCGATCTGGATCTCCCGACCGCGAGCGTCCGCCACATGAAGCGAGTCGCCGAGATAGCGCAGGACGTCCTGCACCGCGATCGCCTGAGTCGGGGTGGTCAGCCACGCCGGCGCGAGCATCAAGGGCAGGCGCTCGACGAGGTAGCGGAGCGTCCGGTAACTCTCGGAGCCCGCGCCGACAACCATCCCGGCGCGCAGCCAGGTGAGCGGCGGTCCCTCGTCGCGGAGGAGCTCGCCGACACGCAGCCGGGAGCGTAGGTGTGGCGAGCGCGGCTGGTCGCCGAGTCCGCCGAGATACACCACCTGCTCGATCCCGGCGTCACGGGCGAACCGTGCGAACTCCGTCGCGCCGCGTGCGTCGCGCGTCTCGTAGCCACCGCCGCCGCCCCGGCCCATCGAGTGCACGAGGTAGAACGCCGCGTCGTAGCCGTCGCCGATCGCCTCGAGCGAGCTCGGGTCGAGTACGTCCGCGCGATGGACCGAGACGCTCTCCCCAAAGCTGGCGCGGCCGGGATCCCGCACGGCGACGCCGACCTCGACCCCACGGGCCAGCAGATGGTCGACGAGCCGGCCCCCGATGTAGCCGGTCGCCCCCGTGACGAGCGCGCGCGTCATGTCCCGGTCAGACCCGCTCGAGCGCTGCGGGCAGCAGATAATTCAACATTCTGTAACGATTGATCCTACAACGCGTGCGAGCGCTCCCGCGTCCGCCCACGGAGGGATCCTGCGACGCGCGATCTCATCCCTGCGGCGTATTGGCGACCGGCGACATAAGGTGCATAGTGACTGGGGCGCCAATGATCGAAGTCGAACACGTCACCAAGCGCTACGGAGACAAGATCGCCGTGAGCGATCTGAGCTTCAGCATCGCCCCGGGGATCGTCACCGGCTTCCTGGGTCCGAACGGGGCCGGTAAGTCCACGACGATGCGCGTGATCCTCGGCCTCGACCGTCAGGACTCCGGGAGTGCGACGGTGAACGGCAGGCCCTACGTCGACATGCCGGCGCCGCTGCGCGAGGTCGGCGCGCTGCTGGAAGCGCGCGCGATCCACACCGGGCGCTCGGCTTATCACCACCTGGTCGCGATGGCCCAGACGCACGGCATCCCTCGCAGCCGAGTGCAGGAGGTGATCGAGCTGGTGGGGTTGTCCGGCGTGGCTCGCCGACGCGCCGGCGGCTTCTCACTCGGTATGGGCCAGCGACTCGGTGTCGCCGCGGCATTGCTCGGTGACCCGTCGGTGCTGATCCTCGACGAGCCGGCCAACGGGCTCGATCCCGAGGGCATCCTCTGGATGCGCAACCTCTTGAAGTCGCTGGCCGCCGAGGGCAGGACCGTGTTCCTGTCGTCGCACTTGATGGCCGAGATGGCCCAGATCGCCGAGCACGTCATCGTCATCGGTCGCGGTCGCCTGATCGCCGACACCACGGTGGCCGAACTGGTGGCGCAGGCCTCCCACGGCGCCGCGGTCCGCGTGCGCTCCCCGGACGCCGCCGAGCTTCAAGCGGCACTCGCCGCCGGCGAGGTGACGATCACGACCCCGGAGCCGGGGGTGCTCGAGGTTCACGGACTGACCAGCGCCCAGATCGGAGCCGTCTGTGCCGGGCGTGGATTCGAGCTGCACGAGCTGATTCCCCAGACCGCGTCGCTCGAGGACGCATTCATGGGTCTCACCGACGACGCGGTGGAATACCAGGCCGGACGCCACCAGCATGAGAGGCAGGCGGCGTGAGCGCGCTCGGCACCACGGTCGCGCCCGGCTCGGCCACGGCTCCCGCGTCGACCGACGGGGTGACGATGCGCCGCGTGCTCGCGTCCGAGTGGACGAAGCTTTGGACGCTCCGCTCGACCCGCTGGACGCTGCTGGTGGCGTTCGTGGTGATGTCGGCGCTCGGCCCGATCGCGTCGGCGGTCCAGATGGCGCACTGGGCTCACATGAGCCCGCAGGACCGCGCCACCTTCGACGCGATCAATACCGCGACTGGAGGCTGGCACGGCGCCCAGCTCGCAATCGGCGTGCTCGGGGTCCTCGTCATCTCGGGCGAGTACTCGACCGGAATGATCCGCTCGAGTCTCATGGCGGTCCCCCACCGGCTCCCAGTGCTGTGGGCGAAGATCCTCGTCTACGCCGGGGTGACATTCGTCCTCATGCTGGTCGCGACGCTGATCTCGTTCTTCGCCTCCCAGCCGATCCTGACCGAGCATCACGTGCAGCACTCGCTCGGCGACCCCGGTGCGCTGCGGACGGTCATCGGCTGTGCGCTGTTCATGACCGTGCTGGGCGCGATGTGCGTCGGCTTCGGCGGGCTACTGCGCAGTACCGCCGGAGGCCTGGCCACATTCGTCGGCCTGCTGTTCGTGCTCCCCGGCCTGCTCGACATTCTCGGCTCCAGCCTGAACAACACGATCTCGCCGTACCTGCCGCTCAACGCGGGCATGACGGTGCTCTCTCACAGCTTCGACAGCCCGCACCATCTCAGCGTGTGGGGTGGATTTGCGTTGTTCTGCGGCTACGCGGTCGCAGCGATCGCAGCTGCTGCGGTGACGCTGATGCGCCGCGATGCATGACCCGTCCGCTCACGCGGACTGAAAGGCTCAATCAACCCCGCGCTCGTCGGCAGGCGTGCGCGGCGCCGCCCGCGACCCGCGCCAGACGCCGAGCGCGACGCTCGCCACGATGAGCCCGATCGTGATCAGCAGGCTGTAGTGGGTGATGTCGTGGGCGACGTTGACCGCGGAGTGTCCGAGCCCGTAGCCGAGCCCGACCATCAGCGCCACCCAGCCGAACGTCCCGATCAGATCAAGGAGCAGGAACCACCGCAGCCGCATGCCGGTCCAGCCGGCCGCGGCGTAGATGATCACGCTCGGGATGGGCAGGACGGGCGCCAGCACGACCGCCCACGAGCGGGCTCGCTCGATCAGGCGCATCGCGATCTTGACCCCCCGGCGCCTCCCGGCGCCTCGCCCGGCGACGATCTCGATGACCCCGGGCCCCCACAGCCGGCCCGCCCACCATACGAACGGGTCGCTCATCATCAGCGTCGGCAGCGGGAGCAGCAGGGCGAGCACGAGCGATGCCTGTCCGATGCGCGCGAACGCCCCGCCGGCGACGAGCGAGGACGTCGAGCCGCGCAGCGCCTCCAGCAGCAGCGGATGGCTACCGATCAGCGACGGCGACCAAAACAGCAGCGCGAGCCGGTACGCGCCCTGGAGGCACAGGATCATGGCGCAGATCGCCTGGCGGCGGTCCATGGTGAACTCGGGCTGCTCGGGCTGCGGCGCGTTCTGGCTGGGGGTGGATTCCACGACCCCAGTGTGCCGCCTGTTTCTGAGCGGCTGCTTATCTAGACGCGATGGAGACCTCGCAGACGATGACTCGCCCGCAGCGCGGCGACGAGCTGACGCTCACGATCGATTCGCTCGCCTACGGCGGCGCGGGGGTCGCGCGCACGGAATCCGGGTACGTCGTGTTCGTCTCCGGCGGGATGCCGGGCGACACCGTGCGGGCAGTGGTCGGCAAGCGCAAGCGCTCCTACGCCGAGGCGCGCGCGGTGGAGATCATCAGCCCGGGACCCGACCGGATCGAGCCGGTCGCCGACCATCCCGGCGCCCCGTGGCAGGTCCTCTCCTACGAGCGCCAGCTCGAGATCAAGAGCGAGCAGGTGCGGGACGCGCTCACCCGGATCGGCGGCTTTGAGAACCCCACGCTGGAGCCGATCGTGCCCGCCGAGCAGCAGTGGCGCTACCGCAACAAGCTCGAGTACTCGTTCGGCACCGGGCCGGACGGCGAGCTCGTGTGTGGCTTTCACGCGCCCGGCAACTGGGAGGAGATCGTCCCGCTCACCGACTGCCTACTCGCCTCCGAGGCCGGCAACGCCGTCCGTGAACGGATCGTGCAGTGGTGTCGCGAGCAGGGTCTGACCGCCTACGACCGGCGCACCAACGTCGGCTTTCTGCGCAACCTCGTCGTGCGCGAGGGCCGCCGCACCGGCGCGCTCCAGGCACGGCTGGTCACATCCGACGAACTCGACGGCCTCGACCGTGAATCACTCGTCGCGGCGGCGGCCGCTGACCTGAAGGGCCTGCTGTGGACGCGCCTCGACTCCGTCGGCGAGACGACCCAGGGAGGCAACACCGAAGTCCTGTCGGGATCGACGCGCTTCCAGGAGGAGATCGGCGGCATGACGTTCCGGATCTCCGCCGAAGCGTTCTTCCAGACGAACACCGAGATGGCCGACCGGCTGTACGCCCTCGCCACCGAGTACGCACGGCCCGGCGGCTTCGAGCGGCTCTACGACCTGTATTGCGGGATCGGGACGATCGGACTGCTGATGTCGCCGCGCGTCGCCGAGCTGTGGGGCCTGGAGATCGTCGAGGACGCCATCGCCGACGCGATCGCCAACGCCCGGGCTAACGAGATCGACAATGCGAACTTCTTCGCCGGCGATGTGCGCCTGGCGCTGCGCGAGCTCGTCGACACCGCCGGCCGGCCCGACCTGCTCGTGGTCGACCCGCCGCGCGCCGGCCTCTCGCAGAAGGTCGTGCGACGGATCATCGAGGCCTCGCCGTCGCGGATCGTCTACGTCTCGTGCAATCCGACGACGCTGGCGCCCAACGCCGCGCAGCTGGTTCGGGACGGCGGCTACGAGCTCGTCCGCGTCCGCCCGGTCGACATGTTCCCTCAGACCCCGCACATCGAGTGCGTCGCGGAGCTGGTGAGGCGCTCCACGCCCACCCCGCCCGCGGCGGAGTAGGTTCCCGGGATGGACACCGCCACCCCCTTCAACGATCTGCTCAACGAGCAGGTCGGCCACGAGTTCGCCGCCCATCAGCAGTACGTCGCGTGCGCGGTCTATTACGAGTCCGAGACGCTGCCGCGGCTCGCCTCGTTCTTCTACCGCCAGGCGCTCGAGGAGCGCGACCACGCGATGATGATGGTCCAGTATCTGCTCGACACCAACGTCCCGGTGATCACGCCCGGGGTCGAGGCGCCCAAGAGTGGCTTCGCCGACGTGGTCGAGCCCGTCGCCCTTGCGCTCGAACAGGAGAAGCGCGTCTCCGAGCAGATCAGCCGGCTCGCCGGTACTGCACGCGAGCAGCACGACTACGCCGCCGAGCAGTTCATGCAGTGGTTCATCGCCGAGCAGATCGAGGAGGTCTCGACGATGAGCGACCTGCTCGCGGTCGCCACCCGCTCCCGCGACCGGGTGATGGAGATCGAGGACTACATCGTGCGTGAGCAGTCCGGCGGGGAGTCCGACCCCGGCGTCCCGCGGGTGGCCGGCGCGACGGGATGATCGCCCGCGGACGAGCCAGCTAGGGTCCCAGCCACATGCGCGCCACGGTCATCAAGGACGAGAAGCTCGTCGTCGAGGAACGGCCCGACCCGGTCGCCGCCGACGGGGAGGTGCTCGTCCGCGTGCGCGCGGCCGGCCTCAACGGCGCGGACATCATGCAGGCCGCCGGGCACTACCCACCGCCCCCCGGCGTGCCGGTCGACATTCCAGGGATGGAGCTCGCGGGCGAGGTCGTCGCACGTGGTCCGCGTGCGGAGCGCTTCCAGATCGGCGATCGCGTGATGGCGATCGTCGGCGGCGGTGCGCAGGCGGAGCTGTGCGTCGTCAACGAGCGCATGTTGATGGCGGTGCCCGATGGCGTCGACTGGCCGCAGGCCGGCGGGTTTCCGGAGGTCTTCCTCACCGCCCACGATGCCGTCTTCACCCAGGCAGGCCTCCTCGCCGGTGAACGACTGCTCGTCCACGGGGCGGCGGGCGGGGTCGGCACGGCAGCCGTGCAGCTCGGCCGCGCTGCGGGGGCGCGCGTGACCGCGACCGTCCGCAACCCCGACCATCGAGACGCGGTGGCCGCGCTCGGCGCCACCGTGATCGCGCCAGAGGGCTTCGGCGAGCATGGACCGTTCGACGTCGTGCTCGAACTGGTCGGCGCCGTCAACCTCGGCGAGAACCTGATGTCGCTGGAGACCGGCGGGCGAATCGCGGTGATCGGCACCGGCGCGGGCGCGACGGCGGAGATCAACCTCGGCCTGGTGATGATGAAGCGCGCCCGGATCCACGGCTCGACGCTCCGGGCCCGGCCGCTCGAGCTGAAGGCGCTCGCCACCCGCGCCGTCGAGCGCTCGGTACTGCCGGCGCTGGCCGGCGGCGAGATCGCCGTGCCGATCGCCGAGACCTTCCCGCTCGAGCGGGTCGCCGACGCGTATGACCGCTTCCGCGCGGGCGCCAAGCTCGGAAAGATCGTGCTGCTCCCGGGCTGAATTCGGACACGCGCCGAGGGCGCGATGGAACAGAATTGGCCCGTCCGGTCAATTAAGGGGTATGAGGCCGATCAGAGGAGTGAGCGACGCGGCGGTGATCCGCGCCTCCTACCTGGATCCACCGTCGTTCGAGGCGGTGTTCGACCGCCACTGGGCGAAGGTCCACCGCTACTGCGTGACCTGCGTCGGTTCACCCGGCATCGACCTCGCCGCGGAGACGTTCGATGTCGCCGTCGACCACCGCCGGCGTTACGACGGCCGGGACGACGCCGCTCCCTGGCTGCTCGGGATCGCCAGGAACCTCGTCCGGGAGTGGTTCAGACGCTCGACGCGGGCCGACCGCGGGCTGCGGCGGTTCGGCCCCGAGGTTCCGCTCGACACGCGCGAGGCCGGGCTCGACCGGATCGAGGCCGACCGGTTCGGTCGCGCGCTCGCCCGGGTGCTCGAGCGCCTCAGCCCGTCCGAGCGCGACACGTTGCTGCTCCACGTCTGCTCGGGCCTGGGCGAGGGGGACCTCGCGCGGGCCACCGCCGTGCCCGTGGTGACCGTCCGTACGCGGATGCACCGGGCCCGCCTGCACGTGCGGGTCCAGCTCGGCTTGCACGACGGGTCGCTGATTGCGGCCGACGGCGACCGCGCCGACCTCGACTGGATCGCGGCGGCGCTGCCCGACACGCCTGCACCGGACGGCGCGAGTACCGAGCGCGCCCACGCGGCGCTGGTCGGGCGTTTGTCGGCGGTGCCGCGGCTGGTCGGTGCCGACCGCCTGGACGCGGCGGCAGCCGGTCGGTAGCGCCTCTGCACGACCCGCGCAGGCGGGACCGGCTCGCTGTTACGATCCGCCGCGCAGGTGCGGGGCTCACGAGGATGAGGAGGCAGCATGCGGTCTGGGTTGCGTGGATGGATCCTTGGCTGTGCGGGTGTCGCGGCGGCCTCGCTCGGATGTGCGGCGCCAGGAGCGCTTGCGTCGCCGGCAGCGACCGATTCGACCGTCATCCCGAGCACCGCGCCGCTCAGTGGCACGACGCTCGCCTTCACCGCGCCCGCCCCGGCGGGCCGCACCGCCGAGGTGCACGTGTTCCTCGGCCAGGACGAGGCTGGCCTGCAGGCGCTTGACGAGCAGGTCTCCGACCCCCATTCGAGCTCCGACGGGCAGTTCCTCACGCCCGCGCAGGTCGCGAGCCAGTTCGGAGCGAGCGCCGACGAGATCGCAGCCGTCGCCTCCTGGCTGAAGGCGCAGGGCCTGCACGTCACCGATCAGAGCCCCTATCTCGTGTCCGCGACCGGTCGCGCGGGATCCATCGCCCAGGGCTTTGACACCACCGTCGTCCCGGCCCGCTCGGGCCAGGTGACCAACGCCACGCCGATGTCGATGCCGTCGAGCCTGGTGGGACAGGTGGTCACCGTCACCGTCACCGGCACTCAGCCCGTGCCGGAGAAGCCCAAGTTCCTGGCCGCGACGCGGCACGCTGCGGGTCAGGCATGCTCGCAGTACTACGGTCAGCTCCCCGCCACCGGCGTCCCCCCGGCCTACGGCGAGCAGCTCAGCCTGGCGCCGTGCGGCTACACCCCGAACCAGCTGCGCTCGGCGCTGTTCGCCAAGGCGACCGGTCTCACCGGCCAGGACGTCACGGTCGCGATCATCAGCGGCGACAACGACTCCACGGCGCTCGCCGACGCGAACGTGCAGGCGGCGCAGGACGGGTTCGCTCCGCTCCCGGCCTCGCAGTTCGTCTCCTACGTCGAGAAGGGATCGTCCGATGGGGTGGGCGACGTTGAGAGCGCGCTCGACGTCGAGGCCGTCCACGCCGTCGCCCCGGGCGCGACGATCGCCTATGTCGCGGGTGGCAAGGGAGCAACCGACGAGCCGACGCTCAACGCGCTCGAGCAGATCGTCGCCGGCCATCTCGCCGACGTGGTCACCGATTCCTGGGGCGTGAACAGCTTCACCACGGCCACCGAGAGCGCCTTCACCAACGCACTGCAGCGCGCCGGGGTGGAGGGCATCACCGTCAACACCGCGTCTGGTGACGTCGGCTCGAACCCGCCCCTGAGCTACCTGTTCCCCGCCTCGGACCCGTGGCTGACGACTGTCGGAGGCACGAGCCTGGCGATCGGTGCAAACGGCCAGGACCTGTGGCAGGCCGGCTGGGAGGATGGGCTCGCCAAACAACACGGCCATGGCTGGACTCCCAACCCGCCCGGCACATTCAACGGCGGCTCCACGGGAGGGGTGAGCACGCTCTTCCAGGAGCCCTACTACCAGCAGGGAGTGGCCTCCGGGAACGTCGTGAACGGCACCGCGATGGAGGTCTATCCGGACGTCTCCGACGATGCCGACCAGTACACCGGCTACTCGGTCGCCTTCTCGACGTCGCCCAAGAAACCCAGCGTCGTGTTCCTGCGAGTCGGCGGCACGAGCGAGGCCTCGCCGCTGTTCGCCGCCACGGAGGCGGACGTGATCCAGGCCCGCGGCGGCGTCGCGCTGGGATATGCCAATCCGACCCTCTACGGCTTCTACGGCTCGCAGGCGTTCATCGACGTCACCGACACGCCGCAGGGCGCGGGCAAGATCGAGGCGGTCATCTCCCCGGCAACCGCCGACTCCAAGGCCAAGCTCGAGACGATGGGCCAGGCCCAGCTCACCGGCCTGTCCGCCGGCCCCGGGTTCGACGACGTGACCGGGCTGGGGACGCCCTCCGCGCAGTTCTACAACCTCCTCGCCAAGTAGGAGCGGCGCGATCCTCCTCTACGACAACGCGATCTCGGGCAACTGCTACAAGGTCCGATTGCTGCTCACCCAGCTCGGGATCGCGTTCGAGCGTCGAGAGCTCAGCGTGATCGACCGCTCAGACCGGGCGCAGATCCTCGGCGAGCTCAACCCCGGCCAGCGCGTCCCGACGCTCGTCCTCGACGACGGCCGGGCGCTCGGCGAGTCCGGCGCGATCCTCGGCTATCTGGCGCGCGGGACGGAGTTCTGGCCCGACGAGGCATACGCCCACGCCCAGACCCTGCAATGGCTGTTCTTCGAGCAGTACAGCCATGAACCCCACATCGCGGTGGCACGGTTCTGGGCGCACGCGGGGATCACCCCCACCGACGAGGAGCGCGCGGCCAAGCTTCGTTCCGGGACTGCCGCGCTGGATGCGATGGAGCACCACCTCGCCACGCGGGAGTTCTTCGTCTCCGAGCGCTACACGATCGCCGACATCGCGCTCTACGCGTACACCCACGTCGCGCCCGAGGGCGGCTTCGCGCTCGAGCCCTATCCCGCGATCCGCGCCTGGACAGAGCGCGTTGCGGCCCAGCCGGGCCACATCCCGATCACGGCCTGAGCGGGCGGCTCAGTAGGGCGGCAGGTCCTCCCACCACTGGCCGAGCGCCTTGAACGCCGACCAGAAATCGCGCTTGGCGTCCTCGTCGTCGAGCGAATCGTCGATGTTGGGCACGTAGAGCGCTTCGATCGACGGGGTCAGCCGCTGCAACTGGCCTGGCGCGGCGGTGAGCGGGCGCGCCAGCGGGACCTCCAGCTCGCCCAGCACCGCGAGCGCGTCCTGACCCATCACGACGACGATCTTCGGCCGCACGATCGCCAGCTCCTCGAGCAGCCGGCCTACGCACGCGACATCGGCGGTCTCCGGCTCGAACACCGGGCACTTCACGCACAGCGTCCCGTACACCGCGAGCGGATCGATCCCGAGCCGCTTGAGCGATTTCATCAGCGCGTTGCCGCCGCGACCGTAGAACGCGACCCCCTCCTCGACCTCGGAGGGCAGGGCGGAATGCTTGAGCAGCATGATGTCGGCCTGCGGATGGCCGGAGCCGAGCACCGGCATCAGCTGCCCGCGCGGGCAGTGCTCGCACTCGGACAGACGTTGGGCAAAGGAGTTCAGCTCGCGGATCGCACGCTCGAGGTACTTCTCGCGAATCTCGTCATCGGTGGCGGGCACGCTGGCCTGATTGGCGGTCTGGCGGTCTTGTCCTTGACGCTGCATCAGGACTTGCGATGCGTCGCCCGCCGGACGCGGCGCTCGCGTGAGGCCCGGCGAGCCCCTGGTGGCATCGCCTTCGTCTGCAGGAACTTCAACGCCTGGACGTAGAGCAGCGAGGCCGGGTTGCGGATGATGTCGGCGTCGCGCAGCGACTGCAGGAACTCGTCCGGACCGTCGAACGCGCGCATTCGGATCCGTACCGAGCCCAGGCCCTGCGGGACGTGCGCGTCCGAACCGGCGCCGGCGATCATCCGGTACTTGGCGGCGAAGCGCACCGCCTCCTCGTTGAACTCCGCGATCGCCACCCGCGGGTTGAAGACCTCGATCGCGTCGACGTCGTCGATCACTCCGAGCAGGTGCTCGTAGTCAGGGACCGCGTGCATGCGGTCGAACGGGTGCGGGACATAGACCAGACCGCCCTGGCGCTTGATCTCGGCGATCGTCTCCTGCAAGGTCATCCCGCGCGGGATCTTCTCCTCGATGAACAGGCCGATCACCTCGCCCTGCTCAGCCGTCTTGACTTCCTCGCCGACGATCACCTGGATCCCAGAGGCCTTGGCCCGTGCCTCGAGCGCGCCGGAGATCTCGTTGTGGTCGGTGACCGCGATCGCCCCCAGCCCGCGCTGGGATGCCTCGGCGAGCAGCACCTCCACCGGCGTCGCGCAGTCATAGGAGTGGTCGGTGTGCATGTGCAGGTCGACGTCGATGAGCGGGCGCTCCGCGAGCCGGCGCCGCAGCTGTCCGTCGCCTTCGGTCGCGTGCCGGCGGGCAACGAGCTCGGAGTAGATCGCCGCGTGCTCGCCGGCGACGCGCGCCCAGCTCAGCTCCTCCCGCAGGCGGTGGTGGAACTCGGCGCCGCGGCTGCGCGCGACCGGATCCGCGAGCAGCCGGGCCAGCTGCGCACCGAGCGTCTGCACCTCGCCGGGCTCGAACAGCAGGCCGCGTTCGCCGTCGGCGAGCACCTCCTCGTAGACAGGCAGGCGCGGAGCGACGCAGGCGACGCCCGCGCCCAGCGCGCGCAGCAGCGTCCCTGGGGTCGGGCGCAGCCCCTCAGAGCCGAGTACGAACACGTCCGCGGCGGCGAGCGCCTCGCCCGCACCGATCGTCTCGGCGTCGACGAACGTGACTCGCTCACGCAAGGTCCGCGTGAGGGTCGCGGGAGGCGGAAGCGGACGCGGGGACCAGACCGTCGCGTGCCACTCGGCGTCCTCGGGCAGCAGCCGCAGCGCGCGCAGGAATGTGCGCAGCGCCGCCCGTTCCTCGGTGGCGAGCATCACCAGCTCCGGAGTCGCGTCCGCGGATCGCGGCTCCGGGCTCTCGGTGGGAGCGTCGCTGCCCGGCGGGATCACGCGGTAGTCGCCGGGAAAGAACGTCTGCAGCAGGTTGCGCGTCGCCGCGTAGCTCGCCGTCCGGGCGTCCATGCGGCTGAACAGAAGCCGGACGAGCGGCCGGGTCAGCTGGGTGGAGAGGATCCGCTCGGTGGGGGAGTGGAACGAGCCGACGGTGAGCGAGTGCGAGTGGCGCAGGGCAACGCTCGAGGCGCTCGGTGCGAAGGGCTCGTGGACGTTGACGATGTCGAGCGGAACCGTGGTGAGCGTGTCCTCGATCGTGCGGGCGACGTCGACCGGCAGCGAGGCGGCCCTGCGGCGGTTGGGGGCGAACTGGAGGACCTCCCCGACGCCGAGCACCCGCACCCCTGGCTCCGCCACCAGCGACTCCGGGGCCTGGCGGACGAGCCGCCGGGACTCACGGACGAGCTCGTGGTCCTGGGAGGGCGCGATGATGAGCACGCGGTGCCCGCGCGCGGCGAGCTCCTCGGAGATCTGCGCCACATAGTGGTTGACCTCGCCCGGGACCTCCCATGCGAACGGTGTCACCTGCGCGATCGCGAGCGGTTCGGTGGGCGCCGCAGCCGGTACGGGCACGCCCTGATCTTAGGCCGCCCCCGCGCGGTCGCCACCGGTGAGCGCCCCGCGCGGCAGGCCTCCGGAGCGGAGCTGGTCGATTTTCAGACACCCGGTCTGAAAACCGCCCAACCCGTCCCGGGTGCTGCCCGCCCGTAGAATCGCCTCGTCCCGGCCACCGAGGAGCGAGCGTGATGTCTTTCCGCAGCGTGAGAACCACAGCCCGTCCCGGCCCGGGGCGCCGGATCCGTCACGCGGCCCGCGACGCCAATTAGCACCGCCGCCCGAACTGAGGCCGCCGCACGGCTGAGCCCGCTCGCCGCCCGGCGGATCGCACTGCGCGCCCAGGGGTTCGGTCGCCCGCGCGCCGGTGGGGGCGGTCCGCAGGCCGACTCCGCGCGCATCGCCGCACTCGTGCGCCGGCTCGGGCTGCTGCAGCTCGATTCGGTCAACGTCTTCCTGCGGGCGCACTACATGCCCGTCTTCTCGCGTCTGGGGCCGTATGACCCGACCGTGCTTGACCGGCTCGCCGGGCACACGCGCGGGCGCCTGAACCGCCGCCTGGTCGAGTACTGGGCGCACGAGGCGTCGCTGATCCCGATCGAGACGCACCCGCTGCTGCGCTGGCGGATGGAGAACCTCGATGGCGCCTGGGGCTCGATGCAGCGGATCCTCGACGAGAATCCGGCGCTCGTCGCCGGCACGCTGCAGCTGGTGCGTGACCAGGGGCCGATCCGCGCCGGCGACACGGGCTTCTCCCGTGGGGTTCCCGCCGCCGGCCAGATGTGGAACTGGCACGACGGCAAGGTCGCGCTCGAGCATCTCTTCTACACCGGGCAGGTGATGGCGGCCCGACGGATCAACTTCGAGCGCCACTACGACCTGTCCGAGCGCGTGCTGCCCGAGGAGGTGCTCGGCGCACCGACCCCCACGCGGGCAGACGCCCAGCGCGAGCTCGCGCGGATCTCGGCCCGCGCGCTCGGCGTGGCGACCGAGCCGGACATCGGCGACTACTTCCGCCTGCCTCGCGCCGACTCGAAGGCGCGCGTCGGCGAGCTCGTCGACTCCGGCGAGCTGCTCCCTGTCGAGGTGCGCGGCTGGGAGGCGCCGGCCTATCTGTGGCACGAGGCCCCGCGCCCGCGCCCGGTGCCAGGGCGCGCGCTGCTCTCGCCGTTCGACCCGCTCATCTGGTTCCGGCCCCGCGCAGAGCGCCTGTTCGGCTTCCACTACCGGATCGAGATCTACGTACCGGCTCCCCAGCGCATCTACGGCTACTACGTGCTGCCGTTCCTGCTCGACGGCGAGCTCGTCGCCCGCGTCGATCTGAAGTCCGATCGCCAGACGGGCGTCCTGCGCGTCCAGGGAGCGTTCGCCGAGGATGCCATCGAGGTCGACCACGTCAGTGCCGAGCTGGCCGCCGAGCTCTCCACCGTCGCCGCATGGCTCGGCCTCGAGGGCGGGGTCGAGGTCGCCGGACGCGGCGACCTGTCGCCGGCGCTTACTGCCGCGCTGCCGCGCTGACCGTTCAGCTGCCGAGCTGGTGCACGGCGTTCCACAGCCCGTGGACGGCGAACGCGCACGCCACGGCGCTCAGCGTCCACGCGGGCGCCATCGCCTGGCCTCGGCGGTGGGCGAACCGCGGGTAGACGGCGAACACGATCAGCTGGCTCAGCCACAGGGCGATGAGCGAGGGCCGCGTGAGCGCGTCGTAGATGCCGCCGGGGTCGATCAGCATCAGCGGCGCAGCGGCGAGCACGAACGCTCCGACCGCGAGCGTCACCTTGCGGACCGGCCAGCGGCCGGCGGCGCTCAGCAGGCGCGTGAGCGCCACGTACTCGGCGAGGATCACGCCCCCGACGCTCGCCGCGATCGCGATCCCGATCGCATGGCCGGCACCCCCGCCCTCGTAGCGAGCCAGCACCGCTGCGCCCGGCACCTCGGTGTGGGCGAGGGCGGGCGCCGCGGCCAGCGGGGCGACGGCGAGCAACACGAGCGCTCCGGTGAGCACGTAGGCGCCTGAGAGCCCGCGGCGAATCGTCTGCGCCGGGCGCTTCAGCTCGCCGCCGAGGAACAGCGGCAGCCCGGCACAGACGTAGAGCAGCGAGGTCTTGGCGCCGGACTGGAGGACCTCGCCGGCGCCGGCGCCGGTCCCGAAGGACGAGACCGGGAGCCCGAGGTGGCCGACGGCGACCCCGTCGAGCACGCCGGCGAACGCCACCTGGCCGGCCGCGAGCAGCCCGAGCGTGACGAGCGCGGCGGTCCGTCCCGCGACCATCACGCCGACGATCGCGATCGGGATGAGCAGCGAGAGCGGCGTCTGCCAGCCGCGCTCCCCCGGGATCACCTGAGGCAGGAGGTCGTAGACGATCTGGGTTGTCGTGTAGACGATGTAGAGGAGGTAGCTGAACGTCCAGATTGCGGCCTGGACGAGCGCCACGCGACGTCCCGCGGCGGCCTCGACGAACCCGTAGAGGCCGCCGGCACCGCTCACCTCGCCTGACCAGCGCAGCCACACGCCGAGCGGCGCGAGGAAGACGACCAGCGAGACGAGCGTCGCGAGCCCTCCGGACTGGAGCGTGTCGCCGGTGATCGCAGGCGCGATCAGGCCGGCGATCGCAAGCGGTCCGCCGATCGACGCGATCGCCACCCCCGCGAAGGCCCAATCGCCGATCGGCCGGCCCGGTGAACCGGACCGGCCGAACTGCGAGTCATCTGGAGTGGCGGGCAGCTCGCGGGTGCCCGTCGCCATCGTGGCCTAGCCCCAGCCGCCGGAGGCCGAGCTGCTCGACGAGCTGCTCGACGAGGTGGTCGTGGCCGAGGTGCCGCTGGAGCCGGAGCCGCTGCCGCTCGATGAGCCGGAGTGAGTGATCGCGGTACCGGACGGGCTCACGAGCCACCACTTCGCGCCGAAGCCATTGCTGCCCTGGCCCTTCGTCATGCCGCGGCTCTTGTCCTCCGCGAAGTAGTAGAGCGGGTGGCCGTTGTCGGTTACCTGGCGCTCACCGCCGCTGTGGGAGATCGTGCCGAGGCCGCTCGCCTTCACGCCGCTGCCTGCCGACGGCTTGGACTTGGTCAGCACCGCCGGCCAGAACTTGGCGCACCCGCCGCTGGTGCAGTGGGACTGGTTGTGGCCATCGGCCACCCACAGGTAGATGGCCCGCCCGCCGGCGCCGGCCAGGTAGCGACCGTCCTTGCCGGAGGCGATCGAGATCTGCAGCGTATGGTCGGCGGCCGGGGTGGCGCTCACCGCAGACCCGGTCGACCCGCTCGAGCCGCTGCTCGCGCTTCCGGGGTTGCTGGAGTGCGAGCTGCCGCACGCGGCGACCAGCGCGGCCACGCCGATCGCGGCGAGCGTGGCGCCGGTCTTCGTCCGGATCGTTCTGGTCTGGGTCATCGGTGAAGAACTCCTGTCAGGTCGAAGAGGGTGGTTCACCCGACCAAGACCCCGAACGGGCCAGATCCTTCCCGATGTGGTGTGCTCACCTGGGCATCAAACGACGGTCCTGCCGTCGTTCGACGCCCAGCAGAGCGAGGTGCTCAGGCCTTGGCGGCCGCGCGCGTGCGTTTGGCGGCCGGCTTGGCCTTGGTCCCCCGCGTGGTGCGGGCCGGTGCGTCCCGCTTGGCCGCCGCGGCGACGCCCGGCTTGCGCGCGTACTTGGCGATGAACTTCTCGGTGAGCTCGTGCGCCTCGTCGTCCGGGCGCTGGTGCATCGGCGACTTCATGAGGTAGGAGCTCGGGCCGTCGAGCTGGCCGGCCAGGCCGCTGTTGAGCGCGAGCTTGCAGCAGCGCACCGCGTCGGTGACGATGCCGGCCGAGTTCGGCGAGTCCCACACCTCGAGCTTCAGCTCGGCGGTGAGCGGCACGTCGCCGAACGCCTGACCCTCGAGGCGGATGTGGGCCCACTTGCGGTCGGTCAACCACGGCACGTAGTCCGACGGGCCGACGTGGACGTCGTCCGGCGGCAGCTCGTGGCCCATGATCGAGGTGACCGCGTTCGTCTTGGAGATCTTCTTGGACTCCAGGCGTTCGCGTTCGAGCATGTTGAAGAAGTCCATGTTGCCGCCGACGTTGAGCTGGCTGGTGCGCAGCAGCTTGACCCCGCGGTCGTGGAACAGACGGGCGAGCTGGCGATGGACGATCGTCGCGCCGGCCTGGGACTTGATGTCGTCGCCGACGATCGGCAGTCCGGCCTTCTTGAAGCGCTTGTTCCAGTAGTCCTCCCTGGCGATGAACACCGGGATGCAGTTCACGAAGCCGCAGCCGGCCTCGATGATCTGCTCGACGTACCACTTCGTCGCCTGCTCGGAGCCGACCGGCAGGTAGGAGACGACGACGTCGGTGCGGGTCTCCTTCAGCACCTCGACGATGTCGGCGGTCTCGCCGGGGGCCTTGGTGATCTTCTGCGACAGGTACTTGCCCAGGCCGTCGTGGGTCATGCCGCGCAGCACCGGCACGTTCAGATGCGGGACCTCGGCGTCGAACTTCAGCGTGTTGTTCTGGCCGGCGAAGATCGCCTCGGACAGATCCTTGCCGACCTTGTCGGCGTCGATGTCGAACGCCGCCGAGAACTCGATGTCACGGACGTGATAGCCGCCGAGGTCGACGTGCATGAGTCCCGGGACCTGCTCGGCGGGGTTGGCGTTCCGGTAGTAGTGGACGCCCTGGACGAAGGAGCTCGCACAGTTGCCGACGCCGATGATCGCGACGCGGACCTTGTCGTACTGATGGCGCGAGGATCCGTTGCTGGAGGTGCTCACGAAGTTCCTTTCGAGTGTCAGCGCCCGCGCGAGGTTCGCAGCAGGCGTTCTCCCGAATCTATCCCGTCGTCGCTGTTCGGTTACATCGACATGCACACCAAGTGGTCTACTTCGATGGACGCCCCTGGAGGGCGCGTCGCACCAAGGAAACCGATCGGTCTACAGCGAGGAGTCAGTCGATGGCATGCTCGAGCAGGACGCGGGCAACGGCGGCCGCCTCGGCCGCCGGCGCCGCATCATCGGCCGAAAGCATCGCCGCCGCCGCCCCCGCGTACAGCACCAGCAGCCGGCGGGCGAGCTGTTCGGCCTGGCGCGCGCCCGCCTCGCGGCACACCTCGCCGAGCAGCTCGCCGAGCGCCGCTTGGCGGCGAGCGATCACTCGGCGCCCGGCGTGATCTGGATCGGCGAGCTCGACCGCGGCGGCGAGGAACGGATCGCCGCGCAGCGGCCGCGGGCCGTCGCCGAGCGCCTCGAACATCTCGAGCAGCCGCGCCCGGGCGGTGAGGTCCTCGCGGGTGAGCAGTCGCTGCGGCATCGCCTCCTGGTCGGTGGCCAGCTCGCGCAGATAGGCGACGATCAGCTCATCCTTGGAGGCGAAGTGCTGGTACAGCGTGCGGCGCGACACCCTCGCGTGCTCGACGATGTCGGCGATCCCGGTCGCGTTGATGCCGGGGTCCGAGAACAGTTCGCGCGCGGTGCCGAGGATCCGCGACCGGGCGCCGCGGCCGAGCGACGGAGCGGGCGAACGAGCGGGCGCGGGCGACACCCGGGAAACGGTACAGCCGGGGGCGCGTCCGCCCCGGGGCTCATTTCGTGATGGTGAGCGTGGCGCGTCCGCAGGTGCTCCTCGCCCGCTGGAGCGTCTTGCTTCCGCTGTAGACGACCTGCCAGGAGTAGCGGCCCGGCCGCAGCGCCTTGGTGACCTTCGCCGATCGGGGGATCCGGCCGTGGCGGATCACTCGGCGGGCGCCCTTCACGACGCGGCGGTGAGCGGTGCACCTGCGTCCACGGTAGAGGCTGTAGGCGACCGTGCCCGTCGCCGAGCGGACTCCGCTGCCGTGCAGGGTGGCCCGGACGCGTTCGCCGCGGAACCCCCGCGGCAGCCTCATCGCGGCCCGGCTGGGGTGGTGCCTGGCCGACTGACGCAAGGTGATTCGCACCTTGTGGCGAGCGGTCTCGTTCCCCTGGCCGCTCGAGTCGCCGCCGCCGGAACTCGGGCCCGAACCGGAGCTCAGGCCCGGGATGGTGGCGCCGTTGCCCGGGCTGACGAAGTTCATGTGCAGCGTGTACTGCGCGATGCTGTTCCCCGCCACGTTGAAGTCCCAGTCCACACCCATTGCGTTGTCCTCGGTGATCGTGCAATCGCAGGTGTCGGTGAGGTCGGTCTGGCCGTCCATGTCGAACCACAGGTCATTGAAGTACCCCTCGAGGAAGTGGCTGCCGCCGGTGTCGGGCTCGATCACCTCGGCCGAGCCGGCCGGGGTGTCGTTGGCGGCGCTCGAACAGGCGACGGCGCCGTCGCTCCCGACGGCGCCGTATCCGTCGTCAGACCCGTTCACGTAGCAATCGACCGCGCGGTAGAGCACCCCGCTCACCGGGGCGCCGGTCGTGTTCGTCAGCGTGACGGTGGTCGCGACGCTGGTCGTCCCGGCGACGTAGCGGTCGCTCTCGCTGACCACGATCCCGCTCGCTCCGGCGGTCGCGCTGCTCGTCAGCGCATAAGGGTTGCCCGCAGTGCCTGAGCCGGTCACGCCGGTCTGGGCGCCGGGCGAGTAGGTGGCGTAGTTGTCCGCGGTTGACAGCCAGATGCCCGTGCCGGAGGCGTAGTTCTCGGAGAAGTCCGGTCCGTAGATGGTGGGCCCGACCGAGACGAACGTGCCGCAGTCGCCGGTCGTCGGCGAGGCCCCAAGCGACGCGGTGGGATAGAACGCTCCGCCGGTCCAGCCCGCGTACTTCACCTGGCAGTCGAGATCGTTGCCGACGACGATGCTCGTCAACGGCCCGGCCGAGGAGATCGCCTGACTGGTCGTCGTCGCGAGCGCCGGCCCGGCCGAGGCAAGTGCCCCGACAACCGTGACGGCCAGGGCGCCCAGCACGCCAATGCGGCGTGCTCGTGCTCGTCCCATTCCGTAACCCCTTGTCCGGGCGTGCGTGCCCTTGTGGTGGAGTTCCGATCGTAGGCCGGCCAGGCCCGGTTCTTGACGGTTCGGGCCCCGGCCTGGACGAATGGACGATGCGGCCCGGCTCAGCCGGCCTGCGGCGGAGTGCTCAGCTCCTTGCGGACGTGCCAGATCCGCTGGGCGACCGTGAACAGGCTGAGTACCGCGAGCACGTACACCGCGGGCGCGAGCAGGTAGAAATGCCCGAGACCCGCGCCGCGGGCGAACACCAGTCCGGCCGACAGGATGACGACGCGGACCGGCCGAGTGGCCAGGCCCACCTTGCACTGCACGCCGAGCGCCTCGGCGCGAGCGCGTGTGTAGGAGACCATCAGCGAGGCGAGCACCGCCATGACGACCGCGGCGACCGCGACCTGATCGTGCTGGGAGGCGAAGTACGCGCCGGCGGCCGTCAGCACAACCCCCTCCTCCAGGCGATCCAGCGTGGAGTCCAGAAACGCGCCGAACGGCGTGCCCTTGCCCGACATCCGCGAATAGCGGCCGTCGAGCGTGTCCATGATCGAGCCGATGATGAAGGCGAGACCCGACAGGAAGAACCAGCGCTCGAACAGCAGCACCGCCGCGGCGATGTTGAGCACGAAGCCGGTGAGCGAGATCGCGTTCGGGGTCAGCCGCGAGGCGATCAGCCGTTGCTGCATCAGCTCCGAATCGAGGACCCGCCCACCCCTGCCGTTGCGCTCGGCGGAGTGCTGACGGGGACGGCGGGCGCGGGGGCTGCGCACGCGGGAACTCGGCTCCGGCACCATCGACCTCGACAGAGTAGACGCTCTGGCGGTGGATCGCTGCCGGAGGTCAGCCGGTCGCCGACGAGGTCATCTCGGGCAGTCCGCTCACGCGCTGCCGGCCGAAGGACCAGGCGTCGGGACGCGCGCGGGCGAGAAGCTGGGCCGCGAGCAGCGCCGACAGGCCGGCGGTGGCCATCCCGAGCACGCAGTCGGTGAGGTAGTGGTTGCCGGTCGCGACCACCACGAACACCACGAACGGCGTGTAGATCGCCCACATGACCCGGGCCAGGAGATTGGAGGAGAGGCGGACCATCGTCGACCCGGTCATCAGCGCGAAGCAGACGTGCATCGAGGGCACCGCCGCGTACAGGTTGAGGAACGCCGCCGGCGCGCCGCGCTCGGCGGTCACGCCGGTATAGAGCTGGACGACGTCGGTGAACCCCCACTGCGGCATCAGCCGCGGCGGCGCGGTCGGATACAGCGCGTACCCGACGAGCGCGAGCACCATCGCGATCATGAACATGTTGCGCACGCAGTAGAAGGAGTCGTTGCGGCGCACGTAGATCCACAGCAGCGCGCCACCGGTGATCGCGTAGTTGCCGTTGACGTAGAACCACGTCGCGAACTCCATCAGCCGGTGAAACCCGAGCGCCCACTGCTGGATCTGCGGCTCGACGAACACATGCAGACCGCGCTCGAAGTTGATGATCTTGGTCGCGTTCCACGACGCGCGCCCCGGAGCGTCGTCCCCGTTCACCATCCCGCGGACGACCTGGTAGAGCACGTACGCGCCGACGAACAGCCCCACCTGGCGCAGCGCGTCGACCCACCCCTTGGGCAGCACATGGGCGCCGACTCGCCGGAGCTGGAGCACGGCCTCAATCTAGCCCGGGTTCACGACTTTTTCACGTGGCTCTCATGCGTGTTTTGTGAGCGCCCGGGCGGGGATGGAGCGGTCAGTTGCGGGCCGTCGCCAGCACCGGCCCGACGGGCTCGTGCTCCAGGCGCGCGGCTGCGGCGCGGCCCGCCTCGGCCCCCAGGAAGCGGCCGACGAGATGGACGCCCAGGTCCAGCCCCGCGGCCGGACCTCCGGCGGTGACGACGTCGCCGGTGTCCACCACGCGCGCGTCTCGCTCCACGATCGCTCCCGCGGCGGCGAGCTCGTCGAACGCGCCCCGATTGGTGACGGCGGCCCGGCCCTCCAGCAGGCCGGCCGCCGCGAGCAGCATCGCCCCGGTGCAGACCGATGCGATCACGGTCCCGCGCCCATGCATCGCCGCCAGCTGGGCCGGCAGCGCACCGGTCGCCTGGTCGCGCACGCCGGGCCCGGCGTCCAGCCAGCCGCCGCCGGGCACGATCACCAGCTCGGCGGTGTCGTCGAGCACCGCACCGACCTCGAGCCTCAGCCCGTGCGCGGTGTGCACCGTCGTCGGGTGATCGAAGGGGCGGACCGGGCTCACCGGAAGGCCGGCGGCGGTCAGGATCTCGAGCGGGCCGACGGGGTCGAGGTCGTCGACGCCATCGAAGAACAGCACCTGAGTACGGGGCGTGGTGGTCATGGCCGCATGGTTGCGGCTGCGGCCCCGCTTGACCAGTGGCAGGAAAGACAACTATCGTCGATTTCATGCCACGCCCGCATCACGTGGTCGCCCTCGCCCTGCCGACCGTGATCCTGCTCGATCTCGCTGCCCCCGCGCACCTGTTCGGCCACTGCGGCGAGGATCGCTACCGCTTCACGCTCGCCGGCGTCCGGAGCGGGCCGGTCACGACATCGACGGGGTTTGGGATCTCCACGCAGGGCGGGCTCCGAGCACTACTGGACGCCGACACGATTGTCGTGCCGGGCATCGACGATCTCTCCCCGACCGCCGATGTGCGCCGCGCCGCGGGAGCGCTGCGACGGGCGCACGGGCGGGGCGCGCGCATCGTGTCGATCTGCACCGGTGCGTTCGTGCTCGGCGAGGCCGGCCTGCTCGACGGCCGCCGCGCGACGACGCATTGGCACTCCACCGGCGAGCTGGCCCGCCGCTTCCCCGCGACCGACGTCGATCCCGACGTGCTCTACGTCGACGAAGGCATGGTCCTGACCAGCGCCGGGGTCGCCGCGGGCCTCGATCTCTGCCTGCATCTCGTCCGGCGTGACCATGGTGCGGCGGTCGCTGCCGAGCTTGCGCGGCGGGTGGTGATCGCGCCCCATCGCGAGGGCGGCCAGGCTCAGTTCATCGCCGGCCCGGCGAACGGATCGATCACGGACGGCTCGACCGAGGCCGCGCGCACGTGGGCGCTTGCGCACCTGGACGCGCCGCTTCCGGTCACACGGCTGGCGAGTCAGGCGTCGATGTCGCCGCGCACGTTCGCGCGTCGTTTTCGCTCCGAGACGGGCGTCACCCCCGCCCGCTGGGTGCGTGAGCAGCGGTTGCGCAGGGCCCAGACGCTGCTGGAGACGACGAGCGAGCCGGTGGAGACGGTGGCGTATCGCAGCGGCTTCACCGATGGGGCGGCACTGCGCGCCTCCTTCGCCCGGCGTCTCGGCACCACTCCGACGGGCTACCGCCTGCGTTTCGGCGATCGCGCGGCCGGCTGACGGACGCGCATCAGCGCGTGCATCGCGCCGAGTGCGCGCCGATCCGCCCGAGCGAGAAGCGAATCGCGAGCCTGGCCACGCCCGGCCGCCGCAGCACCAACCGGGTGTCCGGCCCGGCGGGCTCGACGCATCCGGTGCCATCGACGAGGGCCCAGTAGGGCGAAAAGCGGACGTGCACGAGCACCCTGCCCGCACGGCGCGCGCGGAGCGTCAGCCAGTCGGGACCGAGCGCGGTCAGCTGCGCCGCGCCCTGGGCGATCGGTGTCGGGTCCCGCACCGCGTAGACCCGCCACGCGCCGACGTGCGCCACCGGTCGCAGAAAAGCCGGGCGGGCGTGGATCACGGCCGCCTCCCCCTGCGCCGACCTGTCGAGCTTCGTGTCCGGCAGCGCGACGAACCGGACCGCGTTGGCGTTCAACCACGTTCGATAGCTCGCGGCGGTGAGCGCGCCGCGTCGGTAGAAGATCGGGTTGTCGCGGATGTCGAGCTGGCGCTCCCAGCCACGCGCGATCGGGACCCGCGTCGCGACCCGGTAGGCCTCCCAGTGCAGCGCGGTGAACGGGATCTCGATCCGGAACGGCGTACCGCCCCGGCTCTGCAGGAAGCGCAGCAGCGGCCGGTAGAACGCGACCGAAGTCGTCGGCTGCCCGCTGGAGACGACGACGTTCTGGACCGGAGCCTGGATCCCGATGTAGAGCAGCGGCACGATCGCCGCCGCGAGGAGCCGCGGCCGCCGCTCCCAGAACACGACCGTCGCCACCGGCGCGGCGAGCAGCGTGCCCATGCGCGCGACGTTGGAGCCGATCGCGCTCGGGATCAGGTAGCTGAGGATGAGCGCGAGCGCGTAGACGAGGAGGCACGCCCGCAGCGTCGTGTCGGTCCGCTCGGTGAGCGCGAAGCCGACGACCGCGACGGCGAGCACCGGCAGCAGCGTCCCCAGCTCGAACGGCTCGGTGCCGCCCTCGGGGAAGGCGACCGCGAGAACGAGGATCGGCAGGAGCGCACCGGCGGCGACGGCGACCCCGGGCGCGGCGGCCCCGAGTGCCCCTGACGCCTGGCGGCCTCGCCCGTCGAGCCAGGGTCGATTTGGCCGATATGGGCGAGGGCGCCGCCCTTTTCCTCCAAACCCGCTGTCGAGCACGCCGCCGACCGCATACCCGAGGGCCACGATCGCCGCGAACAGCGCCGCCACCGGGCTGCAGAGCGCCGACACGGTCGCCAGCAGGCAGCCGAGCGGCCACCACCTCAGATCGAGCGCCAGCACGGCGGCCGTCGCAGGGAGCAGGCCGAAGGCGAACGGCAGCCGTCCAGTGAACAGGTCGACCGCGGTGAACACCCCGAACAGCAGCGAGCCGGCAAGCGCCGCCGGTCCGCGGTGACGCCAGGCGAGCGCGGTGAACGGCGCCGCGGTCAGAGCCGCGGCGAGCCCGCCCGCGAGCTGCGGCGTGAGTGCCGCCGAGACCGCCGGGAACAGGACGCTGTAGCCCGGGGTGCTGTGCCCGGAGTACCAGAAGTTGTTCCAGATCCCCCACGGCTCGCGGTGAAACAGCCACGCGCGGAACAGCGCCGCGGCGAGGTCGAGGCTCGGAGGCGAGACGATCACGTAGGCGGCGGCGAGCGCCGCCGCCACGATCGTCGGTCCGGCGAGCTTGATCTCACGTGGCACGGGGCCGCGCGAGGATAACCGCACCGCTCAGACGGTCGGCGCGGTCCGGATCGTCGAGCAGCCCGTGGCGGTGCGGGCGTAGCTCTCGATCAGCGCCGCGCACCGCTCCAGCGGCAGCGAGCGGTTGCCGTCGATCACGTGCAGCCCGTAGGCATCCTCCAGCGCGACCAGGTTGCGGGCGACGTCGAGCGCCGGCTCGAGGTCCTCGCGGAAGTGGCCCTGGCTCTGGCCGAGCTCGAGGATCCCGAAGTAGAGCGCCACCTGGCGGTCGTACAGCCCGCTGGAGAGCAGCCCGTGGATCGGGTCGCCGCGCTTGTAGACGCCGATCTCGTAGAGCGCGATCACGATCTCGTCCTCGGCCGAGCGCGGCAGGCCGGTGCGGAGCGTGATCCCGAGCTTCTCGCGCGCGTCGCGGACGTCGGCGATCGCCGCCAGGCGCTCGTCGTAGAAGCGGTCGGCGGCGAGCGAGTGGACCTCGTGCAGTAGGCGGTCGAGGTCATCGAAGTAGTAGTGGACCGTCCCGGTGGCGACGCCCGCCACCTCGGCGACGTCGCGGATCCGCAGGCTCGCTATTCCCCGCTCGTGGATCGCCTTCAGGGTCGAGTCGACGAGTTGCATTCGTCGCGCGGTCTGGTTGCGGGGACGCGCCATGGACAGGAGGCTACCGGCAGTCGTCAAGCTGAGTGCAAAATCAATCAACCACGCGCAGGTCCTTTATCCGCTTGACTCTGTACAACCATATTGCTTGACTCTGACGTCAAAGAATACTTGTGCGACGGCGGACGAGCCGTCGCCGGAGGAGGGAGAGTCATGCAGGAGGAGCTGGCTGAGGACCTCACGGCGGCCGCTGTCACCGCGGGTGCGAAGGGACCGGGGATGGAGCCGCCGCCCGCCGTGGCGGCCAAGTACGCGCAGGACCTGTCGCGGTCGCTGACCTTCCGCGAGAACATCCTGATCACGCTCTCGTCGGTCACGCCGGCGTCGAGCGTGTTCATCATCATCCCCGCGGCCATCACCGGGATCGGCGGCGCGTCCGCGCTGGCGTTCGTGATCGCCGCGGTCGTCGGCATCACCGTCGGGCTCTGCTACGCGGAGCTGTCCAGCGCCTTCCCGATCACCGGCGGCGAGTACGCCCTGGTGGCGCGGACGCTCGGCCGCCCGTGGGGGTTCGCGCTGTTCCTGGTCACGCTGGTGAGCGGCGTGTTCATCCTCGGCGTGATCGCCTCCGGCGCCCCGCTGTACCTCGGGGCGGTCGTCGGCGGGCTCAGCGGCAGCTGGGTCGGGATCCTCGTCATCCTGCTCACCTCGGCCGTCGCCTGCGTGCAGATCCGGGCCAACGCCTGGATCACCGCGGTCTTCCTGGTGATCGAGCTCGCGGCGCTCGTCGTCCTGCTGGTGCTCGGCGTGCTCCACCTCCACAACCCGGCGTCGACCCTGTGGACCGCGCGCATGCCCGCCGGCCACAGCCTGTTGAAGGCCGCATCGGCGGGGCTCGTCGTCTCCTACTGCGCGACCGCGCTGTTCGCCTACAACGGCTACGGCACCGCGGTGTACTACGCCGAGGAGACCAAGCAGGCGACCTCAACGATCGGCCGGGCGATCATGTGGTCGCTGCTCATCACCGTGATCGCCGAGCTGCTGCCGCTCATCGCCGTGTTGCTGGGCGCGCCGAGTGTCACGGCGCTCGTCCATTCGTCGGACCCTATGGGCTACTTCATGCAGGCCCGCGGCGGGACCGTGCTCGCCGACATCGTCTCGGTCGCCATCGCGATCGCGATCATCAACGCGGTGCTGGCGATCGTGCTGCAGATCGGGCGGTTGCTCTACTCCTCGGCCCGTGATCGCTCGTGGCCGGACGCGATCAACCGGCCGCTCGGCTCGGTCCACCCGACGCTCAAGACGCCGATCGTCGCCACGCTCGTGGTCGGCGTCGCCGGCGCGCTGCTGCTGTGGCTCGTTCCGTTCAACGTGATGTTGATCGTCACCGACTCGAGTCTGCTTGTCACCTACATGCTGGTCGCGCTCGGAGCCCTCGCCGGTCGCCGGAGCGGCAGGACCGCCCACGCCCGGTACCGGATGCGCGGTGGGCCGCTGGTCCCGACCCTGCTGGCGGTCGCCATGATCGTGGTCACATATGAGAGTGTGAAGGCCGACTGGGTCCCGGTGGTGGTCACCCTCGGGATCTTCCTGGCCGGTTTCCCGTATTACTGGTTCGTGATCCGCCCGCACCCCGACACCCGCTGGACCCTGCCCGACCCCGCCGACGAGGAGATCGTGTGAGCCTTTTCCTGACCCATGCCCGCCCGCGCGACCTGGGGATCCCGTTCGACGGGACCCCCGGGCCGGTCAACGCCATCACCGACGTGCCCGGCGTCGAGGTCGGTTACACGACACTGGTGCACGGCGATGGTCCGCTGCGGGTCGGCGAGGGTCCGGTGCGGACCGGGGTCACCGCAGTCCTGCCGCGCGGCCGCGAGGGGGCCGGTCGCGCCTGCGCGGCGGGGTGGTACTCCCTCAACGGCAACGGCGAGATGACCGGCACCACCTGGATCGAGGAGAGCGGTGCGCTCGCCATGCCGATCCTCATCACCAATACGCACTCGGTCGGCCCCTGTCACGCGGGCTCCGTCGCGTGGTTCATCGACCATCATCCGGACGTCGCCCGGCAGTGGATGCTGCCCGTCGTCGCCGAGACCTGGGACGGATATCTCAACGACATCAACGGCGCCCACGTGACCGCCGACCACGCGGTGGCGGCGATCGAGTCGGCGCGCAGCGGCCCGGTCGCGCAGGGCGCGGTCGGTGGCGGCACCGGCATGACCTGTTACGCGTTCAAGGGTGGGTCGGGGAGCTCCTCGCGCGAGGTGCGGTTCGGAGACGACGTTCACACGGTTGCCGTGTTCGTGCAGGCGAACTTCGGCTCCCGGCGTGAGCTGACGATCGCGGGGCAGCCCGTGGGGCGGACGCTCGAGGTCGAGAACCTGCAGGAGGACACCGACTGGTTCGCGCCGCCCGGGGCGGGCAGCGTGATCGGCCTGGTGGCCACCGACGCGCCGCTGCTGCCCGGGCAGTGCAAGGCCCTCGCGCGGCGGGTGCCGCTCGGCCTGGCCCGCACCGGCACCACCGGCTCGCACTTCTCCGGCGACATCTTCCTCGCCTTCTCGACCGCCAACGACGGCGCGCTGACCAGCCGGCTGATCCGCGGCGCCCCGGAATACGACTCGCTGCGCTTCGTCCCGTGGAGCCTGATCGACCCGTTCTACGAGGCGGTCGTCCAGGCGACCGAGGAGGCCGTGGTGAGCGCACTCGTCGCGGCCGAGACGACCGTCGGCGTCGACGGCCACCTGAGCCCCGGCCTGCCCAACGAGCAGGTCGCGGCGCTGTTCGCCGGGCGCGGATGACCGCGCGCGGATAACGTCCGCCGCGTGCCATCCGGTTCGACGCGCGAGGGCTGGACGCGCCCGCCGGCGCGGCGCGTGCGCGTCCTCCGGGAGCGGCTTCGGCTCGTCTACGGGATCCCGGGCGCCGCGCCACATGGTGACCCGCTCGCCGAGCTCGTGCTCACCGTCCTCTCGCAGTCGACCAACGACCGCAATCGCGATGTCGCCTACTTCCGGCTGCGCGACCGCTTCTCCTCGTGGGAGGAGGTCCGCGACGCGCCGGTCGACGCGGTCGAAGAGGCGATCCGCCCCGGCGGCATCTCGAAGGTGAAGTCGGCGCGGATCCGCGACATCCTGGCCGCGATCTCGCCCGACGGCGCGGTGCGGCTGCCCGACCTGGGCTCGATGACCGTCCCCCGCGCGCAGGAGTACCTGTGCGACCTGCCGGGCGTCGGGCGCAAGACCGCGGCCTGCGTGCTGCTGTTCGCGCTCGGCATGCGCGACGTCCCGGTCGACACCCACGTCTCGCGCGTCGGGACCCGTCTGGGCCTGTTCCGCCCCGGCGCCGGCTTCGAGGAGATGCACGACGAGATGCTCGCCCTCACCCCGCGCGGCGCCGAGCTCGAGCTGCACCTCAACCTGCTGCGCCACGGCCGGCGGACCTGCCATGCCCGTCGCCCCGAGTGCTGCGCGTGTCCCCTGGCCCGGATGTGCCCGAGTGCGGGGACTTTCGCCTGACTCGGATCTGCTAGCCTTGCACTTAGATTTTTAAGACCGAACAGGAGCAGAACCAACGATGGGCAAGACAATCGGAATCGACCTCGGGACGACCAACTCGTGCATGGCCGTACTTGAGGGTGGCGAGCCGACGGTCGTCGAGAACAGCGAGGGTGGACGCACCACCCCGTCCGTCGTCGCCTTCACGCAGGGCGGCGAGCGACTCGTCGGCACCGTGGCCAAGCGCCAGGCCGTGACCAACCCGCAGAACACCGTCTTCTCGATCAAGCGCTTCATGGGCCGCAAGGAGGCCGAGGTGCGCGAGGAGGAGTCGATCGTCCCGTACAAGGTCGTCTCGGGCCAGGGCGGCGACGCCCGCGTCGAGGTGACGGTCGACGGCAAGCCGAAGCAGTACTCCCCGCCGGAGATCAGCGCGATGATCCTGCAGAAGCTGAAGACCGACGCCGAGGCCTACCTCGGCGACACGGTGGACAGCGCGGTGATCACCGTCCCCGCGTACTTCAACGACGACCAGCGCCAGGCCACGAAGGATGCCGGCAAGGTCGCCGGTCTCGACGTGAAGCGGATCATCAACGAGCCGACTGCGGCCGCACTGGCCTACGGCCTCGACAAGGAGAACGACCAGACCATCTTGGTCTTCGACCTCGGCGGCGGCACGTTCGACGTCTCGGTGCTGGAGATCGGCGACGGCGTGTTCGAGGTGAAGGCCACCGCGGGTGACAACCACCTCGGCGGCGACAACTTCGACAAGGCCGTTGTCGACTGGCTGGTGTCCGACTTCAAGAAGAACCAGGGCATCGACCTGGCCGCCGACCCGATGGCGCTCCAGCGCCTGTACGAGGCCGCCGAGAAGGCGAAGATCGAGCTCTCGACGACGCAGGAGACGCAGATCAACCTGCCGTTCATCACCGCTGACGCCACCGGGCCGAAGCACCTCGACATGCGCCTCACCCGCGCCAAGCTGAGCGAGCTGACGGCCGACCTGCTCGACCGCACGGTCGCTCCGGTGCGCCAGGCGCTCGACGACGCCAAGGAGAAGGGCGCCGCGACGATTGACCACGTCGTGCTGGTCGGCGGGATGACCCGGATGCCGGCCGTCCAGGAGAAGGTCAAGGAGCTGACGGGCAAGGAGCCGCATCGCGGGGTCAACCCCGACGAGGTGGTCGCCGTCGGCGCCGCGATCCAGGCCGGCGTGCTGGCCGGTGACGTGAAGGACGTGCTGCTGCTCGACGTGACCCCGCTGACGCTGGGGATCGAGACCAAGGGCGGCGTCATGACGAAGCTGATCGAGCGCAACACGACGATCCCGACCCGCAAGGGCGAGGTGTTCTCGACGGCCGAGGACAACCAGCCGTCGGTCGAGATCCACGTGCTGCAGGGCGAGCGCGAGATGGCGATGTACAACAAGTCGCTCGGCAAGTTCCAGCTGA
>DASXZK010000040.1:0-88749 GCA_036501965.1 Solirubrobacteraceae bacterium
GTGCCGCCCCGGGGGCACGATCGCGCACCGTCCCGCCCCTGCCGCCCCGAGAGCCCCAGATGGCCCGTCGTCGGGCACACGAAGTGGGCTCCGACGTCATTGCCAAACGCATGACGGGGCGACGGCAGTCACAGCAGCGCCAGCGACGCCCCACGGCAGACCAACCCGTGCGGTCGCTGCTTGACGGCCGGCGTCACGGCATGCACATCGCGAGCGCCACGCAGGACCACCGACCCCCGGCCATAATCGCCCAGACGTGCGCATCCGCGACGCCACCCCCGCCGACTGGCCCGCGATCTGGCCGTTCTTCCATCGCATCGTCGCGGCCGGCGAGACCTACTCCTATGACCGGGACATGGACGAGCCCACGGGCCGCCGGACCTGGATGGTCGAGCCACCCGGCCGGGTCTCGGTCGCCGAGGACGACGCGACCAACGCCGTCCTCGGCTCCTCGAGCATGTACCCGAACCGCGGCGGCCCGGGATCGCACGTCGCGTCAGCGAGCTTCATGGTCGACCCCGAGCAGTCAGGCCGGGGCGTCGGCCGCGCGCTCGGCGAGGACATGATCGCCTGGGCCGGGTCCGCGGGCTTCCGGGCGATTCAGTTCAATGCGGTCGTCGAGAGCAACGCGAACGCGGTCGCCCTGTGGCGGTCACTGGGCTTCGAGGTGATCGGCACCGTCCCCGCCGCGTTCGCGCACCCGCGCCACGGCGACGTGGGGCTGCACGTCATGCACCGCTTTCTGTGAGGTGGCCCACACGCATGTGTTTGCGCCCGGAAGCGTGGGTACGCGAAGGGTTCGTCCGCTAAATCACGGAAGGAGCACTCATGCTTGCCCTGACCGCAGACGCATGCCAGGCGATCGAAGGGATCCTCCAGCAGTCGGAGACGGCGACGGGGATCAGGATCGCGCCCAATGAGGAAAACGGAAGCAGCGGAGAGCTGCAGATGAGCGTCGCCGACGCGCCCGCCGCCAACGATGAGGTGATCGAGGGCGAGGGAGCCCAGGTGTTCGTCGAGGAGTCCGCAACGCCGTTCCTGGACGACAAGGTGCTCGACGCGAGCATCACCGAGGACCGGGCGATTCAGTTCGAGATCCTCACCCAGGCGGCGTAGGGACGTGTCGATCCGGTGGTGGCTCGCGGAGCCGCCGCCGGACCGCCGCGGCGAGGTCCGGGGCCGCGTCCGCCGGCGGCGATGAGGACGCGAGGTGATGGAGCGCCTGGAGCGTCAGCTCGAGCCCGCGGAGCGCCGCGAGGCATTGCGGGCATCCGGCGAGATGGCGCTCGATGCGCGCCAGCGGCCGGGGGCCGAGCTCCCCGTCGAGATAGGCGGAGAGCCGGCCCGGGGTCCAGCGGTGGTCACGCGCGAAGCGCAGCCGGTGCAAGGGGGCGAGCATCGCGATGACTGGTGCCGTCTCGCCCCGTCAGCTCACTCGGCCGCGCGGTCGAGCGTCAACGCGCACGAGTTGATGCAGTACCGGTCCTGGCCGGCGGGGCCGTCGTCGAACACGTGGCCGAGGTGGCCGCCGCAGTTCGCGCACGTCGCCTCCGTGCGGCGCATGAACAGGCTGCGGTCCTCATGCAGCTCGACGTGCTCGGCGACCGCCGGGTCGGTGAAGCTCGGCCATCCGGTGCCGGAGTCGAACTTCGTGTCGGAGGAGAAGAGCTCGGTCCCGCAGGCCGCACAGCGGTACATGCCGGCCTCGTCGGTATGCCAGTACTCGCCGGTGAAGGCGCGCTCGGTGCCCTTCTCACGCAGCACGTGGAACTGCTCGGGCGTGAGCTCCTCGCGCCAGCGGGCGTCCTCCTCGGTGTCGTTTCGGTGTCGCAACATGTGTCTCCTTTCAGATTCGTCACCCGTTCAGACCCGCGCAGCGCGCCAAACGGTTCCGGGGGTCGTATGCGGGTGATCACACATCACGCGGCGTCCAGGTAGGGCTCGAGCAGCGTGCGCAGCTCCATCCGGCCGCGGTGCAGCCGGCTCTTGAACGCCGCCTCGCGCACTCCGACCGTGCGGGCGGCCTCGGCGGTTGACAGCCCCTCCAGATCGCGCAGCACCACCGCCGCACGCCACTCGTCGGGAAGCTCGCGCAGCGCCTGCTCGAGCACCGCTGTGAGCTCCCGGTCCTCGAGCCGTGCCTCGGGCCGCTCGCCGGCCGGTCCCTGAACCGTCCGCAGGCGATCCTCGCCGCCGGGATCGGTGCCGAGCGTCGCCGAGGCGTTGCGCGCGAGCCGGCGCTGAGCCTCGTTGAACGCGATCCGGTACAGCCACGTGGAGAGCTGTGCGCGCCCCTGGAAGCGATCGATCGAGCGCCATGCCCGCAGGAACACCTCCTGGGCGACGTCGTCGGCCTCGCCCGGATCCAGGCCGAAGCGCCTCAGCGCGCCGTACACGCGCTCGGCATGCATCACCACGATCTGCTCGAACGCGTCCTCGTCGCCTGCCTGCGCGCGCTTGACCAGCGCGCGCTCTCCGGATGCGTCGGCCATCGTCGTCCCAGTGTCGCGCCTCGGCGCGCGAGGTTCTTACGAGAAACGAAACAGTCGGCGGATTCGGGAATCGGCGAGGCGGGCGGACGGTCGAATGGCCTGAGATGTCCACCGAGCGTGCGTACGCCCGCTCACCACACCAGGAGAAGACGATGCAGCTCTCATCCCGCATGCTCGCTCGCCTCGCCGTCGGCCCGCTGGCGCTCGCCGCCGCCGGGGCGCTCGGCACCGCCACGGCCTCGGCGAGCCCCGGCCCGTCACGGGTCGTCGGCCACGTGTACGTCAACGACAACACCGCCGGCACGAACACGGTCGCCGGGTTCGACCGTCATGCCGATGGCGCGCTCACGCCGATCCCGGGCTCGCCGTTCACCGCGGGCGGCGCCGGCACCGGCGCGGGCCTCGCCTCACAGGGCTCGGTACAGCTGTCCAGCGACGGTCGGTGGGCCATCGCCGTGGACGCGGGCTCTGGCCAGATCTCGGTCCTGCGCGTGCATCCCGATGGCCGGCTGACCGCCGTGAGCTCCGGCCCGGTCGCCTCGGGCGGCTCCGACCCGGTGAGCGTCGCCGCGCACGGTGGTCTGGTGTACGTCGCCAACGCCAGCGCGACCGCGCCGAACTACAGCGGCTTCCGGCTCACTTCCAAGGGCGTCCTGAAGCCGCTGGCCGGCTCGACGGTGACCCTGCCCGACGGCTCTCAGCCCGGCGACGTGCTGTTCAACGACACCGGGAGCCGACTTGTCGGGACGCGCGTGGGGAGCTCGGAGATCGACAGCTTCGCGGTCGACGCGAACGGGCTGCTCACCCAGCCCGCGGGCTCTCCGTTCGCGGCGCAGGGAGTGGGGCCGTTCGGCAGCGTGTTCAGCCCCACCAAGCCGTCGCAGCTGTTCGTCACCAACGCCCACAACGCGCCCGGTGACAGCACGGTGTCGACGTTCATCGACGCCGCCGACGGCACGCTGACCCCCCAGGCGAGCTCGCCGGTCGCCAACGGCCAGTCGGGCTCGTGCTGGGCGGCGATCACCCCGAACGGCAAGACGCTGTTCTCGGTGAACACGGGCTCGGGCACGGTCACCAGCTACTCCGTCGGCAACGGCGGCGCGCTCAAGGTGATCCAGTCGGTTCCGATCCGCGACGGCGCGGGCGCGGGCAACTCGGTCGACGCGACGGTCTCGCCCGACGGCCAGGATCTCTACGTCCTGGAGAGCCTGACGGGCGGCGTCGCCGAGTTCGACATCGCCGGTGGACAGCTGCGCGAGCTGGCGAGCGATCCGGCGGCGCTGCCGGCCGGCGCCACCGCGGCAGGCATCGCCATCAACTAGGCGCTCGGATGATCGATTCTTCCAGCCACGCTGGAAGGATCGATCATCCCCGCCGCCCGATCAGATCGGCAGCGCGCTCGGCGAGCATCAGCACCGCGACGACCGGGTTGACCGTCGTCAGCGACGGGAACGCGGAGGCGTCGGCGACGCTCAGCCTCCGCACGCCGCGGACTCGCAGCTCCGGGTCGAGCACCGCCAGCGGATCGTCGGCGGCGCCCATCCGGCAGGTGCAGGAGACGTGGTAGACGGTGTGGTGGGTGGCCCGCATCACCGCCGAGAGCTCCTCATCGCCAACGACGTCCGGTCCGGGGAAGAGCTCGCGGCCGACCCACCCCGACATCGGCGCGGACGCGGCAACCCCCCGGGCCATCCGCATCCCCGCGAGCAGCGTCCGCTCGTCGCGGCCCTCGGGGTCGGTGAAGGCGCGGTAATCGATCAGCGGCGCCGCGTCCGGATCGGGGCCGGCCAGCCACACCCGTCCGCGGCTGCGCGGCCGGGTCACGTTCGGGGTCATCGAGAGCGACTGCTCGGGCAGTGCCAAGCCGAACCGCTCGGCGTGGACGGCGTAGGTCATCAGCGGAACGTGGGCGAGCACGTCGGGCACGGCCGCGGCCGGGTCGAGCAGCCGCGCCATGATCGTGATGTCCCAGTCGGTCGCGGCCACCGGCGCCAGGGGGCGGGCCGCCTCCCAGACGACCAGCCCCTCCGGATGGTCGGTGAGGTTCTCGCCGACGCCGGGCACGTCGGAGACGACCTCCAATCCGTGCGATCGCAGCTGCTCGGCCGGGCCGACCCCCGAGAGCAGCAGCAGCCGAGGAGTGTCGATCGCCCCCGCGCAGAGCACGACCTCGGAGCCCGCGCCGAACTCCTCGGTCGTGCCGTCCTCGTGGCGCACCGCGACGCCGGAAGCGGCCCCGTCGGAGACGACCACCCGCAACGCACGCGCGCCCGTGATCACGTCGAGGTTCGGCCGCTCGTCCATCACCGGGTGCAGGTAGGCGACCGACGAGGAGGAGCGGACTCCGGTCTCGGGCGTGTAGCCGATCGGCAGCCAGCCGGCGCCGTCGGCATACGGCGACCCGTTCCAGTCCTCGCGCACCGGGATCCCGAGCGCCGCCGCGGCGGAGCTGATCACGTCGGCCAGGTAGGGGTTGCGGTGCTGGGGCGCGACCGTCTCGATCCGCGTCGCCAGCCGCTCGAACCATGGCTGCATTGACGCCCCGTCCCAGCCCTCGGCGCCCCGCGCCGCCCAGTCGTCGAAGTCGGCGTCCGGCGGGCGCAGCGCGATCATCGTGTTGTGCGAGGAGCACCCGCCGAGGATTCGCGCGCGGGCCTGGCGGATCTCCGAGTTGCCGCGCGGCTGCGGGACGCTGCGGTAGTCGAGGTCGAACTCGCCCTCGAGCATCTCGAACCAGCGGCGGATCTGGAGCGCGCGCGGCTCGCAGCGATCGTCGGGGCCCCATTCGAGCAGCCCGACTGACCGGCGCGGGTCCTCGCTCAGCCGCGCGGCGATCACCGCCCCGGCGGTCCCGCCGCCGACGACGAGCACGTCGTAGCGCCGGTTCACGTCACGGATACGCCGGTGCTCACGACCCGCACCGGCGCGTCGACCATCCGGTCCGCAAACAGCGTTGAGGACTCGGCGTCGGCCTGCGCAAGGCCGCCGAAGAGGTCGATCTCGGCGACGATCAGCTCCGGTTCGGGGACGGCGCCCACACCGGTCCAGCGCGGCGCCTCGGCGACGACCTCTCCCACCGGAGAGATGACCCGGCTGGATCCGAAGCAGCCCTCGCCGGTCTGGTTGACGAGTACCCACCACTGGCCGTTGACGAGCGCGGCGGCCGGGTACAGGCGGTCCCACCAGCTCTCGGCGCCGCACTCGTACGCGGCCGGCTCCAGCACCAGCCGGGCGCCCGCCGCGCGCAGCGCCCGCCCGGTCTCCGGGAAGTCGCCGTCGAAGCACACCGACAGCCCGACGATCCCGAGCTCCGGCCCGCAATCGCAGACCGTCGGCCCCTCGCCCGCCGAGAACGCGCGGTCCTCGCCGCCGGGGGCGTACCGGTGGAACTTGCGGTGGGAGGCGACAAGCCGGCCCGATGGGTCGTAGAACGGCAGCGTGTTGTAGATCTGGCCGTCTGCGCCGCGTTCGGGCACGCTGCCCGCGGCCAACCACAGGTCGTGCTCGGCCGCGAGCGCCGACAACCGCGCGCCGCGCGGGCCATCGAGCGGCTCCGCGCTCCGCTCCAGGTCCGCGGCGAGCGTCTCCGGGTCATAGCCGCTGGCCCATAGCTCGGGCAAGACGACAAGCCGGCACGCGGCTGCGCCAGCGCGCGCAACGAGCTCGGCCGCGTCCGCCAGGTTCTGAGCGGGGTCGCCGGGGACGGCGCACCACTGGGCGAGGCCGACGCGCAGCGGCGGCCTCGCCGGATCGGGATTCGGTGCCACGATCCTCAGACGCCGATGTCGACGACCGGGATCTCCGTCTCCTTGCCGTCGATGCGCACCTGCTGGCGCGAGAGGTAGTGCTTGGCCGCCCAGTAGTAGAGCGGGCAGACCACCGCCAGGCCGACCAGCCACGAGATGTCGGTGTCGTGCAGCGACTTGCCGATGGGACCGGTGAACAGCGTGGTGGCGATGAACGGGACCTCGACCGCGACACCGATCACGTAGACGATGCAGGCCGGGATGTTGACGCGGCCGTAGATCCCGCCGTCCTCCTCGAAGAACGAGTCGACGTCGTAGTGGCCGTGCTTGACCAGGTAGAAGTCGACCAGGTTGATCGCGGTCCACGGGATCAGCAGGTAGAGCAGCAGGAAGATGAAGTTCGTGTAGTTGGTCACGAAGTTGTTCTTGCCGGCGATCGCCATGATCGTCGCGACGACCGTGAACAGGACCGACAGCCCGAGCCTGGCCAAGCCGCGGGGGACCCATTTGGCGCGGAACGTCTGACCGGTCGTGATCGCCCCCAGCACCCCGCCGTAGATGTTGATCGAGATCCCGTTGGCCATCCCGACGCCGAGCACGAGCACGATCAGCCAGCCGACGGCGCCCGCCGAGGAGTGCATCTCGGCGATCGTCCCGTTCGCCGGGGCGGCGGCGCCGAGCAGCGCGCCGAGGATCATCGGGCCGGCCGAACCGAGCACGCATCCCCAGTAGGAGGCCCAGAACGTCTTCGATGGGGGCGTCTCCTTCGGGAGATACCGCGAGTAGTCCGAGACGTACGGGGCGTAGGCGATCTGCCAGAGCACCGCGACCGCGATCGTGGCCACGAAGCCGCTGAACGAGATCCCGCCGCGGGTCAGGGTGCCGTGCGGCGCGCCCTTGACGAACAGCGCGACGACCGCGAGCACGAGCACCACGCCGCACAGCGGTGTCAGCACCCGGTTGACGAGGTGGATCATGTCGTGGCCGTAGACACAGATTCCCAGGCCGACGACCGCACAGATGAGGATGCCGACGTCGACCGAGACGCCGGAGACGAGGTTGTTGATCGCCTGGCCACCGAGCACGACGTTGGAGGCGATGAAGCCGAGGTACATGATGATCACGACCGCGACGACGACCAGCGCCCCGTAGGAGCCGAACTGACCGCGGCTCTGGATCATCTGCGGAACTCCCAGGCGCGGGCCCTGGGCGGAGTGCAGCGCCATGAACACCGCGCCGAACAGGTTGCCGATCACCAGACCGACGATCGCCCATGGGAGCGACAGCCCGTAGACGGTCGTCGCAAGCGCGCCCGTGACCACGGTGAGCAGCATCACGTTCGATGCGAACCAGATCGTGAACAGGTTGCGGACCTTGCCCTTGCGCTCGGCGTCGGGCACCTGGGCGATCGTGCGCTGCTCGATTTCGACAGGGGCTTCTACAGCCGCGAGGTCTTCAGACATCGGTGCGTCCCTTCTCTCTCCTCAAGATTGCCGCTCCGTTCACCGTGGCCTGGCTGCGGGCGCCTAGGGCGAGAGTGTGGACCATCGCTGCATCCCGTCAATCGATTCTCGCGCTGTCACGCATCGCCGACGGCGAAGCAGTCATCAAAGCCAAGATGGATCGGATGAGACGATTCAGCGCGGCGGCTCTTCGCATTGCGGCGGGCGCACTCGCATCCCAGACTGCGCGCACGACTACGAGAACCCCCGACGACGGCATGGAGTGAGATCGAGCATGACCCACCGGCGGATCCGGCCCTTCAACACGCGTGACACCTATCCCGATCAGGAGCTCGACAACGACCTCTGCCAGGCGGTCGTCGCCGGCGACACGGTCTACCTGCGCGGGCAGATCGGCGAGGACCTCGACACGAACCAGTCGGTCGGGATCGGCGACGTCGAGGCCCAGGCCGAGCGGGCGATGGCGAACATCGACATGCTGCTGCGCGAGGCCGGCTCCGAGCTCTCGCACATCGTCAAGGTCGTCGTCTACATCGTCGACCCGCGCTACCGCGAGACGGTGTACCGGGTGATGGGCCGCTGGCTGAAGGGCGTGCATCCCGTCTCGACCGGCCTCGTCGTCTCCGCGCTCGCGCGCCCGGAGTGGCTGGTCGAGATCGACGCCACCGCCGTCATCCCGGCGAACGCGTGACCCTCTCGCTGATCGCCGCCGACCCCGCCGCTGGGGAGCTCGGCATCGTCATCGCCTCCTCAAGTCCGGCGGTCGCCGCCCGCTGCGCCCACATCCGCCCCCGCATCGGGGTCGCGGCCAGTCAGAACGTCACCGACCCGCGGCTCGGCCCGGCGCTGCTCGACGCGCTCCAGTCGGGGCGCGATCCGCAGGCGGCGCTCGAGGAGGTCCGCGCAGCCGCACGCGACGTCGAGTATCGCCAGCTGACCGTGATCGACCGGAGCGGCGCCGGCGCCGCCTGGTCGGGCAGCGGCACGCTCGGCGTGCACGGGCAGCGGATCGGCACCGGCTGCGTCGCTGCAGGCAACCTGCTCGCCTCCGAGGAGGTGCTCGACGCGCTCGTCTCCGGCTTCGAGACGACCTCCGGAGCGCCGCTCACCGACCGGTTGCTCGCGGCGCTGCGCGCGGGCGCGCGAGCGGGCGGCGAGGCCGGCCCGCTCCGTTCGGCCGGCCTGCTGGTGAGCGCCGCGGTCGACTGGCCGGTCGTCGACCTCCGGGTCGACGACGCGGACGCGCCGGTGCGCGAGCTCGAGCGATTGTGGGCGCTGTATGCGCCGCTGCGCGAGGACTACGTCACTCGCGCGCTGCATCCAAACACCGCGCCGGCGTTCGGAGTGCCGGGCGACGAGGACCGGTGAGCGCCCCGACTGCTGTAGAACAGCGGTCGATGCGCTTCACCCTGCGCCAGCTGGAGTACTTCATTGCGACCTGCGAGGCCGGGTCGGTCACCGAGGCCGCGCTCACGATCCCCGTCGCGCAGTCCTCCGTGTCCGCGGCGGTCGCGCAGCTCGAGCGGGCGCTCGGGGTGCAGCTGCTGATCCGCCATCACGCGCAGGGCGTCTCGATGACGCCCGCCGGACGTGAGTTCCTGCTGCGCGCCCGCGCGCTGATCCGCGACGTGGAGCAGCTCGAGCGCTTCGCTGATGAGCTCACCGAGGGGCTGTCGGGGACACTCGACCTCGGCTGCCTGGTGACGGTCGCGCCGCTCGTCCTGCCTCAGCTGTGCAGCCCGTTCCTGCGCGCGCACCCCGAGGCTCGGATCGAGATGACCGAGGCCGGTCAGTCGGAGATCGTCGAGCGGCTGCGCACCGGGAAGCTGTCGGTCGCGCTCAGCTATGACCTCGAGCTCGCTCCGGACCTCGGCTTCGACCCGCTCGCGGAGCTGCCGCCCTACGCGCTGTTCTCAGCCGAGCACCCGCTCGCCACGCGGTCGAGTGTCACCCTGGACGAGCTTGCGGTGGAACCGCTCGTGCTGCTCGACCTGCCGCTGAGCCGCGAGTACTTCCGCGAGCTGTTCGTGGCCGCGGGCCTGGAGGCGAACGTCGTGCGGCGCTCGCCGCATCTCGAGGTGATCCGCTCGCTGGTCGCCAACCAGTTCGGGTTCACGATCCTCAACGTGCGGGCCGACAACGACCGCGCGCTCGACGGCCACTCGCTCGTGTCGATCCCGATCGAGGGACCGGCCCGGCCGATGATCATCGGGCTGGTCACGCTCGCCGCGATGCGCCAGCCGCGGCTGGTGGAGGCGTTCTGCGAGTGGTGCCGCGGCGCGGTCGCCGCCGGGGACGTCACGGCGCTGGCGGGCGCGCGGTGAGCGCGCTCGCGGTGCTCGAGCGGCTGATCGCCCAACCGACGATCGCCGGACGCTCGAACGAGGCGCTGATCGCCGAGCTCGCTGAGCGGTTGGCGGGGCTCGGTGCCGAGGTGCGAATCGTCGACTCGACCCGCGAGGACGCCCGCAACCTCCACGCGGTACTCGGCCCCGCCGATGCGGAGGGCGGGATCCTGTTCGCCGCCCACAGCGACGTCGTCGACGTCGAGGGCCAGCCCTGGACGCGAGACCCGTTTTCGCTCGAGGTCGACGGTGGGCGCGCCTTCGGGCGCGGGTCGACCGACATGAAGGGGTTCATCGCGGCGCTGCTGTCGGCGCTCGAGGCAGGTGGGGAGGGGTTCGCGGGCCGCCTGCGCCGGCCCGTCCACATCGCGATCTCCAGCGACGAGGAGCTCGGCTGCAAAGGCGTCGGACCGCTGCTCGACGTGCTGGCGGAGCTGCCGGTCGCGCCCGGGTGGGCGCTCGTCGGCGAGCCGACCGAGCTGCGCGTGATCGACCGCCACAAGGGCAAGGCCGCCGCCCGGGTGCAGCTCCGCGGCCTGGCCGCGCACTCCAGCGTGCCGGCCGACGGCGTCAATGCGGTGGCGCACGCCGGGGTGCTGATCACGCGGCTGGTCGCGCTCGCGGACGAGCTGCGGGCGGGTCCGGTGGACGAGGCGTTCCGCGCGCCGTTCTCGACGGTCGGGATCGGCCCGGTTCAAGGGGGCGTGGCGGTCAACATCGTTCCCGATCACTGCCGGCTCGACGTCGAGCTGCGAACCGTGCCCGCGGTCGACCCCGAGGAGTTGATGGATCGCATCCACGCGCTGGCGGCCGAGACGGACGACTCGATGAACGCCGAGCACGGCGGCTGCGCGGTCACCGTCGAGCCGCTCTCGAGCTACCCCGGGCTCGCACCGGCGGACGGTGACACGCGCGAGTGGGCCGCCCGGCTCATGGGCGTCGCCGGCGGCGCGGGGTGGGGTGCGGCGGACTTCGGGACCGAGGCCGGCCTCTACGCGCGGGCGCTGTCAATCCCGGTGGTCGTGTGCGGGCCGGGCTCGATGCGCGACGCCCACCGTGCCGACGAGTCCGTCGCGGTCGACCAGCTGGAGGCGGCCGAGGCGATGATCGCGCAGCTGTGCGACGGGCTCACCGAACCGGTCTGACTCCCGTGTCCGCGGTCAGCGGCGCAGCGGCGCCCCGATCGGGAAGCCCCGCCCGCCCGTGGCCAGGTCGGCGGCGTTGAGGAACAGGTAGATCCCGAGCGCGGCGAATACGAGCACGACGTAGCCGGCGGCCTTGTCCAGGCCGGTGCTCGCATCGAGCACGCCGATCGTCCGCAGCACGAGCGCGAGCACCACGAGTGCGATCACCGCGGTGAACCCCGAGGGCAGACGCAGTGTGGCGAGGGTCAATGCCGCCATCACGATCGCCCAGCTGATCAGGAACAGCGCGACGCTCTTGGTGACGGCACCGGCCGGGATCAGCAGCCAGTTGTGGAAGAGCGCGAGATCGAGGATGGAGAAGCTGAGCCAGAATCCCGCGAACAGGCCGAAGATGCACGCGACCATCGTCTGCGCGAGCGACGCGGCCCACACCGTGGACATCACCAGTCCGAGGCCGGTCGCCGCGAAGATGATCGGCACGATCGCGCCGCCCGCGGTTGCCGGCACGTACCCGACGAGGGACAGGCCGAGCGCGATCGACCCGACGACGAAGATCGGCAGCCCAAGGATTGCCGGGTCGCCGGCGGGTGTCACCTCAGCGACGGGTGCGGGCTCCGCGATCGCCGGGTCCGAGGTCAGCGTGGCCATATTGACTCCTCCTCCGTTTGGTGACAGTGAGTCGACCACCATGTGACAGTGCACACAAGAAACCGGCGGTTTCTGCATATGACTGGAGCCGCGTCGCGGCTCAGGGAGGGGTCAGGAGAGGGCGCCGGCCAGCGCGTCCGCGATCGGCAGTTCGCCGCCGTTGACGTAGAGCACTGTGCCCTCGGACCGTGGTTCGGCGAGCACCGCCGAGATCACGGCGGCGACGTCATCCCGCGTCACGTCGGCCCGGAAGGGCTCGACGTCGATCCGGACCCGGCCAGTCCCGGGATCGTCGGTGAGGCGGCCCGGCCGGACCACGGTCCAAGCACGGTTGCTCGCCTTCACCGCCTCGTCGGCCTGGGCCTTCGCCCGTAGATAGACGCTGAACACGTCGTCGTCGGCCGGCGGGTTCTCGGCGCCGACGGAGCTGACGATCACGAACCGCCCAACGCCCGTCCGCGTCGCGGACTGCAGGAGCGTGATCGCGCCGTCGCGGTCCATCGTGACCTTCCGCTCCGCTCCGCTGCCGGGGCCGGCGCCCGCGGCGAACACCGCCGCGTCGCAGCCCTCGAGAGCCGCGCTGACCTCGTCGATCGTGTCCTGCTCGAGGTCGCACACGACGCCGGCCGCGCCGAGCTGCTCGATCTCGGCGACGTGCGCCGGATTGCGCACGAGCCCGGTCACCGCGTCGCCGCGTGCGATGACCAGCTTGATCAGCCGCTGGGCGATCTGTCCGTGGGCACCTGCGATCGCGACGCGCATACCGGCGAGACTACCCGTGCCGGTCATCGGGAAGGCTTAACCCGTTGCTCAACTATCCTACTAGTTAAGTCGACTTACTCGGCTAGCGACCCCTCTGGAGCTCTGAATGACGACACTCGTCCCGCCCTCGTCCACCACCCCGGCCTCCGTCCGGCCACTCGCCCAGCTGGCCGACGCCGTTGCCCAGGTGCCGTTGGTCGACGGCTCGACAGCGCGGTTCGTCAACCTCGACTACGCCGCCAGCGCGCCGCCGCTCGCCTCCGTCCACCGCGCGGTGACGCGGACGCTCAGCTACTACGCGTCGATCCATCGCGGCCAGAGCTACCTCTCGCGCGTGTCGACGGCCGCCTACGAGCGGGCTCGGGACACCGTCGCCCGGCTCACCGGCGCGCGGGCGGACGACGTCGTCATCTTCACCCGCAACACGACCGATGCGCTCAACCTGCTCGCCTCCGCGGTGCCCGGCCGGGTCGTGCACCTCGACATCGAGCACCACGCCAACCTGCTGCCGTGGTTGGAGTCGACGGGCACCGAGTCGACCCCCGTCCGCGCGGGCGCCACGTTCGAGGAGACGTTTGACGCGCTTGACCGCGAGCTCGGACGAGCACCGGCCGCGCTGCTGGCGGTCACCGGCGCTTCGAACGTCACCGGCGAGTGCCCGCCGCTGCAGCGGCTGGCCGACCTCGCGCACCGGCACGGCGCTCGCCTCGCGGTCGACGGCGCCCAGCTTGCGCCGCACCGTCGCGTCGAGATCGCCGCGACCGGGGTCGACTACCTCGCGATCTCCGGCCACAAGCTCTATGCGCCATACGGGGGCGGCGCCCTGATCGGTCAGCGTGACTGGCTCGATGTCGCCGAGCCGCACCTGCCGGGCGGCGGAGCCGTGGTGAACGTCACGCTCGAGGGCGCGCAGTGGAAGCCGAGCCCGGCCCGTCACGAGGGCGGCACGCCGAACCTCGTCGGTGCGGTGTCGCTCGCCGCGGCGCTCGAGTCCCTGGACGAGATCGGTTACGAGCGGATCGTCGCGCACGAGACCGGGCTCTACGGACGGCTCGAGCAGGGGCTGCGCGCGCTGGGGATCTCGGTGCTGCGGATCTGGCCCGAGCGCCATGACCTGGTCGCCGTCGCGAGCTTCACCGTGCCGGGTCACCGCGCCGACCTCGTCGCCGCCTACCTGTCGGCGGAGCACGGGATCGGCGTCCGCGGTGGGCGGTTCTGTGCCCACCCGCTGCTCGAGCGCCTCGGCCTGGCCGACGACGGCGCGGTGCGCGTCTCGATCGGCCTCGGCACGAGCGGCGAGGACGTGGAGGCGCTGCTGAAGGCGCTGGAGCGGCTCGTCTCCTACGGGCCGGGCTGGGCGTACGCCACCGACGAGTCCGGCGAGCTGGCGCCGAGCCCCGATCCGCGGCCCTCGATGGTCGACGCGGTACTCGCCGGGCGGTTCGCGTTCGTCGACTAGCGGCTCAGCTGCGCGTCGCGTCCGTCAGCAGGTCCTCGAGCGTGAACGGCGCGTCGAGGAACCCCGGGCTGTCACCCCAGCGCGGCCACTCATCGAACGGCCGGTCCCAGGCGAGCTCGAGGTCGTTGCCGTCCGGATCGGAGAGATAGACGGCGAGGTGCGTGCCGTGGTCGGTGAGCTGGCGCAGCCCCACCCCGGCATCCACCAGGCGTGACACGGTGGTGGCCAGCTCCTCGCGGGTGGAGAAGTTGAGCGCGACGTGATGCAGGCCGGTGACGCCGTCGGGCTGCGGCGGGCCGCCGCGGGACTTCCAGGTGTTGAAGCCGAGGTGGTGGTGGTAGCCGCCGGCCGACAGGAACAGGATGTCGCCGGTCGTGCCCCAGCCGGGGACGTCGCGGGCCTCGAACACGATGTCGAAGCCCATGATGTCGACGTAGAAGGCGCGGACGCGGTCGATGTCCGCCGTGCGCAGGTGGACGTGCCCGATCCGCAGCAGCGGGTCGATCGGATGCTCGGCAGGCTGTGCCGGGACGACGCTTCCCTGGGGCCCGGGGGCGGTCATCGCCCCACCTCGACCCGCATCCGGATCGACCATGGATCGTCGACCTCGAAGCCCGTCTCGGCGTCGCTGGTCGCCACGCCGGCCCGCGCCAGGCGGGCGCGGAGCTCCTCGACGTCGGCGCTCTGCGGCAACCGGACGGTCCAGTGGCGCAGGCCGACGGTATGGGCGGGCGGCGCCCCGACGCCGCGGCCGCGCCAGACGTTGAGACCGAGATGATGGTGATATCCGCCGGCCGACACGAACGCCGCGCTGCCGAGGTTCATCTGGACATCGAAGCCGACCAGGTCGCGGTAGAACGCGATCGCCTGCTCGACATCGCCGACATGCAGGTGGACGTGGCCGATCCGCAGGCCGGGATCGACGCGTGGGGTCGGCTCCTCGCCGTCGACGGTCGCCATCAGCGAGGCGAAATCGAGCGGGTCCGGGCGCCCGCCATAGCCGAGATCGGCAGGCCAGGCGGTCCGCGAGCGATCCCACGCGAGCTCGATCCCGTTGCCGTCGGCGTCAGGAAGGTAGATCGCCTCGTGCGTGTGATGGTCGGAGGCGCCCTCGATCGGGGTACGCGTGGCGGCGAGGCGGAGCGCCGCGCGGGCGAGGGCCTCGCGGGTCGGGTACAGCAGGGCGTAGTGATAGAGGCCGGCGTGGCGCCCGGCCGGCTGGGCGTCGGGGTCCTCGTAGAGCACGACCACGGTCTGCTCACCGTCTCCGAGCTCGGCGGTGCGGCCCTCATGGGCGTGGACGCGCAGTCCGAGCGCGCGCTCGTACCAGGCGACGGCACGATCGAGGTCGGCGACCGTGAGGTGGACGGGGCCGAGGGCCAGTGCGGCCGGCAGCGTGGCCGGCAGGGCGGGATCAGTGGCGGAGGGGGTCAGGTTCGTCATGAGACGGAGCTTCCTCCGTCTGGTCCCGTTGCGGAATAGACGATCCCTTCGAGTGCATGGACGAAACTGCGGCCTGGTCGATTTCCAGACTCACAGTCGGAACATCGACCAACCCGCCGGCCCGGCCCCGGCCGCCGGCCCCCCGGCCGCCGACCCCCGGCCGCCGGCCCGGCCCCGGCCGCCGGCCCCGACCCCCGGCCGCTCAGTCCTCGCCGGAGCGACGCGCGCGGTACTCGGTCGGCGAGACCCCGTGCCGGCGCTTGAACGCGCGGGAGAAGTACAGCGGGTCACCGAACCCCGCGCGGAACGCCAGCTCACCGACGGTGAGGTCGGAGAAGCGCAGCAGCCGCTCGGCCTCGAGCATCCGGCGCTCGGTGATGAGTTCCTTGGTCCCGTGCCCGGTCGCCGCGGTGAGCGCCCGCGCGAGCGCGGCCTGCGGGACGTGCAGCTCCTCGGCGTAGTGCGCCGCGTCGCCGTGCCGGGCGAAGTCACGCTCGAGCAGCCCGATGAAGCGCCGGTAGAGCGCGAGCGCCGGGTCGCCGCCGTCGTGTCGCTCGGTCCGCGTGGCGTCCTGCCAGCGCTCCAGCCACAGCACGAGCACCGACAGCAGGTGGCGCTCGGCGTCGAGGCTGCGTCCGTCCGGCGGGCGGCCGGTCTCGGCGGCGAGCATCTCGATCAGCGCGTCCAGACGGTCGACCTCGCCGGCGGGGACCGGCACCGACGGCGGCGCGCTCGCGCCCGGCGACCAGCTGCTGCGCAGAGCCGCGGCGCTGCGGTCGTCGAGCAGCTCGTCCCCAAACCGCACGACGGCGCCCCACAGCTGCTCGCCCCGCTCGAACACGTGGATCTGTCCGCGCGCGATCACCGTCAGCGTGCGCGCGGTGACCGGGGACGGCCGGCCGTCGACGCGGTGCAGCCCGCTCCCCGCCCGGGTCCAGATCAGCTCGTGGTAGTCGTGACGGTGCGGGGTCCGCGCGCCGCGCGCGGTCACCGCGCCGAAGCTCGCGTCCCGCATCCACGCGACCTGCAGCGGCGGTCCCGCCGCGGCGAGGCTGTCGATTGCGGGCTCGCGCCGGTCGGCGGGCGGCGGGGCAGGGGACACGCGCGGGACAGTACGCCCGCAGCCGCAGCCGCAGCCGCAGCCGCAGCCCGGCCCAGCCCGGCCCGGCCCGGCCCAGCCCAGCTCGGCCCGGCGTGCGGTCTACCAGGCGACGCCCACGCGCTCGCGGAGGTGCTCGCCGCTGTCGACCAGATCGGCGATCGCGATCGCGTAATCCTCGGCCGAGATCTCGCTGTTGCCCGAGTCGTCGATGATCAACTGATCGCCGCCGAGCCGGTAGGCGCCCGTTCGCTCCCCGGGGTGGATGAACGCGGCCGGGCTCACGTAGGTCCAGTCGAGGTCGTCGACGCTCCGGTACACATCGAGCGCCTCCGCGCCCTGGGCCGCCTCCCCCTTCCACTCCTCCGGGAAATCGGGCGTGTCGAGCAGCCGCCCGCCGCCGGGGACCTCGAGGCTGGCAGCCCCGCCGACGACGAGGAGCCGCTGCGCTCCCGCCCGGCGAAGGCCGTCGAGCAGCGAGCGCGCGACGTCGGCGAGCGTGTATCCGGCGCCGCGATTGGAGATCGCGCACACGACCACGTCGGCGCCCTCGACGGCGCTCGCGACCTGAGCAGGGTCGGTGATGTCGGCGCCGCTCGACCGGCTCACCCCGACGACCTCGTGGCCGCGGTCCGACAGCTCGGTGGCGATGCAGCTGCCGATCATGCCATTGGGTCCGAAAAGGACGATCTTCATGTGGCGCTCCTGGTCGTCGTGTCCGCGAGGCGTCTGCAGCCTAGCCGCGTCCGGCGGGAGCGCTGGTCACGGGGTGGATCGGGCCTGCGGTGTCTCGCAGCGGCGCAGCGGCGCGCCGCGCGCGCAGAGCGATGATCTCCGCGAGCACCGAGACGGCGGTCTCCTCGGCAGTCCGGCTGCCGATGTCCAGGCCGCACGGTGAGTGGAGCCGCTCGAGCTGTGGCTCGGTGACTCCCGCGTCGAGCAGGCGCTGCCGGCGATCCGCGGCGGTGCGGCGGCTGCCGAGCGCGCCGATGTACCCGGCTTCGGACTGGAGCGCCGCCATCACCGCCGGCTCGTCGAACTTCGGGTCATGGGTGAAGACGAGGACCACGTCACGCGGGCCGAACTCCAGATCACGCAGCGTCTCCTGCGGCCAGCCGATCTTCACCTCGGCGACCGACGTGAACCGCGGGGACCGTGCGAACCGCTCCCTGGCGTCGATGATCGTCACCTGATAGCCGATCTGGGCGGCGATCGGCGCGATCGCGGCTGCGAAGTCGATCGCGCCGACGATGACCATCTGCGGCGGCCGGGCGTAGGCGCGGACGTGGACGGCGCGCGCGTCGCCCAGCGTGGCGCCATCCTCGCCAAAGTGCCGCAGGGTCGTCTTGCCCTCCTCCAGCAGCCCGCGGGCGTCTCGCGCCACGTTGCGGTCCAGGAGCTCCGGCCCGCGCAGTGACCCGAGCGGCTCGCCGTCGACGATCGCCAACCGCGCCCCGGCCGCCTCACCATCGAGCGCCGTCGCGATCGCCGCGGGCCGGCCCCCATCGTGAGCCGCAGGACCGCGAGCTCAGTCTGCGCGTCCTCGCCGTCGAGCAGCGAGATGAAGATGTGCACGGTGCCGCCGCACATCAACCCGACCGTTCCCGCCAGGTCATCCGAGATCCCGTAGGTGAGAAGCCCGGCGGCGCGCTCCCCGGCGAACAGCTCCTCGGCCTCCAGCACGACGGCACTCTCGACGCAGCCCCCGGTGATCGACCCCTCGACGGTGCCGTCCTCGTCGACGACCAGCATCGCCCCCACCGGCAGCGGCGCGGAACCCTCGACGTCGACCAGCAGCGCCTGGACGAAGCGGCGCCCCTCCTCCAACCACCTGACTGCGACCGCCTGGGTGGCATCGACGACGCCCGAGTCGATCATCAGGTGACCAACGGTCGGCGTAGGCGGGTCGCAGCAGCACCTAAGCGATCACTTAGCCCACTGTTGCCGGGCCCTCGCGGAGGCCGGTAGCGTGCCGCCAACCAATGACGATTCCCGCTGGTACATACACGCTCGGACCGGAGCAGGCCACGCTTACGGTCCGCACCGGCAAGGCCGGGGCCGCTGCCAAGGCCGGCCACAACCTCCTGATCGAGGTCACCTCCTGGAGCGCCACGCTGGAGTGCGCAGACGATCCCGCCGCGAGCGCGCTGGAGCTCACCGCCGACTCGAGCTCGCTCGAGGTGCGCGACGGCTCGGGCGGCATCCAGGCGCTCGGCGACGACGACAAGGTCTCGATCAAGAAGTCGATCGACGACGATGTGCTCAAGCGCGGCACGATCGCGTTTCGCTCCTCGCGCGTGGAGCCGAGCGCCGACGGCGGATCGCTGCACGTCCACGGTGAGCTTGAGCTGCTCGGCGCCCGCCGGCCGATCACGTTCGAGCTGGCTGCCACCGACGACGGCCAGCTGACCGCAAGCACGACCATCACCCAGAGCGAGTTCGGGATCAAGCCCTATTCGACGCTCTTCGGCGCTCTGAAGGTCGTCGACGAGGTCCAGGTCGAGCTCGACGGCCGGCTGCAGTCAGGCTGATCACGGCCACACGCCGGGACCCCCGTGGTCGCGAAGGGGTTGCATATTTCCTGATGGAAAGAGCCGTACGATTAGCCAAATGGCTATTACCGTCACCCAGCTCACGACCTTCCTCGCGATCACCCGCGGCGGTTCGGTGACGGCGGCGGCCGACGAGCTGATGGTCACTCAGCCGACGGTCTCCTCGGCGATCTCCGGGCTCGGCCGAGAGCTCGGGTGCGCCCTGTTCGAGCGTGACGGGCGCGGGGTGCGCCTGACCTCCGCCGGCGAGGCGTTCCTGCCCTACGCGACCGATGTGATCGGGCTGCTCGACGCCGGCCGCCAGGCGGCGCGCGAGGCGGGGGAGGTCGCCGCGCGACGGCTGCACATCACCGCGGTGGCGACCGCCGCCGAGTCGTTCGTGCCGCCGCTCATGCACGCCTTCTCCGATCGCCATCCTGAGATCGCACTCGCGCTCGATGTCGGCAACCGGGAGTCGGTGCTCGACGGGATCCTCGGCCACCGCGTCGATGTGGCGATCCTCGGCCGCCCGCCGGCCGACGAGCGCCTCGGGGCCGAGCCGTTCGTCGAGAACGAGATCGTCTGCATCGCCGCGCCGGAGGACCCGGCGGTCGGCCGGCGCCAGGTCGACGCCGCGGAGCTGGAGGACCGGCCGTGGCTCCTGCGCGAGCAGGGGTCGGGCACGCGGACGTTGGTCGAGCAGTTCCTCGCCGAACGGGACATGGCCCCGCAGACGCTCACACTCGGCTCAAACGGCGCGATCAAGCAGGCCGTGCGCGCCGGGCTCGGCGTGTCGCTCGTCTCACGCGAGGCGGTCGAGGGCGAGCTCGCCTCCGGTCGCCTGGGCGAGGTGCGTCTCCGGGACGGGCCGGCGACCCGGATGTGGTTCGTGCTGCATTCCGCAGTCGGGCCGATGCGCCCCGCGGTCGCCCTGTTCCTGGATTTCGTTCGCGCCCACGGACGCGAGCTGCCCGGCTGAGCGAGGCGGCGTGGCCATCGCCTCGCCGCCGGCCGCGTCAACGGCGCTCACGCGGACTCCTGGGCGGGTACGGCGATTCTGTCCTCGCCGCGCGCCGCGCCGTTGTTGCCGCGTGCCGCTTCGGCGCCGAGCGCGACGGCGGCCTTGGCGGTGACCAGGTGGTAGAGGATCAGCAGCTGCACCACCGCGAGCGACTCCGAGCGCTGCAGGGCGGTGCCGATCGTGAACTCGCCGAGGCGCCGGGAGCGCAGATGGTTGGCGAAGTGCAGCCGCTCCCAGATCGCCTCCTCGACCGCCGCCGCGTGGCTCGGGTCCATCCGGCCCGGGATCGTGAGCCTCCGATGGTCGTCGTGCTCGACGACGGTGATGCCGTCGGGCTGGCCGGAGACCAGCGGCGCGAGGTCGGGATGTGGCAGCCCGTCGAACAGCATCAGCTCGGCGTCGAGGTGGACCTGATCCTCGTCGCCGGCCCCGGCCGCCGGGCGAAACGAGATCACCATGTCCGCGTGCCGGCGCTGGGGACGGATGAACGCGGCGGAGTCAGGCTCGCGCCGGTCGAGCTCGGCGAGCACCTCGTCTGTGGTGTAGCCACGGCGCGAGCAGTCGCGCTGCACCTTCCAGCGCCGGCGCACGTCCTCGGGCGGGTCGAGGAACACCCGCACGTCATAGACGTCGCGCATCTCGGGCAGGTGATAGCCGAGCAGGCCCTCGATGATCGTGAACCGCTCGGGGGCGACGTACACCGGAGGCGCGAACGTCCCGTCCTGGTGACGGTAGACGGGCTTGAGGATCGCGTTGCCGCGTCGCAGCGTGACCAGATCCTGGGTGAGGACGTCGAGGTAGTTGCACTCCGGGTGCAGCGGCGTGATCCCGTTCTCCGCCCGCTGGCGGCGGTCATAGCGGTGGTAGTCGTCGGTGCAGACGTGGGTGACGTGTGCCTCGCCGAGAACCCGAACGAGGCCGCGGGTGATCGTCGTCTTGCCCGCGGCGCTGTCGCCGACGACCCCGAGGATGATCGGCCGGGAGATCATGTCGCCGGCTCCCCGGCGGTGAACACCCGGCTCGCGCGGATATCCACGGGCTCGATCGCGGAGAGGTCGCCGACGGTGGGCACCCGCCCGTCACGGGCGGCCTCATAGATCCGGTTGGCATGGCGCAGCCGGGCGCGCTCCAGCGCGTTGCGCACGCTGCGGGCGTGGGCGAAGCGCGGCTGCCGCATGCGCAGCTCGAGGTATTCGCGCAGCGCCTGTGCGCCTTCGGAGGAGACCTCGTAGGACTCGGCGGCGAGCATCAGCCGCGCGATCCCCAGCAGCTCGTCGAGCGTGTAGTCGGGGAAGTCGATGTGGTGAGCGACGCTCGAGGACATTCCGGGATTGAGCGCGAAGAAATCATCCATGCGGTCCTTGTAGCCCGCGAGCACGACGACGAGCTGGTCGCGCTCGTTCTCCATCACCTGAAGGAGGATCTCGATCGCCTCCACGCCGTAGTCACGCTCGTTCTCTGGACGGTACAGGTAGTACGCCTCATCGATGAACAGCACACCGCCATAGGCCCGCTTCAGCACCTCCTTGGTCTTCGGAGCGGTGTGTCCGACGTACTGGCCCACCAGGTCGTCTCGGGTCACCGACACGACGTGGTTGCGAGCGATGTAGCCGAGCCGGTGCAGAAGCTCGGCGATGCGGAGCGCCACGGTCGTCTTGCCGGTCCCGGGGTTGCCGGTGAAGCACATGTGCAGCGTGGGGCGGACCGCGGTGAGGCCGACCTCGCGGCGCAGGCGGTCCACGACCAGCAGCGCCGCGATCTCGCGGATCCGGGTCTTCACCGGGGTCAGGGCGACGAGCTCGCGGTTGAGCTCGTCGAGCACCGCCTCGATGTTGGACTCCCGCAGGATCCCCTGGACGTCGACGTCCAGGGTGGGGGCGGGGTCAAGCACCGTCATGCGGCGCCACCGTTGGTGCCGGCACCGTTGGTGGTGGCACCGTTCACGCCGGACCCGCCGGCGATGGCCTCGGTGGCCGCGGCCTCGCCGCCGGTGGCGCCGTAGCGGCTGCCGGCCGGCCGGTCGGTCGCGTAGGCGTGCAACTGGTAGCGGACGGTCCGGTCGTGCTGCTCGGCGCGCTCCAGGCGGAAGCCCGGTTCGACCGCCGGGCGGTGCACGATGAAGCTCAGCGCCGTCGTCTGACGTCCGTAGGAGGCGTCGTAGGCGATCAGCTTGATGTACTGGGCCGGGTGGGCCTCGCGGGCGGCGCGGACCTCGCGCAGCACGACGACGAGGTCCTCGGGCCCGAGGTCGAACATCGGCAGCCCCCACATCTCCCAGTAGGAGTTGCGCGGATGCGGGTCGTCGGTGTGCTCGATCGACATTGACCAGCCCTGACCCAGTGAGTAGGCGATCTGTGCGGCGATCTGATCGTCGGTGAGGTCGGGAAGGAACGAGAACGTGCCCTGGGTGAGTCGCATGTCAGCTCTCCTTTGGCGAGGCAGGCGCGTCAGCCGAGGCTCGGCGTGACGACGTAGTCGGGCGTGTCGGTCGACTCGAAGTCGAACGTGATGTCCTTCCAGACCTGGAGCGCGACGTCGAGCTCGGGACAGCCCTTCGCCGCGTGCTCGAGGATGTCAGGCCCCTCCTGGAAGTAGTCGCGTCCCTCGTTGCGGGCCTGGATCATCGCCTCGACGGCGACGCGGTTGGCGGTGGCGCCGGCGCCGATCCCCATCGGATGACCGATCGTGCCGCCGCCGAACTGGAGCACGACGTCCTCGCCAAGGTACTGGAGCAGTTGGTGCATCTGGCCGGCGTGGATGCCGCCGGAGGCGACTGGCATCACCGGGGGCAGCGACGCCCAGTCCTGGTTGAAGTAGATGCCGGTCTCCGGGTTCTCCGGGACGTACGCCAGCCGCAGCGTGTCGTAGTAGCCGCGGATCATCGCCGGGTTGCCCTCGAGCTTGCCGACGACGGTCCCGGCGTGGATGTGGTCGACCCCGAGCAGCCGGCACCACTTGGCGATCACGCGGAACGACACGCCGTGGGTCTTCTGGCGGGTGTAGGTGCCGTGGCCGGCGCGATGCAGGTGCAGCAGCATGCCGTTGCGCCGCGCCCACTTGGACATCGACTGCATCGCCGTGTAGCCGACGGTGAGGTCCATCATGACGATCGCGCTGCCGATCTCACGGGCGAACTCGGCCCGCTCGTACATGTCCTCCATCGTGGCCGCGGTCACGTTCATGTAGTGACCCTTGACCTCGCCGGTCGCCGCGCTGGCACGGTTGACGCCCTCGATCGCCCACAGGTACCGATCGCGCCAGCGCATAAAGGGTTGGGAGTTGATGTTCTCGTCGTCCTTGGTGAAGTCGAGGCCCCCCTGCAGTGCCTCGTACACCACCCGGCCGTAGTTCTTGGCCGAGAGGCCGAGCTTCGGCTTGACGGTCGCGCCGAGCAGTGGGCGGCCGAACTTGTCCAGATACTCGCGCTCCATGACGATCCCGTGAGGCGGGCCCTGGAACGTCTTCACGTAGCTGGCCGGGATCCGCATGTCCTCCAGGCGCAGTGCACGCAGCGCCTTGAACCCGAACACGTTGCCGATGATCGAGGAGGTGAGGTTTGCGATCGACCCCTCCTCGAACAGGTCGATGTCGTAGGCGATCTTCGCGATGTACTCACCCTCGCGCCCCGGCACCGGGGAGACGTCGTAGGCCTTGGCCTGATAGTGCTCGTGCGCGGTCAGGCGATCGGTCCACACCACGGTCCAGGTCGCAGTGGAGGACTCACCGGCGACCGCCGCCGCGGCCTCGATCGGGTCGACACCGGGTTGCGGGGTGATCCGGAACGCCGCCAGGATGTCGCTGTCCTGCGGGACGTAGTCGGCGTCGTAGTACCCCATCTCGGCATACGGGGTGACGCCGGAGGCCCAGCGATCGCGTGTGCCGTTGGGGGAGGTGGAGCTGGGTGTCATGCGATCGGTGCCTTTCTGAAGGAACGCAACGTGACCGGGACCGTACGGCGGCAACGGATAGGCGTCAAAGACTGATTTGCCGTCAACTCATGGCGAGAAGGCTATGGGTGACACTCACGCACGACACATAGGTCAGACGCTCATGGTCCACGTCAAATCCCTGTGGTTGGCCCCTGGATGAGACCGTAAGGTCGGCCATCCCGACCGAGGAGCGAGGTCATGGCACTCGTATCGATGCGTCTCAACAACCCCGTGGCGGCGGCGTGATCGACGTCGCGCTCACCCGCGGGCAGATCCGGGAGTCCGACGTCGCGGTCGTCATCGATGTCCTGCGCGCGACCTCGACGGCGGTGAGCGCACTGGCGGCGGGGTACACGCGGGTCGTGTTCGCCGAGAGCCTCGACGACGCGCGCGGGTTGCGTGGCTCCGGGCGCGTACTGGCGGGCGAGCGCGATTGCATCCCGCCTCCTGGCTTCGATCAGGGAAACTCGCCCCGGGAGGTCGCCCGGCCCCGGGGTCAGGAGCTCGTCCTGTCGACCACGAACGGCGCGCCGGCGGTGATCGCCGCCACCCGCGCCGCCGGGGCGGTCCTGCTCGCCTCGCTGCTCAACCTCCAGGCCACGATCGACGCGCTGGCGCACGCCGAGGGCACGATCCAGGTCATCTGCGCAGGGGCGGGCGGGCTTGCCTCGCTGGAGGATGTGTACGTCGCGGGGCGGCTCGTCGCCGCTCTTGAGGGCGAGCGCACCGACGCCGCCCGGATCGCCGAGACGGTCGCGGCGGCCTATCGGACGCCGGCGGCGGCGCTGCGCACCGGAGCGGGCGGCGTGGCGCTGCGCGCGGCGGGCCTCGGTGAGGACATCGCCCACTGCGCGCGGGAGTCACGGCTCCCGCTGGTGGCGGTCGCCGTCGCCGACGGGACGCTCGCGGTCGCTGAGCGGGAGCCTCAGCGGGGCGGTGCGGCCCGGCCGTGCATCGCATCCCACACGCGCGAGGGCGTGCACGGCATGTCCATGTGACGCAGCCCGTAGGGGCCGAGCGCGTCGACGACCGCGTTGACGATCGCCGGCGGCGAGCCGACCGTCGCGGACTCGCCGATCCCCTTTGCGCCGAGCGGGTGGTGCGGAGAAGGGGTGACCGTGAAGTCGGTCTCCCAGTCGGGGACCTCGACCGCGGTGGGGATCAGGTAGTCCATCAGCGAGCCGCCCAGGCAGTTGCCGTTCTCGTCGAAGGCGATCATCTCCATCAGCGCCATCCCCACCCCATCGGTGAGGCCGCCGTGGACCTGGCCCTCGATGATCATCGGGTTGATGCGCACGCCGCAGTCGTCGACGGCGACGAACCGGCGGACGGTCACCTTCGCGGTGCGCGCGTCGACGTCGACCACACACAGGTAGGCGCCGAACGGGAAGGTCAGGTTCGGCGGGTCGTAGACCGCCTCGGCGTCGAGTCCGGTCTCGACCCCCTCGGGCAGCGCGATCGAGCCGTAGGCCGCGGCGGCGATCTCCTGGATCGTCGCGCCCTGCTCGGGGTCGCCCTTGACGAACCAGCGGGCCGGTCGCTCCGGTGGGGCGTTCTCCCACTCCAGATCCTCCGGCGCGACCTCGAGCATCGCCGAGGCGACCAACCGGGCGCGGTCACGCACCTTGCGCGCCGCCAGCGCCGCGGCCGCACCGCTCACCGGCGTCGAGCGCGAGCCGTAGGTGCCCAGGCCATACGGGGTGGCGTCGGTGTCGCCGTGCACGACCTCGACGTCCTCGGGTGGCAACCCGAGCTCGTGGGAGACGATCTGCGCGAACGTCGTCTCATGGCCCTGACCCTGGGTCTGGACGCTGATCGCCAGCCGCGCCTGACCGCTCGGGTTGATCCGCAGCGCGGCGCCGTCGTTCATGCCCAGACCGAGGATGTCCATGTGGCGCCGCGGCCCGGCACCGACGGCCTCGGTGAAGAACGACAGCCCGATCCCCATCAGCTCGCCCCGCTCGCGCTTCTCCGCCTGCTCGCGGCGCAGCTCCTCGTAGCCCGCCAGCTCGAGCGTGCGTCGCAGCGCCACCTCGTAGTTGCCCGAGTCATAGACCCAGCCGGTCTTGGACTGGTACGGGAACTGCTCAGGCGCGATCAGGTTCTTCAGCCGCAGCTGCGCCGGGTCGGCATCGAGCTCGTGGGCGAGGCAGTCGACGAGTCGCTCCACCAGGTAGACGGCCTCGGCGATCCGGAACGAGCACGCGTACGCGACGCCGCCGGGCGCCTTGTTCGTGTGCACGCCGGTCACTCGGCAATGCGCCGCGTCGATGTCATACGAGCCGGTGAACACGTGGAAGAAGCCGGCGGGGTACTGGGTCGGCTGCGCGGTCGCGTTGAACGCGCCGTGATCGGCGAGCGTGGTGACCCGCACCGCCTGGATCCGGCCGTCGCGGGTGGCGGCGATCGCGCCGCGCATCACGAAGTCACGGGCGAACCCGGTCGACATCAGGTTCTCGGAGCGGTCCTCCATCCACTTGACCGGATGCCCGACGGTGATCGCGGCGACCGCGGCGCACACGTAGCCGGGGTAGACCGGGACCTTGTTGCCGAAGCCGCCGCCGATGTCGGGGGAGACGACGCGGATGAGGTGCTCGGGCAGCCCGGTGAGTCGCGCGAACAGCGTGCGGTGAGCGTGCGGGGCCTGGGTCGTCGCGTGGACCGTCAGCCGGCCGCTCACCCGGTCGTACTCGGCGACCGCGCCGCACGTCTCCATCGGCGCCGGATGCGAGCGCGGGAACACCATCTCCTGCTCGACAACGACCTCCGCGCCGGCGAACACCCGCTCGGTGGCCACCTGGTCGCCGGCCTCCCAGTCGAAGATGTGGTTGTCGCTGCGGCCCTCGACGTCGTCGCGGATCAGCGGAGCGTCGTCGTCAAGCGCGCGGCGCACGTCGACGACCGGCTCCAGCGGCTCGTAGTCGACCTCGATCAGCTCCAGCGCGTCACGTGCGCTGTAGCGATCCTCGGCGACGACGAACGCCACCTCCTGGCCCTGGAAGCGGACCTTGTCGGTCGCCAGCACCGCCTGCAGATCGTTGGAGATGGTCGGCATCCAGGCGACCCCGCGCGCCTCCAGGTCGGCACCGGTGAGCACCGCCACCACGCGAGGGTGCTGAAGCGCGGACGTGGTGTTGATCGAGGTGATCCGCGCATGCGCGAACGGGCTGCGGAGGATCGCCCCGTGGAGCATCCCCGGCAGTTTGAGGTCGTCGACGTACCGGCCCTGGCCGCGGATGAAGCGCCCGTCTTCCTTGCGGCGCAGGCGGCCGAAGCCGATCGGCCGGTCGGGGTCTGGCGGATCTGCCGGATCACCGACAAGGGGAACTCCCACGACAGTTATTGTCGCCGGTCGGCCCCGACGGCGCCGGAGCCGAACACCGCTCCGCGGCCGAACGCCCTCTTGTAGTCGACGCCCTCCACCTCGATCGCCGCGTTGATCTTGCGGCATCGGCCGCACTTGACCCGCAGCTTGGCGTTCATGTATTCGGGGGCCATCCCGGTCGCGAGCACGTTGCCGCAGTGGCCGCAGACGTAGTCGTCACCGTCCAACCCCCGGAACACGGGGCGATCCGGGTCGTCCTGGACGGCCGTGCCGCCGTCGGGGGGGATGTCGGAAGCATCGATCAGCCGCATCGCGATCGTCGCGCTCCCGCTCACCTCAGATCTTCTCCAGGCTCTCGGTGAAGTTCTTGATCAGCGCGTCGAGCACGGTCTGCGCGACACCTTCGCCCATCGATGCCGCCTTGCCGGCGATCTGGGCCGCGGTGTGGATCTCGCCGCCGCTGTCGTTGATCGTGAAGGTGACGTCGGCGTTGGCGTAGCCCTGGCCGCCCGCCTCACGCGACTTCACCTTCAAGCGCGCGGTGTGCGCGGCGTCGTCGCGCTCGGCGACATCGACGGTGCCGACGAACTTCAGCGACATCGCGCCCATCTTCACCAGGATCTCGGCCTTGGCGCTCTCGGGTGAGGTCCGCTCGATCACTCTGCCGCCCTCGACGCACGGGATCACGCGATCGAGATCGAGGATCGCCTCCCAGGTGTAGTCGGTCCCGTTGGCATTGTGGAACGGGTGATCGATTTCGATCATCTGTGTCAGGTCTCCTGTCGTGTCTTTGGTGTGGGGCCCTAGTCCGGGTACACGGTCTGGGCGTCCAGGCCGCCCTCGACCCCAGGTGGGAGCTCGCCGCTGGAGAGCGAGTACATCGCCAGGTCCGCAATCGTCGCGGCCTGCGGCGGTTCCGTTGGAGTGCTGAACGTGCCGTCGCCCCAGGCGAGGCTCTCCGGTGCTGCGCCCAGCGCGACGCCGGCGAGCAGGCGTGCTTTGTCGAGGATCTTGTCGGTCGCGCTGGTGATGGCGGCGTTCGCGCCGGGCGAGGGCGCGGTGTTGAAGCCATGTCCGTCGCCGAAGCGGTTGGTGTCCGCGGGCACGACCTTGACGTCGAGTGGCGGCACGCCGAGCTGGGCGGCGACCAGCTGGGCGTACTCGCTCTCATGACCGTCGGGCTCGGTCGTGAGGCTCAGCACCATCTTGCCGGTGGGGTGGATGCGCAGGAACACCGCGCGGTATGCCTCATTGGCCATCGTGTCTCTCCTGGGTGGGGCCGCCCGCCTCGGCCAGTCGCTTGCGCTCCAGGTGGGCGGTGAGGGCGTTGTGGTTCTCCAGGTCGCAGAACGCCGGCTGGGGCCCGCCCATCGGGTGGGGCGGGACGGCCGGGCGCTCGCAGCCCGGGTAGATGCAGATCTTCGGCTGGTCGGTCATCTCGGTGGTCGTTTCGGCGGCAGCTCGTGCACGGGGCCGAACGGCCTCGGGGCGTTCCAGTCAGACGTCGTGCGGCCGCGGCCCGGGCTGTAGCCGCTCGGCATCGCCACCGAGCTGCCGGCGACGGGGGTCGCGCTGCCCCACGGCTCCTGCTCGGCCTCGGCTTCTTCGCGGTGCGTGGGCGGCGGAGCGAATGGCGTGCCGGTGTCTCCGTCACGCGCACGGTCGGCTCCGATCGCGTCGATCACCTCGTGCAACGCCGCGAGCGTGTGCCCGGAGACGAGCGCGTCGCAGTGCGGGAGCGCCGCGGCCATCCCGCCGGTGCGTGGCGAGAAGTCACGCGCGGCGGTGCGGGGATTGACCCACACGATCCGGTAGGCGACACGTGCCAGCCGCTGCATCTCTCGGGCGACGAGCTCCGGGTCGCCGCGCTCCCAGCCGTCGGACAGGATCACCACGACAGCGCCGCGCGCCATCCCGCGCCGGCCGTAGCGGTCATTGAACGTCTTCAGCGCGTCGCCGATGTGGGTGCCGCTCGCCCAGTCCGGCGCGGCGGATGCCGCGCGCTGGATTGCGCGCTCGGGACTGCGCGATTGCAGTGCCCGGGTCAGCCGGGTCAGCCGGGTGGCGAACGCGAACGCCTCCGGACGGCTCGCGCTGCGCCCGGTGGAGATCCCGCCGGCCGCGGCGCAGGTGAGGAACTGGAGGTAGGTGCGCGCGTAGGGCTCCATGGAACCGGAGATGTCGCAGAGCAGCACCATCCGCCGCCGCAGCTCACGCCGGCGCCGCCGCGCGAGACGGACCGGGTCACCACCGGTCCGCAGGCTGGCGCGCAACGTGCGGCGCATGTCGATCCGGTCGCCGTGGCTGTCGCGGCGAGCTCTGCGGGTCCTGCGCAGCGGCGTGGCGACCCGCAGGCGGGCCATCAGCCGGTACAGCGCCGCAAGCTCGTCGGAATCGAGCGCGTCGAAGCGCTTGTCGCGTAGCACCTCCTCGTCGGAGGCGAGCGTCGGGATCTCGATCGTCTGCTCCTGCTCCTCCTGCGGGCGGTCGCGTCCGTTGCCGGCGGGGGCGCTGGTGCCTGCGATGCTCGGGTCGCGCGGCGGGCGGGTGGCGTCCTGTCGCTCCTCGGTGTCGCGCTGGTCAGGGAGGGAGGGAGCCGTCTCGGCATCCGGAGGCACGACCGCCACGTGGGTATCGCCGGCTCCGAAGACAGCTGTGAACACCGCGTTGAACGCGCGGACCTGAGATGGGTCGGAGACGAACACCGCCCGCGCGGTCCAGTACAGCCGCCGGCGCGCGACCGGGCGCACGAGCGACAATGCCGCGGCGAAGTTGGCGGACCGCTCCGCAGTGACCGGCACGCCGGCCTCGTGCAACCGCCGGCCGAGCGCCCCGGCGAGGGCCGGGAGGTCGAGCTGCACGGTCTCGACGGAGAAGTCGCTCATCGTCCGCCCGTCAGCAGTTGCTCGAGGCCGGCGGACCGCACGACGTCCTGGTCCTCGGAGTACTTGAGCACCGAGCCGAGCGTGCGGTCGATCGCGGGACCGTCGAGGCGCTCCACCCCGAGCAGGCCGAGCGCTGCCAGCCAGTCGATCGCCTCGGCGATTCCCGGCGGCTTCTGGACGTCGGACTCGCGCATCGCGGCGACGGCGGCGGCGACCTGAACGGCGAGCGACTCGGCGGCGCCGCGCACGCGCCGGCGGATGATCTCGACCTCGCGCTCGGGCGACGGGTAGTCGATCCACTGATACAGGCAGCGCCGCTTGACCGCGTCATGCAGGTCGCGGGTGCGGTTCGAGGTGAGCACGATGATCGGCGGGTGGGTGGCCCGCACCGTGCCGATCTCCGGGATCGTCACCGCCGCCTCGCCGAGCAGCTCCAGCAGGAAGGCCTCGAAGTCGTCGTCGGCGCGATCGATCTCGTCGATCAGGAGCACCGCGGGACGCGGGCCAGGGTGCTCCAGCGCCGCCAGCAGCGGCCGGCGGATCAGGTACTCGGTCCCGAACAGGTCCTTCTCGGACAGCGTCGTGCCGCTCGACTCCGCCAGCCGGATCGCGAGCAGCTGGCGGGGGTAGTTCCACTCGTACAGTGCCTCGGTGGCGTCGATGCCCTCGTAGCACTGCAGGCGGATCAAGGGGGTGTCGAGCGCGACCGCCAGCGAACGCGCGGCCTCGGTCTTGCCGACGCCCGCCTCGCCCTCCAGCAGCAGCGGCTGGGGCAGCCGCAAGCTGAGGAATATGGAGGTGCCGAGCGCCTCGTCGACGAGATAGTCGACGCTCGCCAGGCGCTGGCCGAGCGACTCGACGTCAGGCGCGAGTGCGGCCAGCTCGGCCGTCGGGTCTCCGGTGGCGCCGTCGCTCATCCGGCCAGCTGGCGCTCGAAGCGGTCGCGGCAGCCCTCACAGCAGAAGTAGGTCGTCTCGCCGTCGTGCTCGAGTTTTGGCGTGTCGTCGAGCACGACGACGGTCATGCCGCAGATCGGGTCGATCGCGGTGTCTGGCCCGGGAGATCCTTGGGCGTTCGCGCTACCTCTGGCGTCGGCGATCGTGCCGGCGTGCGCGTCACGGGCACGGCGGACCTCGACGACGCGGGTGAGGATCGAGAGCGCGATCTCCGGAGCCGTGCGCGCACCGATGTCCAGGCCCGCGGGGGTCTCGATCCGGGCGACCAGCTCGTCGGCGACGCCGCCCTCGCGCAGGTCGGCGAGCACCGCGGCGCCGCGCTTGGGGCTCGCCACGAGCCCCACGTAGGGCACCCCGGATTCGACGCCGGCGCGCAGCGCGGCCAGCTCGTCGCGGCCGTGTGCGGCGACGATCAGCGCCAGGTCGCCCGCGGAGGGGCGGTGCTCGGCGCCGGCGGCAATCATCTCGAGCCCGAGCTTTGCGCCGATGTCGACCAGCGCCTCGACGATTGGCGAGTCGCCGGCGACGAGCACCCGCGGCGCGGGCAGGAACGGCTCCAGGAACATCTCGATTGCACCCCCCGAGAGACAGGGATTCTGAACGGTGACCGCGCCATCCTCCCGCGCGATCTCCTCACCGGCGTCGACCTCGCCCGCGTCCACGCGCGAGCCGTCGGCGTCCTCGGGCCCGTCGGGCATGATCCGCAGCAGCAGCGGCTCGCCGCTCTGAATCGCCTGCAGCGAGTAGAGCCGCACGCTGTGCTGGGCGCACACCCCGCCGACGAACCCCTCGATCGAGCCGTCGCTGCGGACGATCGCGACGTTGCCGGCCCGTGCGCTGGTCGGCCGCTGGACGCGCACGACGGTGGCCGTCACGAACGGCTCGCCGTGCGCGCGCAGAGCCCGCAGCCGCTTGTCGAGGTCGGAGGAGATCACTGCGGCGGCTCCGGGCGGCCCTGCATCGCGGCCCACACGCGATCGGGGGTGCAGGGCATGTCGATGTGGTCGACGTTTGGGTAGCCCTGGCGCAGGGCGTCGATGACCGCGTTGACGATCGCCGGCGGCGAGCCGACGTTCGGCGACTCCCCGACCCCCTTGGCACCGATCGGATGGTGGGGACACGGCGTGACCGTCGCTCCCAGCTCGAACTCGGGGCACTCCATCGCGGTCGGGATCAGGTAGTCCATGAACGATGAGTTCAGGCAGTTGCCCTCCTCGTCGAAGCTGATCAGCTCCATCAGCGCGATCCCGATGCCCTCGGCCAGGCCTCCGTGGATCTGGCCGTCGACGATCATCGGATTGATCCGCACACCGCAATCGTCGACCGCGATGAACCGCCGGACCTTCACCTGCGCGGTTTCGGGGTCGACGTCGACGACGCTGATGTAAGCACCGTAGGGGTAGGTGAGGTTCGGCGGGTCATAGATGATCTGGGCGTCGAGGCCGCCCTCCATCCCGGCCGGCAGCTCCTCGCCGCTGTAGGCGCGCAGCGCAATGTCCTCGATCGCCGCGCCCTGCTCGGGGTCGCCCTTGACGTACCAGCGGCCCTTCTCCCAGGCGAGGTCCTCGGGCCGGGTCTCGAGCATCGTCGCCGCGATCAGCCGCGCCTTGTCACGGACCTTTCTCGACACCAGTGAGACCGCGGCGCCCGACACCGGGGTCGAGCGGCTGCCGTAGGTGCCGAGACCGTACGGGGACTTGTCGGTGTCGCCGTGGCGCACCTGGATGTCCTCGGGCGGGATCCCGAGCTCCTCGGCGACGATCTGGGCGAACGTCGTCTCGTGGCCCTGACCCTGAGTCTGCGCGCTGATCGAAACCACCGCCTTACCCGAGGGGTGCACACGCAGGTCGGCGCCGTCGTTCATCGACATGCCGAGGATGTCCATGTGCTTGCGCGGGCCGGCGCCGACGCCCTCGGTGAAGAACGAGATGCCGATCCCCATCAGCTCGCCGCGCTCACGCTTCTCCGCCTGCTCGCGGCGCAGCTCCTCGTAGCCGGCGATGTCCATCGCCACCCGCATCGTCTCGGCGTAGTTGCCCGAGTCGTAGGTCCACCCGGTCGTCGTCTCGTACGGGAACTGCTCGGGGCCGATGAACGAGCGCATCCGCAGCTCGATCGGGTCGACGCCCATCTCGAGCGCGAGCGCCTCCACCATCCGCTCCACCAGGTACACCGCCTCGGTGATCCGGAACGAGCAGCGGTATGCCACTCCACCCGCCGCCTTGTTGGTGTACACCGCCTTCACCTTCACGTGGGCGGCCGCCAGCGTGTAGGAGCCACACACGATGTGGAAGAACCCGGCCGGGAACTTCGTCGGCTGAGCGGTCGAGTCCCACGCGCCGTGGTCGGCGATCACGTCCACCTTCAGGCCGGTGATCCGACCGTCCTTGGCCGCGATCGAGGAGTGCATGATGTAGTCACGCGCGAACCCGGTGGAGGTGAGGTGCTCGGTGCGGTCCTCGATCCACTTCACCGGCGCTCCGGCGACGATTGAGGCGGCGATCGTGCACACATATCCGGGGTACACGGGCACCTTGTTGCCGAAGCCGCCGCCGATGTCGTTGCACATGATCCGGATCATGTGCTCGGGCAGGCCGGCGACGTGTGCGTAGACCGTGCGGTGCACATGCGGTGCCTGGTTGCCGTTGTAGATGTCGAGCTGACCGCTCTGCGGGTTGAAGTCCGCGATCATCCCGCAGGTCTCCATCGGCGCCGGGTGACACCGCGGGTACATGATGTCCCGGGTGACCACGGTGTCAGCCTCGGCGAAGACGCGGTCGGTGGCCTCCTCGTCGCCGGCCTCCCAGGTGGGCGTGGCGAGGTTGTCGACCTGGCCGGGCTTGTCGTCGCGAATCAGCGGCGCGTCGGGGTCGAGCGCCTTGCGCGCGTTGACGACGACCGGCAGGGGGTCGTAGTCGACCTCGATCAGCGGGAGGGCGTCGCGGGCGATGTACTCGTCGGTGGCGATCACGAACGCCACCTCCTGGCCCTGGAAGCGGACCTTGTCGCCGGCGAGTACCGCCTGGGTGTCGTAGGAGATCGTCGGCATCCAGGCGAGCCCGAGCGTCTCGAGGTCCTTGGCGGTGACGACCGCAGCAACGCCCGGGAGGGCGAGCGCGGCGGAGGTGTCGATCGAGTTGATCTTCGCGTGGGCGAACGGCGAGCGCAGGATCGCGCCGTGCAGCATTCCGGGCAGCGTGATGTCGTCCAGATAGAGGCCCTTGCCGCGAATGAAGCGGGCGTCCTCCTTGCGCTTGAGCCGGCCGAAGCCGATCGGCCGCTCGCGGCTCGGGCTGGGGAGATTCTCCTCGACGGTCGTGGCCATGCTCATGCCTCCTGGGGAGCGGCGTGTGCCTCGCGCTCCGCGGCCCAGCGGACCGCGGCCACGATGTTGACGTATCCGGTGCAGCGGCAGATCCCGCCGGAGATCGCGGTGCGGATCTCGTGATCGGTCGGAATCGGATTCCCACCCACCCGCCCCTCTGCCGCCTTCTCATCGAGCAGCGCTCGGCTGGCCATCATCATCCCGGGCGTGCAGAACCCGCAGTGCAGGGCGTGCTTCTCGTGGAAGCCCTCCTGGATCGGGTCGAGCCGGCCGTCGACCTCGAGCCCTTCCACGGTCTTGATCTCGTGGCCGTCGGCCATCGCCGCCAGCACCGTGCATGACTTCACCGCCTGACCGTCGACGTGGACGATGCAGGCGCCGCAGTTGGAGGTGTCACATCCCCAGTGCGTGCCGGTGAGTCCCGGTGTCTCGCGGATGAAGTGCACCAGGAGCTTGCGCGGCTCGACGTCGCGAGACACCTCCTGGCCGTTGATCGTCATCGTGACTTGCATGTCGGTTCCTAGGCCTCCTGGTGCAGAGCGCGCGCGGTCGCCCGGCGCAGCGCTCGCTTGGTGAGCACGCCGACGAGGTGGCGCTTGTAATCGACGGGGCCGCGGCCGTCGGCCATCGGCATGCAGTCCTCGGCGGCGATCTCGCCGGCCTGCGCGAACAGTTCCTCGCTCGGCGCCTGGTTGCGCATGTGATCGCCGATCCTCGTGACCTCGATCGTGAGCGGGCCGGCGGCGGCGAGCGCGACGCTCGCGTCCGTGAATGTCCCGCCATCGATCCAGACCGCGGCCGAGGACGCCGCGATCGCAAAATCACCGGCTCGCCGCTCCACCTTTTCGTGCGCGCTCCCGGCGCCCGGGCGAATCCTGAGTCGGACCTCGATGAGCATCTCGTTCGCCGCGACCGCGGTCATGTAGGGGCCGACGTGGAACTCGTGCATCGGCACGACCCGCTCGCCGTCCGTCCCGCGGATCACGACCTCGGCCTGGACCGCCGAGCACACCGCCGACAGGTCCTCACCCGGGTCGGCCTGGCACAGCGACCCGCCGATCGTCCCGCGGTTACGCACCACCGGGTCGGCGATCACCTCCTCGGCGTCGGCGAACACCGGGAAGTGCTCGGCGAGCAGCTCGGAGCGCAGCAGGTCGACGTGTCGCGTCATCGCCCCGATCCGGATGACGTCCGTGTCACGCTCGATGTAGGAGAGCTCCTGGAGGTCGTTGATGTCGATCAGCAGCTCGGGCTGGGCGAGGCGCAGCTTCATCATCGGGATCAGGCTGTGGCCGCCGGCGATGATCCGCGCGCCGGAGCCGTGCTCCACCAGCGACGCGATCGCGCCCTCCACGCTGGTGGCGCGTTCGTAGTCGCACGGGGCGGGCGTCTGCATCAGGACGGTCCCTTCTCGGTCTCGGTCGTGGGGGCGGCACCCGTCTGCAGGCGGACGCCCGGGGTCTCGGCCGGCTCGTACTGGACCGGCGAATCGGTGCCGATGATGGGCGAGCGGTCGAGGTTGGCGGGCCGCAGCTGGCGCTCGTTCGGGTAGAGCATCCGCGTCATCGCCGAGGCTCGATCGGGGTGACGGAGCACCGGCCCCTCGGGGCTCGCGGCGGCGATCGGCGCCTCACGGCCCAGGCGCGCGAGCGTGAGCACGCCGCGTGTGTAGACCTCGGCGATCCGCGGCGGCGTGATCGTCGCGGCGTCGGGATAGTTGCGCAGGCCCTCCGCGCCCGCGCCCGGGTACAGGCCGTCGAGCAGGCCGACCGCGTCGGTCAGCCCGGCCTTCTTGACGAGCAGTCCCTCGAGCGCGTCGACACCGGCGTCGAGGTGGGCGTTGATCGTGTTCACCACCGGCTCGACCGGCGCGGTCTTCTCGATGATCTCGACCACGCTGGCGATCGCCTCGTCGAGGCCTCGGTTGATCTGGCGCAGCGCGACGATCGTCGAGACGAGGTAGTAGACCATCGCGGCGACGATCAGCACGACCGCGATAGCGAGAACGACTCCTGGTGCTGGCATGTCGTTGGTTCTCCTCAGCTCACGCGTCGTCGAGGATCACGTCGAGCGATCCGCCGTAGTTGGCGACCGTCTCGATCGTCTTGATGACCTGCTCCTGGGTGGTGAGCAGCAGGGGCACGGCGTCAAGGTCCTTGGACCCGGCGGCGGCCGCGGCAGCGATCCGCTGCACGCTCGGGACGATGGTGTGTGCGGTCGAGAGCACGCCCCGCAGCAGGTAGATGACGACGGGCAGGATGACCAGCAGGACGATCAGCGAGCCGATCCAGTAGAGGATCATGAGGGCCTCCTCTCGGCGACGATCGCGGCCTTGGACGCGATCCCGGGCAACGCGCTGAGGATCGTGTCGAACTGGGCGTTGATCGCTTTGACAGCCGGCTCGAGCGGGCGCAGGTGCTGCGACTCGACGCCCTCCAGCGCCCCGGCGAGCGTGCCGAGCGTGGTCGAGATCGAGGCGAGCGAGCGCCGGACGAGGATCAGCGCGCCCGCGAGCACGGCGATCACCACGACCGCCAACAGCACGCTGAGGATGACCAGGGTGTGTGTGCTCACTGCCCACCTCCAAAGCCGTCCGTGAGCGCGTTCATGTAGTCGTCCTGCACGAGGGCCTCCTCGACGATCAGCCCGAGCACGGGCGCGGTTGCCTCCAGCTGCGGGATGTAGGCGGTGTTGGCGGCGAGGAGCCCCGCGACCCCGAGCAGCTGGGACGCCGAGCGGTCGATCTGGAAGACCGCGCGGAGCAGCATTGCGAGCAGCCCCGCGACGATCAGCGCGGCGATCAGCCCGATCACCAGCGCAATCCCCCAGTAGGTGTGTGCGGTTGCGGCGATGACAGGGGTCATTTCCCGACCGCCACCTTGCGCAGGGCGCGCGCCGAGTGCAGGATCCGCACGCCCGAGTCGTTGATGCGCGCGATCCCGGACAGCTCGACGGTCTGGACGCGCACCTTCTCCACGCCTCCGACCGCCGTCTCGGCCTGTCCGGCGATGCGCATCGCCAGAACCACGATCGCGATCACGATCACGGCCGCGACCAGGATCACCACGATCCCGAGCACCAAGCCGATCTTCCATCCAGCCAGCGCGGCTTCAATGGTCATCTCACGCCTCTCTTCATGCCGGCATCTCCTCCTGTGAGTGCTCAGCCGCCCACCGGATCGAGCGCACGATCGTCGCGTAGCCGGTGCAACGGCAGATTTGGCCGGAGATCGCCTCGCGGATCTCCTCGTCGGTCAGGGATGTGGGGTCCTCGGCGCTGTCCAGCAGCGCGCGGGCGGTCATCAGCATCCCCGAGGTGCAGAAGCCGCACTGCAGGCCGTGCTCCTCGGTGAAGCCGCGCTGCACCGGATCGAGCACGCCGTCGACCTCGAGCCCCTCCACGGTGCGGATGTCGTGCCCCGAGGCGGTCGCGGCCAGGACCGTGCACGACTTCGCCGGCTCGCCGTCCATCAGCACCACGCAGGTGCCACAGTTTGAGGTGTCGCACCCCCAGTGGGTGCCGGTGAGGTCGAGTTCGTCACGCAGCAGATGGACGAGCAGCAGCCGTGCCTCGACATCACGCGTGTACTCACGGCCGTTGACGGTCATGGTCACCTGCATCAGCTTTGCTCCAGCGTCGCCCGTTGCGCGGCGCGTGCCATCGCCCGGGCGGCCAGCACGCCGGCAGCGTGGCGCTTGTACTCCGCCGAGCCGCGCTGGTCGGTGACGGGGGTGCACGCGGCGGCGGCCGCGGCCGCTGCCTCCTCGAACAGCGCCTCGTTCGGCTCACGCCCAAGGAGAACCGCTTCGGCGGCCGGGGAGGCGACGTCCGACCCCACCGCGACGAGCGCGATGCCGGCGTGCGAGATGACGCCATCGGTGACGGTGACCGACGCGCCCGCGGCCGCCACCGCCCAATCCCCGACGCGGCGATTGACCTTCTCGTACGCGCTGCCGGTGTTGTTGCGCAGCGGCACGCGGATCTCGACGAGCATCTCGTCGTCCTCGACCGCCGTCCGGTAGGGGCCGAGGTGGAAGTCCGCCATGTCGACGGTGCGCTCGCCGCCGAGGCTGCGGATCAGCACCTCCGCCTCCAGCGCGACGCATACGGCGCCGAGGTCCTCGGAGGGGTCGGCCTGGCAGAGCGCCCCGCCGATCGTGCCCCGGTTGCGGACGACCGGGTCGGCGATCACCTGCTCGGCGTCGCGGAAGATCGGCGCCACACGCTCGAGCAAGTCGGACTCGAGCAGCTCGCGGTGACGCGTCATCGCGCCGATCCGGATCACGTCGCCGTCCCGCGCGATGTAGCCGAGCTCGCCGGCGAGGTCGTCGATGTCGACGAGGTAGGAGGGGGTGGCGAGGCGCAGCTTCATCATCGGCAGCAGCGAGTAGCCCCCGGCGAGGATGCGCGTGTCGGAGCCGAGTTGCGCGAGCAGCTGGAGCGCGTGTTCCACGCTCGTCGCTCGCTCATACTCAAATGGCGCGGGGACCTGCATGTCTCCTCATACCTAGAATTCTGGCCCTTGTGTGCGGATCGCTGCAAGGCGACCTAAGTGATCGCTTAGCCCACGGATGACTCTCGCTCAGCTCCAATCGTTCGTGTTGGCGGCCCGTCTCGGCTCCGTCAAGGCGGCGGCCGCGCAACTCGGCGTCACCGAAGCCGCCGTGTCGGTGGCGGTCGCCGCGCTGCGCAAGGAGCTCGGCGACGAGCTGTTCGTGCGCGAGGGGCGCGGGATCGCGCTCACCTCAGGCGGGCGGCGGCTGGCGGCGCTCGCCTCTGAGATCCTCGGCCTCGCCGAGCAGGCTCGCCGCTCCGTTCAGGACGCGCCGGGGACGCCCCGCCGGATGGAGATCGCGGTCACCCACGTCGTCGCCGAGCACGTCGGTCCGTTGGTCGATGCGTTCACGGCGCGGGAGCCGGGGCTCGAGGTCTCCCTGGAGCCGGTGGCCGGCGCCGACCTCGGTGAGATGCTGGAGCACCGGCGCGCGGACATCGCGCTCGGACCCGCACCGGCCGGGGACACGGCCGCGACGATCGCCGCGGTTCCGTTCCTGCGTGCCCGCGTGATCGTGGTCGCCGCGCCCGATCACCCGCTGGCCGGCGCGCGGGGTGTGTCGGCGGCGCAGGTCGCGGGGGAGCGTTGGCTGCTCGGGCCACCGCAGCTGGATCCTTCGACCGGCGCCGGGTTGCTGTTCGCTCGACTCGGGATCGAGCCAGGTGATACGGCCGGATACTCGAGCAGCGCCGCGGCGGTCGCCGCCGCGGCCGCGGGTGACGGGATCGTGGTCACGCTCGCGCACACGGTCGTCGAGGAGGTCCGCCGCCGGGCGCTCGTGCGCCTCGACCTCCAGGGAACGCCGATCATCGAGGTGTGGCACGCCTCGACGCTCGGCTTCGGGCGCGCGTTGCCCGCCGCGCTGGCGATGCAGCGGTTCGCGGCGAGCTCGGAGGCGACCCAGGTGATCTCGACCGGGCGCGCCGGAGCGACCTCTGCGCGGCTGCAGCCCCGCCCGCACGTGACGCTCTGGAGCTCGGTCAGCCGCCCAGCCTGACCGCGGCGTCCAGCGCGACCGCTCCGCTGCCGGCCGTGGCGATGAGCACGGGGTTGCACTCGACCACCGCGAGCTCGCGCTCGATCAAGAGCTCGCCGATCTGCTGTGCGAGGTGCGCCGCGGCCTGGAGGTCGAGCGGCGGGCGGCCGCGTCCACCGGTGAGCATCGGCGCGCCCCGGAGCTGTGTGATCGCCTGTTCGATCCGGTGTGCGTCCGCGGGCAGCGGCACGACCGCCACGTCGCTGAGGAGCTCGGTCCAGATCCCGCCCAGGCCGATCACCAGCGCGGGGACGACTCCGTCGCGGTGGGCGGCCACGATCAGCTCCAGCTCGCCGTGGGCCATGGTTTCGGCGAGCACGACGCCGCCGTGCTCGGCCGCGAGGTTTTGGAGGCGCCGGTGGGCGTCGGCGATCTGATCGGGGTCGCTGAGCCCGATGACGACCCCGCCGATCTCGGACTTGTGCTGGACCGAGGCGGCGCTCACCTTCAGCACGAGCGGACCGCCGAGCGCTGTGGCGTCCTCGGGCGTGGTGACGACCCGCCCGGCGGGGACGGCGATCCCGGCGTCGTGCAGCAGCGCCTTGGCCTCGTGCTCGGGGAGCCACTGGCCTGGGGGTGCCTGCGCGGCGGGTGCCGCGTTGCCGCGCGCCGTGGACGCGATCGCACGCAACCGCTCGCCCCGGCCCAGCTTGCCGTCGTGCTGTGCGCGTTCGAGCAGCGCCTGGGCACACCGCACACCGGTGCGCAGCCCCGCGACCGCGGGCACGCCGGCGACCGCGAAGTCGGCGGCGGCCTGGTCGTCGAGCAACTCCGGCAGGGTGGACGAGACGAGCGTGACCGCGTCGCTGCGGTCCGCGCCGAGCTGGATCCCCTCGCACACCGCGGCCCACGACTCGGCTGCGGCACCGGTGAGTCCTTCCGGCTGGTCGTAGAAGACGAGCACCGCGTCGATCGCGGGGTCGGCGCCCATTGTCTGCACCAGGCCCGCCAGCGCATCGACGTCACCCCAGATCATCGAGGTGTAGTCGAGCGGATTGGCCGCGGTGGCGGCGCTCGGGAGCAGCGTCTCGAGCTGCGCGAGCGTCTCGGGCTGCAGTTCGGGCAGCGCGACCCCGATTCGGGCCGCTTCGTCGGCGCCCTGGGCGGAGTCGCCGCCCGAGCAGGTCATGATCGCCAGGCCGCCGCCGGGAGCAGGCGGCGGTGGGGAAGCGGGCGAGGGACGGGGCGGGGAAGAGGGCGAGGGCGGGGAAGGTTTGTCCGTCTCAGGCGGACAAAGGTTCCCCGCCGCCGCCCCCGTCGCGCGTCGTGGCTGCTTCACCGCGAGCGTCTTGGTCAGCTCGAGCAGTTCGTGGACGTCATCGGCCCAGAACCCGCCGGCCTCGTCGATCAGGCTGCGGAACACGCGCTGGTCGCCCGCGAGCGCGCCACTGTGAGCGGCGGCCGCCCGCGCACCCGTCGCCGAGCGCCCGACCTTCAGCACGACGACCGGCACGTGTGCGTCTGCACACGCCGCCAGGCCGTCGAGCAGCCCGGCGCCGCCGTCGTCTTCCAGATAGAGCGCCACCGCGCCGAGGTCGTCCTGGCGCGCGAGCGTCTGCAGGTAGTCGGCGCTCGACAGCACCAACTGATTGCCGCTCGCGATCACGGTGTGGAACCGCAGTCCCCGCCGCGCGGCGAGCGCGTTCACCGCGACGTTGCCGCTCTGGGAGATGAGCGCCACGCGCCCTCCCTGTTGGGCGGCGAGCGCGTCACCCCACAGCGCCACCCGGCGGCCGGGGGAGACGATGCCGTTGCAGTTGGGACCGCACACGGGCAGCCCGTGACGCGCCGCGGCCTCGACCAGGTCACGGGCGTAGCCGATCCCGGACGCGACCTCGTCGAAGCCCGCGCTGAACACGACCGCGCCGCCGCAGCCGCGCGCGCCGGCCTGGTCGATCGTCGCCGCCACGCCCGCCGCGGGGATCGCGACGATCACCGCGTCCACGGGTTCGGGCAGCTCGGCGACCGACGGGACGCAGGGCCGGCCGAGCACCTCGCTGCGGCTGGGGTTGACGCCCCATACGGTCCCTTCGAACCCGATCTCGGCGAGGTTGAGCAGCGCCTGCGCGCCGTAGCTGCCCTCGCGGTCGGTCGCGCCGACGACCGCGACCGACCGCGGCTGGAGCATGCGCTCCAGCGACGGGGCCGCCGCCGGCGCGGCGTCCGGGGCCTGGGTCCCGGCGCTCAATGGATCGTCGCCTCGACGCCGCGCCGCTCGAGAGCTCGCGCGATGATCAGCCGCTGGATCTCGCTCGTGCCCTCCCAGATGCGGTCGACGCGCAGCTCGCGGTTGAACCGCTCGGCGACGAACGACCGCATGTAGCCGCGGCCGCCGAACGCCTGCACCGCGCGGTCTGCGCACCGGCCGGCCGCCTCGGAGACGAACAGCTTGGCCATCGAGGCCTTGGCGTGGACGAGCTTCGGATCGGCGCCGGAGTCGACCATCGCGCACACCTGTAGCGCGAGCAGGCGTCCGGCCGCAGCGTCGGTGGCGGAGTCCGCCAGCGGGAACGAGATCCCCTGGTAGTCCATGATCCGGTGCTCGCCCTGCTTGCGGTGCAGCGCCCAGTCGGTCGTCTCCTCCAGCAGTCGCCACATGGCGCCCAGGCCGTGGGTGGCGATCCCGAGTCGCTCCTCGGTGAACCAGCGGCGCTGCAGCGCATCGCCGTTGCCGAGGCCGCCGATCACCGCGTCTGAGTCAACTCGCACGTCGGTGAAACGGATCGTCGGGTGCCCATGGGGGTAGTTGTGGGTGAACTGCGGGTCGTCGACGAACTCGACGCCGTCGGCGCCCGGCTCGACCAGCAGCAGCGTCGGCAGCTTCTCCTCGCCGTCGATCACGTTGGCCATCACGATGAGCACGCGCGCGACGTCGCCGGAGGTCACGAACCACTTCTCGCCGTTGATCCGGTAGCCGTCGCCGTCAGGGGTCGCGGTGCTGGCGATCCCACCGGGGTCCGAGCCGGCCTCGGCCTCGGTGACCGCGTACGCGTCGCCTCCCTGGCCGGCGAGCGCCTGCGGCACGTAGCGCTCGACCTGTGCCTCGGTCGCGTCCTCCCACACGTTGTAGACGCTCGGCACGTGCCAGTGCAGTCCGTTGGTCGTGCGGCCGAACTGCTCGTTGACCAGGAACCACTCGGTCATCGTCCAGCCCTGACCGCCGTAGCGGGCCGGGATCCGTCCGCCGTGCAGGTTGGCGGCGATGGCGGCCTGCTGGATGCGGGTGACGGTCTCCTTATCGAGCCGGCCCGAGGTGGCCTCGGCCTGCTGCTCGAGCGGGATCAGCACCGTGTCGACGAACTCACGGGCGCGCTGCTGGAGCGCGAGCTGCTCGTCGGTGAACTGCGCCGTCGGATCGGCGGCGATCGTGGTCATGCGAGTTTCTCCTCGGGGTCGTCGAGCTCCGCCAGGCGGGCCCGGTCATGTGTCGTCAGCGCAGCTCCCGGACCTGGGAGCCCCAACAGCAGGTTGTGGTGGTTGGTCAGCACGACGCGTGCCCGCGCGCGGGCACGTGCGACATCCGGGTCGTCGTCACCGGTGCGGCGTTCGATCAGCTCGAGCACCTCGCGCAGGTAGCTCAGCCACCGGCGCAGGCCGCTCCGGAGCACGATCGTCTGCAGCCGCAGACGCTCGGCGCGGACGGCGTCGTCGCCGATCAGATGGCCTGCGGAGAGCACGGCCACCGCTCGCGGGAGCTCGCGCTCGGGCTCAGGAGTGATCGACAGCCATGCCGCTCGTCGGATCGCCATGTCGCGTACACTACAGCAACTGATCACAAAGTCAGGAACGGAGGAGAGCACATGGATCTGGCGGCGAACGGACAGACGGAGAACGCGGAGAGGGTGGGCTTCGGGCGAGCGCTGCACCCGCGGCTCTACACCGACCCCGAGCTCATGGAGGCCGAGCAGCGGCTGATCTTCGAGCGCACGTGGCAGCTCATCGGGCACGTCTCGGACCTGCCGGCGACCGGCAGCTACATCACCGGCCGGGCGGGCGATCAGCCGGTGCTTGTCGTGCGTGACGAGCACGGGGATCTGCGCGCTTACCGCAACGTCTGCCGCCACCGCGGCTCACGCCTGCTGAGCGGCTCGGGCCAGTGCAAGGCCGCACTGCGCTGCCGGTATCACGGCTGGACCTACAAGCTTGACGGGACGCTGATCGGCGTGCCCGAGGGGCTGGCGTTCGGCGAGAAGCTCGACAAGTCTCGCTACGGGCTGATGGGCGCCCGCGTCGAGGTGCTGTGCGGGCTGGTGTTCGTCAACCTCGACCCGGGCGCCGCGTCGCTGGCCTCGCTGGTGGGCGATCTGCCGCAGCGGTTGGCGCGCTACCGGATCGAGACGCTCCAGCCGTTCGCCCCCGCGACCGGGACCCAGCCGGCGAACTGGAAGGCCGTCGCCGACAACTACCTGGAGGGCTACCACGTCCCGATCGCTCATCCCGGGCTGATGCGGATGTACGACTACCGCAACTACACCTCTGAGCTGCACGAGGACTGGGTGTGGATCGAGGCGCCGATGCGCGACAAGCCGAGCTCCAACCGCCTTGAGCGGCTGTACGGTCAGCTCGTGACCTCGATGCCCGGCCTGAGCGACGAGGATCGCCGCATCTGGCGCTACGTGTTCATCTATCCGAACACGACGATCGACCTCTACCCCGACCAGGTGACGACCTGGCAGATGCTGCCCGACGGGGTGGCGAGGACCGCCGACACGTTCGGCAGCTACCGCGCGCCCGGCGCCGACCCCCGGACGCGCTTCGTCCAGTGGGCCAACCAGCGTCTCAACACGCTCGTCCTTGACGAGGACATCGATCTGGTCGACAACGTCCAGCAGGGGCTGCAGACGCGCGGCTACGAGTGCGGGCCGCTGTCCAAGCGCGAGACGGCGGTCGCCTGGTTCGCCGATCGCATCCGGCGCGACCTGGCGCCCGCGCTCGGGGAGTCCGCCGAGCCGGTGCCTGAGCCGAGCGCGGCCTGAGCGTCGCGAGGTGACGTGAGCACCCGCGCATCGGAGACCGAGCAGGACGCCGAGCGGCCGTGAGCACCCGCGCATCGGAGACCGAGCAGGGCACCGAGCGCGGGGCCGCGGCGCGCGAGCGGATCCTGCAGGCCGCCGTGCGAGCGATTGCCCGTGACGGGATCGACGGCCTGCGGATCGCTCGCATCGCGACCGAGGCCGGCGTCTCCAGCGCGCTCGTGCACTACCACTTCGCCGACCGCGAGCAGCTGCTGGCCGAGACGATCGAGTACTCCTACGCCCGCGCCGGCGATGCGCGGATCGACGACGCGCCGGAGGAGCCCGGTGGCACTCACGGCTCACGGCTGGCGGCGATGATCGAGACCTGCCTGCCGACGACCGACGCCCTGGCCGAGGACTGGGTGCTGTGGATGGAGCTGTGGCTGCGCGCAGTGCGCCACCCCGAGCTCCGGCCGGTCGCCGAGGAGCTCTACGCCCGGATGCACGACTGGTTCGTGGCGGAGATCCGCGCCGGGGTGGCCGACGGCGAGTTTGAGCGCTGCGACCCCGACGAGGTCGCCGACCGCACGCTCGCTCTGCTCGACGGCTACGGCGTGCGCACGATGATCGGGGACGGGACGATCCCGCTGGAGCGGGCGCGGCGGGCCGTGTCGGCCCAGCTGGCGCACGACCTGGGGCTGGGGGAGGGGCTCGAGCCCTCCGTGTGAGCTCGCCGCTCGGGATCAAGGTGCACGTGCCGTTCTGCGCGGTGCGCTGCGGGTACTGCGACTTCATCGGCGACCGCGTCCAGCTGACCCGCGAGGGGCGCCTGTTCGCCGACGCGGTGGTGCGCGCACTCTCGGGGGTGAGGGGCCGCGTCCCGCCCAGTGCCGGCGGCCACGGCCGTCGGCCGCGACTCTGAGCGCCAAACCCGGCGATACGCCGGATAAGGCGCTCACAGTGACCGCCGCGGAGTGCACGTCCGGGGAGTTGGAGCGTCGTTCGGTCGTCATGCGACCGTGATCCGCTTCGAGTGGCCGGACCGGGACGGGGCGAGGGCACTCGGGGAGCCTGAGACCGCCATGCGCGGCTCGAAGTTCCCAGAGTGGCGGTGCCCGGGGCACTCTGGGAACCCCAGGCCGCCGTGCGCGGCTCGAAGTTCCCAGAGTGGCCGGGCGGCGGGGCTCAGGCGGGGGACCCGGCCCGCAGCGCCGCTCGCGCGGCGCCGCGGCCGGTCCGAACTGCGCCCTCCATGTAGCCCGCGAGCCATTGGTCGGAGCCGGCGACGTAGAACGGCGGCTCGTGGGTGCCGTGCAGCGGTCCGACCCGGTGTACGTCGCCGGGTGCCCAGCTCGTGATGTAGCCCTGGGTGAACGGGTCGACGCCCCAGGCGTGCTCCAGCAGCGCGTCGGGCGCCGCTGCCTGCTCGCCATACAGAGCCACGAGGCCGTCCACCACCGAGGCGCGACGCGCGGCAGCCGGGGCGGCGATGAACGGGCCGAGCCGCTCGGGCGGGACGAGGATCGAGAGCACGCCGGGCGACTGCGGCCACGTCGAGCCGAACAGCCACTCCGCCTCGGCCAGTCCGTTCTGCCCGGTCGCCTGCCAGAACGGTTCGCCGAACGCCGCCACCACCTTGGCCGCCAGCGCGTGACGCTGGCTGGCCAGGGAGGCGAGCCGGGAGTCGGAGACGCCGCTCAAAGAGACGTCTCGCAGCGGCCCGGCAGGCAGTGCGCAGACGACCGCCTCGGCGCTGAGCTCCTCGCCGTCGGCGAGGGTGACCACGACCTCCGAGGCCGAGACCACGTCGACCGCGCGGACGATCGCATCAAGCCGCACCCGCCCGACGAGCTCCTCGCCGAGCCGCTGGACGACCGCCGCGGAGCCCTCGGAGCAGCGCAGGCCCTCCCAGGCGCCGAGGTCGTAGAACGCCTCGCCCGGCAGGAACGCGTGCTTGCGGAGCTCGGACAGGAGGGAAGTGCGCTCGGGGCTGTCACAGGACAGCGACAGCGAGGCCAGCTCGTGGCGGCGGTGGACCGCGGGCAGCGCGTGGTGCGCCCGCATCCAGTCGCCCAGGGACAGCCGGTCAAGGTGTGCCGCGTCGGGGTGACTCCAAGGGTCGTCCGGATCGACCGTCGCCGCCAGCCGTTCGAACTCGCCCTCGATCCGGGCCGCGTCTGCGCGCTCCTGTTCGGTCATCCAGGGTGCCTCGTCGCCGATCCAGACGCCCTCGGCGAGTCCCCAGCTGAGCTCGCCTGGGTCGGCCACGTAGCTGGGCTCGAGCGTCAGTCCGAGCTCGGCGCAGAGCTCGCGGTAGGCGGTGTGCGCCTCGCCGACGACCTCGCCGCCCATCTGCACCTGCCGACCGTCTTCGAGCGTCTCTGTGTGGACGCGCCCGCCGATCCGCGATCGCGCCTCCAGTACGAGCACCTCCGCGCCCCCGGCCTGCAGGTCGCGCGCCGCCGACAATCCGGCCAGGCCAGCGCCCAGCACCAGTACATCCCTCATTGAAATCCTCTCCGGTCCCGGAGTCGCTTGACAGGTGTCCGTCGTCTCGACTACGTTTCCTGAACCGCGAGTCAGTATACCCTGACAGCGACGCACGGAGGAGAGCTCACCCAGTGAGTCCGCGCCCAAAGCTCGATCATCTGCGAAAGCCACAGATCGTCTCGGCGGCTGCCGAGGTCATGTACGAACGAGGTCTGTTTGACACCCGCATCGGTGACATCGCCGAGCGCGCAGGGACGAGCGCTCCGACGATTCTCTACTACTTCGACTCCAAGGATCGGCTGCTCGAAGAGGCCGTCGCCTTCGCAGACGCGGAGTTCTATGGGCGGCTGTCGGAAGGTCAGGCGCGGATCGAGTCACCGGCCGCGCGGTTGGTGCACCTGATCGAGGAGACGAGCCTTGGCCCGGGTGGCCTCAACGACTACACGCTGTGGATGGAGATCTGGGTCCGCGCGCGCCGTGACGCCAAGGTTCGTCACTCCTACTTCGGCCTGGACCGCCGCCAGCGCGGCCTGATCGCCGAGATCGTCATCGCCGGTCAGGAGGCCGGAGAGTTCCACGACGATGTCGACCCGGACGACTTCGCTCTGATGCTGAGCGGCATGCTCGACGGCCTCGGCGTCCAGGTGACACTTGGCCAGCCCGACGTCTCGCCCGAGCGACTGGTCGAGTGCTGCCTGCGCCTGGCGTCACGTGAGCTCGGCTACCCCTTCAGTCGTCGTCCCCCCACCGAACAGGAGGCAACGGCGTGAGCCACCCGCGAGAACCCCGCGCCGGTTCGACCCGGCGCTCCTTCCTGCGCCGCGCCGGGACCGCCGCCGGCGCTCTGACAGTCCCTGGGGTGCTCGCCGCGTGCGGCACGACGGCGCCACTGCCGCCGCCCGGTGGTGCAACCTCGGGCGCGACTGCCGGCGACGGGCCGGGCGGCCTCGCGCTCGCGCGTCCCGACGTCCCGGTCGCGTTGCCGATCTATAAGGACAACCCGGCGATCAAGTCGGGGCTCAAGCCCGAAAAGGGGCCGCTGCAGCTCTACAACTGGCTCGAGTACATCAACCCCGCCGTCATCAAGTCGTTCGAGAAGAAGTACGGGGTGGGCGTCCAGATCTCGACGTTCAACACGATTGACGAGGCGGTGGCGAAGATCGAGTCTGGAGACGTGCAGTTCGACGTGTTCGTGCCCGAGCTCGTCTACCTCGAGCGGCTCGTCGTCGGCAAGCTGCTCGCGCCGCTCAACCTCGATTACATCCCCAACCTCGAGGCCAACGTGTGGCCGACGCTCGTCAACCCCTGGTACGACTTCGGCAGCCGCTACACGGTTCCGTACACGATCTACACTACCGGGATCGGCTGGCGCACCGATTACCTGCCGCACTTCAACCCCGAAAAGCTCGCCAAGCCGTGGAGCGCCCTCTGGACAGAGGGTCCACACATCTCCGGCAAGGTCGGGATGCTCGACGACCAGCACGAGGGCCTCACGATGGGGCTGTTGCACAACGGCGTGACGGATGTGAACACCAGCAACGCCAATGACATCCTGGCGGCGCAGAAGTCGATCCAGCAGCTCGTCGGCTCCGCCAACCTCAAATTCGACACCAACGAGTACGAGCATCTCGCCGACGGTTCATTGTGGCTGCACCAGGCCTGGTCGGGCGACATGGCGGTGACCCCCGAATATGCGCCGAAGGGCGTCAAGCCGTCCGCGTTTGCGTACTGGTGGCCCAAGGACGGGCGTGGCCCGATCGACAACGACACGCTGGCGATCCTGCACGGTGCGAAGAACCCGGTGCTCGCCCACCTCTTCCTCAATCACGTCATCGACGCGGAGACGGCGTTCACCAACTTTGCCTACATCGGCTACCAGCAGCCGCTCAAGGTGATGACCCCGGAGGCGGTCGTGCATCGCCAGCTGGTGGCGCCGAACCTGCGCAACACGCTGATCGAGGAGGCGCAGTTCAAGAACGGCTACGTCCAGGGACCGCAATCCACCCAGGCGCAGACGCTCTGGGAGAACGCGTGGGCGGCGGTGCAGTCGACGTGAGCGACCTTCAGTCATCGGACCTGCGGTCGCTGTGGCGTGCGACCGCGATGCCCGGAGTGGGATGGCTGCTGCTGTTCGTGATCGTTCCCGCCTACGCGGTGCTCGCGATCGCATTTGGGCGCGTCAACTACCTGTTCCAGCCGGTGCCGTTCTGGAACCCGCTGCACTGGAACCCCGGCTACGTCTCGCAGGCTGTGTCGGGTTCGCTGCCGGGCGGCGAGTACTGGCCCTCGATCCGTAACACGCTCGTCTACGTCTCGGTCTCGTTGATGCTCTGCATGCTCATCGGCTACCCGGTCGCGTACTACGTCGCGCGCCACGCCGGGCGCACGAAGTCGCTGCTGATCGTGCTCCTCGTGATCCCGTTCTGGGTGAGCTACCTGCTGCGGATGCTGGCCTGGATCGGGCTGCTCTCGCCCGTCGGCTGGGTCAACGGGATCCTGCACGCACTCGGGATCCACAATCCGCCCGACTGGCTGGACGGCAACCCGTACTCGGTGATTCTCGCGCTCACCTACGGATATATCCCGTACTTCATCCTGCCCGTGTTCGCCGGGCTGGACCGCATCGACCGCCGCCAGATCGAGGCTGCGCGGGATCTCGGGGCGACGCCGTGGCGCGCGTTCCTGCACGTCACGCTGCCGCTCAGCCGCCCGTCGATCATGGCCGGCTCTGCGCTCGTGGTGCTTCCGATGTTCGGCGACTACTACACGAACGACCTGATGTCGGCCTCGCCGAAGACGAGCATGCTCGGAAACGAGATCAACCTGTTCGTCCAGGGCGGCTCGCAGATCGACCTCGGCGCGGCGCTCGTGCTGGTGCTGATGGCGATCCTCGCCGTCGGGATGAGTTACTACATCGTCCAGTCCGCACGCGACGCCAGGGCGCTGAACGCATGACCGTCACCGACTACCAGCCCAGCCCCGCCGCGCTGCCGCCGAGCGCGAAGCAGTCCTCGCGCCGCCGCCCCGGCCTGCTCGGCTGGCTGCGCAATCCGTGGGGCCAGCCGCGGTTCCTCGTCGGCGTCACCTGGCTGTACCTCGCCTGGGCGCTCGTTCCGGTGGCGATCGCGATCCTGTTCTCGTTCAACAACGGCAAGTCACGCTCGGTGTGGCAGGGCTTCTCGATCCGCTGGTGGTGGGGGAGTCCGACGCAGTCGGTGTTCCATGACCCCTCCTACACCTCGGCGCTCGTGCACAGCCTGCTGCTCGCCGGGCTCGACATGGCGATCGCGACGCCGCTCGGCGTGCTGCTGGCGCTGGGGCTGGCCCGCTGGCGTGGCCGCGGATCGGGGGCGGCCAACTCGCTGATGCTGATCCCGCTCGTCACCCCGGAGATCGTGATGGCGGTGTCACTGTTCGTGGTCTTCACCCAGCTGTCGATCGTGCCGTTCGCGCTGATCAAGCTCGGCACGACCGCCCAGGTCGTCGGACAGGTGACGTTCTCGCTGTCCTACGTGGTGGTGATCATCCGCAGCCGGCTGGCGTCAATCGGCACCCAGTACGAGGACGCCGCACGCGATCTGGGGGCTTCGCCGATTCAGGCGGTGCGGCTCGTGCTGGTGCCGCTGCTGATGCCCGCGATCCTGTCGAGCACGCTGATCGTCTTCGCGCTGTCGATCGACGACTTCGTGGTCACCCAATACATGTCGTCGAACTCGTCGACGACGACGATCCCGATGTACCTGTATTCCAATGCGCGCGGCGGCACGAGCACGCCGGCGCTCAACGCGCTGGCCACGATCCTCGTTGCGGTGACCCTGATCGGGATCGTTCTGGCATATCTGCTCTACACGGTGCTCGGCAAGCGCACCGCGACGACCGAGGGAGGTCTCATGGCACTCACGGAGATCTCGGGAATGGAGTCCTGATGGCAGGCGAGGTCGAGCTCCGCGGGCTGCGCAAGCACTTCGGCGAGGCGATTGCGGTCGACGGGATCGCCGCCACGATCCGGGCCGGCGAGTTCTTCTCGCTGCTCGGGCCGTCCGGCTGCGGCAAGACGACGACGCTGCGGATGATCGGTGGGTTCGAGCGACCGACTTCCGGCGAGATCCTGCTCGACGGCGTCGATGTCGCCCAGACGCCCCCGCACAAGCGCAACGTGCACACCGTGTTCCAGAGCTACGCGCTGTTCCCTCACCTGTCGGTGACCGACAACGTCGGCTTCGGCCTGCGCCGGCGGCGGACATCGAAGGCGGAGATCAAGCGCCTGGTCAAGGAGGCGCTCGAGCTGGTCGAGCTCGGCGGCTACGGCGAGCGTCGCCCCGCGCAGCTCTCCGGCGGCCAGCAGCAGCGGGTGGCGCTCGCGCGGGCGCTCGTGCTCCGTCCCGCGCTGCTGCTGCTCGATGAGCCGCTCGGGGCGCTCGACGCGAAGATCCGGCGGCAGTTGCGGATCGAGCTCAAGGCGCTGCAGGAGGAGGTCGGGATCACGTTCGTGTTCGTCACCCACGACCAGGAGGAGGCGCTCTCGATGAGCGACCGGGTCGCGGTGATGTCGGGCGGTCGGATCGAGCAGATCGGCACTCCTTCCGAGGTCTACGAGGATCCCGCGACGGTGTTCGTGGCTGACTTCCTGGGGGTCTCGAACCTGATGGAGGCGCAGGCCGAGCGCGTGGACGGAGGCTGCACGGTCACGGTCGGCGACTTCCCGTTGCGCGCGGGCTGCGGCGATCTGGAGGCCAGCGGCCCCGTCAGGGTCGTCGCCCGGCCCGAGCGGATCGAGCTGCTCTCCACCGAGTCCGGTGCCGAGCGCGGCAACTGCCTGCCGGGGATGGTCGAGCGGACGGTCTATCTGGGGACGAGCCTGCAGGTGATGGTGCGCCTGGCGACGGGGGTCCAGCTGCAGGTCTCGATCACGAATACTGGCGACACCGGCGCGTACGCGCAGGGCACTCCGGTGGCCGTGCATATTCCGATCGACGCGCTGCGCGTGCTCGCCGACCGGCGCCCGAGCCCGGAGGAGGAAGAGGTCGCCGAAGCGGCGACGGCTGCCTGAGCACGCGCCGCATTGCTCCGCCGCGGCGTAGCCTGGGCGGCGAGGACGGCTATCGAGGAGGCGGGTGGATGGGCGGGTACGCGATCGCGCGGATGCAGGACATCGAGGAGATGAACGACGGCCGCTGCCCGTATCGGCCGGTCCGCCACCACCTCGGGATCACGACGTTCGGGGCGACGACCTGGACCGGTCGGGCCGCGGGGGACCGGATCGTCAACGAGCACGACGAAAACGAGCCGGGGAGCGGCGACGAGCTCTATCTCGTGCTGTCGGGCGTGGCCCGGTTCGAGCTCGACGGCGAATCGGTGACGGCGGACACCGGCACCTTCGTCCGCGTCGAGCCGGGGGTCAACCGCACCGCGTTCGCCGAGGAGGCGGGCACGACGATCCTCGCGGTGGGCGGGGCGCCGCGGGGCGAGGTCTATGAGGCTGAGGGGTGGGAGGTGATCGCACCACTGGTCCCGCTGTTCGAGGCAGGTCAGGCCGACGAGGCGATCGTGCGGCTCACCGCGCTGCTCGACAGCGAGCCGCGGTACGCGGCGGTGTACTACTGCCTGGCGTGCGCGGAGAGCCTCACCGGGGCGTCGGCCGATGCACTCGAGCACCTGCGGGCGGCGGTGGAGATGAATCCGCCGTTTGCCGAGTACGCGCGCGGTGACGATGATTTCGCTGCGCTGCGTGAGCTCCCGGAGTTCGTGGAGATCACGAGCCGCTGAGGGCGCCGGCGGCGTTCACCCGCCGGCGGGTCGCCGCCCCGGGGAGGGGCGGCGATGGGGCAGCGTCAGGCTGCCGGGCGTCTGAGGCTCAGACGCAGAAGTGGCAGTCGCTGCCGCCGGCGGCAACCTCGCGGGCGCGAGCGGCGAAGTGCTCGTCGCGGATCCGGGGGTCGCTCATCGCACGGTCGTGCTCACGGCGGTCACGGCCGCGCTCGACTGACAGCCGCACGCGCTCGCTGAGGGTGTGGGTGATGGTCTTCATCTGTCCGGGTCTCCTGACTTGGACTGAGGACAAGGCGGGTTCGGTCTGAGCTACGCCTTGCATGCTAGTTGCTCCTCAGGTGTGTTCCTGTGATTCCAAGCACACTTTCGGCGAAAATCGAGAAAACTCGAGAGACCGGGTTCAGGAGTGAGGTATCGGGACGGTTTGAGGGCCTCGAACGACGCAAAACCTGCAAGCGCTCGGGCTCCGGGGCCCACGCGGGTCGCCGAGCCGCGTGGGCTGTCACGGCGGCGGGGGTGCCGCTACGTCGACCCCGTGTCGCCTCTCCACAAGAGCGCTCGCCTCCGCGCCTTGGGGAGACGGCTCACGATCAGGTCGTAGGAGTCCTCCACCAGGTCGTGGACCATCGACTCGGGCAGCGAGCCGTCGAGCGTCACGGTGTTCCAGTGGCGTTTGTTGAGGTGGTAGCCCGGGATGATCGCGCCGTGGGCCTCACGCAGCTGTTCGGCGAGCGCCGGGTCGCACTTGAGGCTCACGCGCAGCGGCTCGCCGGCCAGCCGGGAGAGGGCGAAGATCTTGCCTGCGACCTTGAACACCGAGTTCTCGGGTCCGAACGGGAAGGTCTCCTCCGAGCCGGGGAACGACAGGCAGAGATCGCGCAGGTCCTCGCTGTGCACGCGCGCTCAGCCTGTCGTCCCGGCCACGGTCAGCTGCCTCCGACGGTCACGCCCTGGAGCTCGACCGCCCCCTGCGTCGGGTCGAGTTCGGTCGACTGGGAGACACCGCTCGGAGTGATCGTGTCCATCACCTTGGGCACCGTTGAGGCGGGGACCGAGCAGATCGGCTCGGTGCCGTCGGCTGGGCAGACGCCGAAGGTGAAGGCACCGGCAGTCTGGGTGAACGCCCGCGCCTGATCGGAGCTGAAGCCGTCCTGGCCGGTCAGCGCGAGCGTGAACGTCCAGCCGGGACCCACGTTCCCGAACACCGAGCGCGGGACGGCGAGCGTCGCCGTGCCCGTCCCCGCGTCGACGACGAACTGCGGCGTGCCGAGCGAGTCGCCGTTCGCGTCCTGCCACACCGGCGAGGCGAATCCCTGAGCCTCGAGGTACTCGCTCCACGCATTGTCGGATGCGATCGTGTAGTTGCGGCTCGGGTAGGCAGCGGCGGTCGAGGTCGACGCAGCGGACGGGTCATGGACGTAGACATCGAGGAGCTGGGCACCGAAGTTCGACCCGAACGTCGCCATGAGGTTGCTGATCTGGGTGGTCAGATAGACAGTGCTTGAGGTCTCGCTGACGGTGAAGCCGAGCAGGTCGAACGCCCCGGCGAGGAAGTCGCTCGCGGTCGGGTACTGGTAGGTGCCCGGTCCGTCGTCGTCGCCAGACGGGTCGGAGACGCTGAACACCGTCGTCCCGGGGACGTTCGCACTCTCGACGTTCAGCTGCGTGTAGCCGGTCGAGTCGCCCTGGGTTGCCGTGACGGTGATCGTCGTCGTCCCGAACGCGACCGGGATCTTCAACGACCACGCGCCCGAGACCGTCGAGGCCGTTGTGGCGGCGATCGGGACCTTCCCCCCGGACGGGCCGGACGCCTCGACGACGACTCTCGCGCCCGGGCTGGTCGTGCCGGTGAGCTTCACTTGCGAGGTGTTGACGAGCGTGCCTGAGCTCGGTGAGGTGACGTTCACCGGCAGAGAACCGGGCATCCCGTTGTCCACGTAGCGCTCGAGGTCGATCTCCGGGGTCTCCACATCCTGGCCGGCCCCGACCGACAGGGCCAGCCGGGCGTACTGCGCCTGCGCCCAGGTGAGCGGGCTGGCCGAGCCGGCCGGCTCGCCGTCGGTGAAGCCGATGGAGGCGGTGGTCGGATCGCTGCCGTAGGGCGAGGCGGCCAGGTCGGGGTCCTCCCACACCTGCTCCGGTTCCAGGCCCACCCCGGAGGTCATGTTGCCCATCGTGGTGAGCAGCGTCTGGGCAGAGCTGTCGTCGCCAGCCGCGATGTCGTACTCGCCATGCTCGCCGTCGAGCACCGGCCACAGGTGACCCGTGCCCGTGTCGGTCGTGGGCCAAGGCTCCCCGACCGTCGTGCAGCTCGTCTGGCTGGGCTGATAGCAGTCGCCGTAGCCGTCCGCCGAGCCATCGGCGGCTGAGGTGCCATACCGGTAGTAGCCGACGCCGCTCGGGGTGTTCACCGAGATCTGGTTGTCGACCACGCCGACCGAGGCCTCGATGTCGGGATCGGTCGCCCGCAGGATCCCGAGCCGCACCAGCTCGAGGAAGCCCGCATCGATGACCTGGCGCTGATCTACAGTCGGCCCGCCGTTGCCGAGCGAATAGGTGATGGCTGCGTTCGGGTCCCCCGTCTTCGACAGGCGGATGAAGTACGCCGGTGCATCAGGCCCGGTCGTCGTCACCGTCCATGTCTTGATGTTCCGCGCAAAGTCGTCGGCCGTCGCCTGGTAGATCTTCGACCGCTTCGTGTCGCCGTTGACAGTGGCGATGTGAGCCGCGGCGGTGAGCCCGGCGATCTCGGCGGCGATCGTCGACGGCGAGTAGCCGGACTGCTCCTCCCAGCGCTCGGACCCGTCCGACGGTCCGTTGGCGACAAGGAAGTCGGCGGCGCGGATCACGTGGTTCTCGTACAGCCCGCGGTTCGATGCCAGCCCGGACTGCCAGTCGAGCAAGATCGGATAGGAGACCTCGTCGAGCTGCAGACCGCCGGTGTCCGGCGCCGCCTTGCCGTTCATGAGTGAGTTACGTGGCATCGCCCCGCTCGGGAGCTGCTGGCGGTCGAACAGGAATGTCGTGGCTGCCTGCGCGGTCGCGGTGTCACCCGCGACGAGCAGCGTGCTCGCGGCCTCGTAGAGGTCGCGCGAGAAGATCTCTCGGTAGGAGCCGAAGTAGGTCGGCTTGCCGTTGGTGTCGTTGCCCGCCGGCACCGCCTGCCCCCACGGTGAGGCGAGCCCCGCGGCGATCGCGCCCGGATAGGTCTTGTCCTCGCTCGCCTTGACCACGTTGAGCGACAGCCAGTACTCGCGGGCCTGGGCCGCGCTGAGCGACGAGGGCGGCGACTTCAGCCCGCTGTCGTAGTACTGCCAGGCGGCCTCATCCTGTCCTAGCTCCCTGGCGAACGACTGCTGCACCGACGCATGAGCGGTCGTCAGAGCCGCTTTCTCCGTCTTGCCGAAGCCGAGCGCGACAGTCACCGGCGTGCCCGAGGCCACCTTGAGCTCGGCGGTGAGCGCGACGTGGCCGTCTGGTGCGGAGTCGTAGGCGGTGAGCGCGTGGTCTGAGTCGAGCATCGTCAACCCGTCGCTGGCGGTCCCGGCGTAGCCGACGCTCGCCGCGCTGAACCCTGTCGAGGCCTCCAGTGCCTCGTAGGTCGGCACCGCATAGCTGCGGTTCACGGCGTTGGTCTTCGTGTTCGTGTTGAACGCGACGGGGATCGGGCCGCTCACGCCCTTGGCGGTGGCGAGCACCGCGGAGTTGGCGCCCGCGTTCTGCGTTCCCCCGCCGCCGGTACCGCCGGCGAGCGGGTCCAGGCGCAGGTACAGGTGGTCGCCCGCCGGAGCGGCGAAGCCGACCTGCATGAGCACGGAGTTCTGGGTGGGGTCCGCGACGTAGGTCGTGGTGATCGTGTAGCCATGGGACGCGTCCGTGGCGGTCACCGTGCAGGACATGCCCGTCGAATCGTCGGCGACCGAGTAGGTCATGTCGCGCTGCTGCAGGTCGGTGAACGTCGAACCGTCGGAGACGAGGTACTGGAGCGTGTGAACGTTGGTGGCGTCGACCGTCGGCCAGTAGGTATCCGACAGGGCGCCGTCGGCGACGGTGAACCAGACCTTCGAGGTGGTGTTGCGGGCGGTCCCGACGCAGTCCTTGCGCGCGAGGTCGAAATAGCTCAGCGAGCCCGGCGCATCCGGCGCCACCACGGCGGTGCGAGCGAGCGCACCGGTCCCGGCGAACGCGGGGGCGACTGCACCCAGGGCGAGCGTCCCAATGGTCCCCAAGACAGCGGCCACACCAGCCGGCGCACGACGTCCCATCCCCGACACCTCCCGGTTGCCCGCCGCTCCCACAGGCGGCGGTTGCGGGGAGCATACGCCCCCCCGCAACCGCCACTGCGAGCCCGTGGCCGTCACTTGATCAGCGACTCTGCCTGTCCCACATCAAAGCTGCCGATACCAGTCGCCAGGTCGTACCCCGGGGTCGCCGGATAGGGGCCGTTGTCGCCGAGCGTCACGTCGTGGAAGGCGGCCGAGCCGTTCAGCGCGTAGAGCTGCGGCGAGGCGAACGGGAGCTTGTTCGCGTGCCCTGACTCCATGCGATCCCACACGCCGAGCGAGAGCGGAGACGCCAAGCTCGTGCCTCCGACGGTCTCCGGGGTGCCGTCGACGTAGACGTTCGCCCCCGAGTTGGGGTCGGCGTCCATCGAGACGTCCGGCAGCGTGCGCAGTCCCGCCGCCGATCCGATCGCGCCGATCACGCCGTCGCCGGCCTGCCACGCGGGCGCGGACTCGAAGTAGCTCGGCCCGCCACCGCCGGCCAGCCAGGCGGCCTCCTCGTCATAGCTGCCGTCGGAGCCCGAGAGCAGCGTCGTGCCGCCGACCGCCACCACGTACGGCGACGCGGCCGGGTACTCGACGTCCGGAATGCCCGCCGGCACGCCGTTGGTCGGGGCGACGGTGCAGAACCCGCCGGTGTCCCCGGCGGAGGCGAACACCGTCTGACCCTGGGCCGCGGCCTCGGCGAACGACTCGTCGTCGGCGACCATCGAGCCGTCGAGGTAGGCGAGCGCCTCGCACTCTCCGAACGACGCGCTTCCCGCCTTGGCCTGGTCCTGGCCGGCGAAGTCCGCAAAGCCGAGCGCCAGGTCGGAGTCGCTCATCGAGGTCGCGTCATAGAGGCGCAGGTTCTTGACGGTCTGCGCCATGCCCGTCGAATATTGCGTGTCGAGGTCCCACTCGTCCGCGCCGCTCGTATCAGTGCTCGCGGGCCGGGTCCGATCGATCGCGACCGGCACCTTGGGCATCTGGTTCGCCGTCTCCTCGGTGCGCAGGTCCTTGACCACCTGGGTGAGATCACCCTCGGCGAAGATCGCCTCGGTCGTCTTGGCGCCGGTCGGGGCACCGGTTGCGTCATAGGCGATCTGGAAGCCCTTGGGGTTGTAGTCGCAGAGGTAGCCGACGCCCTGCAGCGTGCATGACGACGCAGGGTTGCTCGCCGCGGCGGGGTGCAGCGCGGCACGCGACATCGAGAAGACATCGTTGAGGCCCAGCACGGCCGCCACCGAGGAGCCCAGGTCTGTCGGGACCTGGGCGGGGGTGACGTTGGCGAAGCCGCCCGCCGATCCGGCGGTCACGTCCTCGATCTGGGTGTTGAAAGCGGCCTCGACCGCCGAGGCCGGACCGGTCGCGGTCACGATCAGGCCGCTCGGAGAGGTCGCGGTCGGGGCCAGGCCCTCGCTCGTCAGATATGACTTGACCGCGCGGATCTTGGTCGCGGTCGGTCCGAACCGCTGCTTGAACGCGGCGACCGACATCGTCTTGCCGGCGGCGATGTCCTGGCCCAGAGTCGAGGTGTTGCGCAGGCCCATTGCGACCTCCACGCGCATCGGGGTCGCCGCCGAGAGCGCGCTGCCATCGGTGATGCCCGTTCCGGAGATTGCGCGCGTCGCCGTCGCGGCCCAGCTGCCGGTCGCCGCCTGGGCGGTTCCGGCGGCCACGCCCGTTGCGGCGAGGCAGGCAAGCGCGGTGGCGCCTGCGGTTGCACGTCGTCCCATCTCACCTCGATTCGATCGACAACCCCGCCCCACGGCGGGCCTCTCACACACCGTCAGGCGGTCTATTACCGATCGAGCGGACTATCAAACACTCCCGCGTGTCTGTTTCTCACAGGCCCGGATCCGCTACATCTCTGGGCTGCCGTGCCACGCAATCTGGTCAATCTCAACGCGGTCGCCAAGGGCTACGCGAGCCGCACCGTGCTCGACGGGGTCACGCTCGGGCTGGAGGAGGGCGAGCGGATCGGCATGGTCGGCGAGAACGGGACGGGCAAGACGACGCTCATGCGGCTGATCGCGGGGGATGAGGAGCCAGACAGCGGCACCCTCACCCGGACCGCCGGCGTGGGGATGGCGCTTGTCTCCCAGCGCGCCGATCTCGACCCGACGGCCACCGTACGCGAGGCGCTGGCAGGCGGCCGGGCCGACCACGAGTGGGCGGCGGACGCGCGCTTTCGCGCCGTGCTCGACGGGCTGCTCGGCGGCGTCGCCCTCACCCGGTTCCCGGCCGGGCCGGACACCGTCGTCGGACCGCTGTCGGGCGGAGAGCAACGGCGGATCGCGCTCGCCCGCTCGCTGATCGACTCGCCCGAGCTGCTGCTGCTCGACGAGCCGACCAACCACCTCGACGTGGAGGGGATCGCGTGGCTGGCGGGCCATCTCGCCGCACGCCGCGGAACGCTGCTGGTGATCACCCACGATCGCTGGTTCCTGGACGCCGTGTGCGTGCGTACCTGGGAGGTGGCCGACAGCGCGGTCCACCGCTACGACGGGGGCTATTCGGCATACGTGCTCGCGCGGGCGGAGCGGGACCGCCAGCGCTCCGCCCGGGAGGACCGCCGCCGGCAGCTGGTGCGCAAGGAGCTTGCGTGGTTGCGCCGCGGGCCCCCGGCCCGTACATCCAAGCCGAAGTTCCGCATCGACGCCGCCAACGCATTGATCGCCGATGAACCGCCCGCGCGTGACACCGTCGAGCTCCTGCGCTTCGCGACCGCCCGGCTCGGTGACCGGGTCATCGACGCGGTCGACGTCCGGCTCACGCTCGGCGGACACCTGCTGCTGCGCGATGTGACCTGGCGGCTCGGCCCCGGTCAGCGAGTCGCGCTCGTCGGCCCCAACGGCGCGGGCAAGACCTCGTTGCTGCGCGTGCTGATGGGTGAGCTGAACCCCGACCAGGGAACGGTGACGCGCGGGCAGACGGTCCAGCTCGCCGAGCTCTCCCAACATGACGAAGCGGCGCCGCCGGGCAACCCCCGCGTGCTCGAGGCGCTCGAACAGGTGCGTGTCCGGATCACCACGAGCGCGGGGGAGGAGCTCACCGCCGGCCGGCTGGCCGAGCGGTTCGGGTTCCGCGGGGACAAGCTCCGGACCCACGTCGACGAGCTGTCCGGGGGAGAGCGCAGGCGACTGGAGCTGATGCGCGTGCTCATGCGCGAGCCCAACCTGCTGATCCTCGACGAGCCGACCAACGACCTCGACATCGACACGCTCACCGCGCTGGAAGACCTGCTCGACAGCTGGCCCGGCACGCTCGTCGTCGTCTCCCACGATCGCTACTTCATCGAGCGGGTCTGCGACGACGTGTACGCGCTTCCGGGCGACGCGACGCTGCGGCACCTGCCCGGCGGGGTCGACCAGTACCTGTCCGAGCTGCAGAGCCCCACGAGGACCGCAGCGCCGATCGCCCCACCACGGACCGAACCCTCGCCCGGCGCGGTCCGGCGCGCTGCCGGGGCCGATCGGCGCGCCGCCAAGCGCGAGGTCAGCCGGATCGAGCGAGAGCTCGAGCGGGTCCAGGCGCGCGACCACGAGCTTCAAGCTGCGATGGCGGCGGCCGCTACCGACCCCGGGCCGTTACACGAGCTCTCCGACGAGCTCGCCGCACTCACCGCCGAGCGCGACCGCCTGGAAGCGGAGTGGCTGGAGCTCTCCGAGCAGCTGGAGGGCTGAGCGGTTCACAGGACGGAAACGAGCTACCCGAAGAATTCGGGAAGTCTGAGGCCCAGACGGTCACCAGCACGTTCGGCTCCGACGTCTTCACCAAGGCTCCGCACTGAGCGGGCAGAGGGAGGTCAGATGCTCACCCCACGGATCAGCGGAACCGGGGGTCGGCTGTTCGCCGACCCGGTGCCCAGCCCCGACGAGACGACCTTCCAGGTCGACAACACCAGCGACGAGTATTACTCCTCGCCCTACTACGAGAAGCACCAGAACGACCTGCAGCCGTTCCCCGCGCCGCGGGTCTCGCCGCCGCGGGTGGATCTCACCGACGTGCTCGGGTCCGACATCCTGGATCCGATCACGTCGGGAAGCCGGATCACATTCCACGCGGTCGGAGACACCGGCGCCGCTCGCCACACCGACCCGGTGAGCCTGGCGCTCACCGACGAGGCAGGGGTCGCCGATGCGATGACCGCGGATGTGAGCCAGACCCCGGCGACCGCCGATACGCCCGCGTTCTTCTTCCACCTCGGCGACGTCGTCTACGAGTTCGGCCAGGACCAGTACTACTACGACCAGTTCTACGAGCCGTTCCGGCTGTATGACCGGCCGATCTTCGCGATCCCGGGCAACCACGACGGGGTCGTCTACGGCGAGAGCGCGACCACCCCGGCGGTGCCGACGCTCACCGCCTTCCTGCGCAACTTCTGCGCGACGGCGCCCGGCAGCGCCGCGGACGCGGGCGCCGTCGTGCGCTCCACGATGGACCAGCCCGGCGTCTACTTCACGCTCGACGCGCCGCACGTGTCGATCATCGGGCTCTACTCCAACGTGCTCGAGGGACCGGGAGTGATCTCGACCCAGGGCGGCAAGTACCCGACGATCAACGACGACCAGCTCACGTTCCTCACCGAGGAGCTCACCCGCCTGAAGCCGGAGTCCGAGGCCGGAACCCGGGCGGTGGTGGTCGCGGTCCATCACCCGCCGGCCTCCGCCGACGCCGCCCACGGGGGCACGACGGGCCTGGCCGACGACATCGACACCTGCGCCCAGAACGCCGGGATGTGGCCGGACGCCGTGCTTTCCGGCCACGCCCACCTCTACCAGCGCTTCACCCGGGTGACGCCCGACAAGACGCGGCAGATCCCGTACATCGTCGCCGGCGCCGGCGGCTACAACGCGACCAAGCCCCAGGGCGAGGTGGCGGTCGGCACCACGCTGGGTGACTTCACGCTCGCGGCCGGGCCGATCGTCCACTTCGGCTACCTGACCATCACCGTCGACGTCTCCGCCCATACGCTCACCGCCGCGTACCACCTGAGCGGCGGGACCGACATCGGGGACACGGTGACCGTCGACCTGACGGCCCACACCGTGTCCTGACCGGGACGCTCAGGCCGAGTCGCCCGCGTCGATCACCCGCGCCCGGCAGGCGATCTGCAGCGCCAGCCGCTGCTCGGGATCCTCCAGGTCGACGTCAAGCTGCTCCCGGATCCGCCGCATGCGGTAGCCGACCGCATTGGGGTGCAGGTGCAATCTCCGGCCCGCCGCGACCAGCGAGCCGCGCTCGTCGAGGTACACCTGGAGCGTGTCGACGGCGGTGCGGGCGCGGCGCACGCCGAGCCGGTCCAGCGGCGCGAGCAGCGCCTCGACGGAGTGACGCGCCGCGGTCGAGGAGGAGACGAGCTCGACCAGCAGCCGCCGCACCGGCGTGGCCTCGAAGCTGAGCGGCTCGTTGATGCGCGACTCGGCGCGGGCGGCGGCGAGCGCGGCCCGCCCCTCGTGAGTTGCGGTGCGCAGCCCGAGGATCCCCTCGTGCTCGCCGCTCACTCCGCAGACGACAGCGGGCGCCCGCGGGCGCCCGGCGAGCTGCGCCACGATCGCCGCCGCGACCGTGACCGCGTCCTGTGCGACCGTCACCCGCGCGCCGGACCGCTGCATCCGGACCACGAGCACGGTGTGGTCGAGCGCGAGCACGGTCCACTCCGATCCGTGGGTCTCGGCCAGAGTGCGCGCGCGCCCGAGCAGCGACGCCTCGTCGCCCCCACCGGCGTACGGCTCGATCGCGATCACCGTGTGCGAGCCGTCGAGCGCGAGATCGAGCAGCCGGGCGCGCTCGGCGGCGGTCGCGACATCGCCGTCGGCGGCGGCGATCACATCGGCGAGTGCCGCCGCGCGCGCCTGGAGCGCGGCCTGGCGTGAGGAGCGCAGCGAGAGCCGGACCCGGGCGATCGCGTCGGCGACCAGCTGACAGCCGACCTCGGTCGCGGGGTCGCCGAACTCGGCGCAGACGTGACCCTCGGCGTGGGTCCCGAGCATCACCGGGACGGCGATCGAGCCCTCAGGCGCCTCGGTGTAACGGACCGGGGTCTCCAGCGCCTCCGAGGCGGAGACGAGGATCGAGCCGAGCGTCATCTCCTCGGCGTCGCGGACGGCCGCCAGCGTCGCCTCGATCCGCCGCAGCATCGCGTCAGAGCCGCTGCGCAGCGTCTGCTCCAGCGCGAAGGCCATCTCCGAGAGGTCGAGATTCTGGGCGACGGCCAGCAGCGCGACGCGACTGCGGTCGGCGAGACGGATCGCGGTCAGCGACGTCGTCGGCGGACCGTAGAGGGCAACCGCGGCGAGCTCCCGGTCGCCCGCGTGGCGCAGCACGAAGTCGAGCTCGTAGCCGGCCGCATGGCTGGAGGCAGAGCGAGTGAGGATGGCGAGCGCGCCGGAGCCCGTGCGGGCGAGGTCGTCGAGGTCGTCGATGATCGCGATCCGCTGCACTGCCCGCGCGTCCCACGGGCCCGCGACGAGGGTGATCCCCGAGGCGGCCCGACCACGCAGGAGCTCATCGACACGCACCGCCAGGATTATGCCGCTGGCACAAAGCCAGGACGTCATTTGTCGTCGCAGCACATTGAGTGCGTGCGGATCGCCACTCACACTCCCCGCCCTATGGCACGCTCAATTGCGGTCGACGTGGGCGGCACGTTCACCGACCTGATCTACCGAGACGACGCGTCGGGCGAGGTGATCGTCGGCAAGGTCCCGACGATCCCCACGGCGCCCGACGAGGGAGTGCTCGCGGTGCTCGATGCGGCGCTCAGCGCCGAGCAGCTGAGCGGCGCGGACTCCTTCCGCCACGGCACGACCGTCGGCCTCAACGCGCTGCTGGAGGGGCGCGGCGCGGTCGTCGGGCTGCTCGCCACCCGTGGCTTCCGCGACGTGCTGGAGTTGCGCCGCGGCGATCGCGACGACCCGTACGACCTGTTCTGGGCGCCGCCGCCCCCGATGGTCGCGCGGGAGCTGCGCTGCCCGGTGACCGAGCGGGTTCTGGCCGACGGCGAGATCGACACCGTTCTGGACGAATCCGACGTGCTGTCGGCGGCGAGGACGTTCGCCGAAGCGGGCGTGACCGCGGTCGCGATCGCGTTCATGAACGCCTACGTGAACTCGGCACACGAACGCCGCGCCGCGGAGTGCCTGCGTGCGGCCGGGTTCGACGGCCACCTGTCGCTCTCACACCGCGTCTCGGGCGAGTACCGCGAGTACGAGCGCACGACGACGACCGTGATCGATGCCTTCGTACGCGGCCGGATGAACTCCTACCTCCGCCGCCTGGAGGCCGGGCTGCGCGACCGCAGCTTCCGCGGCCAGTGCCTGATCATGCGCTCGGGCGGCGGGGCGATGACGTTCGAGGAGGCGGCCGAGCGCTCGGTGGAGACGATCCTGTCCGGGCCGGTCGCCGGCGCCCGTGCGGTCGCCGAGCTCGCCGGGGACCTCGTGCTCGATCATGCGGTCGCGGCCGACGTCGGCGGCACCAGCTTCGACACCTGCCTGATCGACCACGGCCGCCCGCCGGTGCTCTACGAGGGCAGCGTGCGCGGACTGCCGATCCAGACGCCCTGGATCGACGTGCGCTCGATCGGAGCCGGTGGAGGGTCGATCGCCCACGTCGACGCCGGCGGCCTGCTGCGCGTCGGCCCGCACAGCGCGGGCGCCGATCCCGGACCGGCCGCGTACGGGCGCGGCGGTGGGGCACCGACCGTCACCGACGCCGCCGTCGTGCTCGGCATGCTCCCCGCCGAGGAGATCTCGGGCGGCGTGACCCTCGACCGCGACCTGGCGGAAGGCGCGTTCGCCGAGCTCACCGAGCGGCTCGGCTTCTCCTCGGCGGCGGAGGTCGCCCGCGGCGTCGTGCAGATCGTCGTCGCGCAGATGGGGGACGCGATCCGCGGCGTCACCGTGGACCGTGGCCAGGATCCGCGCGAGGCCTCACTCGTCGCCTTCGGCGGCGCCGGCCCACTGTTCGGCGGGCTGCTCGCCGCCGAGCTCGGCGCCGAGGCCGTCATCGTGCCCTCCTACGCTGGCAACTTCTCGGCGTGGGGACTGCTGCGCGCCGAGATCGCGCGGACGGCGTCACGCACCTACATGAGCGAGATCTCCGCCGCCGGCCTGGACGGGGTCGGCAAGCTCGCTGAGACGCTGTTCGCGCAGCTCGAGGCCGGGGAGACCAACGGTGGCCTGCGTCGCTCGGTCCAGCTCGACATCCGCTTCGTCGGCCAGGAGCACACGCTGACCGTGGCCGGTCCGATGCGGGGCGGCACGATCGCCGCCGAGCCCGAGCTGCTCACCGAGACGTTCCTGCGTGAGTACGACCGCACGTTCGGCTCGACGATCGACGAGCAGGTCGAGATCGTCTGCGTGCGCGCGATCGTCGACAGGGCCTCCGACGACGACGCCGAGCCGGCCGCCGCGGTGAACGGCCACGCGCGGGCGACGACGACCGAGGCCGGCCCGGCGGCGGCGAGAACCCGTCCCGCCTGGTCGTTCACGGCGGAACAGGAGCTCCCGTTCGCGATCGTCGAGCGCGACAGCCTCACGCCGGGCAGCCGGCTGGAAGGCCCCGCGATCGTGCTCGAGCCGACCGCCACGGCGTACGTCGACGATGGCTACGCGCTCGAGGTGCACCCGCAGGGCGCACTCGTGATCAGCCACACGCAGACCGAGGAGGGGACCCGGACATGACAAAGGCTGCCATCGAGGTCTCGCGCGGAGGTGCCGGTCGCCCGAGCGGGACCGTCGACGCCGACCCGATCACCACGGAGATCATTCGCCACGGCTGCAACGCGGCCGCGGATCAGATGAAGCGCGCGCTGGTGCGCACGTCGTTCTCCCCGGTGATCTACGAGGTGCTCGACTTCGCCGCGGCGCTCTACGACCGCGACGTCTGCCTGCTCGCACAGGCCCCGAGCCTGCCGGTGTTCATGGGCACGATGAGCTTCTGCGTCCGCGCGGCGGTCGACGCGGTCGGCGGCGAGGCCGCGCTCGAGCCTGGGGACATCATCCTCTACAACGACCCCTACGGGACCGGCTCTCATCCGCAGGACGCGGCGATGGTGATGCCGATCTACCTCGACGAGCGCGAGCTCGTCGGCTACGCGGCGATCAAGGCCCACTGGCTCGACATCGGCGGTAAGGACCCGTACTCGACCGATACCGTCGACGTCTTCCAGGAGGGAACGATCTTCCCCGGCGTGAAGATCGTCTCCCGCGGGCGGGTGATGAGCGACATCTTCCGGCTGGCGATCGCCAACTCGCGCGTCCCGAAGATGGTGGCGGGCGACATCAATGCCACGATCGTCGGCGTGCGGACGGGCGCGGCCGGACTGATCCGCGTCGTCGAGCGCTACGGGCTGGAGCGGTTTCGCACGGCGGTCGCGCACATGTACGACCATGGCGAGGCGATCGTCCGTGACTGGTTCGCCGAGCTGCCGCAGGGCCACTACGTCGGGCGCGGGGAGATGGACTCCAACGGCATCACCGACTGCCGGGTCCCGTTCGAGATCGGCGTCGAGATCCGGCAGGACGGGGTGACGCTCGACTTCACCGGCGCGCCCGAGCAGCAGGAGGGACCGATCAACTGCCCGCTGCCGTCGACCGTGTCCGCGAGCCGGATCGCGATCTCGATGCTCGCCGGCGGCACGATCGCGCCATGCGAGGGACACTTTCGCCCGATCGAGGTACGGACGCGGCCGGGGAGCCTGTTTCATCCGATCCACCCGGCGCCGTGCTTCCTGTACGGCTGGGCCGGTGACCAGGCGATTGAGGTGATCTACCGGGCGATCGCCGATGCGTGTCCCGAGGCGGTGCCGGCGGCGAGCGGCGGTGACATCTGCGCGCTCGTGTGGTGGGGCGCTCGGGCCGGCACGGGCGAGCCGTGGACCGATGGCGCACCGCATCCGATCGGCCAGGGCGCGTCCGACCGCGGCGATGGAGCGAGCAGCCTGATGCACGTCTCGGAGGCGGCCACGCGACTCACCTCGACCGAGGTGTGGGAGGCGAAGAACCCCTGGATCGTGCGTCGCGCGGAGCTCGCCGCCGACTCCTGTGGCCCCGGGCGCCACCGCGGCGGGCTGGGCATCGATATCTCGTTCGAGATGCGTGAGGACTCCTGGCTGACCTCGACGATCGAGCGGACCAAGAACGCCCCGTGGGGGCTCGCCGGCGGTGGGTCGGCGCGGTCCAACTCGCTGGAGCTCGAGCTCCCCGACGGCACGCGCACCAGCCATGCCAAGGCGACCCGCGTCAAGATCCCCGAGGGCGCGCGCGTCGACCTGCACACCGGCGGCGGCGGTGGGTTCGGCGACGCCGCGCAGCGCGATCCAGAGGCGGTGCGGCGCGACCTGCGGGCGGGTTACATCACGCCCGAGCATGCCCGGACCCACTATCCACACGTCGACCTGGGTGGCCACGATGCAGATTGACGAAGAGGTGCTCCCCGCGCTCGCCCTCGGCTGCTCGGTGCTCGGCGCCGGCGGTGGAGGGGACGTCCATACCGGCTTGCTCGCCTGCCGCCAGGCGGTTCAGACCTACGGGCCGGTGCCGGTGGTCGACCTCGACGCGCTGGACGACGACGACATCATCGCCCCGTGCGGCTATATCGGGGCGCCGACGGTGTCGATCGAAAAGCTCGGCAGCTCGCACGAGGGGGCCTGGCTGTGCGAAGGGCTCGAGCAGCTCACGGGCCTGTCGGTCGCGGCGCTGATGGCGGCTGAGATCGGCGGCTCCAACGGCCTGCAGCCGATCGGGTGGGCGGCCTCGATCGGCCTGCCGATCGCCGACGCCGACGGGATGGGCCGCGCGTTTCCCGAGGTGCCGCAGGTGACGATGGAGATCGCCGGGATCGACCCCTCCCCAAGCGTGCTCACCGACGAGCGCGGCAACCGGCTGACGATCAGCGCCGCCGACGGCAAGTGGCTGGAGCGGATCGCGCGCACGCTGTCGATCGAGTTCGGAGGACGCGCCGCCTCGACCGAGTACACGATGACGGTTGCCCAGGCGCGATCGGCGACCGCGCGCGGAACGGTGACGCTGGCGGCCGAGATCGGCCGCGCGATGCTGGAGGCCGACGACGCGATCGCGGCGCTCGTCGAGGCGATCTCCGCGCGGCCCCTGATCGAGGGCAAGGTGGTCGACGTCGAGCGGCGGGTCACCGGCGGGTTCGTCCGCGGCGCGGCGGTCATCGAGGGTCTGCGCGAGGACGCGGGGCGGATGCTGCGCCTCGAGATCCAGAACGAGAACCTGGTTGCGATCGAGGACGGCGTGGTCAGGGCGATGGTGCCGGACATCATCACCGTCCTGGACACCCACACTGGGGCTCCGATCCACACCGAGCGGTTGCGCTACGGCCAGCGGGTGACGGCGGTCGCTTTCCCCTGCCATGAGATCTGGCGCACCGAGCGGGGACTCGCGCTCGCCGGACCGCGGGCGTTCGGCTACGAGTTCGACTACACCCCGATTGAGGAGCTCATGCCATGAGCGCGCGCCAGGACCTTCGCATCGGGATCGACGTCGGTGGTACGAACACCGATGCCGTGATCCTCGACCGGGACGATCAGCTGCTTGCCAAGACCAAGCAATTGACGACGGCCGACGTCACCGGCGGGATCACCAAGGCCCTGGAGACGGTGCTCGAGACGCCCGGGATCGATCGAGCGCGCATCACCCACGTGATGCTCGGCACGACCCACGCGACGAACGCGGTCATCGAGCGCAAGCGACTGCGGCGAGTGGCGACGGTCCGGATCGGCGCGCCATCGACGAACGCGATCCGCCCGCTGTTCACCTGGCCGGCGGATCTGCGTGAGACCGTGTCGGCAGGTGAGATCGTGATCGCCGGTGGCATCGAGTTCGACGGCCGTGAGATCGTCCCGCTCGACGAGGAGGCGCTCGCTCGCTTCCTCGAGCCGCTTGCCGGACGGATCGACGGCGTCGCGATCACGAGTGTGTTCGCGTCGGTGTCCGAGCGCCACGAGCTTGCGGCCGAGCGGGTGGCCAGGCGGGTGCTCGGCGACGACGTCCACATCTCGCTCAGCCATGAGATCGGATCCCTCGGCCTGCTCGAGCGTGAGAACGCGACCGTCCTCAATTCTGCCCTCGTGGGGGTGGCGGCGGACGTCGCCGGGACGCTCGACGGCGCACTGGAGTCGCTGGGCCTGCGCGCGGCGACGTTCTTCGCCCAGAACGACGGCACGCTGATGGCGCTCGACTACGCGCTGCGCTACCCCGTGCTGACGATCGGCTCAGGCCCGGCGAACTCGATCCGCGGTGCCGCGTTTCTCAGCGGCGCGGTCGACGCGCTCGTCGCCGACGTCGGCGGCACCTCGACCGACGTCGGCGTGCTCGTCAACGGCTTCCCCCGCGAGTCGAGTACCGCTGCGGAGATCGGCGGGATCCGGACGAACTTCCGGATGCCCGACCTGGTCGCGATCGCGATCGGCGGCGGAAGCGTGATCGCCTCGAGTCCCGACGGCGTGAGCGTCGGCCCGGGCAGCGTCGGCCACCACCTGCCGGAACGGGCACTCGTGTTCGGGGGCGACACGCCGACGCTCACCGACGCCGCCGTGTTCGCCGGCCGGGCGCAGATCGGCGGCGCAGCGCCCGAGGAACGGTTCGCCGAGCTGCTGCGCGCCGGGCTGGCGATCGCCGACGGGCGATTGGCGGAGGCGGTCGACATGGTCAAGACGGTCCGCGGCGACCGTCCGCTGATCGTCGTCGGCGGGGGCGGCCCGCTCGTGCCGGAGGATCTGCCCGGAGTAAGCGAGCTGATCCGCCCGCCCCACCACGACGTGGCCAACGCCGTCGGCGCGGCGATCGCCTCGGTGTCGGCGCACGTCGACCGCGTCTTCCACTTCGGTCCCGGCGGTCGCGAGGCGGTGCTCGAGGAGGCGACGCGCCAGGCGCACGAGCAGACCGTCCGTGCCGGTGCGAACGCCGACGAGGTCGAGATCGTGGAGATCGAAGAGCTGCCGCTCGCCTACCTCAACGTCCCAGCCGTGCGAGTGCGGGTCAAGGCCGCCGGCCCGCTGAGCTCGGTCTAATGGTCGCTCCCGCGAATACGCACGCATTCGAGGCGCGTCTGGCGACGCCGGTCGGCGTCCTCGGACGCTCGATGTGCCAGAGGCACACCTTCGGTCCTGCGTCCTTGACCGACACCACCAGCCACACCTCTCGGTGCGCACGTACCCACGAGAGCAACCATTAGCAATGTTCAGAGCCCGTCAGGAAGGAACGAAGATGCGTCATCTGTCTCGTATGTCGGTGGCTGTGGCCGCATTGGTCGCCGCAGTCGCCCTCGCCGCCTGCGGCTCGGTGTCAAAGCCGCCGGGTGCGACCTCGACCGGTGGGACCGGGACGGGCGGGGGAGGGACCGCCAGCGCCCAGAACAGCACGTTCACCTATGACACGTACACGCAGGTGATGATCGGCTGGGATCCCTCGACCGCGTACTCCAACGAGATCATCGCGATGCACGACATGTACGAGACGCTCACCATGTACGACTCGACAACCCAGACGGTGAAGCCGCTGCTGGCGACGAGCTGGTCGCACAACTCCGGCGGGACCGAGTGGACCTTCCACCTGCGCCACGGGGTGCACTTCCACACCGGCCGACTGATGACCTCCGCGTCGGTGAAGGCGTCGATCATGCGCACGATCCATCTCAACGGGGGTGCCGCCTACATCTGGGGCTCGGTGAAGTCGATCGCGACCCCGAGCCCGTACACCGCCGTGTTCCACCTCAAGTACCCGGCACCGCTGGACCTGATCAGCTCGGCGGGCTATGCCGCCTACATCTTCGACACGAAGGCGGCCGGCTCGCCGTCGAAGCTCACCTCCTGGTTCAACGCCGGCCACGACGCCGGCACGGGGCCCTACACCGTCGCGCAGTACACGAAGGGGGCCGAGACCGAGCTGCGGCTGAAGTCTTTCCCCAAGTACTGGGGGGGTTGGAGCGGCCACCACTACACCCGGGTGGCCTTCCGCGTCGTTCCGACCGCCTCGACCGCGGCCCAGTTGCTGCAGTCCGGACAGGTCAGCTATGTCGAGCAGATGACTCCGCAGCTGTGGAAGTCGCTGAAGGGCCAGTCGAACATCACCACGACGAGCGCCCCCTCCTACCAGAACCTGTTCGCGATGCTGAACACCGCGTCGGGGCCGCTGAAGAACGTCGATGTCCGACGCGCGCTCGAGGACGCGACCGACTACTCAGGCGCGATCTCCGCGCTCCAGGGGTCGTTCGTGGCCTCCCACGGGATCATCCCGAAGGGGCTGTGGGGATATGACCCGAGCTTGAACAGCTCGACGACGAACGTCGCGGCCGCCAAGAAGCTCCTCGCGCAGGCGGGCTACGGGCCGGGCAAGCGCAAGCTCACGCTGACCCTCACCTACACCCAGGGTGACAACGACGAGCAGACGATCGCAACGCTGATGAAGTCGGAGTACGCGCCGCTGAACATCGACCTCAACATCCAGCCGCTGCAGTGGGCCACGCAGTGGGCCAAGGCGAAGTCGAGCAACACCTCGAGCCGCCAGGACATCCTGATGTTCTACTGGTGGCCGGACTACGCCGATCCGTACTCCTGGTTCATCAACCTGTTCCGGTCGGCCAACCCGGTGAGCTACAACCTCGCCTACCTCAACGACCCGTCGGTCAACTCCGAGATCGACCGGGTGGAGTCGATGTCGGCGACCAACCGGCCCGGCGCGATCGACCTGTACCACAAGATCGAGGGACAGCTGATCTCCTCGGGTGCCGCGCTGTTCCTCGGCACCCAGGTCTACCAGCGGGCGTACCTGAACTCGGTCGGCGGATATGTCGACAACCCCGCCTACCCCAACGTCGTGTTCGCCTACAACCTCACGCCGCAGTAGGACCCGGCCGGCGACGACGTGCTCCGGTTCGTCTCCAAGCGAGTTGCGCTCGGCGCGCTCGTCGTCGTCGGCGTGGTCGCGCTGACGTTCGTGATCGCCCGGATCATCCCGGGCGATCCGGCCGTCACCTACGCCGGCCCGCACGCGACGGCGGCGACGATCGCCGCCGCCCGCCGCGAGCTCGGCCTGGACAAGCCGGTGATCGTGCAGCTGTTCGACTATCTGAAGGGGATCTTCTCGGGCAGCTGGGGGATCTCGTACCGCACCCACCACAAGGTCCTGTCCGATCTCGGCACCGCGCTGCCGGCGTCGATCGAGCTCGTCGTCGCGGGGATCTTCATCGCGGTCGTACTCGGGCTGCCGTTCGGCCTGCTGGCGGCTCGCTTCCCGGGCAAGAGCGTCGACCTGCTGGTGCGGGTCATCTCCGTCATCGGCGTCTCGATGCCGGTCTTCTGGCTCGCGCTCATCCTCCAGCGGCTGCTGTCAGGTGACCTGCATTGGCTACCGACCGCCGGCGTGTACAACCCCAACCTCTATTACACGCACCCACTGACGAGCTACACGAACATTCCGGTGCTCGACGCGCTCATCACCGGCAACTTCGCGGTGCTGGGCAGCGCGCTCTCCCACCTCGTGCTGCCGGCGCTCGTCGTCGCCGCCTACCCAGCGGGACTGATCGCGCGGATGGTCCGGGCCTCGGTCCTGGAGACGCTCGGCGAGAGCCACGTGCGGATGACGCGCGCGCTCGGCTTCACCGAGCGAGCGCTGTTCACCCGCTATGCGCTGCGCCCGGCGCTCAACCCCGTCGTTCAGGTGATCGCGCTCGTGTTCGCCTACTCGCTGGCGAACACGTTCCTCGTGGAGGCCGTGTTCGACTGGCCGGGCCTCGGCAGCTACGCAGCCAACTCGCTGGAGGCGCTCGACACCCCGGCGGTGATGGGCGTGACCTTGATCGTCGCGATCACCTACGTGGTGCTCAACCTCGCCGTCGACATCGTGCAGGCGATCCTCGACCCGCGGATCCGCGTCTCGTGACGGTCACGGTCCCCAGCGTCGCGCAGACCCGCGGGCAGCTTCGCCGCGTCCTGGGCGCCGCGCGTTCGAACCCGACGCTGGCCGCCGGCGCGATCGTGCTCGCGATCGTCGTGATCATCGCCGTGTTCGCGCCGCTGCTGGCGCCCTTCCCGGCCGACGCCGGCAACGCGACCCATCCCACGCAGGTCCTGCTCGCGCCCTCCTCGACGCACCCGTTCGGCACCGACGAGGTCGGCCGTGACGTGCTGACGCGCGTGATGTACGGCGGGCGCACGTCGCTGGAGATCGTGGTCGCGGTGCTCCTGATCGCTGCGGCGATCGGGATCCCCCTGGGACTGATCGCCGGCTACTTCGGCGGGATCGTCGACCAGGTGATCATGCGGGTCACCGACATCTTCCTCGCGTTCCCCGCGCTCCTGCTCTCGCTGGCGATCGCCTCGGTGCTGCAGCCGAGTGTCGGGCACATGATCCTTGCGATTGCGGTCACCTGGTGGCCGTGGTACACGCGCCTGGTGCGTGGTGAGGCGGCGTCGGTGGTGCGCCGGCCCTACGTGGAGAGCGCGCGCACGCTCGGCGTCTCGCACCGCCGGATCATCCTCCGCCACGTGCTGCCCAACGCCGCCACGCCGGTGCTCGTGCAGATCTCGATGGACGCCGGCGGCGTGCTGCTCACCGCGGCGGCGATCTCGTTCCTCGGTCTCGGTGCGCAGGACCCCACGTGCGAATGGGGCCTGATGGTCAGCCAGGGCGCCACCTACTTCACCACCAACTGGTGGTACGCGACGTTCCCGGGGATCGCGATCCTGATCACCGCGATGGCGTTCAACCTGATCGGCGACGGCGTGCGCGAGCGGTTGGACCCCAGGCGGGTGCTGTCGCGATGAGCTTGATCGTCCGGGATCTGCGGATCGGCTTCGGCGATCGCACCGTCGTCGACATCGACATACTGGAGGTCGGCGACGGCGAGATCGTCGGCCTGGTCGGGGAGTCGGGCTCGGGCAAGTCGATCACCTCGCTGGCGATCATCGGCCTCGCCCGCTCAGCAGGCGCCTGGGTGGAGGGCTCGATCGAGCTCGACGGCCGTGAGCTCAGCACGCTCGGCGAGGCGCAGTGGCGGGAGCTGCGCGGCGACCGGATCGCGATGATCTTCCAGTCGCCGGTCTCCTCGCTCAATCCCGTTTTCCGGGTCGGCGACCAGTTCGTGCGCGCGCTGCGTCTGCACGGGGCGACCAAGGCGGAGGCGGTTGACCGGGCGGCGCGGGCGATGCGCGAGGTCGTGCTCTCGCCCGATCTGCTGCGCCGCTACCCGCATCAGCTCTCCGGCGGGCAGGCCCAACGGGTGGCGATCGCGATGGCGGTCGCGCTGCGGGCTCGCGTGCTGCTCGCCGACGAGCCGACGAGCGCGCTCGACGTGACCGTCCAGGCCGAGATCCTCGAGCTGATCCAGCGGATGCGACGCGAGGAGGGGATCTCGGTGCTGTTCGTGAGCCACGACCTGGCCGTCGTCGCCGGGCTGTGCGACCGCGTCGCGATCATGCAGGCCGGGCTGATCGTCGAGAGCGGGCCGACCGGACCGACCCTCCGCGCCCCGACCCACCCGTACACCCAGGGGCTCGTCGCCGCCGTCCCGCGGCTCGGGGGCGCGCATGCTTGAGCTGCGCGAGCTCACCGTCCGCTACGGCCCGGAGACGGCCGTCGACGCGGTCTCGCTGACGATCCCCGACGGGCCGTTCGGGGTGGGGCTGGTCGGCGAGTCGGGCTCGGGGAAGACGACGATCGCACGCGCGATCATGCGCCTGGTCGGCGCGTCGGGCGGCTCGGTGCTGCACGACGGCGAGAACGTGCTGCGGGCGCGGGGAAGCGCCCTGCGCGCCTACCGCCGGGCGGTGCAGATCGTCTTCCAGGACCCCGACCTCACGCTCGACCCGCGGATGCGGATCGGCACCGCGATCGCGGAGGGCATGCGCGCGCACGGGCGGGTCTCACGCGAGGCGGCGGCCACGCGGGTGGCGACGCTGCTCGGTGAGGTGGGGCTCGAGCCCGAGCACGCCGGGCGGTTGCCGCACCAGCTGTCCGGCGGCCAGCGCCAGCGGGTCGCGATCGCCCGGGCGCTCGCGGTCGAGCCGCGGATGCTGGTTCTCGACGAGCCCACCAGCGCGCTCGACGTCACGGTCCAGGCGCGCGTACTCGAGCTGATCGCCGCGCTGCGACAGGAGCGCTCGCTGTCCTATCTGCTGATCAGTCACAACCTCGCGGTCGTCGAGCAGCTGTGCGAGCAGGTCGCGGTGCTCTACCGCGGGCACCTCGTCGAGGAAGGGCCGACCGCCGAGTTGCTCGACCGCCCGGCACACCCCTACACCCGGGCGCTCCGCGCGGCGGTCCCTGAGCTCGACGAGGCGCTGCCGGCTCCCGCGATCCGGCCCGATGCGGCGGTCGACGCGGTGACGGTCACCGGCGGTTGCCCGTTCGCCGATCGCTGCCCGATGGTCGTCGACCGCTGCCGACAGGAGCGCCCGGCGCTGCGCGAGCTCGAGGGGCGCCGCGTCGCCTGCCACCGCGCCGAGGAGTCGATCGAGCTGCCTCTGGAGCCGCCGCGCGGCTAGATTGTCCGCGCGTGCCAGCTCCCGTCATCGTCATCCACGCCGGCGCCGGCGCCTCCTCGCCGCCGCCCGAGCTGCGCGATGAGGCGCGTGAGGCGCTGCGGACCGCGCTGCGGCGCGGCGCCGCCGCGCTGGACGACGGGGGAGAGGCGCTCGACGCCGTCCAGGTGGCCGTCGCCTACATGGAGGACGAGGTCGAGTTCTTCAACGCCGGCCGGGGCGCTGTGCTGTGCGCCGACGGGACCGCCGAGCTCTCGGCGGCGCTGATGCGCGGCCACGATCGCGCCGCCGGGGCGGTCGCGATCGTCACCCGCTGCCGCTACCCGGTCGCCGCCGCGCGCGCGGTGCTTGAGGTGAGCGATCACGTGCTGATGATGGGGCGCGCGGCCGACCGCTTCGCCCACCGGCACGGGGTCGAAGCCTGCGAGCCGGAGTACTTCGTCACCGAGCGCCAGCGCGTGCGGCTCGCCGAGCGGGGTTCGGACTTCGAGCGCGGCACCGTCGGCGCGGTCTGCCTGGACGGGGTGGGCCGGCTCGCGGCCGCGACCTCGACCGGCGGGCGGCGCGGGCAGCTGCCCGGTCGGGTCGGCGACACGCCGGTCATCGGCGCCGGGACCTGGGCCGACCGCCGAGTCGCCGTCTCCTGCACCGGCGACGGCGAGTCGTTCATCCGCGCGGGGGCCGCCCACCAGCTCGCGGACCGGGTCGCGGCCGGCGAGGAGCTCGAGCCAGCCACCGAGGCGACGCTCGCCGACGTCGGCGTCGTCGACGGGACCGGCGGGATCATCGCCGTCGACGCACGCGGCGCGGTCGCGCTGGCGTTCACCAGCGACGCGATGAACCGCGGCGTTTGGCGAGAGGGCTCAGAGCCCGAAGCCTGGGTCTGAGAGGATCGGCTCATGCCCACCGCGCACCTCGCCGCCACGACGCTCCGCTCCGCCACCGAGATCCCCGACCAGACCGGGCGTACCGCCATCATCACCGGCGCCAACAGCGGCATCGGCCGCGCCGCCGCCGCTGCACTCGCCGCTCGCGGGGCGCACGTCGTGCTTGCCGTGCGCAACCTCGACAAGGGGCGTGCTGCCGCGGATGCGATGGGCGGCTCGACCGAGGTGCGGCAGCTGGATCTCGCGTCCCTGGAGTCCGTCCACGCGTTCGCGTCGGCCTGGGATGCGCCGATCGACCTGCTCATCAACAACGCCGGGATCATGATCCCGCCGCTGAGTCGGACCGCGGACGGCTTCGAGCTGCAGTTCGGGACCAACCACCTCGGTCACTTCGCGCTCACCAACCTGCTCCTGGGCCACGTCACCGACCGTGTCGTCGCCGTCTCCTCGCTCGTCCATCGCCAGGGCGCGATCGACTTCGACGACCTGAACTGGGAGCGCAGGTCGTATCGGCGCTGGCCCGCCTACGGTCAGTCGAAGCTCGCCAACCTGCTGTTCACGCTGGAGCTGCAGCGACGGTTGACCGAGGCCGGGTCACCGGTGGAGGCGACTGCCGCCCACCCCGGCTATGCGAGCACCAACCTGCAGTCCCACAGCGGCCATCTGATCGCGGCGCTCGTCATGCAGATCGGCAACCTCGTGTTCGCCCAATCCGAGGAGGCCGGAGCGCTGCCCACGCTGTTTGCGGCCGTTGCCGACATTCCCGGTGGGAGCTTCGCCGGGCCCGGAGGGATGGGCGGGCAACGTGGGCCGGCGCAGCTCTGCGGGCGTTCACGGGCGGCGTTCGACGGGGACGTGGCGCGACGGCTGTGGGACGTCTCGGAGGAGCTGACCGGCGTGAAGTTCACGCTCGCTCCCGCGCCCGCCGCGGGTTGAGGCCCGCCGCGCCGCCACTCCGGCGGCACCGATACGCTCAGTGGCGGATGTTCGCCGCCCGCCCACACAGGTCGCTGGTGGCCGGGTTCGTACTGTGCGCCGTGGCGCTGTTGTGCGCCGGCGCCGGGCACGCGCGCGCGGGCGTCTGGACGCTCGTCAGCTGCAGCCAGCCGAGCGGCGCACCGGCCGCGACCGACGGCTGGACGCCCGGCTGGTGGGCGGGAGGGCCGACCTCGGGCAGCGGCGACACGAACACGTGCGGGGCGCCCGGAGGCGCGCTCGTCGCCGCCTCCAGTCAGAACGGCGCCGCCGCGGCCTACAGCGGCCCCGAGTGGGTGTTCAACGCGCCGGGCGGCGCTGTGATCACGGGGGGTTCGATCAGCGCAACGCTGCTCGCGCCGCAGGGCCAGGCATGGATCGGAACGCCCGGACCGGCGTACGACGGCCCCGACGTGATCGCCGACTGCCAGCAGGGAAGCCCGCAGTGCCAGGGTGGGGGCCCGGTGAGCGGCACGTTCCCGATCGATCACCCGGGGGGAACCTCGATCTACGCGCCGGCGCTGTGCGTCGCCGGCTCCATCGCGTGTCCCGCGACCGGTGGGACCGGGGTCAACGCCGAGGTGGCGATCACCCAGGCCCAGATCGAGCTGTCGGTCGACGCGACGCCGACCGGGCGCAACTTCTCCGGCTCGCTGCTCTCACGCGGCGCGAGCGGCACCGCGGACCTCGCGTTCACCGCGTCCGATCCGGGCGCGAGCGGCGGGTTCGGTCCCGGCGTCTACGCCGTGACCGCGCAGCTCGACGGCACGACCGTCTACAGCGGCGTTCCGGACACCTACCGCGGTGAATGCGTGGCGCTCGAAACCGATCCGGCGACCGGGGGTCTGATGTTCGACCACGGCCAGCCGTGCGCACCGCTCGCCAAGCTCAAGATCCCGGTGCAGACGAGCGCGCTGTCGGACGGGCGCCACCAGCTCGTGGTCACGATGTCCGACGCGGCCGGCGATGTCGCCACCGTCCTGCATCGTTCGATTACGACCTTCAACCCGATCACCTCGCCGCTGCCGCGCCGCAAGCGCGAGGTCAGCGCGCGGCTGACCACAGGGTGGACCTTCGCCGGCTCGACCGCCCACCTGCACTCCGCGCACGTGAGCCCGCTGCCCAAGCACAGCACCGTGTCGGTCGCTTGCACCGGCCCGCGCTGCCCGGCGTTGCGCCCGAGCCACGTCCCCGTCGCCCGCCTCTCCAGGCTGTGGGCCGCCCTGGAGCACAAGACGTTCCACCGCGGAGACCGTCTCCAGGTGACGATCCGCGCGCGGCACCTGACGCCCGAGCCGATCGAGTTCCGGATCCGTTCGGGCCGCAGGCCGACGGCGCGGCTGCTGCGTTCCCCCTGAGCAGCCGCTAACGCCGGATCAGGCGTTGCTCGACGACGTCGCGGACGCCGTCGCCGACGATGTTGACCGCGATCTCGACGAGCACCAGCGCGACAGCCGCCGGCCACAGCTGCCACCAGAACCCGTTGAAGACGTTGTCGACGCCGATCGTGAGCAGGTCGCCCCAGCTGGTGGCGGGCGGGGGGACACCGAGGCCGAGGAAGGCGAGCGCCGCGAACGCGAGGATCGCGTCGGCGACGATGAACGTGCCCGCGACAACGACGACGCCGAGCACGTTGGGGATCAGGTGGCGCATGATGATGCGGTGGCTGCGGGCGCCGAATACGCGGCTGGCGGACACGTAGTCGCGCTCACGTAGGGCGAGGACCTCGCCGCGGACCAGGCGCGCCATCTCCATCCAGCTGCCGGCGGCGATCACGAGGAAGATCAGCACCAGGTTGGGGCGGATGAGCGAGGCCAGGAGGACGATGAAGAACAGCAGCGGGATCGCCAGCAGCGCGTCGACGATGCGCATCATCAGCGAATCGAGGATGCCACCCGTGAAGCCGGCGATCGCTCCCCACGTCATTCCGAAGATCGTCGCCACCACCGCCACACCGAAGCCGACCTCGAGGCTGCTCTGGCCACCCAGCATCAACCGGCCGAGCTCGTCGCGTCCCTCGGGGTCGGTGCCGAGCGGGAACTGGCCCGAGGGCCCCAGGTTCTCGCGCAGCAGGAAGCTCCCGGTCTGATTGGTGTGGTAGATCAGCGGGCCGAGGAACGAGAACAGGATCAGGCCGGCGATGACGACGAGGCCGGCGACCGTCATCTTGTTCTCCAGCAGCATCGCCACCCGCCGGCGTCCCATGCTGTGGCCGGAGGGACTCTCGAGCGCGGGCGGTACGTCGGCGCCGTGGACGAGCACCTCGACGATCGAGCCGCCCGTCTCGACCGCGCCCTCGCGCGGGAATGCTCCGGCCGGGTCCTCGCTCATGCCTTGTCCTCGAACAGCCGGATGCGCGGGTCGAGCAGCGCGTAGCCGAAGTCCGCGAGCAGCGAGCCGAGCACGACGGTCACCGTGACGACCAGCAGCACGCCGAGCAGCACCGGGAAGTCGCGGGTCAAGTCCGCGTCGTAGAACAGCAGCCCGATCCCCGGGAAGTTGAACAGCGTCTCGATGATGAGCGCGCCGGAGAAGACGTAGGGCAGGCTCAGACCGATCAGGGTCATGACGCTCAGCAGCGAGTTGCGGAACACGTGCCGGTACAGCACGCCGCGCGTCGTCTGACCCTTTGCGTACGCGGTGCGCACATAGTCCTCCAGCAGATTGTCGATCACCGACGAGCGCATGTAGCGGCTGAAATAGGCGACGCTGCCGAGGAACAGCGTGAGCACGGGCAGGATGAGGACCAGGACGTCCGCGCGGAGGTTGAGCCCGAACGCCGTCGCGGTCGATGGGAAGACCGGCAGATCGAGGTTGAGCAGGATGATCGCGATGCTGCCGAGCAGGAAGTCGGGCATCGCGTAGAAGATGAGCATCGAGACGCTGATCAGGTGGTCGTCGACGCGATTGCGCCGCAGGCCCTGGTAGAGGCCGAGCGGCACGGCGACGCCGAGCGCGAACAGCGTCGAGCTGCCGACGAGCAGCAGCGTGCGCGGCAGATAGCGCACGAGCAGCGCGCCGACCGGCGAGTTGAGCTTGTAGGAGAAACCGAGGTGGCCCTGCAGCGCGTGCCAGGCCCAGATCAGGTACTGGACGGGCAGCGGTTTGAGCAGCCCCTCCTGGATCTCCAGCTGGTGAACCTGGAGGCGCTTGGCCCCCAGTCCGAGCTGGGCGCGCGCGAGGCCGCCCGGCAGAGCGTGCAGCAGGCCGAAGACGACGATTGAGACAATGAACACGACGAACACCGCATGCAGCAGGCGGCGCAGGATGTAACCGATCACTTCTGGGTTCCTCTCATCGGCCGGAGAAGTGCCACAGCGACGGCTCGGGGAAGCCGAATGGGTTCTGGGGGGTCCACCCCTTCAGGTCGCTCTCGACCACCGACCAGGTCTCCTCGGTCGGGAACCAGAGCCCCGCGACCTGGCGGGAGATGTAGTTCTCAAACGCGAACACGTGCTTGAGCCCGGTGTGGTAGCGCTCCGCCTGAATCAGCCGGTTCGCCCTCGGGGAGGAGTAGCCGCCCCCCCAGTAGTTGCCGGTGGTGAAGTCGCTGTCGCCGCTGGGATAGAGCGCGCCCTCGCCGTAGTTCCACTCCCAGGCGTCATAGATCTGTATCCCCCAGTTGCAGGGTCCCGGCGGGCAGGTTCCGCCGATCGAGAACATGGTCGTCTCGTTCTGCGGGTTGAGCACCATGCTGATGCCGGCCTGTCTGGCCGCCTGCGCGAACGTCTCCACCTGCGCCAGCAGGTCGGGGTACTCGGTCGTGTACATCAGGCTCAGCTGGAGCTGACGGCCCTTCGCGATCCCCGCCCCGCACTGTCCCGTACCGGTTCCCGGGCGCCGGCACACCATGTACCCGCCAGCGCCCGGTGACCACCCGTGGGCGGTGAGCAGCTTGCGGGCCGCGGGGATCGAGTACGGATCGGGGTCGGTCTTCTCCTGTGGGCTCACGAACGGGTTGTGCGGGGTGTTCGGGACCGGTCCGTAGGTGAGCTGACCGAGCCCGTGCAGGACCGTCCTGTCGTACAGGTTCTGGTTGACCAGGTGCTGGAGCGCTTGGCGGATGTACAGCTGCTTGACCAGCGGCCCATACGTCTTGCTCGTGTAGCCGAGCTCCGCCCATTGCGTGAACTGCGGCACCCACTCCTTGATCGTGAACCCGTTGTGCGCGAAGTACCCCTTCTGGGTGTAGTTGTTGGCGTCGAGGAAGCCGAAGGTCAAGCCGCCCGAGCGCAGCGCGTTGACCTCGGCGGTCTCACTGGTGAAGCTCTCGATGATGAACTTGGACAAACGGGGCTTGTCCGGGCCGGAGTAGTGCGGGTTGGGCTCAAGCGTCGTCTCGTAGGTCGTCGGCGCGTATCCGGTGAGGCGGAACGGTCCGTCGACCGTCTTCCAGATTGGGTTCGACGCGTAGGTGGAGAGCTCACTGGACTGCTTGTAGAGGAAGTCGAATACGGCCTTCGCGCCCGCTTCGGTCCGGTCGTAGTTGCCGACCTTGCCGTTCGGGGTCTCACGGTCCCACACGTGCTGGGGCATCGGGGTCACCCACGACAGCTGGTTGTTGTCGAACCATCCCTCGCTGTAGGAACGCTTGAGATGGACGACGAAGCGGTACCGGGACGGGTAGTCGACGGACTTGATGTCGTCGGGCATCTGGCCCGGGGTGTATGAGTTGTCCTTCGTCTTGTTCCAGCGCTCCAGGTTGAACCAGAACTCGACGTCGCGGCTGGTGACCGGTGTGCCGTCCGACCAGCGGTAGTGCTTGAGCGAAACCGAAACCGTCCGATTGCCGTCTGACCACACCGGCTTGTGAGCGAGGCTCAGCTTGTAGTTGAAGACCGGCGCGGCGCCGTCGCCCTGGGCGTAGAGCGGCAGCCACAGGTAGGACTCGACGTTCCAGTCCCACGGCTCGGCGTTGGCCGCGTTCTCGATCGGGAACAGCCAGGTGAAGTCATCTCCCGGGGCATAGGCGAACGTTGCCGTGTTCGTCGCCTTCGACAGCCCGCCCGGATTCACGGTGCTGCAGCCGGCGGCGAGGCAGGCACAGGCGCAGCTCGCAAGCAGCAGCCATCGGCGCCGCAGCGCATTTTCAAGACGACGGGGCAGCACTCTCCTCCTACACGCTCCCTCGAAGTACAACTTCACAGAGCACAAAGCACTCCTTCAACGATCTGTAGCATCATTACACACAAATGTCCGGCACGGGTGAAGACATCGGTGAGGTGGAGGCGGGCGATCGGTCGGCGGCGGTCCTCGACGACCTGGAGCTCAGCGACGAGGATCACCGCGTCCAGCTCGGGCAGCGCATCCGGCTGCTGCGCGGGCGCCGGCATCTGTCGCTGACCGCGCTGGCAAAGCATGTCGGCAGCAGCTCCAGCTTTCTCAGCCAGCTCGAGCGGGGGACCACGAGCGCGAGCATCAGCACCCTGCGCCGGATCTCCGCCGGCCTCGGCGTGACGCTCGCCGATCTGTTCGACGAGGACACCGACCCGCCGATGTCGGTACTCCGCCGTGAGGACCGTCCGAGCATCGAGACGGCGGCCGGCACGCGCAAGTTTCTGCTCACGCCGCCGCCGCTGCGCCACATCGAGGTGTACGTCGGCGAGTTCGACCCCGGGACCTCGACGGGCGATGCGTACGTCCACGGCGACTCGCAGGAGCTGTTGCTGGTCGTCGCGGGCACCGTCCGCGTGGAGATCGGCGAGCAGTCGCATGTGCTCTCCGCAGGGGACAGCATCGAGTACACGAGCGCCGCGCCGCACCGCACCGAGAACTGCGGCGAGGAGCGGGCCGAAGTGCTGTGGATCGTCAGCCCCCCGACGGAGGACTGAGCGGATGGGTGCGGGCGCGGTTTCGTTCTGGCTGACCCAGCTGCACCCCTCAGAACCGCGGCCTTCGCTGTCGGGCCCGCGCACCGCGGACGTCTGCATCGTCGGCGGCGGTTTCACAGGTATCTGGACCGCATATGAGCTGCTGCGCCGTGAGCCCTCGCTTGAAGTCGTCGTGCTGGAGGCCAACGAGGTCGGCTTCGGAGCGTCCGGTCGCAACGGCGGTTGGGTCGAGGGATCGCTCGCCGGGGACCGCGAGCACTGGGAGGCTCGCGGTGGCCGGGACGGCGTGATGGCGCTTCAGCGGGCGATGCATGAGACCGTCGATGAGATCGGCCGGGTCGCCGAGCGCGAGCGGATCGAGTGCGGGTTCGAGAAGGGCGGCGCGCTTTTCGTCGCCCAGACCGAGCTCGAGGCCGAGCGTGTGCGGGCGGTGATCGAGCAGGACCGAGCGTGGGGCGTGGGTGACCAGGACAGCGTGCTGCTCGACGGCGCGCAGGCGCGAGCGCGGGTGGCGGTCGACGGGGCGTTGGCCGCCCGCTGGTTTCGCCACTGCGCCCGGGTCCAGCCGGCGGCGCTCGTCCGCGGCCTGGGCGAGGCCGCCGAGCGGGCCGGAGCGACGATCTACGAGGGTACGGCGGTCCGGCGCATCGAGGCGGGTGTCGCCCTGACGGACGCGGGCGAGGTTCGCGCCGGGGTGATCGTGCGGGCGACCGAGGCGTACACCGCGGATCTCGAGGGCCAGCATCGGGTGATGCTCCCGCTGTTCAGCTCGGTCATCGCCACCGAGCCGCTCGGACCCTCGGTGTGGAGCGAGATCGGCTGGGAGCAGGCGGACACCCTTGCCGACGGCCGGCGCCGTTACATCTACGCGCAGCGGACCGCCGATGATCGGATCGTGATCGGCGGTCGCGGGGTGCCCTACCGCTACGGATCTTCGACCGACGCTGAAGGCCCGCCGCCGGCCGAGGCCGCAGTCGCACTCCGGACGCGGCTCGTCGAACTGTTCCCGAGCCTCGCGGATGTGCGGGTCGACGGCGCCTGGCAGGGCGTATTCGGCGTCCCGCGCCAGTGGGCGCCCGCCGTCGGCATCGACCGCTCGACCGGACTGGCATGGGGCGGGGGATACGTCGGCGAGGGTGTCGCCGCCGCCAACCTGGCGGGGCGCACGCTTGCCGACCTGATCCTCGAGCGGGAGAGCGAACTGACGACGTTGCCGTGGGTCGGGTCGATGGGACGGCGCTGGCTGCCGGAGCCGTTGCGCTTCGCGGCCGTCCGCGGCGTCAACCTGATGATGCGGGCCGCCGACAGCCGCGAGCTGGCGACGGGCCGCGATTCGGTGGTCGGACATGCTGCGCACCTGATCTCGGGACGCTGACCGAGACGCTGAGGAGGAAGAGGAGAGAGATGAGCCCCGATCAAGCCAGCAGCACGGAAGCCGTTCCCGACGCCGCGACTGCCGGATCGCCGCTGCTCGAGGTCCAGGGGCTGCGCACTGAGATCCGGCTGCGCCACGGCGCGGTCCACGCGGTCGACAACGTCAGCTTCACCGTCGGGCACGGAGAAACGGTCGGCCTGGTCGGCGAGTCCGGCTGTGGCAAGACGATGACCGGGACCTCGATCATGCGCCTGTTGCCGCCCGGCGGCCACATCACGGGGGGAAAGATCCTGCTCGAGGGGCGGGATCTGGTGTCGATGAGCCTCGACGACCTGCGCCACGTGCGGGGCGGCGAGATCGGGATGGTGTTCCAGGACCCGATGACGTCGCTGAACCCGACGACGCAGATCGGGCGCCAGATCGCCGAGGCGGTGCGCCTGCACCGGCCGGTGAGCCAGGAGAAGGCGATGGAGCGCGCCGTCGAGGTGCTGGGGCTGGTCGGCATGCCGCGTCCCGCTGAGCGCGTCTCCGCCTATCCCCACCAGCTCTCGGGCGGCCTGCGCCAGCGCGTCATGATCGCGATGGCGCTCGCCTGCGAGCCGAAGCTGCTGATCGCCGACGAGCCGACGACCGCGCTGGACGTGACCATCCAGGCGCAGATCCTGGCGCTGCTGGAGACGCTGAAGGAGAGGCTCGGCATGGCGATGATCCTCATCACCCACGACATGGGAGTGATCGCCGGGCGGGCCGACCGGGTGATCGTCATGTACGCCGGACGGACCGTCGAGACCGCCCAGACCGCCGACCTGTTCGCGGGACCCCACCACCCGTACACGGAGGGACTGCTCGCGTCGATCCCACGCCTGGACCAGGACCGCAAGCAGGCGCTGCCGACGATCCCGGGGCTGCCGCCGGACCTGATCCAGCCTCCGGCAGGCTGTCGCTTCGCCCCGCGTTGCCGGTACGCGACCGACGAGTGCCGCGAGCAGGATCCCGAGCTCGGAGGACCCGACGCGACGCACAGCTACGCCTGCTTCCACCCGCGCAACCTCGGCGAGAGCGAGGGGGAGGGGTCCCGTGTGCAGGTCGGCGTGAGTGCGTCGGAGACGAACGGCGCCTCGAGTGAGGTGGCCGCGGCCCCCGGGGAGGTGCTGCTGGAGCTCGCCGGGCTGACCAAGCGCTATCGGGTGACCTCGGCCGGGCTCCTGCGACGGACGGTCGGCGCGCTGCAGGCCGTCACCGACGTCTCGTTCAGCGTGGGACGGGGGGAGACGTTCGGCGTCGTCGGCGAGTCCGGCTGCGGCAAGACGACGATCGCTCGGATGATCGTCGGGCTCGAGCGGCCGAGCGAGGGCCGGGTCCTGTTCGATGGCACCGACCTGACGACGCTGTCCAAGGGCGAGATGCGCCGCCGCCGGCGGGATCTGCAGCTGATGTTCCAGGACCCGTACGCGTCTCTCGATCCGCGCATGCGGGTGGGGACGATCGTGAAGGAGCCGCTCTCGGTGCAGCGGGTCGGCGATCGCCGCAGCCAGAACGAACGGGTCAAGGAGCTGCTCGACCAGGTCGGACTGCCCGCGGCGTCGGTCGATCGCTACCCCCACGAGTTCTCGGGCGGGCAGCGGCAGCGGATCAGCCTCGCGCGGGCGCTTGCGCTCAACCCGCGCCTGATCGTGGCCGACGAGCCGGTGTCCGCGCTCGACGTCTCGATCCGGTCCCAGGTGCTGAACCTGATCAAGAAGCTCCAGGGGATGCACGACCTCACCTACATCGTGATCTCCCACGACCTGTCGGTGGTCCGCTTCCTCGCCGACCGGATCGCGGTGATGTACCTGGGGATGCTGATGGAGCTCGGCACCGCGGATGACATCTACCTCCGCGCCGCCCATCCCTACACGGCCGGGCTGCTCGAAGCGGTGCCGGTCCCGGACCCGGCGGCCGAGCGAGCCAAGCGGGCCAAGGCCGTCATGCGGGGGGAGCTCCCCTCGCCGATCGACCCGCCCTCCGGCTGTCGCTTCCGGACCCGCTGCCCGCTGGCCCAGGAGGTGTGCGCCGCGGAGACGCCGCCGCTGCGGTCGTTCGGTGGCCACCACATCGCGGCCTGTCACTTCCCGCTGCAGGAGCCCGCCGCCGTCGAGGCGTAATCGAACACAGGCGGTTTGAGCCGCCTGCCCTCGCGGTAGGTCTCCAGACAACGTTGTCATGCGAGGGAGGTCGGAGATGAATCGACACCGTCGGCCACGCCAGGTTCTCGCCGCAGCGGCTGCGGCGGCCGGATTGCTCTGTGCCGCACCGTCACTGGCTGCCGCATCGTCGGGAGGTCCCCGCCGGGCGCCCGCGGCGGCGGGCCCGTCCTCGTCGGTCGCCGGCTCGGCCTCGTCAGGAGCCCGCCGCTCGCCGGCGGTCGCAGGCTCGGCCTCGTCGAGCGGCCTTCCCGCCTGGGCGATCGGGCCGTTCACCCGCTACAAGGGCAACCCGATCCTCACCCCGCCCAGCGATCCGACCCCGGCGACACAGTGGGAGTTCCCGGAGCTGTTCAACCCGAGCGTCGTGATCCAGAACGGGGTCTTCCACATGCTCTACCGCGGTGCGACGAACGGTGACTACTCGGAGATCGGCGCCGCCACCAGCACCGACGGACATCACTTCCAGGCACAGACCAGCCCGGTCATCACCGACTCACTGCCGTCGGAGACCCACGGCGTCGAGGATCCCCGGATGTACTACCTGGACGGGAAGTACTACGCGTTCTTCACCGGCTACGACGGCACCAACATCGGGATCAACGAGGCGGTCTCGACCGACGCCGTCAACTGGACGCAGATCGGCCCGGTGCTCGCCGGCAACAAGGACGCCGCGGTCGTCGCCGACCCACAGGGGACGCCGGTCAAGATCGACGGTCACTACCTCATGTACTACGGCCAGGCCGGGACCCACGCGTACGTCGCCGAGTCGACCGACATGACGACCTGGAAGACGGTCGGCCGGGTGAAGATGGGCTTCCCGGCTTCCTGGTCACCCTGGGAGTTCTGCGTCGCCGTCACCGACTACCAGACGATCGCGGGTCAGCCGGCCCGCAACGACATCGACGTGTTCGTCGCCGGTGAGCTGATGGGTCACGGCCGTTGGTACTACGCGATCAGCCAGGTCGACTTCTCGCCGAAGAACCTTCTGGCACCGGCGCAGGTGCTCCAGAAGCCGACCCTCAAGCCCCAGGCGCCGTATGAGATCTACGGGTTCACGCCTCACACCGTGTTCACCAACGACATCAACTTCTACAACGGTCGCTGGTGGCAGTACTACGGCGGCGGCGACAGCGTGGTGGGTCTCGCCAACGCGCCGTTGCGTTCGCGCTAGCCGGGCGGGGACGGCAGGGAGCAGGGACGGCAGGGAGCAGGGACGGCAGGAGGACCCGGGACGGCAGGAGGACCCGGGACGGCAGGAGGACCCGGGACGGCAGGAGGACCGGCTGACCGGCGGGGGTCGCCCGGGACGCCCGCCCCGCCGGAAGTTGCAGCATTTC
>DASXZK010000041.1:0-16934 GCA_036501965.1 Solirubrobacteraceae bacterium
GACGGACCCGCGAGAGGACATCGATAGGAGGCCACACTTGAAGATTTGCGTCCTGGTCAAAGAGGTTCCGGACGCCGCGGTCGAGAAGCGCATCGACCCCTCGACGGGGCGGATGGATCGATCCGGTGAGAAGAACCTCAACCCGTATGACACGCACGCCATCGAGGCCGCGATGCAGATCCGTGAGGGCGGAGAGGCCGAGGTCGACGAGATCGTCGCGGTGACGATGGGCCCGTCGAGCGCGACGCGCGCGCTCCAGAAGGCGGTCTCACTCGGCGCCGACCGCTCCGTGCACCTCTCAGACGATGCGCTGGCCGGCTCCGACGTGGCCGCCACCGGCTACGCGCTCTCCAAGGCGCTCGAATCCGAGGCCCCCGATCTCGTGCTGCTGGGCCAGCAGTCCGATGACGGCGAGTGCTACACGATCGGCGCCGTCGTCGCCGACCATCTCGAGATGCCGTCGCTCACACAGGTCATCAAGATGGATCTCTCCGCCGGATCGCTCACCTGCGAGCGCCAGGCGGAGTACGGCTACGACACGATCGAGATCTCGCTCCCGGCCGTGATCTCGGTCGGTGACGCGATCAACGAGCCGCGGTATCCGTCGCTGAAGGCGATCATGGGCGCCAAGAAGAAGCCGCTGCAGACCGTGGCGGCCGGGGATGTCGGCATCGACACCTCGCTCGTCGGCGTGGACGGCTCGCGCGTGCAGTGCGGCGACTTCCACGATCCCCCGGCCAAGTCAGCGGGCCAGATCATCGAGGACGAGGACACCGACGAGACGGTCGCCAAGATCGTTGCCTGGCTGGACGAGAGGAAGCTCATCTGATGACCGATGTCCTGACCTACGTGCTCCACAACGAGGGCGCGTTCAACAAGAACTCGCTCGGCGCCGTGTCCGAAGGCGCCGCGCAGGCGCAGGCGATCGGCGGCGAGTGCCACGCGGTCGTCGTCGGCGGCGATGACCTGACCGACGACCTGTGCGCGACGCTCGGCAGCTACGGGGCGAGGAAGGTGTTCCGCGCCAAGGGACCGGAGGGTCTGGCGCAGCCGGTGATCGACGTGATGGCGAAGGTCATCGACGAGCACGGCCACGGCTACGCGCTGTTCGGCGGCGGCCTGCTCGGCTTCGAGATCGGCGCCGGGCTCGCCGCCCGCAAGCAGGCCGGGGTGACGATGGAGGTGATCGCGATCAAGGCCGACGGTCCCAAGCTCGTCGCTGAGCGTCCGATCCTCCAGGACTCGAAGATCTCCGACTCCCACTACCAGGGCGACCTCGGGATCATCATCGGGCGGATCAACGCGTTCGAGGTCAAGGAGGGAAATTCGGACCCCGCCCACCCGGCCGAGGTCGTCGACGTCGACGTCACCTACTCGCCGTGGAACGAGCGCGCGAAGATGCTCACGCGCGGAGAGCAGCGCGGCGCGGACGTCGACATCGAGGGAGCCGACATCCTCGTCGCCGGCGGCCGGGGCCTCGGCAAGGCCGAGGGATTCGAGCTCGCCGAGAGCCTCGCCAAGGCGTTCGGTGGCAACACCGCCGTCGCCGCCACGCGTGCGGTCGTCGACGCGGGCTGGTACCCCTACGCCGCCCAGATCGGCCAGACGGGCAAGACCGTCTCGCCAAAGCTCTACTTCGCGGCGGGGATCTCCGGCGCGATCCAGCACAAGGTCGGCATGCAGGCCTCGGAGAACATCGTCGCGGTCAACAAGGACGCCAATGCGCCGATCTTCGAGTTCTCCGATCTCGGGATCGTGGGCGACCTCAACAAGGTGCTGCCGAAGCTGACCGAGGCGATCAAGGCCAAGAAGGGCTCCTGAGATGAGCCACGGCAGCAACGGTCGCCACCACGCGCCGAGCGAATACCCGCCGCCGGTCGACTCCGTCAAGGAGTTCGTCAAGAACGGGCTCGACGGCGAGGACGAGCGGATCGACGTCGGCGTCGCGATCGTCGGCGGCGGCACCGCCGGCCTGTCGTGCGCGAACCGTCTGCTGCAACTGCTGGGCGACGATCCCGAACTGCTGGAGTCGCTGGGCGAGGTGCCCGTCGCGGTCATCGAGAAGGCCAAGACGTGCGGTGGGCACAACCTGTCCGGTGCGGTGATGCGCCCCGGGCCGCTGCAGGAGCTGTTCCCGGACGTCAGCCGCGAGGACTGGCGCAAGGAGCGGTTCGCCTTCGGCGAGGTCACCCGCGAGTCGATCTACATGCTCCCCAACGGGCGCACCAAGATCTCGGTGCCGACGTTCGCGGTGCCGAACTTCAAGAACCACGGCAACGAGGTCGTGTCGGTCTCGGCGCTCGCCCGCTTCCAGCAGGCGCGCGCCGAGGAGGCCGGCGCCTACATCCTCACCGAGACCGCCGCGTCGCAGCTGATCGTCGATCGGGGTCGCGTCGTCGGCGTGCGCTCCGGTGACAAGGGGCGCGGCAAGGAGGGGGAGGAGCTCGGCAACTTCGAGCCGGGCACCGACATCGGCGCCAAGGTGACGGTGCTCGCCGAGGGGTGCTGGGGCCATCTCACCGGAACGGCGATCCGAGAATTCGACCTCGGCGCTCACCGCGAGCCGCAGGTGTGGGAGCTCGGCGTCAAAGAGCTCTGGAAGGTGCCCAAGCCGCTGGACCGCGTGATCCACACGCTCGGGCCGTGGCCGCTCAAGGTCCCCGCCAAGTACGGGCACGTCGGCGGCTCGTGGCTGTACCCGATGAAGGACGAGAAGACCGGGGACGACTTGGTCTCGATCGGGTTCGTCGTCGATCTCGACTACGCCGACGCGACGACCTCGGTCCACGACCTGTTGCAGCAGTTCAAGCTGCACCCGCTCGTCAAGGGGATTCTCGACGGCGGCGAGCGCGTCGGGTGGGGCGCAAAGGCCCTACCGGGTGGCGGCTACTGGTCGATGCCGAAGCTGTCGATGCCGGGCGCTCTGCTCGTCGGCGACGCGGGCGGCATGGTCGACGCCGCGGCGCTCAAGGGCGTGCACCACTGCATCACGTCCGGGATCCTGGCGGGCGATGCGATCTACGGCTCGCTGAAGCGCGGCACGCCGCTCGAGTCCTACGAGCAGGCGATCGAGGATTCCTCGGTGGGGCAGGAGCTCTATCAGGTGCGCAACACCCGCCAGCCGCTGCAGAAGGGGTTCCTCAAGGGCTCCCCGCTGAGCGGCGCCTCGATCATGTCCAAGGGCCGGATCCCCCGGGGCCGGCTGCCGTGGCACAGGGGCGACCAGGTTCCCCAGTTCGTCGGCGACACGAAGGACGGCTATCCCAAGCCCGACGGCAAGTACACGTTCGACAAGCTCTCATCGGTCTACATCTCGGGCAACGCGACCCGCGACGACGCGCCCAACCACATCCGCCTGCGGCGCACCGTGCCGCGGGAGGTGGCCGAGAGCTGGGTGTGGATGTGCCCGGCGGGCGTCTACGAGATCCCGGACGACGCGCCCGCGACGGGCAACGTCGAGGTGACGGTCAACTACACGAACTGCGTGCAGTGCGGGGCGATCACCGCCCGCGGGGGACGGCTCACCGTCCCAGAGGGCGGCGACGGCCCCCTCTACCAGCTCACCTGAGATGGTCACACCACTGACGCCTCGCGTCTGCCACCCTCCGGTGCCATGAAAGGCGTCATCCTCGCCGGCGGGAAGGCCACCCGACTGCGCCCCCTCACGCAGGTCACCAACAAGCACCTGCTGCCGATCTACGACAAGCCGCTCATCTACTACCCGCTGGAGGCGATGGCCCGGGCGGGGGTGGAGGAGGTACTGCTCACCACCAACCCCGAGCACGCCGGACACTTCCTCCAGCTGCTCGGCAGCGGGCGGGAGTTCGGGTTGCGGCTCACGATCGAGCTCCAGGAAAGCGCCAACGGCCTCGCCGACGCCGTCGGCCTCGCCGAGCACTTCGCGCGGGGCTCCAAGGTGCTGGTGCTGCTCGGCGACAACATCTTCACCCATGACCTCGCGCCGCGCGTCCAGGCGTTCGAGCAGCAGGAGCGCGGCGCGGTGATCTTCGCCACCGAGGTCGACGAGCCCCAGCACTACGGCGTGATCGAGGTCGACGGCGACCGGGTGGTCGGCATCGAGGAGAAGCCCGAGCATCCGCGCTCCAACCTCGCCCAGACCGGGATCTATCTCTACGACGAGCGTGTCTTCTCCTTCATCTCCGAGCTCGAGCCGTCCTCGCGCGGCGAGCTGGAGATCACCGACCTCAACAACCGCTACGTCGACGAGGGCACGCTCGCCTGCGATGTCCTGAACGGCTATTGGATCGACGCCGGCACGTCGCACGACGAGCTGCTCGCGGCCAACAACGAGGTCGCCCGGCTGCGGCTGGCCGGCGAGCTGTAGGCAGCCGGCCCGCGACTTTCGCCCGCGTGGGCGGTTAAGAGGGGCGATGAGACGTTCACTCGCCCTCCTCGGCGCGGCAGCGGCGACCGCCGGCGGATCCCTCGCGCTGTCGTCCGCCTCCGCACAGGCGGCGGCGCCGCCCGCCGCGCTCACCAAGATCGCCTGCCACAGCACGCTTGCCCCGGCGAAGCGCTCGGTGTCGGTCGTCTCGATCATGCGCCACCGGCCGGCAACCAGGTCGCTCGCGGTGCGTTTCACGCTGCTTGAGAAGGTGCCCGGCGGCGCCCAGACGCCCGTGCGCGACGGGGATCTCGGCCACTGGACGACGCCCACCGACGCGACGCTCGGGCGGCTCCCGGCCGACGTCTGGAAGCTCCGCAAGACGGTCTACAACGTCGACGCGCCGGCCGTCTATCGCTTCCGGGTTTCGTTCCGGTGGACCGGCGCCAACGGGAAGGTGCTCTCCCGGCAGACGCTGCGTAGCGGGGTCTGCCCCGTCCGTGAGCTGCGCCCCGACGTCCTCGTGCGATCGGTCGCCGTTCGCGCCAACGGGCTCGCCCCCGGCAACGACCGCTACGTCGCAGTCGTCGCCAACCGCGGCAGGACCGCATCCGGCCCGTTCGAGGTCGAGTTCTCGCCCGGCGCGGCGGGCGGCCCGGCGAAGACCGTCGAGGTCGCCTCACTCGGGCCGCGGGCGCACACCCGGGTGCGCTTCCTTGGCCGCGCCTGTGACCCGGCCGCGCCGCCCACCGTGATCGCCGATCCCACGCACGCCGTCGACGACTTCGACCGCTCGAACAACACGTTCACGGTCTCGTGTCCCAGCGCCGACGCAACCGCGCTCGCCGCCGCTGAGCGCTGAGCGAACGTCACTAGACTCAAAGGGACCATGAAGACCGAGATCCACCCCACCTACACCGAGACGCAGGTCACGTGCACGTGTGGCAACCAGTTCGTCACGCGCTCGACCAAGGACTCCATCCACGTCGAGATCTGCTCGGCCTGCCACCCGTTCTACACGGGTCGCCAGAAGCTCGTCGATACCGGCGGCCGCGTCGAGCGCTTCCAGCGCCGCGTAGCCAAGGGCCGGCGCTCCTCGCGCCAGACCACCCCGGCGGGCTAGCAACTGCGAGCGGACGTCACCCTGCGCTCTGAGCAGGGTGACGTTCTGCTGCCCGCTGAAGCGCGCAGCCGGCGTGGCGGAGCCCCCGGGGGCCGTCTCTAGACTCGATGGTGATGATCGACGGCCTCGTCAACCAGATCCTCGAGCGCTTCTCGTCGCTCGAATCCGAGCTCGCGGACCCCTCCGTGATCGGCGACCGCGAGCGGTACGCGGCAAGTCGGCGTGCCTACTCGGAGCTCGAGCCCGCATCCCGGCTCGCGACCGAGTACCGGCGGGCGATGAACGACGCCGAGGGGGCGCGCGAGCTGCTCGCCGAGGACGGCGACGACGCGGAGCTGCGCGCGCTGCTCGACGGCTCGCGCGATGCGATGGACCGACTGGAGGAGGAGATCCGCCTGGCGATGGTCGAGCGCGATCCGAACGACTCCAAGAACGTGATCGTCGAGATCCGCCCCGGGATCGGCGGGGAGGAGGCGGGCATCTGGGCCGGCGACGTCTACCGGATGCTGACCCGCTACGCCGAGCGCCGCGGCTTCTCGGTCGAGCCGCTGTCGATCGGCGACGGCGACTACACCTTCTCGATCAAGGGCGATGGCGCCTACTCGGTGTTCAAGTTCGAGGGTGGGACGCACCGCGTCCAGCGAGTTCCGGAGACCGAGTCCCAGGGGCGGATCCATACCTCGACGGCCACCGTCGCGGTGCTGCCCGAGGCGGAGGACGTGGAGGTGGAGATCGATCCGAACGACCTGCAGATCGACGTCTACCGCAGCTCCGGGCCGGGCGGGCAGTCGGTCAACACGACCGACTCGGCGGTGCGGATCACCCACAAACCGACCGGCGTCGTCGTCTCGATGCAGGATGAGAAGTCACAGCTTCAGAACCGCGAGCGCGCGATGCGCGTGCTCCGTGCGCGCCTGTACGAGCGAGCGCTGGCCAAGCAGCAGGCCGAGATCGGCGCCAGCCGCCTGGCCCAGGTCGGCACCGGCGAGCGCGCGGAGAAGATCCGCACCTACAACTACGCCGAGAACCGCGTCAAGGACCACCGCATCAACCTGCTCGTGCACAACCTCGACGGAATCCTCACCGGCGAGCTCGACGAGTTCACCGACGCGCTCCAGGACGACGAGAAGCGCCGGCGGCTGGACGAGCAGACCGACGGTGGATGAGCGCGGCCGGCGCGACCATCGCCGGCCTGTTGGCGCGCTCGGCCGCGGCGCTGCGTCCGAGCTCGGAGACCGCGCGCCTCGACGCCGAGGTGTTGCTTGCGGAGGTGCTCGGGGTCGATCGGGCCCGCCTGGTGCTCGACCGTGACGTTGAAGTCGAGGTTGAGGCTGTCGAGCGGTTCGAGCGCCTGATCGACCGGCGCGGGCAGGGCGAGCCGGTCGCCTACCTCATCGGCCGCCGGCCCTTCCGAGCGCTCGAGTTGACCGTCGACCGTCGCGTTCTGATCCCACGTCCTGAGACGGAAGGGCTGGTCGAGGCCGCCATCGAGTCGCTGCCCTCCGGCGCCGCCGTGCTCGACGTCGGGACGGGAAGCGGCGCGATCGCGCTCGCGCTCGCCGCTGAGCGTCCGGATCTTGTGGTCCGCGGCACGGACGTGAGCGCGGACGCGGTCGCGGTCGCTCGGCGGAACGCCTCAGACCTCGGCCTCGATGTCAGCTTCACAGTTGGTGACCTGCTCGATGGAGCGTTACCTGCCGATGTCGTTCTTGCCAATCTGCCCTACGTGGAGCGCGATGCCGATCTGCCCGTCGACGTGGCCGGATTCGAGCCACCGTTGGCGTTGTTCGGCGGCGCGGACGGGCTCGACGTGATCCGCCGGCTGGCAGGTCAGCTGTCCGCGCGCTCGTGGCCGGACTGTGCGCTGCTCGAGATCGGCGAGTCCCAGGGCGCTGCTGTGGCCGGCCTGCTGCGCGGTGCCGGATTCGGCGGGGTGCAGGTGCGCCCCGACCTGAGCGGACGCGACCGCGTCGTCGTCGCACGTCGCACGGAGGGGGCCGGGTGAGCGCGCCGGAGGCGGAGACGTTCGAGCGCTGCATGTCGGTCGGCGGGGTCGCGGTGTTCCCGTCCGACACCGTCTACGGGCTCGCCTGCGACCCCGGAAACCGCGACGCCGTCGAGCGCCTCTACCGGTTCAAGCGGCGCGCGCTCGACAAGCCCTCGGCGGTCATGTTCTTCGACCGCGAGATCGCCCTGGAGGCGCTCCCGGAGCTCGGTCCTTCGACAGCCGGGGCGCTGCAGCGGCTGCTGCCGGGGCCGGTGTCGCTGCTGCTGCCAAACCCCGCGGCGCGCTTCCCGCTCGCCTGTGGCGGCGATCCGGGCACGCTCGGGCTCCGCGTCGTCGATGTCCCGGCGCTGGCCGGCGTGCGCTGGCCGGTGCTCCAGTCGAGCGCCAATCACGCCGGCGGCCCCGACGCGCGTTCGCTCGCCGACGTGCCCGAGGAGATCCGCCGCCGCTGCGACATGGTGATCGACGGTGGCCAGCTGCCCGGAACGCCGTCGACGGTCATCGATCTGCGTGGCTACGAGCAGACGGGGGGGTGGACGATCGTGCGCCCGGGCGGTCTCTCCCAGCAGGCCGTGCATGAGGCTCTCAGCGGCCAGTACCACTTCGAGCCGGGCAGCTACGAGGAGATGATCCGCGCCGACATCCCGGTCTACGACGAGTTCCAGGACGTCGCTGCCGAGGCAGCCGGCACCGGGGCGCGCTCGATCCTCGAGCTCGGCACCGGCACCGGTCAGACCGCGCGGCGGCTGCTGGAGCGCAATCCGGGGGCGACGCTCGTCGGGATCGATGAGAGCGATCGGATGCTCGCGGTCGCGCGTCAGGTTCTGCCGGCCGAGCGGGCGCGGCTGCAGGTCGGCCGGCTCGAGGAGCCGCTGCCCGAGGGTGAGTTCGATCTCGTGGCGAGCGCGCTCTGCATCCACCACCTGGACGGCGCGGGCAAGCGCGACCTGTTCCGGCGCGTGCGGGAACGGCTCGCCCCCGGCGGGAGCTTCGTGCTGGCGGACGTCGTCGTACCCGCCGATCCGGCCGACCAGATGACCGAGCTCACACCGGGCTTCGACCTCCCGGACACGGTCGAGGACCAGCTGGCGTGGCTCGCAGACGCGGGGTTGTCGGCGTCGCTGATCTGGGGCCAACGGGACCTCGCCGTGATCCTCGCGCGGGCGGCGTGAGCCGGCCGGCTGACCCGTCCGGCGGACCGGTAGGATCGGTCGCCGTGACCGACGTCGACCTGCCGCCCGACTACTTCAACCGTCCACTCGCCGAGGTCGATCCGGAGATCGCCGAGGTGCTCGCGTTGGAGCTCGATCGCCAGCAGCGCACGCTGGAGATGATCGCCTCGGAGAACTTCGCTCCCGTCGCGGTGCTCGAGGCCCAGGGATCGGTGCTCAACAACAAGTACGCCGAGGGCTATCCCGGCCGGCGGTACTACGGCGGCTGCGAGTTCGTCGACATCTCCGAGCAGCTGGCGATCGATCGCGCGAAGGCGCTGTTCGGTGCCGAGCACGCCAACGTCCAGCCGCACGCCGGCGCCCAGGCCAACACGGCCGTCTACCACGCGCTGCTCACCCCGGGCGACACGCTCATGGGGCTCGAGCTCGCCCACGGCGGCCATCTCTCCCACGGGATGAAGATCAATGTCTCCGGGCGGCTCTACAACATCGTCGCCTACCACGTCGACCGCGAGAGCTCGCTGATCGACATGGACGAGCTCCAGCAGCTCGCCGAGACCCACCGGCCGAAGATGATCGTTGCGGGCTGGTCGGCCTACCCGCGGCAGCTCGACTTCGCGCGCTTCCGCGAGATCGCCGATTCGGTCGGCGCCTATCTGATGGTCGACATGGCTCATTTCGCCGGCCTGGTGGCCGCGGGCCTGCACCCCTCGCCGATCCCGTATGCCGACGTCACGACGACGACGATTCACAAGACGATCGGCGGCGGCCGGGGCGGGATGATCCTCTGTCGCGAGGAGCACGCCAAGAAGATCGACTCGGGCGTCTTCCCCGGCCAGCAGGGCGGCCCGCTCGAGCATCTGATCGCCGGCAAGGCGGTGGCGCTGAAGATCGCCGCCTCCGAACCGTTCCGCGAGCGCTCGCAGCGGACCCTGGACGGCGCTCGTGCGGTGGCGGCCGAGCTGGCGAACGCCGGCGGCGGCGTGTCGGTGCTCACCGGCGGCACCGACGTGCATCTGGTGCTCGTCGACCTGCGCGAGTCAGAGCTCGACGGCCAGCAGGCCGAGGATCGGCTGCACGCGATCGGGATCACGGTCAACCGCAACGCGGTGCCGTTCGACCCGCGCCCGCCGATGGTGACCAGCGGCCTGCGGATCGGCTCTCCGGCGCTCGCCACCCGCGGTCTATCCGTCGAGGACTTCACCGAGGTCGGCCGGATCATCGCCACGGTCCTCACCGCCGGCGACCAGTTCGAGTCGGTCCGCGCGGGCCTGGCGGAGCGGACGGCGCTGATCGCCGAGCGCTACCCGCTGTACGCGCAGCTGTCGGCGCCCGCGGCCGTCTGAGCGGCTGCTCAGCGCTGGGCGTAAACGCCCACTTTAGGTTCCAGTCGGGCCCCCCTGCCATGCTGTAGCGCAATGCACCAGTGGCACGCTGCGCTCGGGTTCCTCGTCGCCGCCGCGGTGGCGATGTTGATCACGCCCGTGGTGGCGCGGCTCGCCCGTGCGCTGAAGATGGTCGACCGGCCGCGGGTTGGCGGGCTCACGCAGCGCGATACGCCACTGCTCGGCGGCGTGGCCATCCTGATCGGGATCGTGGTGGCAGCGGCGATCTTCATGCCGCACTTCATCACGCTTCCGCGCAGTGCCCGAACGGTCGGGGAACGCGCGACCGTCAACACGTGGGGGCTGATGGTCGGCGCGGCGCTGATCACGCTCGTGGGCGCGATCGACGACCGGCTCGACCTGCGCTGGTGGCTGAAGCTGTTCGGGCAGGTGGCGGCCGCAGTGATCGCGGTCAAGGCCGGGGCGATCGTCACCGACGTGACGATCCCGTTCCTCGGCGCCCATCAGTACCCGCACGCGGGCCCGGTGCTCACGGTGATCTGGCTCGTGGCGCTGATGAACGTCGTCAACTTCACCGACGGCGTCGACGGCCTGGCGGCGGGTCTGTGCACGATCGACGGAGTCGCCTTCACGATCATCGCGTTCAATCTGGGGGTCACCGGCGCCGCGATCCTGGCCGCGATCACCGCCGGGTCCGCGCTCGGCTTCCTCGTACACAACTTCCACCCGGCCTCGGTCTTCATGGGCGACGCGGGCTCGAACCTGCTCGGCTACATGCTCGGGGTGGCGGCCGTGGTGGGCTCGCTGAAGACGAACGCGGTGGTGGCCCTGATCGTGCCGCTCGTCATCCTCGCGATCCCGTTGCTGGACACGAGCTTCGTCGTCGCCAAGCGCCTGAAGTACAAACGCGCCCCGTGGTCGCGCGACGCCAACCACTTCCACCACCGGTTCGCGCGGATCGGCTTCTCGCAGCGCAAGACGGTCGCCTACCTCTACGCCTGGTCGACGGTGCTCGCCGGCCTCGCGGTGGCGATGCGGCTGCTGCCGTACCACCCGCACAACACCCACTATGACTGGCTGTGGGTGGGCGTCTTGATCGGGATCGGCGTGGTGGCGCTCGCCGCCTCGGTGTACCTCGTCGTCGTGCTGGAGATCGTCAAGTTCGGTCGGCTTCGCCTGGTCGACCTGCGCCGTGCCGACCCCGCGGCTCCGGAGGAGGAGATCGAGGCCCGGGCGGCGCGCGACGTGGAGACCGGCGAGTTCACCCGGGTCCGCTGAGCGGACCCGATCCGCGCCAGCTTCGTGGCCGAGCCAAGCGCCATCCAGGTCCGCGCCCTTCAGGCGATGCCGGCGTTCATCACCGCCGACGGTTCGACGATCCGCGAGCTCGCCGGGCCGACACCGCAGAGCGCCGACAGCCGCCACCAGAGCCTCGCCGAGGCGACCGTCGAGCCCGGAGGGCGGACCGCCGAGCACTATCACCCGCGCGCGGAGGAGATCTACTACTTCGTCGAGGGTGCCGGGCGCCTGCGGCTCGGCGGTGCGGCAGGAGCCGAGTCCGGGGTCCGCGCCGGAGACTGTGTGGTGATCGCCCCCGGAACGCTGCACACGCTCTTCAACGACGGGGCGGTTCCGCTTGTCCTGCTGTGCTGCTGCGCGCCGCCCTACAGCGACGATGACACTGTGTTGACCGGCGAGTGAGCGGGCTCACCCGCATCGAGCGCGGCGGCCTGATCGCCGTCGCGGTCCTCACCGCGCTCGCCGGGGTCGCCCGCTACGTGAGCGGAACCCCGGAGATCGTCGCCTTCATCATCGCGGGGCTCGCGCTTGGCGGCGGGGCGTGGATCATCTCGTTCGCCACCGAGGAGGTCGGTGCGTCGCTCGGCGTCGCCGCCACCGGGATGCTGCAATCGACGATCGGCAATCTGCCCGAGTTCTTCGTCGTTCTGTTCGCCCTCCAGGCCGGCGAGCTGATCGTCGCCCAGACCGCGATTCTCGGCTCGATCCTCGTCAACGCGCTGCTGGTGCTCGGAACGGCGATCGTGGTGGGGGCCCGCCGCCAGCCAGACGGGCTGATGCGCTTCAGCCCGCGCTTGCCGAACGACACCGCCACGCTGCTGCTGGTGGCGAGCTTCCTCATCGTGCTCGTCGGCCTCGCGGGGGCCGCGCATGATTCCGCGAGTCGCCACATCACCACGATCTCGATCATCGGCGCGGGGTTGCTGCTCGCCGTCTACGGAGTCTGGGCGCACCAGTTCCTCACCACGCCCCAGGCCGCCGACGATGATGATGGTGAGTCCGAGGGCGCCCGGCTCAGCCGGGGCGCCGCGCTCACGCTCCTGATCATCGCCGGCGCCGCCGCCGGGTTCGTGTCGGACTGGTTCGTGCACGCTCTGGAGCCGACGATCCGTTCGTTGCATATCTCCCAGGCATTCGCGGGGCTGGTGATCGTCGCGATCGCGGGCAATGCGATCGAGCACGTGGTCGGCGTCGTGCTCGCCGCCCGCGGTCGCTCTGAGCTCGCGATCTCGGTGATCAAGTCATCGGTCGGGCAGGTGGCGGCGTTCCTCTTCCCGGTGCTCGTGCTCGTCTCGCTGCTCACCTCGACGACGCTCACGTTCGCGCTGCCGCCGGTGTTCACGGGCGCGCTGGCGGCGACCGCGCTGATCATGTGGCAGATCACCGGCGACGGTGAGGCGAGCGCGTTCGAAGGGGCGGCGCTGATCGGTGCGTTCGTGGTGATCGCGACCGTCGCTGCCTTCGAGTAGCCGCGCGCGGTCACAAACCCACAACTTCTCGGGGCCGGAGGGGTTTCATGGTGCAGAGATGCCGCAGCTCTCAAGACAGCCGACCCGCATGCCGATCCCATCACAGCCGTGACCTCCAGTCCCTCGCACGCACTCAGATTGCCCGCGTCCGTGGCCGGCTGCCTGATCGCGATGGCCGCGGTGCTCGCCGCCGCGCTGCCGGCCAGCGCGAGCGCCGCCTGCACGACGCTGAAGCCGAAGTCGAAGTCGGCGCCCTATCTGATCACCCCCTGCGACGGGGCGTCGGTCGCCGAGCACAGCTCGATCACGTTCATCGTGTACGACAGCAACGCCGAGACCAAGCAGTCGACGCGGGACTACCCGTACCTCGACCTGGCGACCGCGCGTGACGTCACCGACGGCCAGCTGGCCGCCAGCACCAACGGGACGGGTGTCTTCCAGCAGCTCTCCCCGCGCCCCGGCCACCAGGACGAGTGGACGCTCACGGTCAAGTCCCAGACCTACCGGACGTGGTGGGACAACCAGGCCCGCCCGTGCTACGTGCAGATCCGCCAGCTCGATCCGTCGGCGCCCGCCGGCGTGATCGACAGCCCGATCGTCACGCTCCACGTCTCGTCCAGCCGTAGCTGACGCCGGCGCTCCAGCACGTATCCTCGCTGGATGCCGCCGGGTGAAAGCGACGCCGCGACCGTCGACCCTGACCAGGACGAACGATCGCTGCGGATCGGAGAGCTCGCCGAGCTCACCGGCACGACGCCGCGCACGATCCGCTACTGGGAGGAGCTCGGGCTGCTCGGCACGGCGAGCGCCCGGGAGGAGGGCAAGCACCGCTCCTACACCCAGGCCGATGTGGAGCGCGTCTCGGAGATCGTCCGGCTGCGCAACCTGCTCGGGCTCTCGCTGGAGCAGCTCTCCTCGCTGCTGGAGGCGGAGTCGGCGCGCGCCCACCTGCGTCGCGAGCTCCGCCAGACCGAATCGCCGGCCGAGCGGCGCCGAATCCTCGAGCAGCTGCTCGGGCACATCAGCGGTCAGCTCGACCTCGTGCGGGACCGCCGCCGGGAACTCGGGGAGCTCGCCTCAGAGCTCGAGGAGAAGCAGCGCCTCGTGCGTCTGCGGCTGCGCGAGACCGACGACCGCTGAGCACTCCTGACGGCGCCGGTCCGGGCGATGACCGGACCGGTCGGGAGCGGCCTTCAGGCGACCTCGCAAAAGTGTCACAAGCGTGTAACAAGCCGCCGCTCACGCTATATTGGCGTCGTGTTGGTTGACCACCTCTCAGAGGCGGTCGATCGGCTGCCTTCATCGGGTACGATCCTCGCCCGGTCTGAGCAGCAGCACGCCATCGACTCACCCAGACTGACCGTGAAAAGCCTTCGTCCCCTCTTCGAGCGCCCCTGTGCGCGTGCCCATTGCCGCCTCGCGACGTCCCCGGAGGGGTCTCGGTGGCCGTAGACGCCGCCGACCGCCACATGAGCCCGCTGCGCGCGCTCGTACCCGGCGCCCTCGACGTTCCGCTCGTCGTGATCGCCGCCGTCGTGGCGATCATCGCCGGCGCACCCGTGCTGGGCTCCGTGATCGGCGCCGGGGTGTGGCTGCTCAACCGCGTCGTGGCGGTCCTCGACCGCCGCTGGGCAGACGGTGTCCGCACACCGCGCCAGCAGGTCACGATCACGCTGTTCGAGCGCTTCGGCCGGATCTGGCTGCTTGCCGCCGGAATCATCGTCTCCGGCGTGGCCGGCGGCCGCAGCGACGGTCTCACCACGGCGCTGTTCGTGTGCGGGGCCTACACCTTCGTCTTCGTCATCAAGCTGTTCTCCGGCCCGCCCGAGCCGAGGAGCGGATCGTGAGCGCCACCACTCCCGACGCCGCCGGTCATCAGGGGATGAGCCCGCTGCGCAAGGCGCTGCTTGCCGTCGGCGCGGTCTGGCTCGGCGGGATCATCTTCTTCGTCGCGATCGTCGGCTTCGGCTCCGACAAGGCCGGCACGGTCGCCACCGGCGTGTTCTCGCCGACCAACGAGTTCAAGCTCGACACCTGGTTCAGCGCCGGCCCGATCGACTTCAACAAGGGCGTGCTCTACGTCCTGCTCGCCGCCGCCGTCACGATCGGCATCCTGCTCTACATGGCCAAGCGGCTGCGCGAGCGCCCGGGCCGTCTGCAGGTCGCGATCGAGATGTTCTACTCGCTCACGCGCAACATGGCGGACGAGTCCCTCGATCAATCGATGTCGCGCAAGTACTTCCCGCTGATCGCGACGATCTTCGTCTTCATTCTGGTCTCGAACCTGATCGGCTACATCCCCCTGCCGATCGACACCGGGGAGAAGTTCCTGCTGTTCGGGATCCACTGGCCGTCGTTCCAGATCTATGCCGCGGACACGAATGTCGCGTTCCCGCTGATGCTCGCGCTGCTCGTGTTCGTGCTCTTCACCTATGAGGGCATCAAAAAGCACGGCCCGTTCGGGTACGTGAAGAGCCTCATGCCGGACGTCTCAGGCGTGAACCCGGCGGTCAAGTACCTGATCTACGTGATCGAGATCCTGTCCTACTTCCTGCGGCTGATCTCGCTCACCGTCCGGCTCTGGGCCAACCTGCTCGCCGGTCACCTGCTGATCGCGTTCATGGGCGGCGAGCTGGGGGTACTCACGGGCAACACGGTCGTCTCGTGGGCGCTCTTGCCGGTCGGCGTTGCGATCTTCCTCTTCGAGGCGGTCCTGATCGCCGGCCTGCAGGCGTTCATCTTCTCCATCCTGACCGCGATCTACCTCGGTAGCGCGGTATCCGACAGTCACTAAGCACAGAAGGAGTCGTCGAACCCCCATGCTCATGAGCATCCTCGCCATGTTCCACCCCGTGATCTCGTTCGCGGCGTCGAGCGTCACGAATGCCCAGGACGCCGGTCGCGCGATCGCGCTGGGCGCGGGCGCCGGAGGCGGCGCCGCGGGCGCCGGTGCCGGCATCGGTTCCGTGTTCGGCGCCTCGATCCAGGCCAAGACCCGTCAGCCCGAGTTGCGCGCCGACATCGAGCGCGACCAGTGGCTCGGCTTCGCGCTCACCGAGGCCTGCTTCTTCTACGGCCTCGTCGGCGGGTTCATCGCCTTCTTCCTCTAGGCCGACATGTCTGCGCTCGCCGCACACATCCCGTTCGCCTCCGGCGGCTCGTTCCTGATCACCCCGAACGTGGGGCTGATGGTCTGGGTGCTGGTCGTGTTCTTCATCTCGTTCCTCGTCCTGCGCAAGTGGGTCTATCCGGCGATCATCGCCGCGCTCGACTCCCGCGCGGCCTCGATCGAGGAGTCGATCGACGCCGCGGACAAGCTCCGCAGCGAGGCCGACCAGACCCTCCACGACTACCGCGAGCGGCTGAAGGAGGCCCGCGGGCAGGCCGACGAGATCGTGGCCCGTGCCCGCCAGACCGCCGAGGCCCACGAACGTGAGGCCCAGGTGCAGGCCAAGGCCCAGCGCGATCAGATGATGGAGCAGACCCGGCGCGACATCGAGGCCGAGACCCGCCGCGCGATCCAGGAGATCCGTCGCGAGGTCGCCGACCTCACGGTGCTGGCCACCGAGAAGGTGACCCGCAAGGTGCTCACCGAGGAGGACCAGCGGCGCCTGATCGAGGAGGCCATGTCCGAGCTCGACTTCAGCGCCCTGAGCGGGTCCGAGAGCGGAGCGTAGGGTGGAGGAGATCGCCCAGGTCTACGCGCGAGCGCTGTTCGAGGTCGCGACCGAGCGAGACGCGCTCGACGAGATCCACGATCAGCTCGGCGCGTTCGCCGATGCGATGAACGACAACCGCGAGCTCGCGGTGTTCTTCTTCTCGCCCTACTTCGCAGCGGACGAGAAGAAGGACGGCCTGCAGCGCGCGGTCAGCGACGCCGATCCGGCCTTCATCAACTTCCTGGAGGCGCTGATCGAGCGCCACCGGATGCCCGCCATCTTCCGCATCCGCGCCGTCTTCGAGGGAATGTGGGAGGAGGCGCACAAGTTGCTGTCGGTACAGATCGTCTCCGCGATCGAGCTTGACGACAAGACGGTGAAGCACCTCGGGGAGAAGATCGGCGAGCAGGTCGATCGTGAAATCGAGGTCTCGCGGGTCGTCGACCCCGACATCCTCGGCGGAATCGTGCTGCGCGTCGGCAATGTGATCATGGATGCCTCCATCCGCACCCG
>DASXZK010000042.1:0-57838 GCA_036501965.1 Solirubrobacteraceae bacterium
AGGCACGCCTCCCCGGCCGCGGCTGCGTCGCGCAGGAACGCCTCCAACGCGACCCGGAGCTGTTCCGGGCGCCGGTAGAGGAGCGCGGCGTGGGCGAGGGTCCCGCCGTCGCGCATCGATGTCGTCGCGGTCGAAGTCATGGCAGATCGGGCTCTAGGTGGTTCGTTACCAACCTCAGCGCGTTCCAAACGACGCACCACAAGGTTGCGCGACCTGCAACCGCTCTCGCGGTCGCATCTTGCCACCATTGAGGCGCGTCACACGGTACGCTCGCATCCAGCGTGAACGCAGAGTTTCAAGTGGAAGTCCGCCGCGAGGGGTTGGCCGCGGTCATCGTGGTCAGTGGAGAGCTGGATCTCGCCTCCGGCCCGCGCCTCGAGGAGGAGCTGGCGGCGCTCAATCCCGACGTCAGGCTGGTCGTCGTCGACCTACGCAACCTTGAGTTCATGGACTCGACGGGGCTCTCGATCATCGTGCGGGCCCATCAGCGGCTGGCCGAGCACGATTGCGAGCTCAGCCTTGTCCGCGGCTCGCCCCAGGTCCAGCGGCTGCTCGACCTCACGGGCGTCGCCGAACGGGTCCGTCTGGTCCAGGCGCCCGAAGAGCTGCTCAGCGGCCACGAGTAGACCGTCTCATCGAGCGACCGCCAGTGGACAGGTCCAGACGCGGGAGCCGGCAGGCGTGATGGACCTCGGCGGCCGCTCCTCGGACCTGGGCTCGCGGATCCTCTCCGGACAGGGCCCCGAGTTCGCCGAGAGGCTTCCTCGCGCTGCGCCCCGCGCCCGGCTGACCGCTACTGGCGGTGGTCGACGACGACCACGTCGACCAGCTCGCCGGCGGCGGTCTCCCGCACCTCGATCTCGTCGGCGAGCAGCGCGAGCGGTGACCGCATCCGATCCCCCTCCGTGCTGGTCAGCGAGGCGCCGGTGCCCGGCCGGAACGGCCCGAGCTCGATCTGCAGGCGCCGCTCTCCGGCGGAGATCCGGGCGAGCATGCGGTTGGTGGCCGCCGCCCGTGTGGCGTGAGCCGAGAGCGTGTCGGTGACGAGATAGACGTCGGAGAAGCGGTCGAGCGAGAAGTGGGCGCCGGCGGCGAGGGTCCGGGCGAGCCGGCCGAGCACCCCGGACAGCAGTGAGACCGGCGAGAGCGAGAGCTCGACCTCCCCGTCGGACGTCAACGCGAGCGGCTGCTCCGCATCCGCGGGGCCCGCCATCGTCAGCAGCGGGATGCCGTCGCGCTCGGCGTCGAACACCATCGTCACCTCGGTGCCGCCCCCCTCGCGCGGGGCAAAGCGCACCTCGCGGGTGAGCGCCTCGATCACCGAGACCCCGATCCCGTGGGCCGTCTCGCCGCCGGCCGCCAGGCCGGTCAGGCCGACGCCCTGGTCGCGGACGGTCACGCGCAGCGAGTCGCGGTCGGCGAAGACCCGGATCTCCATCGGTCCAGGCTCCTCGTCGTAGGCGTGCAGCACGACGTTGTTGCACGCCTCAGAGACGGACGTCTTGAGATCGTCGAGAAGCTCGGGGTCCATCTCGAGCAGCTCGGCGAGACCGCTCAGCATCCCTCGCACGATCGTGAGAGTCTGAGGTCTGCTGCGCAGCAGCAGCGCGACGATGGGTCCGTCTGCAGCGTTCACCGGCCGTCATCCATCTGCCCGACGGTACCGCCCGCAAAACCGCGGGGGCGGCCCGCCTGCATGCTCAGCTTTCCGTCAACTCGCCCAGACGCGCCACCGCGCGCCGAAGGATGCGCGAGATCTGCATCTGCGAGACCCCGACGCGCTCGGCGATCTGGGTCTGGGTGAGATCGTCGACGAACCGCAGCCGCAGCACCTCGCGCTCGCGGTCGGTCAGCTGGCGGGCCGCCTCGCCGACGGTCACCCGCTCGTCGGCGAGCAACAGCTCCGGATCCTCGGACCCGAAGCTGTCGACGACGCTGCCGCTCTCTCCCTCGCCGTCGTCATGCGGGGCGTCGAGCGAGGAGGCGTGGTGGGCGCGCGCGGTCTCCACCGCGTCGAGCACATCCGCAACGTCGATCTCCAGATACTGGGCGAGCTCCGGGACCGTCGGCGCCCGGCCGGTGCGGGTCGCCAGGCGCTGCTGGGCCTCTTCGACCTTGACCGCGAGCTCCTGGGCGCCGCGGGGGACGTGCACCGCCCAGCCAAGGTCGCGGAAGTAGCGTTTGAGCTCCCCGAGGATCGTCGGCACCGCGAAAGAGGAGAACGCGGTCCCGCGCTCGAGGTCGTAACGGTCGACGGCCTTGACCAGGCCGAGGCACGCTACCTGCAGCAGGTCGTCAAACGGCTCCCGGGCTCCGTTGTATCGCCGCGCGAGCTTGCGGGCGAGCGGGACGAAGCGCCGGACCAGCTCATCACGGGCAGCGCGTTCGCCGTGCTGCTGCCACCGCACGAACAGCTCTTCGTTCGGCGCGCGGCCGGGAGCCTCGCCGCCGGCGGTCCGTTGCGAGGTGGAGATGAGCGTTGAAGGAGTCATTGCGCGGGGTTGTACCCCCGGCGATGAACCTCAATCAACGGGTTGTGCAGCGCTGCGCATTAGCCTCGGACCGTGCCCGGCGCGCGCCTATTGCCCGATCTCACGCCGTTTCGGCGCAGCCGGGACCTGCGTCTGATCGCCACCGGCGAGCTGATCTCGAACCTCGGTACGCAGGCCGCGCTCGTCGCGCTCCCTTACCAGCTCTACGTGCTGACCCACAAGCCGCTGCTCGTCGGGCTGCTCGGGGCGGTCGAGCTCGGGCCCCTGGTCGGGATGTCTCTGTTCGGCGGCGCGCTCGCCGATCGCATGGACCGTCGCCGGCTGCTGCTGCTCGTGCAGATCGGGGTCGCGGGCTGTGTCGGCGGACTGGCGGCGGTCTCGTTCGCCGGCAACCCTGCGCTATGGACGCTTTACGTACTCGGCGGTCTGCTCGCCGGCTTCAACGCGCTCCAGAACACCGCGTTCTCGGCGATGATCCCCAATCTGGTGGCCGACCGGGCGCTGCTCGGGCCCGCACTCGCCATCAGTTACGGGCTGGGGTCGCTGACGATGGTGCTCGGCCCGGGCCTCGGCGGGGTCCTGATCGGCGCCTCCGGGCCCAAGGGCGCATATCTCGTCGACGTCGCCGCGTGCGGATTCATGGCGGCGTTCACCTGGATGATCGCCGCGCAGCCGCCGCACGCCGAGGCGGCCGCCGGCGAATCGATCCCCCACTCGATCGCGGAAGGCCTGCGCTACGTGCGCGGCAACCGTGCGCTGCTCGGCTCCTTTGCGATCGACCTGGTGGCGATGACGTTCGGCATGCCGCGAGCGCTGTTCGCGGTGCTGGCGGTGAGCGTCTACCACGCGGGCGCGGGCGGCACCGGCCTGCTCTACTCGGCGGTCGCCGTCGGCGCCACCGTGGCCGCGGTGCTGAGCGGCTGGATCAAGCACGCCCGCCGCTTGGGCGTGATCTGCATCTGGGCGGTCACCGTGTGGGGCGCGGCGATCACGGTCGCGGGCCTGATGGGCTCGATCTGGCTGGCAGGGCTGCTGCTGGCGATCGCGGGAGGCGCGGACTCCGTGAGTGCCGTCTGCCGCTCGACGATCAACCAGACCGTCACCCCGGACGCGATGCGCGGCCGGATGTCGGCGGTGTTCGGCCTGGTCGTGACCGGCGGACCGCGCCTCGGCGACATCGAGTCCGGCAGCGTGGCGGGCGTGAGCAGCGCTCGCTTCTCGGTCGCCTCCGGCGGCCTGGCGTGCCTGGCCGGCGTGGCGCTGATCGCACTCACGTGCCCGTCGCTGGTGCGCTACGACACCGCTGACTGGCACGAGCGAAGCGCTGACCTGGAGGCGGTGGCGGCGGGATGATTCGCGCGGTCTCCTCCGCCACCCGCGACAGCTACTTCGGCGAGCGTTCGATGATCCGCCGCGTAATGGGCGAGCGGGCGGTCGCGTTCTCCGGCGCGCGGTCACTGCTCATGCAGGCCTCCCACCCGCTGGCGGTGGCCGGGCTGCTCGCGCACTCGGACTCGCTGGAGGACCCCTACGATCGGCTGGCGCGCACCGCCCAGGTCCTCGACGCGATCACGTTCGGGTCACGGGCGGAGGCGGACCGGCTCACCGCGCGCGTGCGCGCGATGCACCGGCGGGTGCGCGGGTCGCTGTCGGAGGCGGTCGGGATCTACGCCGCCGGGACGCCCTACCGCGCCGACGACCCCGAGCTTCTGATGTGGATCCTGTACACGCTCGTCGACTCGGCGTCGCTGTTCTACTCGGTCTACGTCGGGGCGCTGAGCACGCTGCAGCGCCGGGCGCTGTGGGAGGACTACAAGGTCGTCGGCGAGCTGTTCGGCCTGCGACCGGGGCAGATGCCCGACACACTCGACGATCTCAGTGCCTACGGCCGGGCGATGGTGAAGGGCGATCAGTTGTGCGTCGGCGACTGGGCACGGCGCCGGGCGCGGGAGATCGTGCTGGAGCCGCCGGTCCCGGTGCGTCTGCGACCGGTGCTGGAGACGGTCAATTTCGTGACCATCGCGCTCCTGCCCGACGAGATCCGTCGACAATATGGCTTCTCCCCACTGGTTCCGTCGCTGGCGCGCAAGGCGCTCGTCCGTGGGGGCGCGGTGTACGTCCGGCGAGGGCTGCTGCCACTGCTGCCCGACGCGGTGCGGCACGTGCCGTCGGCGCGCCGCACCGCCGCCTGAGGCCGGCTCGCGCATCAGCCTCGGCTTGAGGGTCAGGGTTGGGGCGGCCGGCGCCGCCGGGTGGTGGTGCCGGCCGAAGTTGGAGGCGACCACGGCGTGCCGCGCCGGGGCCGGAGCGCAGGCCGACGAGCGGGACCGAGCGGGGGAGCCCGCTGCGCGCGCCGGTGGTGGTGAGCACGATCACCGGCAGCCCCGCGAGCAGGCTCGACACGGTCACCCGACCACGGGTGGCCCGCAGCACCGGCTCGTCGAGTCGCTGCGCGATGCGGGCGAACAGCCAGGATCCGGGGGGCGAGGCGGCGAAGCGGCGCACCAGGCGGCGCATCACGCCGCCGCCGGCTCGGATGCTCGCTCGCGAATGAGGTCCGACGCGCGCTCGGCGATCATCACCGTCGGCGCGTGAGTGTTGCCGCCGGGGACGGTCGGCATCACCGACGCGTCGACCACGCGGATCCCGCCGAGTCCATGCACCCGCAGGCGGCTGTCGACGACCGCCTCGGGCTCGGTGTCGCTCATCCGGCAGGTGCCGCACGGGTGGTAGAGCAGCTCGGTGCGAGCGCGCAGGTCTGCGATCAGCTCCTCGTCGTCGACGATCGCCGGCCCGGGCTTCAGCTCCCGGGTGACGACGGCGGCGAGCGGCTCGGTCTCGGCGATCCGGCGCGCGAGGCGCATCCCCGCGAGCAGCGAGGCGACGTCCTCGGGCTCCGCCAGCGAGTTGGTGAGGATCCGCGGCTTGTCGCGGGGGTCGGCCGAGCGCAGCCATACACGTCCCCGGGCTCTCGGGCCGAGCAGCGTCGGGCCGAACGCGATCGCGTGGCCGTCGTAGGTCTCGGCGCCGTGTGCCTCGAAGAAGGCCGGCGCGATGTGGAACTGGATGTCGGCCGCGGCCAGCCCCGGCCGGGTGCGGACGAACGCGCACACTTCGGCGACCGTCGAGGTGAGCGGCCCGCTGCCGCGCAACAGCCATTCCGCGAGGAAGCGCGGCTGCTCGGCGGTGTAGAGCGTGTCCGTGTCGCTCACCGCGAACAGGGCGGCGGCGACCGGATGGTCCTGGAGGTTCCCGCCGACGCCGGTCAGCTCGTGGCGGGGGTCGATCCCGACGGCGCGGAGCTCCTCGAGGGGGCCGACGCCCGACAGCTGCAGGATCTGAGGAGACCCGATGGCGCCCGCACAGAGCAGCACCTCGCGCGCGGCCGCGACGGCCTCCTCACCACGGCGGCCGCGGCGGACGCGCACGCCGGTGACGCGATCGCCGGCGAACTGGAGGCCGAGCACCTCCGTGCCGGTGCGGACCTCGACGTTGGGGCGGTGCGCGGCCGGGCGCAGGTAGGCGTCGGCGGCGCTGAACCGCCGCCCGCCGGACTGGAGCACCTGGAACAGCGAGACGCCGTCCTGCTCCGGGCCGTTGTAGTCCGGTGTATACGGGATGCCGGCGGCGACGCTCGCCTCGATGATCCGGCGGTCGATCGGGCGCGGCGAGCGTGGATCTGTCACCCGGAGAGGACCGCTCGCCCCGTGCCACTCCGAGGCGCCGCGCGAGTTGCTCTCCGCGCGGATGAACGCCGGCAGCACGTCGTCCCAGCCCCAGCCGGGCGCGCCCTGCCCCTCCCAGCCGGCGTAGTCGATCGGCCGGCCTCGGACGTAGAGCATCGCGTTCATCGAGCTCGACCCGCCGAGGCTGCGGCCGCGCGGGATGTAGAGCGAGCGGCCGTCGAGATGGGGCTCGGGCTCGGTCCAGTAGTCCCAGTCGAGCGTGGTGTGGAACTGCTTGCCGAACGCCGCCGGGATCTTGATGTTCGGCGAGCGGTCGCGCCGGCCGGCCTCGACCAGCAGCACCCGCGTGCCGGGATCCTCGCTCAGCCGGTTGGCAAGCACGCACCCGGCCGACCCGGCGCCGACGATCACGTAGTCGTAGCCGAGCACGCGCGGCATTGTCGCACCGGGGGTCCGGGTGCGCAGGTGCGGGTGCCGGGGTGCGCAGGTGCGGGTGCCGGGGTGCGCAGGTGCGGCTGCCGGGGTGCGCAGGTGCGGGTGTCGGGGCGGGCCAGGTGCGGGTGTCCGGGTGCGCGGGTGCGGGCCGGCGGCTCAAGCAGCGGCGCCGTGCGGCCGATCCAACAACATCATGGCCGCGCTCACCGATCCGATCACCGACGTCGCCCGCCTAGGATCGACCGCCGACGTGTCGCGCCAGCCAGAGGTCATCAGTCCCTTCTACCGGGTCTCGGTCAAGGCGCTCGTGTTCGACGCGGGCAGCCGCCTGCTCGTCGTGCAGGAGCAGGCCGGACACTGGGAGCTGCCCGGCGGCGGCTGGGAGCACGGTGAGACGCTCGAGCAGTGCCTGGCCCGTGAGCTCCGTGAGGAACTCGCCGCCCGCCTCGGCTCGGTCGATCTCTCCACCCAGCGCGCCTGGGTCGGTCCCGGCGCCAACGGCCGCTACCACCGCATGAAGCTCAGCGTCCACGCGACCCTCGCCTCGCCCGTCATCCGGGCAGGGGAGGAGATCCGCGCTGCCCGCTGGGTGACCCCGGAGGAGTTCAAGGGCCTCCGGATCGCCCTCGCCGACGGGCCGCTGCGCGAGTACGTCCTCGCCGTGTGGCCGGTTCGCATCGCGCAGGCGTCCTAGCCGTCGCGCGCGCGTTTTTCGGATCAATCGGGCAGCAGCGGCACCCCCTCGTCGGGCGGGCGTCCGATGTGGACCCCGCGGCGCACCGCCCCGGACCCGAAGCGATCGTGCAGCGCGTCGAGCGCCGTGTCCAGGCCGCGGGCGCGGTCGAGCGGCAGGGCGAGCTGCACCGCGCCGGCGTCGCACAGGTTGGTAAGCGTCACCCCGATCAGCGTCAGCCCGCGCCGCGCGATGAGTTCGCCGGCCGCCCGGAGCAACCGGCGCGCCGCCGAGAGCAGCACCGAGGTCCGGGTCGTGGCCTCCGCGAGCGTCCGTGACCGCGTCGCCCGTTCGTAGTCGGCAAAGCGCATCCGGAGCACGACCGTGCGGCAGGCCCGTCCGGCGCCTCGCATCCGCCGGGCGGCGCGATCGACAAGCGCGGTCAGCGACACCTGCACCTCGATCGGGTCCCGCCCTCGCCGGCCGAGTGCCCGCTGGGCGCCGATCGAGCGCCGCCGGACGCGCGGGCGCACCGCGCGCGGGTCCCTCCCGACCGCGAGCGCGTACACGTGGCGGCCGGTTCCGCGGCCGAGCAGATCGACCGTGCCCGGCTCGCCGAGCGCCGCTACCTGCGCCACGGTCGTGATGCCCGCGGCGTGCAGCTTGCCCGCGCTCACGCGCCCCACCCCCCACAGGGCGGTCACGGGAAGCGGGTGCAAAAACGAGAGCTCGCTGCCGGCGGGCACCATCAGCAGGCCGTCGGGCTTGGCCACGTCGCTTGCGACCTTGGCGAGGAACTTCGTCGAGGCGATCCCGATCGTCAACGCCAGACCGGCGATCTCCCGGACCTCCTCCCGCAGTCGCGCGGCAACCTGCAGCGGAGTGCCCTCGATGTGCCGCAGCCCCCGCGCGTCGATGAACGCCTCATCGATCGAGAGGCCCTCCACGAGCGGCGAGTGGCGCCGGAAGATCTCGAACACGACCTTGCTGGCGGCCGAATAGGCGGAGAACCGCGGGGGGACCACGACTGCCTCGGGGCAGAGCCGGCGCGCCTGACCACCGCCCATCGCCGTGCGAACCCCGCAGGCACGTGCCTCGTAGCTGGAGGCAAGCACGACACCGCCGCCGACGATCACGGGGCGGCCGCGCAGGGTCGGGTCGTCGCGCTGCTCGACCGACGCGTAGAACGCGTCGAGGTCGGCGTGGAGGATCGTCGGTTCCGTCCGGGCCATGGTCGAACGTATGTTCGCATGATCGACGGACACCATCCTGCCGGGCCCGAGCGGTTCCCCGGCGAACTGATATGGGTACGAGGTCCGCGTGACCGCCACCGAGCCCCCATCCGGCCTCGTCAACTGGTCGGGAAGCCACCGCTACCGGGCGACCGAGCTGCACCGGCCGGAGACGGTCGAGGCGCTGCGGACGCTCGTGGCGCGCGGGCGCGGGGACCTGCAGGTGCTGGGCACGCGCCACACGTTCACGGCGATCGGCGATGCGGACGGACTGATCTCACTCGACCGGCTCCGGGGCGCCCATGCGATCGAGATCGACGCCTCGGCACAGACCGCGAGCGTCGGCCCTGCGGTCACCTACGCCGAGCTCGCGGTGGCGCTCAACGCCCACGGTCTGGCGCTCGCGAACCTCGCCTCTTTGCCGCACATCTCGGTGGCGGGCGCGATTGCGACGGCGACGCACGGCTCCGGGACCGGACTCGGGAACCTCGCCACCTCGGTGCGTGGGCTCGAGCTCGTGACCAGCGGCGGCGACCGGGTGACCATCGATTCCGAAGACCCGCGCCTGCCGGGCGCGGCCGTGCACCTGGGCGCGCTCGGAGTGGTGACCGCGGTGACCCTCGCGGTGGAGCCGTACTACGAGCTGCGCCAGGACGTCTACCTGGGGCTCGACTGGGAGGCGCTCGCGGCCCACTTCGACCAGGTCATGGCCGCGGGTCGCAGCGTGAGCGTGTTCCACGACTTCGGGGATCGCGCGCGCGAGGTGTGGGTCAAGAGGGACCCCGGCGAGAGCACGCCAGCGGACCTGCTCGGCGCACTCGCGGCGCACGAGCCGCACAACCCCGTCCCGGGCGGGCTGCCGGAGAACTGCACCGCACAGCTCGGCTCGGTCGGGCCATGGTCGGAGCGGCTGCCCCACTTCCGCTCCGGGTTCACGCCGAGCGCGGGCGAGGAGATCCAGTCGGAGTGGTTCGTGGCTCGGGAGGAGGCGCTGCAGGCGATCGACGCATTGCGACCGCTCGCGGCACGGATCCGGGAGGTCCTGCAGATAGCGGAGTTGCGGGTGATCGCCGCCGACGAGCTGTGGATGAGCCCGCACTCCGGGCGCGACTCGGCCGCCCTGCACTTCACGTGGCGCCTCGAGCCCGAGCCGGTCACCGTTCTCTGCGCGGAGATCGAACGGGCACTTGCGCCCTTTGCGCCGCGGCCACACTGGGGCAAGCTCTTCTCCCCCGGTCCGCTCCGGTGGACACCGGAGCGACTCGCGGACTTCCTCGCGCTGCGCGAGGAGCTCGATCCGTCCAGGCGCTTCGCCAACGCGTGGCTGCGGGAGCGCGTGCCGCAGGCGGCCGGCTGACCGGCGGCCCGCGCCGACTGACCGCCGTCCGAGCACGCATACGATTGCCTACAATCGATTTCTCGCAAATGGGAGTGTGGGTGTGACTCGGGTAGAAACGGGGTTCTGGCGATGAGCGCGCTCGCGGACAAGCAGCTGTGGTTCCTGACCGGCAGCCAGCACCTGTACGGCGAGGAGACGCTGGCCCAGGTCGACGCACAGTCGCGTGAGGTTGCGGCCGGACTCGACGCCGCTGCCGCGATCCCGGTCCCGATCGTCCATCGCCCGGTGCTCACGACCGCCACGGACATCCGCCGTGCCTGCATCGAGGCGAGCGCCGACGAGCGGTGCATCGGCGTGATCGCCTGGATGCACACCTTCTCGCCGGCGAAGATGTGGATCTCCGGCTTGGCGTCGCTCACCAAGCCGCTGGTGCACCTTCACACCCAGTTCAATCGGTCGCTGCCGTGGGCGGAGATCGACATGAACTTCATGAACCTCAACCAGTCGGCGCATGGGGACCGGGAGTTCGGGTTCATCCAGACGAGGCTGCGGATGCCACGCAAGGTCGTGGTCGGCCACTGGTCGCAGAGCGACGTGCACGAGCGCATCGGCGGCTGGAGCCGCGCCGCCGCCGGCCTCGACGAGGCCCGCCGGCTGCGGGTGGTCCGGTTCGGCGACAACATGCGTGACGTGGCCGTCACCGAGGGCGACAAGGTCGAGGCCGAGCTGCGCTTCGGGATGTCGGTCAACACCTACGGGGTGACCGAGCTCGGCGAGACGATCGCCGCGGTGGCCGACGGGGACGTCGACGCGCTGTGCGGCGAGTACCAGGAGGCCTACGAGGTCGTCGAGAGCCTGCGTCGCGGCGGCCCTCGCCACCAGTCCCTGCGGGACGCGGCGCGCATCGAGCTCGGGATCCGATCGTTCCTCGACGAGCTCGGCGCCAAGGCGTACACCGACACGTTCGAGGATCTCGGTCCGCTCAAACAGCTGCCCGGCATCGCGTCCCAGCGGCTGATGGCCGCCGGCTACGGGTTCGGCGCCGAAGGGGACTGGAAGACCGCGGCACTGCTGCGGATCCTCAAGGTGATGGCCGAGGGGCTGCCCGGCGGCACCTCGTTCATGGAGGACTACACGTACGACTTCGGCCCGGGAGAGCCGATGCTGCTGGGCTCCCACATGCTCGAGATCTGCCCGTCGATCGCCGACGGACCGATCCGCTGCGAGATCCACCCGCTCGGGATCGGCGCGCGGGAGGATCCGGTACGGCTCGTGTTCAACGCCGCGCCCGGTCCGGCGGTCGTGATCGGGATGCTTCACCTGGGCGATCGCTACCGCCTGGTCGCCAACACGATCGAGGTCGTCACCCCGGTGCACGACCTGCCCAAGCTGCCGGTCGCGCGCGCTCTGTGGCGTCCGGAGCCGAACCTCGCGACCGCCGCTGAGGCATGGTTGCTGAGCGGCGGGCCGCACCACACGGTCTACACCGCCTCACTCGGAATCGAACTGCTCACCGACTTCGCTGAGATGCTTCGCACGGAGCTGATCACGATCGACGCGGACACACGGATCCCGCAGCTCACCAAGGAGCTGCGCTGGAACATGGCCTACCACCACCTCGAACGCGGGCTGTGACTGTGACCGAGCGGCCGCGCCACGTCACGATGAAGGACGTCGCGGAGGTCGCGCGCGTCTCCCAGAGCACCGTCTCACGGGTGCTCTCCGGTGCGCCGCCGGCGGTGCCGATCTCCGAGAGCACGCGGGCGCGGGTGCTCGACACCGCGGCACGGCTGCAGTACCGGCCCAACCCGCTCGCGCGGGGGCTGCGGGGGGCGCCGACGATGCTGATCGGCGCGATCGTCCGTGACGTGACCGACCCGTTCTTCGCCGTCGCGATCGACGCGCTCTCACGTCACGCCCGGCGGCGCGACTACAGCGTCGTGCTCGGGCACGCGCGTGAACAAGCCGAGGAGGCACTCGCGCTCGCCGCCGTGCTGGAGGCGCGTCAGTGCGACGCGATCGTGCTGCTCGGCGACGTTCGTGAGGAGCCCGGTCTGCTCGAGGATCTCGGCGCCGTCGACGGTCCGGTGGTCGAGCTGTGGCGCGGCACCGGAGACGGCCGGTTCCCGGCGATCTCGGTCGACAACGCGGACGGCATGCGCCAGGCGATCCGCCATCTCTCCGAGCTCGGGCATGAGCGGATTGCGTTCGTCGGGGATCCGGAGAAGGCGGATGTCGCGGTCCGCCTGGAGGCCTACCGCGAATGGGGTGAGGACGTCGTCACCGTCCGCAACACCGCGCAGGACGGAGCCGCCGCTCTCGATGTGCTCCTCGACCGGCCCGACCCGCCGACGGCGGTCGCGGCCGCCACCGACCTGCTCGCGTTCGGGGTTCTGCACCAAGCCGCTGCGCGCGGCCTGCGCGTGCCGGAGGACCTGTCGGTCACCGGCTTCGACGACATCCCGCTCGCGGCCACCGCGGTGCCGGCGCTCACGACCGTGCGCATGCCGATCGACGCGATGGCCGAGGCAGCGGTCGAGCTGGCGATCGGCGCGACGTCCGAGACGTCGGTCTTCATGACCGAGCTCGTGGTGCGAGCCTCGACGACGCGCGCCGGCGGGCGGCCCGAGGGGGCCCGCGACGCAACCCCGGGAGAGGCTGCCCCATGAGCGAGAAATACGTGATCGGCATCGATTTCGGGACGCTGTCCGGGCGTGCGCTCGTCGTGCGCATCTCCGACGGCGAGGAGATCGGCTCGGCGGTCCACGAGTACCGCCACGCCGTGATCGAGGAGGCGCTGCCGGCGAGCGGGCGCAGGCTTGGGACCGACTGGGCGCTCCAGGACCCCGAGGACTACCTGGAGGTGCTGCGCCGGGCGGTGCCCGCAGCGGTCAAGGAGGCCGGGATCGACGCGGCCGACGTCGTCGGGGTGGGGACCGACTTCACCGCCTGCACGGTGCTTCCGACGCTCGGCGACGGAACGCCGCTGTGCCGGCTTGATGAGTTCACCGACCGTCCTCACGCCTACGTGAAGCTGTGGAAGCACCATGCCGCCCAGCCGCAGGCCGACCGCATCACCGAGCTCGCGCATGAGCGCGGCGAGCCGTGGATCGCGCGGTACGGGGGCCTGATCTCATCGGAGTGGACGTTCGCCAAGGGCCTGCAGCTGCTGGAGGAGGATCCGGAGATCTACGGGCGGACCGAGCGGTTCATCGAGGCCGCCGACTGGATCATCTGGCAACTGTGCGGCGTGGAGACCCGCAACGCCTGCACGGCGGGCTACAAGGAGCTGCTACAGGACGGCAGGTACCCCTCGCGCGAATACCTGGCGGAGCTCAACCCCAAGTTCGCCGCCTTCGCCGAGTCAAAGCTCGCCCACCCCATCTCGCAGCTCGGCGAGCGGGCCGGCGGGCTGACCGCCGAGGCCGCTGAGTGGACGGGGCTGCCGGAGGGGATCGCGGTGGCGGTCGGCAACGTCGATGCCCACGTGACCCCGCCGGCGGCGCAGGCGATCGAGCCCGGGATGCTCGTGGCGGTGATGGGCACCTCGACCTGCCACGTGATGAACGGCCGGCGCCTGGCCGAGGCCCCCGGCATGTGCGGTGTCGTCAAGGACGGGATCACGAGCGGCTATTGGGGCTATGAGGCCGGGCAGAGCGCGGTCGGCGACATCTTCGGCTGGTTCGTCGAGCAGGGGGTGCCGCGCCGGTACCACGACCGTGCGGCGGCTCAGGGGATCTCCGTGCACCAGCTGCTCTCCGAGGAGTCCGCCGAGCAGCCGGTCGGCGCCCACGGGCTGGTGGCACTCGACTGGATGGGTGGCAATCGCTCGACGCTCGTCGACCACACGTTGAGCGGGATGATCGTCGGACTGACGCTGGCCACGCGCCCGCCGGAGATCTACCGCGCGCTGCTGGAGTCGACCGCGTACGGCACGCGGGAGATCATCGAGAACTTCGAGCGCTCCGGCGTACCGGTGACCGACCTGGTCGTCGCGGGCGGTCTGCTCAGGAACCCGGTGCTGATGCAGATCTATGCGGATGTGTGCCGGCGCCCGCTGAGCGTGATTGAGTCCGATCAGGGGCCGGCGCTCGGCTCGGCGATCCACGCCGCGGTCGCCGCCGGCGTCCACAGCGACGTCGCGGCGGCATCGAACGCGATGGGCCGGCTGCGCCGCGGTGCCTACACCCCCGACCCGACCCGCGCGGCCGTCTACGACGAGCTCTATGCCGAGTACATACGGCTGTACGACTATTTCGGGAGGGGAACCAACGAGGTGATGCACCGGCTGCACGCGATCCGCAGCCGCGTGCACGGAGGTGATGTGACATGAGCGGAGCGATGGGCGGGGTACCGAACTCACTACGTGAAGCGGTCGCGCAAATGCGCGACGACGTCTGTGCTCTGCACGCCGAGCTCGTGCGCTACGAGCTCGTGGTGTGGACCGCGGGCAACGTCTCGGGCCGGATCCCCGGCGAGGACCTGATGGTGATCAAGCCGAGCGGGGTCTCCTACGACGATCTCACGCCCGAGTCGATGGTCGTCTGCTCGCTCGACGGCTCGGTGCTCGAGGGCGACTACTCGCCGTCGAGCGACACCGATTCCCATGCGTTCGTCTATCGCTCGATGGAGGAGGTCCACGGCGTCGTGCACACGCACTCCACCTATGCGTCCGCCTGGGCGGCGCGCGGCGAGGCGATCCCGTGCGTGCTCACGGCGATGGGCGACGAGTTCGGCGGGCCGATCCCGGTCGGGCCGTTCGCGCTGATCGGCGGCGAGGCGATCGGCGAGGGCGTCGTGGAGACGCTGCGCGACTCGCGGTCGCAGGCGGTGCTGATGCAGAACCACGGGGTGTTCAGCGTCGGCCGGAACCCGCGTGACGCGGTCAAGGCGGCGGTGATGTGCGAGGACGTCGCCCGCACCGTCCACATCGCGCGCCAGCTCGGCGAGCCTCTGCCGATCCCCGCCGAGGCGATCGACAGGCTCTACGACCGCTACCAGAATGTCTACGGCCAGCGCTGATCAGCGCGGAAAGATCAGCGGCTCGGGGTCGTCGCCGCCGTCGGGGCGGCGCCGCACGACGGTGGGGTCCTCGGCGTCCCGCTGGACCTCGGTCGGATCCTCGCCCCGCTGGACCTCGGTCCGGTCCTCGCCCCGCTGGGCCTGGGTCGGGGCCTCCCGCTCGTCCCGCTGCACCTCGGTCGGCGCATCGTCCCGCTGCACCTGGGTCTGCGCCTCGCCGTGCTGGACCACGGTCGGATCCTCGGAGGTCCGCATGTCGGTGACCGCCACCTGGGCACCGCCGCCCTGCGCCCGGTCGCGCGCGGCGGCGCGCGACTCGCGCCGGCGGGTGGGAGGCGGGTCCGGAGTGCCCGGATCGGCGCTGCCGCGCAGCGGCGAGAAGCCGGCCGCCGCGGTCGCGACGTCACGCGGGTAGCTCGGCCGCGACCGCCACAGGAACCAGGCGCCCGCGAACAGCGAGAGCAGCATGACCAGGAAGCTGACCTCCAGGCCGGTGCCGGTGCCCGAGGCGATCGGCCCGGTGTGGGTCCCGACGGGAGCCTGGTGGGGCCGGAATCCGGCGATCAGGTCGGCCATCGCCCCGAACGCCAGCGGCGCGAGTGCCTGCGCGATCGAGCGCAGGAATGTGCGGGTCGACTCCGCGCGGCCCCACAGGCCCGAGGGCATGATGTCCAGGCGCGCGGCGTCGAGCGGTGGATTGGCGGCCGAGATCAGGGCGGTCCCGAAGAAGCAGAAGAACACCGAGGTCGACAGCGATGAGGTGAGGAACCCCGGGATCAGCAGCACGCCGGCTCCCGCGTTGCAGACCGCCGGCACCCAGACGCGCGCGGCGAGGCTCCCGCGCCGGGTGAGCATGTCGACGATCGGGCCGACCGCGAGCGTCCCGAACACCGCGCCGACGACCAGGACGCCGAGCACGAGCGTCGCCTCGCTCTGGCTCGTGTGGAAGTGGCTGACGACGAATAGCGTCGCGTACGTCTCAAGGCCCGAGAAGAAGAAGTAGCCGAGCGACGAGCTGACGATCAGCAGCACGTTCGTCGGGATGCTCAAGATGTAGCGAACCGCGTCCCGGAGCGACATGCGGTCCGGATCGCGCTGGAGCACGAGCCGCGGGTCCGGCCGGTAGCCCTGATCCTCCGCAAGCTTGGAGGCGAGGTCGCGCTCGCGGTTTTCGACCGGATCTCGCACCTCGGTCGGGGTCCGCGGCGCGTGGTCGCGCAGGTCCATCACCCCGCGCTCGAGCCGGTCGTGGCCGCCGCGTCGCGGCTCCGGGACCGAGCGCCAGAGCGCGCGCGCGAGGAAGAAGCCCGGGATACCCAGCACCCAGAAGGCGGCCCGCCACCCGAACGCCCCGGCGACGTTGCCGCAGACCACGAACCCGACGGCGGTGCCGAGGATCTCGCCGGTGAGGATGTAGCCGTAGACCCGACCGCGCTCGTTGGAGGGGAAGTAGTCGCCGGTGAGCGATGCGATCGCCGGTCCCGCGGTCGCCGAGACGACGCCGAGCGCGACCCGGGTGAGCAGCAGCGTCCCGTAGGAGTTGGCGACCGCGCCGAGGATCGTTGCCACGGACCACAGGGCGATCGAGATCGACAGCATCGGGATCCGCTTCAGGCGATCGACGACCAGGCCGATCGGGATCACCGCGACCGCCGCGACGATCAGCGTCACCGAGTTGAGCAGGCCGATCTTGTAGTTGTCGAGGTGCAGCGAGGTCTGGAGCTCCGGCGCGACCGAGCCGACGGTCGCGATCTGGGCGCTCGACAGCGCGAGCACGCCGGCGAACAGCGTGACCACGCGGGTGCGCGCGGGGCCACCGACAACGTGCTCGACACGGCCCTGAATCCGGCGCCCGGCCCACCGCAGCCCCCGCATGATCGCGGCGGCCACCGATCTGGACGTCCTCAGCGCACTCATCGCACCCCACACTCTCGCAGGCGCGAGAGCCGGACCCGCCCGCCCGCTGCGGCCCCCGCAGCGCAGGACTATCCGCGCAGCGAGAAGATGCTGACCGAGCTGCCCGGCGGCCGCAGCGTCACCGGCGCGCCAAAGCGGCGGAAGTCGATCTGGCCGCGATCGCTCGACTCGTTCTCGATGCGGATCGGGTAGGAAGGACCGGAGGTTGCCACGTACAGGGTCCCCTGACGGCTGGCGTCGTGAACGGCGATCACCCCATGCCCGTCGACGGTGCTCGTCGTGCCCTTGGTGAGCGCCCCATGACCCGCCAGCAGGCCCGCGATCAGCTCGTGCACGTTGGTCAGCGACGCGAACGACGCGAAGGCGCCGTGGTCGGCGGGAGCCCGTAGCCAGCGGCCGTGCAGCTGGGCGGCCACCGAGGCGCCGCCGAACTGGTCCCAGAACGCCGGCGTGGCCTTCACGTAGGCGACCTTGCCGATCGTCACCAGCTGGAAGGCGAGGCCATGCTCGGACAGCGAGCCGGTCGCCCCGCGACCGTTGACCAGATGGAGGTCGAAGCGGATCTCATCGCGCGAGGACGCCTGGTTGACCGAGCCGGAGACCTCGACCGAGCGGACGCCATCGATCGCCTTGGTCGCGGCGGCGACGATCGCCTCCGGATCCTTGGCCGCAACCCCGTGAGGCGAGCCGCCACAGGCGCACAGCGCGGCGGGAAAAACGGCCGCGAGGACGATCGACAACATGAACCTGCGCGCCCGCATCGGCTCGGGAGCGTAACCTACGGCGCCGCTCTCACTGCGCGCAGGGGACGGCCTGGACCCGTGCCCCGGCGCAACTCTCGACCGCCAGGGGATGTTGATTCACTCATGATCCGGATCCATCTGCACGGCCGCGCTCGAGCGTGGCTCCTCTCACCGTTCGCCGTTTTCGCTGCCGCATTCGCCCTGCACGCAGCGCCCGCCACCGCGTCGACCCGTCAGGTCTCGCTCATCCAGGACGGGGCGGCACTGAACGAGAACCCCTACGGCGACATGGCGGAGATGAAGGAGCTCGGGGCCAATACGGTCCGCGTCCTGCTGTTCTGGTGGCAGGTCGCCCCGAACTCCAGCTCACGCACCGCGCCGCGAGGTTTTAAGGCCTCCAGCCCCGCCGCCTACCCGGCACGGAACTGGGTGCAATGGGACGCGGTCGTCCAGGCGGCCAAGGCGGAGGGGATCCGCGTCGACCTCGACATCACCGGCGCGCCGCCGGACTGGGCCGACGGCAAGGGCGTGCCATCCCACTTCACCAAGTCGCGGTTCGGCTGGATACCCAACGCCGCCGACTACGGCCAGTTCGTCAGCGCGGTCGCGACCCGCTACTCCGGTCACTACACCCCGGCCGGGGCGTCGGCGCCTCTGCCGAAGGTCTCGCTGTACTCGCTGTGGAACGAGCCGAACTTCGGCCAGAACCTCGGCCCGCAGTACGTCGGCGCCACCGACAAGACGGCCGGCCTGCCGGTCGCCCCGATGTACTACCGCAACCTGCTGCGCTCCGGCTGGACCGCGCTGCGCCAGCACGCCAAGGGCGCGACGATCCTGATCGGTGAGCTCGCCGGCACCGGCAAGGGCATTCTGCCCAAGCGACACAACCTCCCATTTGGGCTGCCCGGCCAGGTGTCGATCAGCTTCCCGGCTCCGTTCATCCAGCAGCTCTACTGCGTCAGCAGCCTGAGCGCAGCGGTGGCGAAGTCCGTCGGCTGTCCGACGGGCAAGGCGCGCGCGTCGTTCGTCCGGAAGAACCCGGCGCTGTTCGACGCGAGCGCCTTCTCGATGCACCCGTACGCCTCGCACTGGCTGCCGACCGCGAAGGCGAGCACGATCCCGAAGAACGACATCGTGCTCCCGGTGATCGGGCGGTTGAGCACCGTGCTCGGCCAGGTGACCAATGCCTGGCACCACCACCGCACCTACCCAATCTGGTCGACCGAGTTCGGTTTCGTGACCAGCCCGCCCCAGCCCAATAAGGTCGGAAAGAAGTTCCCCTCGCCGCCGCAGGCAGCGATCTACCTCAACGAGTCCGAGTACCTGAGCTACCGCAACCCGCGGATCGCGAGCTACGCGCAGTACCTGCTCAAGGATCCGGCGAACCTCCTGTCAAAGGGCGTGGGCCTGTTCTCGAGCGGCCTGCTGTTCGCCAACGGCACCCCCAAGCCGGCGTTCAACGCCTACCGGATGCCCGTGTGGATGCCCAAGCAGACGGTGAAACGCGGACAGAGCGCGCTGGTCTGGGGTGGTGCGCGGCCCGCACCCGCCGGATTTGCCGCCGCGCACACCGCGCAGCCCGTGCAGATCCAGCAGCTCTTCGGCGGGGTCTGGCACACGCTGGCGACCGTGAACGTGAACTCCACCACGGGGTACCTGGAGGCCCACATCCGCTTCACCAACAGCGGCGGCCTGCGGCTTGCCTACACGTACCCGGCGACGGAGCTCGCGCTCCCGGCCGGCGTGGCCGGCACGACGATCTACAGCCGCACGGTCCCGGTCGTCGCGCACTGATCGCAGGAGTGGCCGCGTGACCGTCGTCGAGCCGGCACGCGGCCTCTCCCCCGATCAGCTGCAGGCGATTGCGGCGCTCGAACAGCGCGTGGTCGCCGATGACGGCGGGCGTCTCAAACTCGAGTGGAGCCGCCTGCGCCGACGCGCCGGTGAGCGCGCCGAGGACGTGCTCGCATGGGAGGGGGACGAGCTCGTCGGGTTCACCGGCCTCTACGGGCCCGGCGCGACCCAGATCGAACTGGCGGGAATGGTCGACCCCGCCTATCGGAGGCGCGGGATCGGCACCCGGCTGCTCGAGCGGGCGCTCGCGCTCGCGGCTGCCGCCGGCGACAAGGAGCCGCTGTTGATCGTCCCCCGCGAGTCCGCCGGTGGCCGGGTGCTCGCCGACCGCTACGGGGCGCGATTCGACCATTCCGAGCACGCGCTGGTACTCCGCGGCGAGCCGGCGGACGGGCCGGGCGATCCCCTGCTCTCGATGAGGCCTGCCGAGCGCCGTGACGTTCCGGCGATCATGGCGCTGATGAGCTCGGGCTTCGGGTTCGCGCCGCCGGACACCGCCGAGCGCCTCGCGGCGGAGGGGGTGCGCTCGTTCGTGTTCGAACGGGAGGGACAGGTCATCGGCACGCTGCGGACGCATGTCGACGATGACCCGGCCGGCGTGTACGGGTTCGCGGTCGATCCACACTGGCGCGGCCGGGGGATCGGGCGGGACGCGCTGCGCCGGACCTGCCGCGCCCTGCGCGAGCTCGGAGCCGACACCGTCGGCCTGGAGGTCGCGGTCGAGAACGACCGGGCGCTCAACCTCTACACGACGCTCGGCTTCGAGCCTGTGATCACCGAGGATTACTGGGCGATCGCCACGTAAGCCTCGGGCCGGCGGGCGTCCGGTCAGCCAGGTTCGCGTGATCGAGGTCACACAAGTCGCCTGAGGGGCGCCGCTACCGTCGAGCTCTCGCTCTGACAGCGGCCCGCCAGGCGCCTCCTGCGCCATCCGGCGGGTCACCCCACGAACGATCGCGGGCCCTGCGCCCGCGCTGCCGCTCCCCTCCGACCGCCCCACTGGTTCGGCGGACGGGGCGCAAGGAGGCTCCCTCACCAATGAAACGCATTCTCTATCCGGCGTCGATCGCCGTCCTGACCGCCGCCGCCGCGGTTCCCGCGGCGGCTGCCGCCAAGCCGACAACGCCGGCGCATGCCCGGGCCTATCAGCACACCTACCAGAAAGTCGCCCACCAGCTCGGCGCACGCGTTCCGGGACGCGACATCGTCCGCGACGGGCTGCCGGGCGGCAAGCGCCCGAGCGACGCGCAGACGGTCTCTTCGCTCGGCGTGCTCCAGCGGATGCTCGCGCCCGCCGCGGCGACCGTGAGCTCGGCCGGCGGCGTCGCGGGAGCCGCCGGAGTGCCCGCCTGCGCCTCGGAGTCCGGGACCGACTACTCGACCGGCCCGGACAACACGAACCCATCCAGCGGCGCGACCGGCCGATACCAGATCCTGCCCTCAACGGCTGCAGCCTACGGCTGCAGCCTGGCGACGGCAGCCGGCCAGGACGCCTGCGCCCAGGTCATCTACGAGCACCAGGGCGCGAGCGCATGGGTCGGCTGCGGCGGCTGAGTCCGCCGACTGACCGCCGGGCGCGGCGTCAGAGATCGAGGTCGCGCCAGCTGAACTGCGGGTCGTAGCCGAGGATCTCCCGGGCGTGGGCGATGTCGAGCAGCGTGTCGTTGCCGTTCACGCTGTCGGCGAGCTGCACGTCCGGGAACACCTCGGCCATCAACTCCCGGCTCGGACGCCGCATCACCGTGTCGGCGGCGGCGATCACGAACGAGTCGTAGCCCGGGATGTCGGCGGCGAGGGCGCGGCGCACGCTCTCAGTGACGTGCGACTCGTCGACGTAGCCCCACAGGTTCCATTTGCGCGCGTGGGGGTCGTCCTGCCAGCTCGGGAACTTCCGATAGTCCTCGCGGACCATCACGTTGGAGAAGCGCAGGCCGATGATTGGCATCCCGCTGCGCCGGCTGAACTGCCGCGCCATCTCCTCGCCGACATCCTTGGACAACGCGTAGCTGCTCTCCGGGCGCATGTGCTTCTCGTCGACCGGCGCGTAGTCGGGTGGCGTGTCGAACGGCAGCCCGAGCGTGGTCTCGCTCGAGGCCCAGACCACTCGCTGCAGCCCGAGCCGCCAGGCAGCACTGAACACGTTGTACGTGCTCACCGCGTTGACCTGGAAGATGTGCGCGGGCGGCGCCATCTGCGGCGCCGGGATCGCCGCCAGGTGAACCACCGCCTCGATCCCGGGCAGCGCCTCCGCGCCCGCCAGCGCCTCGATCGTCTGGCCGTAGTCGGTGAGGTCGGCGCGCAGAAACGGAATCGGCGCGCCGTCGGGGTAGTGGTAGGACTCCGGGGAGGGGCCGAGGTCGATGTTGAGCACGTCGTGCCCGTGTGCCTTGAGGTCGGAGACGACGGCTCGGCCCGCCTTGCCGCTTCCTCCGGTAACCGCGATCTTCGTCATGGTGGGTTGTTATCCGTGCGGGCGGTCTGCCAATCGCGGCAGTCCGCACTCGCTCAGCGTCGCGCCGGCGGCCGCGTGTCCGGCGTCGAAGCCGCCGCGCACGACCGCCGTGTCGCGCTCCAGGCGCCCCGGGACCGGCGAGCCGGGCGCGGGGCGGATCTGCAGGATGCAGGGTCGCAGCGTCGGGTCGGCCGTGTGGCGGTCGAGCAGCGCCTCGTCCTCCAGCTCCGCGGGCGCGCGCGTGTGGAACGCCCGGGCCACCTGGGGATCGATGCGCGCCAGCAGCCGGCTGGTGAGACGCGCCGCCGAGCCACGCGGCGGCGCGGTCGTGTCGCTGGCGCGGCGCGAGCGCAGCACGAGCACGTGCGTGGCACCGTCGGCGAGCGCGGCGCGGATCGGGATCGCCGCCGACAGCCCGGCGTCGAGCAGCCGGCGACCACCGAGCGCGACCGGCGGCCCGGCGAGCAGCGGCAGCATCGAGCTCGCCCGGAGCGCGGTGCGCAGCGTCGGGACGTCGACGATCTGCGGGTGCAGGTCGACGGCCGAGCCGGTCCCGACGTCGGTGGCCAGCGGATGGAATTCGGTGGGCGCCGACAGGAGCGCCTCGAACAGCCCGGGAGAGAGCTGTTCGTAGCGACGCAGGATGAGCGTGTCGACATCGACGACGGGCCGGCGCACAAGCAGGCGGCGGCGCCGGATCAGGAACGACAGCCACTCGCGATCGGTCCAGGTGCGAATCCCGGCCTCGGCGCGGCCGGTGACGAGCCAGAGCGCGTTCAGCGCCCCGGCCGACGACCCGTACGCGGCGTCGAACGCCCCGGCCAGACCGTGCTCCTCGAGCGCGAGCACCATGCCGCCCGAGACGGCGCCGCGCATCCCACCACCCTCTATCACCAGGGCGACCCGGGTACCGGGCGGGCGATCTCTCATGGCGGCGAGCACGGAGTGCATGGGCAGCCGCGGATTCTCGCGGGTCATGCGCGCGGTGGCGGCGTGAAAGCCCCAACCCTCCGGGCGCCGCCCCCGCGGCGCCCGGAGAGTCCGCCGGTTGCCCGTCCTGGGCCTCCGGCGGAAGCCCCCAACTTTGCCCCCACACATCTGGACAGTGGGGATACTGCCAGCGACCCCACCCCCCGACAGCGTCCAATGACCCGACTCAGTGAGTCAAAGGACTCACAAAAAGTGCCGTTTCAGCGGTAGGCCACGGCCCGCGCGCGGAGCGCCTCGAGGTCGTGCACATGGACGCGGTGGCGGCCGGTGGTCACGTAGCCCAGGGACCGCAGCGCGGCGAGCGCCTTGACGGTCGCCTCCCGTGAGGCCGCGCACCAACTCGCCAGCTGCTCCTGGGAGAGCGGCAGCTCGATCGCCACGCTGCCGTCCTCCTCCTCGGCGCCAAAGCGGCCGACGAGCTCCACCAGGCGAGAGCTCACGCGCCCGAGCGTGTCGAGGCTGGCGAACTCCACCCGCCTGCGGTCGGCCTCACGCAACCGGCCGGCGAGCATCCGCAGCAGGCCGACGGCGAGCTCGGGGTCGGACACGGCGTCGGAGAGCACGCGGGACGGCGTCACCAAGGTGAGCACATCGCCGAGCGCGGTGGCACTGGCGGAGCGCGTCGAGCCGTCAACGGCCGAGGCGTCTCCGAGCAGGTCTCCGGGGCCGGCCAGCGACAGCACGGTCTCCCGGCCGCTGGCCGAGAGGATCGAGATCAGCACCCACCCCTGTTCGACCAGAAACAGCCGCTCGGCGCGGTCGCCCTCGACGAACAGCGACTGACCGCGGCGAAAGCGCCGCGGCTGGGCATCGCGACGTACGACTGCGAGCAAGGCGGCATCCACGCCGTCAAGCGTCGCAGGTCCGGCGACCTCCCAGAGGCCCACCGGTGGATCTCTCACACGAGTGGCGCAGTCGCCACCGGGACGGCGAGCGCCACGACGATCCCGAACACCGCGAATATGACCTTCGCGACGTTACGCGAGCGGAGTGACGGTCTCGGCCGCCGCGCGGGCGGCGCCATCTGCGATGAAGCGCACGGCCGCGTCGATCTCGGGCGCGAGGAAGCGGTCGGAGCCCGGCCCGGCGACGCCCGCACCGCGCAGTGCCCTGATGACCGCACCGGTGGCGGGCGCCGGCGTGAGCCCCGAGCGCAGCTCGATCCCGCGCGAGGCGGCGATCAGCTCGACCGCGAGCACCCGCCGCAGCCCGTCGATCGCACGGCGCAGCTTGCGGGCGGCCGACCAGCCCATCGAGACGTGGTCCTCCTGCATCGCCGAGCTGGGGATCGAGTCGACGCTCGCCGGCACGGCGAGGCGCTTCATCTCCGAGACGATCGCCGCCTGCGTGTACTGGGCGATCATCAGCCCCGAGTCGACGCCCGGGTTGTCGGCGAGGAACGGCGGCAGCCCGGCGTTGCGGGCCGGGTCGAGGAAGCGATCGGTGCGCCGCTCGGCCATCGAGGCGACGTCGGCGATCACGATCGCGAGGAAGTCGAGCACGTAGGCGACCGGCGCACCGTGGAAGTTGCCGTTGGACTCCACGCGCCCGTCGAGCGTCACCACCGGGTTGTCGATCGCGGAGGCGAGCTCACGGCGGGCGACCGTCGCGGCGTGGTCGACGGTGTCACGGGCGGCGCCGGCTACCTGCGGCGCACAGCGCAGCGAGTAGGCGTCCTGGACGCGCGTGTCCTCGGGCCCGCGGTGGCTGGCGACGATCTCCGAGCCGGCGAGCAGTGCGCGGATGTTGGCCGCCGCGCGTGCCTGGCCGGCCTGGGGGCGCAGCTCCTGCAGGTCGGCGGCGAACACCGCGTCGGTCCCGAGCAACCCCTCGACCGACATCGCGGCGGTGATGTCAGCAACCGACAGCAGTTCGGTGATGTCGGCGATCGCCAGCACGAGCATCGCGAGCATCCCGTCGGTGCCGTTGATGAGCGCGAGGCCCTCCTTCTCGGCGAGCGCCACCGGCTCCAGGCCGGCGGCTGCGAGCGCGTCGCCGGAGTCGCGCAGCACGCCGGTCTGGTCGCGCACGACGCCCTCGCCGGTGATCGCCAATGCGCAGTGGGCCAGCGGCGCCAGATCGCCCGAGCAGCCGAGCGACCCGTACTCGTGGACGACCGGGGTGAGGCCGGCGTTGAGCATCTCGGCGTAGGCGCGGGCGACCTTCGGGCGCACGCCGGTGCGGCCGGTGGCGAGCGTCGAGAGCCGCAGCAACATCATCGCGCGGACGACCTCGGGCTCGACCTCCGGGCCGCTGCCCGCCGCATGGCTGGAGATGAGCGAGCGCTGCAGTTGCGCGCGCAGCTCCGCGGGGATGTGGCGGGTGGCAAGCGCGCCGAACCCGGTCGAGATCCCATAGTGGGGGACCACGTCGGATCCGAGCCGCTCGATCACCGCGCGTGAGCGCTCGATCGCCTCGGTGGCTTCAGCGCTCAGCTGGATCAGGGCTCCGTCGCGGGCGACGGCGATCACCTGGTCCGGGGCGAGCGGTCCGACGTCGACGGTGACGGAAGCGGTGGTGGTCATGGGCGGCATTGTTGCCGACGATGGGATTTGGAGGATCTTGGCGTCGGGGTCGCCTCTATCGGACAAATCATGTGCCCCGGCGGCGCCGCCGGGTCAGCGGATCGCTTCGCCGCTTGCGGGGTCGAAGAAGTGCAGGCCGTCGCCGGAGAGTCGCAGCCGGATCCGGTCGCCCACCGTGACTGGGGTCCGCGCCGGGACGCGGGCGATGCCACCGCCGACCATCTCGGCGAGCTCCTGCTCATCGGTGTCCTCGTGAGCGTGCACACGGTGGGCGTCGAGCGTGTAGTGCACGAGCAACTCTGAACCGAGCGCCTCGACCAGCTCGACGTCGACGACCATCCCACCGGCCCCGTCCGGCTCGGCGGCGAGGGTGAGCTCCTCGGGACGGATGCCGACGATCACCTTGTGCTGGCCGAACGCGCGCAAGCCTGGCCGTGCGTCGCCGAGCCCGGACGGCAGCGGCACGGACTGGGAGCCGAGGTGCAGCGCACCGAGGTCGCCCTCGAGCGTCGCCTCGTAGAGGTTCATCGCCGGCGAGCCCATGAAGCCGGCGACGAACAGGTTGTCGGGGCTGTCGTAGAGAACCTGGGGGTGGTCGCACTGCTGCAGCACGCCGGCGTTCAGCACGGCGACGCGGTCGCCCATCGTCATCGCCTCGGTCTGGTCGTGGGTGACGTACATCGTGGCCACCCCGAGACGACGGTGGATCTGGCTCACCTCCGCCCGCATCTGCACGCGCAGCTTCGCGTCGAGGTTGGAGAGCGGCTCGTCCATCAGGAACGCCGACGGCTCACGGACGATCGCGCGGCCCATCGCGACGCGCTGGCGCTGGCCGCCGGAGAGCTGGGCGGGCTTGCGGTCCAGCGACTCGGTGAGGCCGAGGATCTGTGCCGCCTCGCGGATCTTCTTGTCGCTGTCGGCCTTCGGAGTCCGCTTCAGCGAGAGCGCGAAGCCGATGTTCTCCCGCACCGTCATGTGCGGGTAGAGCGCGTAGTTCTGGAACACCATCGCGATGTCGCGCTCACGGGGCGGGCGCGTGGCCACCGACTCCTCGCCGATCCGCAGCGAGCCCGAGGTGATCTCCTCCAGGCCCGCAACCATCCGCAGCGCGGTCGTCTTGCCGCAGCCCGAGGGACCCACGAGCACCATGAACTCTCCGTCGGCGACGGTCAGGCTCAGGTCATGGACGGCATGGAAGCCGTTGGGATAGACCTTGTTGATCGCGTCGAGTTCGATCGATGCCACGGATATTGCCTCCTGGGATTCGCGCTCAGACGCGCTCGACCGCGACGCCCGCCTGCGCGAACGGCGCCAACTGCTCGTCGGTCGCACTGTCGTCGGTGATGATCAAATGCACAGCGGAGACGTCGCAGATCCGCGCGAACCCGGCGTGGCCGAGCTTGCTGGCATCGGCGACGACGATCGTGCGGGCGGCGCGCTGGACGAGCGCGGCGTTGGTGCTCGCCTCCGCGTGGTCGTAGGTCGTGCAGCCCGCCCACACGTCGACCCCGTCGACCCCGATGATCGCCAGGTCGAGGTTGAACGCCTCAAAGGCCGACTGGGCAAGCGGCCCGGAGAGCTCGAACGACGCCGTCCGCGCCTCGCCGCCGCTCATGATCAGGCGGATGTTGCTGCGGGGGGCGAGCTGCATGCCGACGCTCAGGCTGTTGGTGACGACCGTCAGCCGGCGGCGGTCGGCGATCGCGCGGGCGACGGCAACGGTGGTCGTGCCGCCGGTCAGCCCGACGAGCGCTTCGTCGGCGACGAGCTTGGCGGCGGCCTCGCCGATCCGCCGCTTCTCGGCCGGATGCTGGGAGGCGCGCTCACCGATCGGCTGCTCGACGAACCCGCCGACGCGGCCCACCCTCCCCCACGATCGGGCCACCGCGCCCTGGCGCTCCAGGACGACGGTGTCTCGGCGGATCGTCGCCGTGGAGACGTTCAGCTCGCCGGCGAGCCAGTCGACGGTCACCGGCCGCTCAGAGCTCTCGACCAGCTCGAGGATCGTCCTCAGCCGGTCGTCGCGGTGGGTCCCATCTCGCTCTCTCACTGTCGCTCCGCTGCCTACTTCACGCTGCCGGCGACGATGCCGTCGACGATCCAGCGGTTGAGGAAGAACACGATGACGGCCGGCACCGCGATCGCGACGATCGCCGCCGCGTTGATGATCGTGTACGGCACCACGTGGCGCCCCTCGAGCGAGGAGAGCGTCACCGTGAGCGGCTGGGTCGCGCTCGTGCTTCCCAGGACGAGCGGGAAGATGAACTGGCCCCAGCCGAACAGGAAGGTGATGATGGCGGTCGCCGCCATCCCGGGGCGGACGATCGGGAGCACGATCCGGCGGAAGACCTGCAGCGTGGTCGCCCCGTCGATCGTCGCCGCCTCCTCGATACTGGGGGGCAGCGCCTGGAACATGCTGTACATGATCCACATCGCGAGCGGTAGGAAGCCCGAGGTGTAGACGAGGATGATCCCGAGGTACGTGTTGACCAGCCCGAGCTGGGTCATGATCTTGTACAGCGGGATCAGGGTCGCGTACACCGGCAGGGTGAGCGTTGCGAGCACGGCGTAGAAGAGGACCCCGCGCAGGCGGAAGCGCAGCCGGGCGAACGCGTAGGCGCCGACCACGGCGATCACCAGCGTGAGCAGCGTCGCCCCCAGGCTCTCGATCGAGGTGTTGACGACCGCGCGGCCGATGCTCCCCGCGCCCGACGCGCTCGAGGGCCCGGCGCCGAACACGGCCTGGTAGTTGCTGAAGTCGAAGTGCGTCGGGAACCAGTGGACAGGGCTGCTCTGGGCCTCGGCGTTGGTCTGCAGGCTGGTGTTGAGCGCCCAGTAGACCGGGAACAGCGACCACAGGACGAGCACGCCGAGCCCGATCGCGCGCACCCAGCCGAAGCGACGGGAGCGGGACGCCATCAGAACTCCACCTTGCGATAGATGAGCTTCACCGTCAGCAGCGAGAGCACGATCGTCGTCACCGTGGCCAACAGCGACAGCGCGTACCCCTGCCCGAAGTTCAGGTTCTGGAAGGCGATCTCATAGGTCTGGCTCATCAGCGAGGACGCGGTGGAGGCACCCGCGTTGAGGACGTAGACCTGGTCGAAGATGTTGAGCGACATGATCAGCCCCTCGACCGCGGCGATCGCGAGACCGGGGCGGACGAGCGGGAGCGTGATCCGCCACAGCGACTGCAGCGACGTGGCGCCGTCGACGCTCGCCGCCTCGTAGAGCTCGCCCGGGATCGACTGCAGCGAGGCGAGCACCAGGATCGCGGCCAGCGGCGTGATCTGCCACACCTGCACGATCGAGATGAAGAGGATGCTCTGGATCTGGTGGGTGCCGATCCACAGCTGATAGTGGTTGATGGCGCCCACCGATTTCAGGCCCGAGTTGAGCACGCCGAACGTCGGGTCATAGATCCAGGACCAGATCACGCCCTCGACCACGCCGGGCAGCGCCCACGGCAGGACCATCAGGGCGAGCACGATGCCGCGCCCGCGGAAGCGACGCTGCAGCAGCACGGCGAAGAACGTCCCGAGCGCGACCGAGAGCACGACGCCGAAGACGATGTAGAACGCGGTGTTCTCCAGGCTCTGGCGGACCTGGGTGTTGTTGAAGACCGACTGGAAGTTGCCGAAGCCGGTGAAGTGATTGGGCGGGTCGAGCGCGTCGTCGTGCACGAACGCCCCGTAGGCGGTGAGCACCGTCGGGTAGAGCGCGAGCGCTCCGATGAAGACGAGCAGCGGCGCGACCATCGCATAGGGCAGCGTGGTCTCCCGCCGTCCACGGCGGATCGCCTGTCCGCGCGGGCCGGCCAGGCGACGGGTGCGTTCTCGGAGTGCGGTCATGGCGAAGCCAGGGGTCTCATCACAGACTGACCGGAGGGCCGCCCACAGACGTGGACGGCCCAATCGTCAGTTAGCCATCGAGGCCGTTCACGGTGTTGGCGATCGCACTGACCGCCGCCGACACGGACTCCGAACCGGAGGCCGCACTGTGGATGTTCGTGTACACCGCGTTTGAGAACTGCGCGTACCACGGCGGCGCGCCGGCCGGGAAGATCGGCTTCGCGTGATTGTCGAGCAGGTTGGCGAGCGTCGCCGCTCCCGCCACCTTGTGCGACGCGACCAGCTTCGACAGGCCACCGCGGTTGGCGGGCAGCGGGAAGCCGGTGATCACGTCCTTGGAGCCGTCCGCACCGGCGAACGCCGCCTGGTTGGCGGGCTCGCCCATCCACTTGATGAACGCGACCGCCGCGGCGATGTGCTTGGCCTGGGCGGGGATGCCGATCCCGTCCGGGTTGCCGAGGTTCGGCCCCGGACCGCTCGCGCCCGGCGTCGCGATGTACTTGACCTGACCGACGACCTTCGACTGCGAGGCGACGTCGTAGATCGTCCCGACGTCACCGGAGTAGTCGGAGAAGACGCTTGCGGTCAGGTTGTGCGCCTGATCGGTCTCGAACGCCTGCGAGTCCTCCATGCCCAGGTTCGCCTTGGGGACCAGGCCTGACTTGTAGGCGCTCACCATCCAGGCCAGCGCCTTGTAACCCGGCGAGGACGGCGAGGTGAACTCCGGCTTGTAGGAGGCACTCAGCACCGAGCCGCCGAACGCGCCGGTCAGCTCGTACCAGTACGTCGACAGCCCCTCGGCCGCCGCGAACGGGATGTCGAGCGGGTTGGCCACGACGTGCTTCGACGCGATCGTCTTCAGATCGGACTCGTACTGGGTGAGTGTCGTCGGCGTCGACGAGATCCCCGCCGCCTTGAAGTCCTTCGAGTTGACACTGGTGACGAGCATCGAGCCGTCCATCGGCATCCCCATCAGCGTGTTGTCACGGATGAACGAGGTCGCCTGTGGATATTGGGCCTTGACAGTTGAGACGCCGAAGTATGAGTTCAGCGGCTTGAACCACTTCGTCTTGTAGTACTCGCCCACCTTCGACCAGTCGACGTCCGCGACGTCGGCGAAGTAGCTGTTCGCCTCCGCGGCGGACGCGATCTTCGTCTGCAGGTCGTCCCACTGCAGGTAGTTCCAGTTGACCTTGACACCGGTCTGGGCGGTGAACTTGGCGATCATCGCCTTGGGCTCGGGATAGGCGATCGCCACGTTGATCGTCTGCCCCTTGATCGAGCCGCTCGCCGCGGGGGTGGTTCCACTGCTGCTGCCGCCGGAGCCGCCCGAGCCATTCGAGTGGCTACTGCCGCAGGCACTCAGCCCAACCAGCGCGATCGTGCCGGCAGCGCTCAGCGCCGCCAGCCGTTTCGTCGTTCGCATCTCTCTCCTCCTACGGATCTTCGAACAGGTGGTCATTGGTGCTGCACCCCCGCCGTGCTCCCGGTCGCCAGGCCGCCGTCCTCCCCGGTCACGGCCAACGCCGCGGCAACCGCTCCGCGCAGCGACGCATCGGCCCCGAAGCGGGCATGGACGACCTCCGGCGGATACGGAACCGCGCGCCCGACGATCTCCCGCACGCGATCCAGCAGTCCCGATTCGCCGCGGACGTACCCCCCGCCGACAACGAGCACGCTCGGGTCGGCTGCGATGCAGAGGTTGGCCGCTGCGACGGCGATCCCGGTCCAGAGCTCGTCGAGGAAGGCCTGCGCCTCGGGATCCTCGCGGCGCTGCACGAGCTCGGCCACCGTCGGCGGCAGCTGCGTCTGGTCCAGGCGCCGGGCGACGCCTGCGCCGCCGAACCACTCCTCGAGCGGCGCGGCGCCCTCGGCCGCCATCCGCGGCTCGGTCTGCCCGCGGTGAAGCGTGTAGCCGATCTCTCCGGCGGCTCCGTGGGCGCCGTCGATCAGCCTGCCGCCGGAGACGATGCCGGCGGCGATGCCGGTCCCGAGGTTGACGTAGACGCCCTCCTGCACTCCGCTCAACGCGCCCCAGGTCATCTCGGCCCGCGCGGCCAGCTTGACGTCGTTGCCGATCACGATCGTGTGGCCGGGGAACGCCGCGGAGAGCTCGTCACGGATCGCCAGGCTCTCCCAGCCGGGCACGTTCGGCGCAAGCTCGACGTGGGTCGGGCGGGTGTACCCCATCGTCGACACGCCGACCCCGGCGACGCGGCCACCGCCCGCGAGCTCGGCCTCATAGGAGCGCCTGGCGAGAGCCAGCGCGCGCTGGAGCACGACCGACGCGCCCTCCGAGCTGCGCGTCGGCGCGCTCTCCTGGCGGGTCACCTCTCCGTCGGCGGCGCCGATCGCCACCGAGAGCTTCGTCCCACCGATGTCGAGCCCAAGCACGCCTGCCTCCACGAGGGCTACCGGTCCTCTGTGAGGACGACGGAGCGCGTCAGGTGCGGTGGCTCGTCGGGGTTGATGGAGCGCAGCTCGGTGAGGCCCTCGGCGAAGCGGTGCACGCGCACCAGCTCGGCCAGCGGATCGCCCTCTCCGCGGATCACCCGCGCGCCGGTGGCACGGATCTGGGGATCGATCGAGCGCTCCTCGCCGTCCATGATCCAGACGAGGCTGCGCTCATCGATCGCGGAGATCGGCCCGTGCCGATATTCCATCGTCGGGTAGGCCTCGCTCCAGGTGCGCAGGATCTCCCGGAACTTGAGTGCCGCCTCGTTGGCGATCGCCGCCGCGACCCCGCGGCCGAGGAACACGAACTGGTCGACGGCGCCGGCCCATTCGGGAAGGGACTCGTCGAGGAACGCCTCTGCGCGGCGGGCCGACGCCTCGACGTCCCAGCCGTAGGCGCCGAGAAGCAGCGAAAGCGCGGTGGTCGCGAAGCGGGTCTGCACGACCGAGCGCTCGTCCGCGAACGGCAGATCGATCTCGTCGGCGACGAGGCCGGCGAGCGGTGAGCCGGCGGTGGCGGTGATTCCGAGGACGGGCGTCGGGGACAGCGTGCGGATCGCGTCGAGGATCTCCGTGGTGGTCCCTGAGCGCGACAGCGCGATGACGCGATCCCACGGCCGGACCGACGGCAGCTCGGAGCCGGGGTAGGCGTCGGTCTCGCCGGCGCCCTGCCCCTCGCGGTAGCAGGCCACCGCCTGGGCCACGTAGAGCGACGTCCCGCAGCCGACGATCCCCATCCGCGAGCCGTCGGCGCCCAGCTTCGTCCGCAGCTCGCCGGCGAGCCCCTGTGCCTCCCGCCACACGGACGGCTGGCTGGCGAGTTCCGTCGAGAAGTAGGTCACAGGGCGATCATAAGCGCAAATGTGCGCACGTTTCAAGCGTCTTTGCGCAGAGTTCGGCCTAACTCGCGCAAGCATGAGCACTCGGCCCGTGGAGCCGGGCTCGAGCGCTCAGGTGCGGCCGCGCCGCGTACGCGTCAGGGAATGACGGTCGGGACCAGGTGATGCGCCGGCGCGCACGGCACGTAGTCGCGCGCGTCGTTCAGGTCGACGCTGAACAGCGCGCCGGTGATGCCGGCGGCGACGTCGGCGGCGCAGAACTTCTTGGTCGTCTCGCCGTCCTGGACGTACTCCGCATTGAGCACCGGCTTGTGGAGCGTGAGGTACGGAGTGCCGTCACCGTGGGGCCCCGCGCACGGGTCGTTGTAGCGGTTGCACTCCTCGATGATCATCCCGTCGAACGTGGATGCGTCGACCGCCGCGTCGGCCGGGTCGTTCTTCTGGAAGATCGCCAAGCCGTCGTGGTGCGCGGCCGAGGCCAGCCATCGCTCGAACCCGAGCGAATCCGCTCGCGTGAGATGCCAGCCGCCGCCTTGCACGCCGGTCGCTGCGCGGTTGGTGTAGCCGTCGAGATCGTCGGGCTCGAGCGCGTCCTGGCCCTCGAGCGCGCACCAGTGGATCCGCTTGGCCAGGCCTGCCGCGATATTGACCGCGGCGCCGTGCAGCGTCGAGGAGTGACCAGGCTTGTAGTTCTTGAAGCCGCGCAGGTCGAACCACCATTCGTCCGGGTAGCCGCGCATCTGGTAGCGCTTGGCGTGGTTGCCGTAGTCCGCCGGCGCGAAGTCGCGCTTGTCGGGGAAGCTCGTCTGCTGGGCACCCGCCTCGACGTAACAGATGGAGTACTTGCCGGCAGCGTGCAGCGCGCGCACGACCGGAGAAGGTCCGGTCGGGATCCCGGCGTTCGGCGTGCCCGAGTCATAGAAGAGATCGGTGTCCCAGATCCCGGCGGCACCCGGACTCGGATAGCTGCCGGTGATCGGCGGCAGTCCCGCCAACCCCGGCTTGGCGGTTCCGATCTGCCAGTACCACTGGAGCAGTCCGCCGGGAGGTCGCGTCCAGGAAGCGGCACCGGCGCTCGCGGCGCCGAGCAGCAGCGCGGCCGTGGTGGCGGCGGCGAGCCGTCGCAGGGTTCTGTGGATCATCGCTCTCGCTCCTCGGTTGCGGCGTAGACGGGTGTGCTGCGCGTGGTGTCGATCCGCTCACCCGTGTCGGCGTCGAACAGGTGCACCTTGGCCGGATCGATCCCAAGGCGGACGACCCCGCCCTCCGGCGGCCGCTCCTGCGGGTCCAGGCGGGCAATCATCGCCGTGCTCTCCTCCTCGTCCGCGAGCAGGAGCGGCTCATCGCCCGACCGGGCCGCCGCCTCGGCCGGCCTGGTGGCGATCTCGGCGGCGATCCGCCCGTGGACGATCACCTCGTCGCCCATCGGCTCGACGACGGAGACCTGCAGCTCGAGACCCGGTCCCTCCGGGCCGGTGCGCCTGAGCGCCTCCGGTCGCAGGCCGACGATCACGTCTCCGTCGGGCGCCGCGCACTCCAACTCCAGGTCACCTGCGCGGACGCGGCCCTCGCGCACCCGCCCGCGCAGGAGGTTCATGGGCGGGCTACCGATGAACCCGGCGACGAACGCGTTGCGCGGTGCGTCATAGACCTCCTGCGGGGCCCCGATCTGCTGCAGGCGCCCCTCGGACATGACCGCGATGCGGTGGCCGAGGGTCATCGCCTCGACCTGGTCGTGGGTCACGTAGATCGTGGTGATGCCGAGCCGCGCGTGCAGCCGCTTGAGCTCGGCGCGCATCTGGACCCGCAGCTTGGCGTCGAGGTTGGAGAGCGGCTCGTCGAGCAGGAACACCTCGGGTTCACGCACGAGCGCGCGGCCCATCGCGACCCGCTGGCGCTGGCCGCCCGAGAGCTGGGCCGGGCGCCGCCCCAGCAGCTCGTCGAGCCCCAGCATCCGCGCCACCTCGCCGACCCGGCGGTCGACCTCGGCCCGCGCGACGCGGCGCTGGCGCAGCGGGTAGCCCAGGTTGCGGGCGACCGACATGTGCGGGTAGAGCGCGTAGTTCTGGAACACCATCGCGATGTCCCGATCCTTGGCCGACATCTCGTTGACGACCTGCTCGCCGATCCGGATCGCGCCGCGGGTCGGTCGCTCCAGGCCGGCGATCATCCGCAGCGCGGTCGTCTTGCCGCAACCGGAGGACCCGACGAGGATCATGAACTCGCCGTCGTGAATCTCGAGCGAGAGGTCGTCGACCGCGGTCGCGCCGTTCTCGAAGCGCTTGGTCACCGACTCGAAACTGACACTAGGAATAAGTCCCCACCCACCTTCCTATTTCAAGCCGCTGAAGGCGATCGAGCGGATGAACCAGCGCTGCGCGATCAGGAACACCGCGAGCATCGGGATCTGGCTCATCACCGTACCGGCCATAAGCAGGTTCCACTCCGTGTAATGGGCACCCTGCAATGTGGCCAGGCCGAGCTGCAGGGGATCCCGGGTCGCCGAGTTGATGATGATCAGCGGCCACAGGAAGTCGTTCCAGGACCACATGAACTGGATGATCCCGAGCGTCGCCAGCGCCGGCAGAGACAGCGGGAGCACGATCTTGAACAGGATCCCGAGCCGCGAGGTGCCGTCGATGCGCGCCGCCTCCTCGAGCTCGACCGGGAGCGTGCGGAAGAACTGGCGCAGCATGAAGATGCCGAACGCGCTGCACAGGTTGGGCATGATCAGCCCGCCGACGCTGTTGACCATCCCGATGTCCTTGACGATCAGGAACGTCGGGATCAGCAGCACCTGGTAGGGCACCATCAGCGTCGCCAGCAGCACAACGAACAGCACGTCGCGTCCGAAGAACTTCAGCCGCGCGAACGCGTAGGCCGCGAGGCTGCAGAACAAGAGGTTGCCCGCGACTGTCGCGGCGGAGTACGCCAGGCTGTTCAGGAAGAAGTCGCCGAACGGCACCGCGTTCCACGCGGTCGCGTAGTTGGAGAAGTGCAGACCGGAGGGGAACAGCACCGGCGGGAAGTTCGCCGCCTCGCCCTTCGTCTCCAGTGACAGGATGACCATCCACACCAGCGGGACCAGCATCACCACCGCGATCGGTGCGAGCACTAGGTGCCACGGGCTGAACGGCAGGCGGCGGCGCGGGGGCGGCGGGTCCTCGACCGCGAGGAACGTGTCGTCTTTGAGTGACGCGATCGTGGCCATCAGGAGGTGTAGTAGACCCGCCGGCGCCCGACCCACATCTGGATCAGGGTGATGATCAGGATCGCGATGAACAGCACGTAGGCGATCGCCGACCCGTAGCCGGCGTTGAAGTACTGGAACGCCTGCTGGTAGAGGTAGTAGACGATCACCGTCGTCGACTCCAGCGGCCCGCCGCGGGTGGTCACGTAGATCTCGTCGAACAGCTGCAGCGCATTGATCGTCGACCAGACGACGAGGAACAGCGTCGCGGGGCTGAGCAGCGGCAGCACGATCGTGCGGAAACGGCTGAAGCGGCTCGCCCCGTCCATCTCGGCGGCCTCGATCAGCTCCTCGGGGATCCCCTGCAGCGCGGCGAGGTACACGATCACGTCAAAGCCGAGCCACCCCCAGACGGTCATCGCGACGATGCAGTAGAGCGCTTCGCTCGGGCTCTGCAGGAACTGCTGCTGGGGCAGCCCGACCGCGTGCAGCACGTAGTTGACCAGGCCGAACGTGGGGTCCAACAGCCACAGGAACAGGATCCCGGTGGCGACCGTCGAGGTGACGAGCGGGGTGAAGACCGCCAGCCGGTAGAAGCGGATCCCCCGGATCTTGCGGTTCAGCGCCACCGCGAGGCCGAGCGCGCCGATCACCGAGATCGGGACGAAGATCACGGTGTAGAGCACGGTGTGTCCCACCGCGGAACGGAACTCGTGGTCCTTGGAGAGCGCGCTGTAGTTGGCGAAGCCGACGTAGTGGTGGGACCCGAGCAGGTTGTTGGCCTGCAGCGAGAGGATCAGCGACCAGCCGATCGGGATCAGGAAGAAGATCGCGATCAGGATCACCGCCGGTGCCACGAACATCCAGCCGGCCAGGTGCTCGGAGCCGATCAGCCGCTTGAGCAGCGACGGCCGGGCGCGCGGGGGCCGCCGGGCCCCCGCGTTGTCTGCGACTGCGGACATCAGCCCGGTGGTGCGCTCAGCAGACCGTTGGTCGTCTGCGCCGCCTGGGCAAGCGCCTGCTTGGGCTGGTACTTGCCGAGCAGCACGCCCTGCACCGCCTGACCGATTGCCGTCGAGATCTTCGGATACGCGACGGAGACCGGCCGATTCTGCTTTGAGTTGGTGAGGTTGTGGACCCACTCCTCGACGCCCGGGTAGCGCGTGAGGTAGGTCTTGAAGCCGGGCAGTGACTGCACGTCGTCACGGATCGGGAGATCGCCCGTGCCCAGGCACCACTGCAGATCGATCTTGGGCGAGGTGAACCACTGCAGGAACTCCCAGGCGGCCGCCACGCGCTGGGAGCCGTTGTTGAACATCACCCAGTTGTCGGGCCCGGAAATCGTCTGATGGTTCTCATCGCCGGGCAGGATCGTGACGCCGTAGTCGACCTTCGACTGACGGATCTGCTGGAGGTCCCATGGGCCGGTCCACAGCATCCCGATGTGGCCGGAGCCGAACAGCGGCAGGTAGTTGTCCGAGCCGTTGTCGAGATAGATCGCATGGGCCTTGGAGAGGCTCTGCAGGTAGGTGAGCGCCTTGATGCCGGCCGCGGAGTCGAACGCCGCCTTCTTGCCGTCGGGCGTGAGGATGTGGCCGCCGGCCTGCCAGAGCATCGCCCAGAACCGCCAGACGGTGTCCTCGCTCGCGTCGTTGACGTATGCCCAGCCGAAGTGCTTCTTGGCCGGGTTGGTCAGCTTGAGTGCGGCCCGCTTCATGTCGGCCCAGGTCCAGTTGGGCGTCGGGTCAGAGAGCCCCGCCTGCTTGAACAGCGTCTTGTTGTAGACGAGCGCGAGGTTGTCGACGAGCGCCGGGACGCCGACGACCTTGCCGCCCACGGTCGCCACGGCCCGCTCGAAGGGATAGAAGTGATCCCAGCCGAACGCCTTGTCCTGGTTCAGCCAGTTGGTGAGCGGCACGAGCTTCGACGTGCTCGCGATGTTGGCGGCGTTGGAGCCGTACAGATAGGAGATGTCGGGCGGGTCGCCACCGGCGATCGCGGACAGCACCTTCTGCAGCGCGTAGTCGCTGTTGCCGTAGAACTGCGGCGTGACGGTGATGTGCGGGTGGGTCTTGTTGAACTCCGCCGCCAGCCGCTTCATCGTCGACGACTCCGCCGCGGTGTACCCCTCCCACACCGTGATGTGGACATGGCCGCTCGTGATCGGCTTGGGCGCGGCCGCGGAGAGCCCCGCGGACCCCTTCTTGCCCGAGCCGCCGCCGCAGCCGGCGAGGGCCAGCGCCGCCCCGAGCGCCACCAGAAAGCCTGCTCGTCTCATCTCTCTCCTCCTCCTGTGCCCTTGTCAGGGCAGTACGACCGATCGCGTCAGGTGTTGTGGATTGTCCGGATCCAGGCCGCGTGCCTGCGCCAGTGCGACCGCAGTGAGCTGGATCGTCACCAGCTCAGCCATCGGGTCTGAGGTGGCGACGCGCACGGTCGCGCCGGTCGCCTCGATGTCGGAGATCAGCGAATCGTCGTCGACCCCGATCAGCCACACGAGCGTGCGCGGACCGGCGACGCTGATCGGCCCGTGGCGGTACTCGCCGGCGGGATAGGACTCCGCCCACGACAGCGACGCCTCGCGGAACTTCAGCGCGGCCTCGTTGGCGACGCCGACGCTCCAGTCGTGCCCGAGGAACACGAACTGCTCGAAGTCGGTCGCGTCGTGCGGGAGCGGGCTCCGCGGTTGGTCCGCGACCGGCGTGAGCGCTGCCCGCGCCTGTGCCACGGCAGGCGTGAGGTCCTCGCCGAGGTGCGCTCGCATCAAGGCGAGCACGCAGGTGGCGAAGCGGGTCTGGACGATCGAGCGCTCGTCCGCGAAGTCGAGCAGGACGCTGTCGTCGGCGGCCTGCACGACGGGCGTGTCGGCGACGGCGGAGATGACGAGCAAGGGCATCGCGGGCGGAAGCGCGTCAAGCGCGCGGACGACCTCGGTGGTGGTGCCGGAGCGCGAGATCGCCAGCACGTCGTCGTAGCCACGCCCGAGCGGCATCTCGGAGGCGACGAACGCGTCCGTCTCGCCCTGGCCTCTGGACTCACGCAGGGTTGCGATCGCCTGGGCAATGAAGTAAGACGTGCCGCAGCCGATGATGGCCAGCCGCCGCCCGGGGGCCGGCAGCCGCTCGGCGACCGTGGGCAGCAGCGCGGCGGTCCGCTCCCACATCTCGGGCTGGCTGGTGATCTCTGACTCTGTGACGCTCATTTCTGCGCACTGTATGAGCGTTTCGCTCAAATAACAACACAAGACGTTCAAAACCTGCCCACTTCGACGTAGACTTCCCGCCGTGCAGCAATCGCAGCGCCTGTCCGCGATCCTCGAGCGGTTGACCGCCGACGGATCGGTGGGCGTGGTCGAGCTGGCGGATGCGCTCGAGGTCTCGGCCGCGACCGTTCGGCGTGACCTGCAGCTGCTCGAGAGCCAGCGGCTGCTCGACCGCACGCACGGCGGCGCCGTCCCGCAGGGGGTCTTGTACGAGCTGCCGCTGCGCTACAAGTCAGCGCGCCAGGCGACCGAGAAGAAGCGGATCGCCGCGGCCGCCGCCAGCCGCGTCGGCGATGGCTGGGCGATCGGGCTGGGCGGCGGCACCACCACGACCGAGGTCGCGCGAGCGCTCATCGACCACCCACAGCTCACGATCGTCACCAACGCGCTGAACATCGCCTCCGAGATCGCGGTGCGACCGAACCTCAAGCTCGTCGTCACTGGCGGGGTCGCCCGGCTGGAGTCCTACGAGCTGGTCGGCCCGATCGCCGAGGCCAGCCTCGAGGGGCTGAACCTCGACATGGTGTTCATGTCCGTCGACGGGATCTCCGCGCGCGCCCACCTGACCACTCATCACGAGGTCGAGGCCGGGACCGACCGCGCGCTGATCGCCCGCGCCGACCGGGTCACGGTGGTCGCCGACAGCTCGAAGATCGGCAAGGTCACGTTCGCGCGGATCTGCGCGCTGGATCAGGTCGACGAGCTGATCACCGACGTCGGGGCGGACCCGGGCGAGGTGGAGGCCCTGCAGGAGCAGGGGCTCACCGTCACGCTGGTGTGAGGGGGTCGCTCGGGGCGGGGGTGGCCGGGCTGGGTTCGGCGGCGGGCGCTCGTGGTGGCTGGGTTGTGCGGCGGGGGCGGGTGGTGGTGCGGCGCGTGGCTGGTGGCATGCCGTGACGCCGGCCCCCACTTCGTGTGCCCGACGACGGGCAAAACCTCACTCTCGGGGCGGCGCAGGAGGGACGGTGCGGGATCGTGCCCCGGGGGCGAGGTTCTTCTCGCACGCGCCGCTGCGCCGCCGACCGTGTGCGTGATCTGCCCCACCCCGCACACCGGATCGCTCACTCGGCCTCAGAGCGCGTCGCGAGTGCGAGGAACGTCCCGGCTTGGGCGACGTGCCTGGGAGATCCGCCCCGCCAACTCGTCACTCTGGGAACTCCACGCGCCTCTCCGCGTCTTCAAGTTCCCAGAGTCGCCCACGGACGACCCCACATCAGCCCAAGGACAGCGAGCGACCCGCCGCCGCGCTCAGGCCGCGGCCACCCGCGAGCCGCCCGCCCGGATCCCCGCCGGCATCAGCTCGCCGTGGGCCTCGATCAGCTCGTCGACCAGCGCCTCGGACTGGGCGGTGGTGAGCGTCGCCGCGGCGTTGGGGTCGAGCAGCACCGCCTGGTGCACGAGCTCCCGGGACTCCTCGAGCGCCGCGCGCACGGTGAGCTCGACGACGTTGAGGAACGTGCGGTTGAGCGCCGCGCACTGGGCGGGCAGCGCCCCGATCGCCAGCGGATGCACGCCATCGCCGTCGACCCGGCAGGGGACCTCGACGCAGGCGCCGTCGGGCAGGTTGTCGATCAGGCCGTCGTTGCGGACGTTGCCGTACTCGATCCGGGACTCGCCGGTCACCATCGCGTGGATGTAGCGCGGGGCGAGCTCGCCCTCGGGGGTGAGCTCGAGCGGCTCGCCCGCCTCCAGGCGCTCGCGGGTGCTCTTGTACTCGTCGATGTTCTCCAGCGAGCGGCGGATGTACTCGTCGATCGGGATCCGGAAGCGCTCGATCTGATCGTCGTGGCGCATGAACCAGGGCAGGTACTCGGCCGAGTGCTCGCTGGACTCGGTCGGGAAGCGGCCGAAGCGGCGGTAGAGCTCGACTCGCACGCGCCGCCCGAGACCCTCGGGGTCGCGCTCGATCGCCTCGTCCAGCCGCGGGTAGAGGTTCTCGCCGTCGCGCTCGAAGCGCAGCACGAACGCCTGGTGGTTGACACCCGCGGTCTCGAAGGTGATCTCGGGCTCGGGCACGCCGACGATCTCGGCGAGCAGCTCGTGGGTGTTCTGGACGGAGTGGCAGAGACCGACCATGCGGTCGTGGGCGCCGGCGGCGTCGAGCGCCCACATGAGCATCGCCATCGGGTTGGTGTAGTTGAGCAGCCACGCCTCGGGGCAGACGTCGTGGATGTCACGGGTGATCTCGAGCATCACCGGGATCGTGCGCAGCGCCCGGAACACGCCGCCGACGCCGAGCGTGTCGCCGATCGTCTGGCGCAGGCCATGGCGCTTGGGAATCTCGAAGTCACGCATCGTCGCGTCGAGGCCGCCGACCTGGATCTCGTTGACGACGAAGTCCGCGCCCTCGAGCGCCGGGCGGCGCTCCAGATGGGACTCGAACGTGAAATGCGACCCCGCCACGCGATTGACGTCGTCTGCGATCCGCGTCGCCGTGTCCAGCCGGCCGGGATCGATGTCGTGCAGGGCAATGGTGAGGTCGGCGAGCTCAGGGTATGCCGCGAGGTCGGCGAGCAGCACCCGCGTGAACTCGACGCTTCCCGCTCCGACGAGCGTGATCTTGGTCATGCGCGTTATTGTGCTTAATAGGCTTGATTCGCGCAAGATCGCGCGTCACGATCTTCACAATGAACGACCCTCTCGCATCGCTCGTCGCGCGCCACCGTGGTGGTGAGCGCGTCGGCATCACGTCCGTGTGCTCCGCCAACCCGCTGGTGCTGGAGGCGACGATGCGCGAGGCGGCCGCAGCCGGCGGGGCGGCTGGGGCCGGCGCCGGCGCGGGCGGGCTCGTGCTCGTCGAGGCGACGTCCAACCAGGTCAACCAGGACGGCGGCTACACCGGGATGCAACCTCCCGACTTCCGAGACTTCGTGCATGGCGTTGCCCGGACCGCAGGCATCGAGGAGGAGCGGGTGCTGCTCGGCGGCGATCACCTCGGGCCCAACCCGTGGCGGGAGCAGCCCGCGGAGGAGGCGATGGAGCGCGCCGAAGCGCTCGTGCGCGGGTACGCCGCGGCCGGGTTCACCAAGATCCACCTCGACTGCTCGATGGCGTGCGGCGGCGATCCCTCACCGCCGGGCGACGCGCTCGTCTCCGAGCGGGCGGCGCGACTCGCACGGGTCGCCGAGGACGCGGGGGGCGGGCGACCGCTGAGCTACGTCATCGGGACTGAGGTGCCCGTGCCGGGTGGCGCGGCCGAGACGATCCACGGCCTGGAGCCGACCTCGGCCGCGGCGGCACGAGCGACGTTGCGCGCGCACCGCCAGGCGTTCTCCCGCGCCGGGCTCGACGCGGTCTGGCCGCGGGTGCGCGGACTCGTCGTGCAACCGGGGGTCGAGTTCGATGAGTGGTCGGTCGAGGACTACGAGCCCGGGCGAACCGGCGAGCTGCAGCAGGTGCTCGGGGACGAGCCCGGGATCGTGTTCGAGGCGCACTCCACCGACTACCAGACGCCCGAGCGCCTCGCCGCGCTCGTTCGCGACCACTGGGGGATCCTCAAGGTCGGACCGGGTTTGACGTTCGCGCTGCGTGAGGCGCTGTTCGCGCTGGAGGCGATCGAACGCGAGCTGTGCCCATCGGACGAGCACTCGCGGCTGAGCGCCGTGCTGGAGGACCGGATGCTGGCGCGTCCCGGATACTGGGACCGCTACTACGGGGGCGACGAGGAGACCCGGAGGCTCGCGCGGGTCTACAGCTTCAGCGACCGATTGCGCTACTACTGGCCCGATCCCCAGGTGGACGAGGCCGTCGGGCGACTGCTCTCCAACCTCGAGCGGGTCGAGATCCCGCTGCCGCTGCTCGCCGCGTGGCTGCCGCTTGAGTACGCGCGCGTGCGCGCGCGAGAGCTTGACCTGGAGCCCCGCGCGCTGGTGCTCGACCACGTCGGCGCGGTGCTGCGGGACTACCGGCGAGCGTGCGTGCCGGCGATCGGCTGACCGCGGCGGTGGGGCGGCGGGCGGTCGACATCGGAGCACTGTCAGTGCACTTTTCTCGCGAGTGGCGCCCGCCCCGCGGCTACTGCGCGGTCATACCGCCGTCGGCGAGCATCACCGAGCCGGTGATGAAGCCCGCCTCGTCGGAGGCGAGGAACAGCGCGAGGGCCGCGATCTCGGCCGGCGTGCCGGGGCGGCCGATCGGCTGGAAGGAGTCGATCGTGTCGTAGACGTGCTGGAGGCCGCCGAGCATCTCGGCGTGGGCGTGGTTGATCGGCGTGTCGACCCAGCCCGGGCAGATCACGTTGCAGCGAATGCCCTGCTTGGCGTAGTCGAGGGCGATGCCGCGGGAGAGCATCACCACCCCGCCCTTGGAGGCGGCGTAGATCGTCAGGTACGGCTCCGCGACGACGCCGTTGACCGACGAGACGTTGATGATCGAGCCGGCGCCGTGGGCGAGCATGTCAGGGATCGCCGCCTGGCAGCCGTAGATCTGGCCCTTGAGGTTGATGGCGAGCGTGCGGTCGATCGTGTCGTCATCGACCTCGTGGAAGACGCCGGGCAGGTTGACGCCGGCGTTGTTGACCAGCACGTCGATCTGACCGTGGGCGTCGATACAGCGCTGCACCGCCGCGGTGATCTGGGCGCGATCGCTCACGTCGGCGATGCACGACTCGGCCACGCCGCCGGCCTGCTCGACCGTCTCCCGCAGGCCGACCTCGTTGACGTCGACGCACACGACGCGCCCGCCCTCCTGGGCGAAGCGCGTCGCGATGCCGCGGCCGATCCCCGACGCTGCGCCGGTGACGACGCACGCCTTGCCTTCGATACGCCCGCCGCTCATGCGATATCCGGCAGCGCCTCGAGCGGCGGCGGCGTGTCCTCGTCCTCGATCGGTCGCAGCGGGCCCTTGAACCAGTGACGTGCCGAGAGAAGCCACCAACTGCCGACGAGCACGATCACGATGCCGACGGCCGCCGGCGCGTAGTTGAACGTCTTCAGGCTGAACTGGCTGGACCACGGCACGGCGGCCTCGGTCGTCGGCAGGATGAACAGCACGCAGATGAAGACCACCCAGAGGATCGCCACGATGTTGAGCACCTTGTACCAGCGCCCGAGCGACCATGGGCCTGGGTCGAACGAGTCGCCGGCCCGCAGGCGCAGGTAGACCGGAAGGATGTAGGCGATGTAGAGGCCGATCGTCGCCACCGAGGTGATCGCGACGTACACAAACGCGGTCTGCGAGCTCCAGGCCGGAAGCGCGAGCAGGAAGGCGAGGAACGCGATCAGGATCACACCGAGGTAGGGCACATGGGCAGCGTTCAGCTTGGACCACAGTCGCCAACCCGGAGTCGCGCGGTCACGGGAGAACGCGTACAGCATCCGCGAGGCGGCGGTGACCGCCGACATGCCGCAGAACAGCTGGCCCATGACGGCGATGAACAGCAGCACCTCGGCGCCGCCCTTGCCGAGCGCCTGCTCGAGCAGGGTGATCACCGCGAAGCCGCCCGCGGCGCCGACGGCGCTCAGGTTCTTGATCGCGAACGTGAGCGCCATGATCAGCAGGTAGCCGGCGATCGCGGAGACGAGAATCGAATTGACGACGCCCTTGGCCGCCGTCATCGACGCCGAGCGCGTCTCCTCTGACATGTGCGCGGACGCGTCGAAGCCGGTGTAGGTGTACTGCGCCTGCAGGAAGCCGAGCAGGAAGATGAAGAAGAACGGGGCGTGGCCGAAGCCGGCATTGTTGACCGTCTTGGAGAAGACCCAGCCGACCGACTGGTGAGAGTTCGGGACGACGATCAGCACGATCACGATCACTGCGACCCCGATCACGTGCCAGTAGGCCGACACCCAGTTGAGCATCGCGACCAGACGGACGCCGAAGATGTTCAGCAGCGCGTGCAGGATCAGGATCCCCGCGTACATGTACATGACGTGATGGCTGTCGTTGTTGTAGTTGAACCACAGGTTCGACAGCGCGGTGGTGAACGTCGCGGCGCCGTAGTCGATGCCGGCGAGGATCGCCACCTGGCCGATCAGGTTGAACCACCCGGTGAACCAGCCCCACGCGGGGCCGCCCAGCCGTGAGGCCCACCAGTAGAGGCCGCCCGCGGTCGGGAAGGCGGAGGCGAGCTCGGCCATCGAGAGGCCGACGATGATCACGAACACCGACACGATCGGCCAGCCGATCGCCTGCTGCATCGGACCACCGTAGTTGATGCCGGTCCCGTACAGCGTGAGTGCCCCGGACAGGATCGAGATGATCGTGAACGAGATCGCGAAGTTCTGGAAGCCGCTCATGCGGCGTTCGAGATCCTGCTTGTACCCCAGCTCGGCGAGACGTTTCTCGTCGTCGTGTTCCAAGGTCTCCGGTGCAGCCATGACGTCCTCTCGTGTCGGTCCCCACCCGAACTTGGCGCCGGACCCTACGTGAGCGTTGGCCGCGCGTCAACGGCCGCACGGATGGCAACATCCGGGGGTCCACGGCGCGCTTTGCGGCGGCTGTACGATTCTCTTGTCGTCTGTCTGGAGCCGGCCTGAGGCTCGGATGCCGCAGTCCGGTCAGCAGCATGCTCGATCGACACGACACAGAGGGGTAATACGAATGAAGCGCATCATCGGGGCACTGGCCGTCGTGGCGGTGCTCATCGGCTCGTCGACCGCGCTCGCGGCCTCGAACGGGACCTACCACGGGACCAGCGTTCTGCATCTCGACGGCTCCACCGCCGCCCATCCGTTCAGCCTGACGGTCAAGGACGGCCGAATCACGCGCGCGACCTTCCTCGCGGGCTCCAACTGCGGATTCCTCGAGGAGACGAGCGGCGTGCCGGCGAAGATCAAGGTCACGGACAACCGGTTCAACGGCAAGATCCTTCTCCGGGGCGGACCGATGCTCCATCTCATCGGACGGTTCAGCGGGCGGAAGGTGTCCGGTTCGTTCACCGGGACCACCAAGCCCGGATCTTCGAACTGCGCGATCCCGAAGACCACGTTCTCGGCCAAGCGCGGTTAGGCACTGCTGACCGGTGATGGCGCGGCCGGCCGTGTCGGCCGGCCGCGTCCACCGGTTGGGGTTAGGAGCCGCTGGGCGTGATCTCGAACAACGCCACGCCGTGGGACGGAACGATCTGGCTGAACGTGCTGCTGGTGGTGCTGTAGGTGGTGCCTGACCAGAGGTCATCGACCTGATATCCGGTGCTGCTCGCCGGCAGGCCCAGGGCCGACGCGGTCACCGACAGCGTCTTGCTCTGCAGACCCGTGTTGAACAGCCCGACCGCCGCCGCACCGCTGGGGGTGGTCTTCGCCACCACCCGCTCGCCGGCCTGATTCTGGATCAAGGACGCATCGACGCCGTCCTGATCGAGTGCCAGCACTGCCTTGTTCTCCAGCAGGTTCAGATCCTGCGGGCAGAGCTGGGTCAGGTCGGTGCCGATGATGATCGGTGAGGACGCCAGCGACCACAGGCTCAGGACGGTCTGGCGCTCGGGATAGGTCAGCCCGTCTCCATTGGTGTAGGACGCGTGGCCGAACGGAGTGGTCGCCGAGACGGGATCGTCACAGTTGCCGACCTCGACGGAGTCGAAGTCGTTGTAGCCGTTGTACTGCGACCCTCCGAACGTGGGCTCCCAGAGCGCCAGCGTGTTGAACCGCTTCTTCACCTGGGTGTAGTCGGTGAGCCCGGGCGTCCCGTAGGCCTCGATGTCTGACGAGTACTCCCACTGCGTCGCGTACTGGTCGAGCGTCGGACCGAGCTTCGGCGTGTACGCGCCCTCGGTGATGTCAAGCTGCATCGGACGTCCCGACTGCCGGATCGCGTCCGACCACGCCTTGATGTCGGCGGTGTTGCGGTTCGTGATCCCGTCGAGCTTGATGTAGTCGACGCCCCAGCCGGCGAGCTCATCCACGATCGAGTTGACGTAGGGCTGCGCACCCGGCTTGTTGAAGTTGACCCCGACCATGCCGCCGCAGTTGTAGTTGTGCTGCCGCACGTCGGTGGCGATCGAGTCTGCGGTGAAGGACGTTCCCTCGATCGGCGTGTTCTCAGCGACGGCCTGCTTGGAGATTCCCGGCGTCACGTAGATGCCGAACTTCTCGCCGAGGCTGTGAACGTAGTCGGCGAGCGCCGCGATTCCGTTCTCGCCGTTCGGTCCGGACGGGTACTTGGTCGAGTCGGTCACCCAGCGGCCGTACTGGTCGACGTTGGGACCCTGCCCACCCTGCGGACACTGGTACCAGAAGTCGTCGAGATTGATGTACTGGTAGCCCTCGGCCTCCAGGCCGCTCGTCTGCATCGCCAGCGCTTCGGACTTCATGACCGCGGCGTCGGTTGAGTGCCGGAAGAAGCTCCAGCTGCTCCAACCGAGCACGGGGGTGAGCGTGGTGCCCGCAGGTGGCGAGGCCTCTGCGGACGCGGCCTGGGCATGGAGCAGCAGGCCGGCCGCCATGGCCACCACCGCGAGCGCGGCCGCCGCCACCACCGACATGAACCGGGTTCTCGGCACTGTCATCACTCCCTCCATTCGGTCCAGCTTGGGATCTGAACGCCGAACGCGTCCCGCGCGGCCGGCGAGCTGTGCGTATCGATGCCGAGCGCGGGCGCCTGCGCTCGGTTGTGCTCGATTGCGAGCAGACTACGTCAAATTCGCTCACAACGCAATATCGTTCTTGCATCCCAGAGTGGCTCCGGCGCGGCCGGTACGCTGCCGCCGTGCAGCAGCAGCAGCGCCTGTCGACGATCCTCGAACGGCTGGCCTCCGACGGGGTGGTCGCGGTCACCGAGATCTCCGCCGAACTCGGGGTGTCTGCGGCAACGGTCCGGCGCGACCTCCAGCTGCTGGAGACCCAGCGCCTGCTCGGGCGCACGCACGGCGGAGCGGTGTCCAACCGGGTCGTCTACGAGCTCCCCCTGCGCTACAAGACGATCCAACACGCCGCCGAGAAGAAGCGGATCGCGGCCGAAGCCGCCTCTCGCGTGCGTGACGGGTTCGCCATCGGCCTCACCGGCGGTACCACAACGACCGAGGTGGCGCGCGCGCTCGCCGACCGCTCCGATCTCACGATCGTCACCAACGCGCTCAACATCGCGGCCGAGATCGCGATCCGACCGAACCTGAAGCTCGTCATCACGGGCGGGGTCGCTCGCCCGCAGTCCTACGAGCTGGTCGGCCCGATCGCCGAGGCGAGCCTGGCCGGCCTCAACCTCGACATGGTGTTCCTGTCAGTTGACGGGATCGCCAGCCGGACCGGCCTGACGACGCATCACGAGCTGGAGGCGGGCACCGACCGAGCGCTGATCGAGCGGGCCTCCGCGGTCACCGTCGTCGCCGACCGCTCCAAGATCGGTCGCGCGGCGTTCGCGCGGATCTGCTCGCTGGAGGACGTCGATGAGCTGATCACCGATTCGGCGGCCGACCCGGACGAGGCGGCCGCGCTGCGCGAGCAGGGACTGACGATCACCCTCGTATGACGTTCCCGGTCGGCATGATGTCGAACGACACGTCGTTGTAGTCCCCGGATTCACACTCAAAGCTCTGGGGCCCGGTCTTCGTGACCTGCATGATGAGCGAGGAGCCGCACCACCAGGACCCGACGTGGAAGCGGGCATTGTGCCGGTAGTGGCTGATCGGATCGAGCTTGGCGAGCAGCACGCGCGCCGCCGGACAGCGAATTCCGAACCCGAACACGTCGATCTTGGTGATGAGCGCGCCCGGGGCCCGCACCAGGGAGCAGTTGGCGTGCGGGGGCTCGGTCACGTGCGAGGAGGCCCTGGGGTTGCACACGTTCTCGGTGCCGAGATGCCGGGAGAACGTCATCCCGCGCGAGGGGAAGTACCACTCGACATGCGCGTAGGCGGGGTGACCACCGCAGCGGCGCAGGCCGAAGGCGACGACGGTCGCGGGCAGATTGACGCTTCCGCACGCCACGCACCAGCCCGGCCACACCCAGTCGGCCTCGCCGTGGCCGACGGCGCGGGCGCCGCCCCAGGAGCTCCAGTGCACCTTGGCGACGAGGCTCGTCGGATCTCCGCCGTAGCTGACGACCCGCGGGCGGACGTGGCCGAACCCCTCGGTGAACTTCTGCCCCAGGCCGAGCGTCGGGGCCGAAGCCTGGGTTGCGCGGGGCTGCGCGCTCGCTCGTGACGCCGCGGTCAGTCCCACCAGGATCAGCATCAGCGCGACCAGCGCGCCAGTCCACCGTTTCATCTCGTCCCCCTGCCTCCGTCGACGTTGACCCGCGCCATCGTACCGGCGCGGGCCAGCGTCCGGGCCGGACCGCTAGGAGAGCGGAGTCGCCCCGGCCGTCGGGTGGAAGCTGAGGTCCTCGTCGAGCGGCGGCACCCCGACGTGCTGGTCGGCGTTGCGCGCCGCCGCCTTGATCCGCTCGGGGTGGGCGAACGACAGGTAGGCGAACCAGATGACGACGATCAGCGCCGCGATGCCGGCGAAGATCAGCCCGCGGTTGTTGGGGAACGTCGGGAACGGGTGCAGCGAGCCGTAGTAGGCGAGCACCGGGGTGGCGAACCCGATGATCGCCACGATCACGCGCCACACCCGGCCGATCCCGGTGAACGAGCGCGCGATGATGAACACGCCCGCCACCGCGAGCATCCCGTAGACCGCCTCGATCAGGAACGAACCGGCCGCGGCGCTGATGGAGAACGCCTCGACGTTGTTGGGGAACTGGATGGCATTGCCGTAGTGGGTCAGACCGCCGAACAGCAGCGCGGCGATGCCCGCGACGAGGATGATGAGGTTGCCGCCGAGCGGGGTCTCGAACCGGCTGGTGCGTGCGACGACCGGCGGCAGCAGCCCGTCCCGGCCCAGCGCGAAGAACACGCGCGAGCCGGCCACCACGAAGGCGATCGCGACCGACAGCGAGTCCAGCAGCACGACGAGGTCGATCAGCGTCGAGAGGCCCTTGCCGACGTACTGCTGGGCCAGGGACCCCATCGGCGAGGCGGCGGACGGCCACGTGGTGGCGGCGCCGTGCGGGCCGAAGCCGATCGCCGCCGCGTAGGTGACAACCAGGTAGAACAGCCCGGCCAGTGCGACCGAGCCGATCAGCGCGATCGGGATCGAGCGGTGCGGCTCGGCGGTCTCTTCACCGATCGAGGCCGCCGCCTCGAAGCCGATGAACAGCGTGACCGCGAACAGGATCCCGTGGAAGACGCCGCTGGTCGAGGAGTGCGAGGTGCCGAACACGGCGAGCGTGTTGCCGTGCAGGCCACCCTTGGCGATGATCGTGATCGCGAGGATCAGGAACGGGATCAGCGACAGCCCGGCCATCGCGAGCACGCCGCGGATCGCCAGGCGGGCGCCGAGATGGTTGAGCCCGACGGCGAGCACCAGCGCGACGATGCCCCAGATCCACCAGGTGACATCGATCTGCAGATGGGTCTGGAAGAACGCCTGCGCGAGGAAGCCGTTGGCGATGAACACGCCGCCGCCGCCGAGGAACAGGACGCCGAGCCCGTAGAGGCCGGCGCCGAACACGCCGACGCTGGGGTGCGCGCCGTGGACGAGGTACTCATAGATCGCGCCCGCGCCCGAGAACCGGCGCGCGAACACCGAGATCACGTAGCCGAGGCAGAGCGCCCCGATCGAGCCGAGCAGGACCGACAGCGGTGAGCTGAAGCCGGCGACGCTCGCCACCAGCCCGGTGAGCAACCCGGCCGAGAACATGGGCCCGATGGCGAGCGATTGGCCGATCGCGTGGATCGTGGTGAGCTTGCGCTCTCCGAGATGCCCGTCCGTTGCGGGCTGCGCGCCCGCTCCCTGTGTCTGCTCCATGATTGCTCTCCTCCACCTGCGGTCAAGTGATGTGTACGCGCCCTCCCGAGCGCCCGGCCCCTTCGAGTTGCCCCACCCGTGCAATCAGTTCACGAGACGCTCCCGTCGAGGATCTGCAGGGTCTTCAGGTCGGAGTAGAAGTCCAGGGCGTAGTCGCCGCCCTCGCGTCCGATCCCGGAGTTGCGCGCGCCGCCGAACGGCGCGGTGAGGTCACGCACGAGGAACGTGTTCACCCACACGACGCCTGCGCGGACGGCGCGGCCGATGCGGTCCGCGCGGCCCATCGAGGAGGTGTAGACGATCGCCGAGAGGCCGTAGGCGGTGGAGTTGGCCAGCGCGATCGCGTCCTGCTCGGTGCGGAAGGTCTGGTAGACGAGCACCGGGCCGAACACTTCGTTCTGGACGATCTCGGCCTCGTTGGAGGTCGGCTCGATCAGCGTCGGCTCATAGAACATCGGGCCGAGCTCCGAGGCCTGGCGGCCGCCGCGCACGACCCGCTGCCCGTCCTTGCGGGCGCGGTCGACAAACCCCTGCACGCGTGCCAGATGGTCGGGGTGAATGAGCGGCGAGATCGTCGTCGCGTCATTCGCAGGGTCGCCCAGTACCTGCGCGTCGGTCGCGGCATGGAAGCGCTCCAGGAACGGCTCGAGCACCGACTCCTCGACGAGCAGCCGGGTCCCCGACAGGCAGACCTGCCCGGCGTCATCGTATTGGCCGGCGGCCTTCTGCGCGGCCGCGTCGAGGTCGGCGTCGGCGAACACGATCAGCGGGTTCTTGCCGCCCAGTTCGGCGGTGAACGGGACGATGTTGGAAGCCGCCGTCTGTCCGATCCGGCGGGCGGTCTCGGTCGAGCCGGTGAACGACACCCGCCTGAGGAGTGGGTGGGACACGAGCGCGGCGCCGACCTCCTCGCCGATCCCCTGCACGACGTTGAACACGCCGGGCGGAATCCCGGCCTCGTCGGCGAGCGAGGCCAGCAGCGAGCAGGAGAGCGGCGACCACTCGGCGGGCTTGAGCACGACGGTGCAGCCGGCGGCGAGCGCGGGCGCCGTCTTCCAGGTGGAGAGCATGAAGGGTGCGTTCCACGGGGTGATCACGACCGCCGGGCCGGCCGGCATCCGCTGCACGCGGTTCCAGGTGCCCTTCGAGTGCCAGTCGCGCTCCTCGTGGGCCTGGGCGAGGTCGGCGTAGTTGCGGAAGTTCAGCGCGCCGCGGGCGATCACCCGCGCGCGCAGCGAACGGAGCAGCATCGCCATGTCCGCGGACTCGACGACGGCGAGCTTTTCGAGGTGCGCGTCGATCAGGTCCGCGAGCCGGTGCAGATGCTGTGCGCGGCCGACGGCGCCGAGCGCTGCCCACTCAGGGAACGCGTCGTGTGCGGCGCGGACCGCGAGGTCGGCCTCGCGCTCGCCGCCGCGTGCGACCTTGGCGAGCACGTGCCCGTCGAGCGGGGAGATCGTCTCGAACGTCGCATCTGAGCCGACGCGCTGGCCGCCGATGTAGTGATCGGTCGGGACCTCGATCCCGGCCACGGTCGTGGTCTTGAGGGCGGTTGCGGTCATGGCGTCTTCTAGAGCTCCTTGACGGTCTCGAGGTCGTCGACGGTGTAGCCGAACGTGAACCGGTAGCCGCGCACGACATCGAGCGGGGCGAGCATCGCGTGCTCCTCGCCGGGGGCGTCGAACAGCTGGAGCGCCGCCTCGCCCTCCCAGATCTCGGAGACCGCGCGGTCTCTCGAGCGGGAGCGGACGAGCTCGTTGACCTGCGGGTCGTCGTGGTGACCGGCTGCCAGCCGCGGGAAGTATCGGACGTTGACGATCGGCGGACCCGAGTGCAGCGACCCGGACTCGCTCAGGGCGTCGAGCTTCACCTGGGCGCGCACGACCTCCCGGCCGCGTGCCGAGCACGTCGCCCCGAACGCGCCGCCGGCGGCGAGCTGCGGGGAGGCGACGCACTCGAGGTTGAAGGTGCGAGTCATCGACACCTGCCCCAGCTTCTTGGGGAACCCCTGGATGTGACCGCGAGCGAGCGCGAAGTCCTGGTCGACCCAGATGAACGTGCACAGCGTCACCGGTGCGCCGTCGAGCAGCGCACTGACCACGATGTAGGCCTCCTTGTACTGGCCGCGGACCGGGTCGGTGAGCTCGTCGCCGCCCTCCGAGAACGATTGCCAGTCCGCGAACACCGCAGCGCAGCGCCCCGGGTCCTCGGCGAACGGCTCCAGGCCGTCGGGCAGCAGCGACACCGCGGCGTCAGGATCGGCGTGGAAGTCAACGACCAGAAAGTCACCGACGTAGTGCCACGGCGGCGGCGGGACCAGGCCGGCGGCTCCCTTCGGGGTGCGCGGGGTCGAGTAACCATGCAGTGTCATGTGTCAGTCCTCCGGGGCCGGTGGGAGCGGCGTGCCCTGCATCTCCAGTGACTCGCGCTCGGACTCGACCGCGGCCGCGTCGAAGCGGAAGTAGGAGCGCGGCGGCAGCGGGCCCCAGGTGTTGGAGGAGTAACGGTCGTCCGGCCACTCGCGCGGCTGATGGTCGGGCGCGAGCTGCTCCATGTCGCAGTACAGCTCGACGAAGCACTCCTCCTCGACGATCCGCACGTAGGACGCGATGTTCCCGCCGACCCCGTGGCGGGTCGGGCCCCAACCGAGCCACCGGCCGTGCCGCCCGAGATGGTCGAGCGCCACGCGCATCTGGCCGATGTCGACGACGTCGAGTGCGAGGTGGTGAAAGTGCGAGTGGGCGGGTGGGTTCCGTGTCTGTACCAGTGCCATCACGTGATGGTCGGAGCCGATGTGCAGCCACACCCCGCCGTCGCCGAGCCAGTCGGTGAGTCGCATCCCGAGCGCATCGATGTAGAAGTCCTTCTGCGCCTGGATCTGGCCGGTGAGGAAGTTGACATGGCCGAGCCTGCGCGGATGACCGACGGGCAGGCCCGCGCCGGCGGGCCGGGCGTGGGCGACCAGCCGCGGGTGGGCGGGGCTCGGATCCCGGTACGCCAGGATCTGCAGCGCATTGCCCTCGAGGTCCGCGAGCGCAAGCCGGTCGCTGCCGCGCTCGAAGGCGATGCCGAGCCCGTCGAGGTGTGCCGCGGCGTCGTGCAGCGAGCAGTCATGGGCCAGCTCCCAGCCGACGCGCGCAAACCCCGGCCGCTCACCGCCCTCGATCAGCACGAGCGCCTGGGGCTCGTCGTCGCAGGCAAGGGCGAGCGTCTTGGGGTCGTTGCTCTGGTGCCGGAGGTTCAGCCCGAACTGGGCCGACCACCGGCGCGCCGCCTCGTCGGCGTCATCGACGTGCAGCGCCACGTGATCGAGGCGGCCGAGCCGGATCACGGCAGCGTCACCTTCACCGGCAGCCGCTTGATGCCGTTGAAGAAGTTCGAGCGCAGCCGCTCAGGCGGTCCGGCGAGCTCGATCTCATCCACGCGCGCCAGCAGCTCCTCGAACGCGATCCGGACCTCCATCTTCGCCAGGTGCGCGCCCATGCAGTGGTGGATCCCACCCGGCCCGAACGCCATATGCCGGTTCGGCGTGCGCGCGATGTCGAACACGTCGGGGTTCTCGAACACCGACTCGTCCCGATTGCCCGACACGAACCACGTCGTCACCTTGTCGCCGGCGGCGATCTTCGTGCCCGCGAGCTCGGTGTCCACCGCGGCGGTGCGGCGGAAATGGTGCACCGGCGTCGCCCAGCGGAGCATCTCCTCGGCCGCCGACTTGCGCAGCGCCAGATCATCGCCGGCGTCGCGGAGCTTGGCCAGCTCCTCGGGGTGCTCGAGCAGCGCAAGCAGGCCATGGGTGATCGTGTGGCGCGTCGTCTCGTTGCCGGCCGCCGCCAGCAGCACGAAATACACGTCGAACTCCTGCTGGGTGAGCGGCTCGAACGCGAGCTGGGTGATGATGTCCTCGCGCGGATGCTCACGGCGCTGCTTGGCCAGCCGGCGACCGAACTCGAACATCTCAAGTGCCGCCGGACTGGAGAACGGCAGGTTCTTGTGGGCCTCGGGGTCCGGGGTGGGCGGGGTCCGATACTCCGGGTCCTGGTTACCGAGCAGCCGGTCGCCGAGCTCGATGATCACCCGCCGCTCGTCGTGCGGGACACCGAGGATCTCCGCGAACACCTGCATCGGGATCTCGGAGGAGACCTCGCGCACGAAGTCGAACTCTCGCATCGGCAGCGCGAGGTCCAGCACCTCGCGGGTGACGCTGCGCACCTGCTCCTCCCACACCCCGACCGCACGCGGGGTGAACCGCCTCGCGATCAGGCCGCGCAGCTCATCATGGCGCGGGGGGTCCATGTCGAGCATCGACTTGCGAGCCTTGATCTGCTCGGAGTCGAGATCCTCCAGGGAGGTGCCGCCAATCTCCGAGGAATAGGTGTCCACATCACGGTGGACGGTGCGGATGTCCTCGTAGCGGGTGACCGCCCAGAAGCCGGGGCCGTCGTCGGGCTCGGGGTTCCAGTGGACGGGGTCCTCGGCGCGGAGCTGGGCGAACGCCGCGTGGGGCACCGCCTCAAGGAACGCGTCGTGGTCGGAGAGGTCGATGAAGGTCGTCTCTGTCATGTCGCTCTCAGAGGTGGTGGATGTACTCGGCGATGTCCCAGTCCGACACCCACTCGCGGTGGCGCTGGACTTCGAAGCGCTTGACGGTGAGGAAGGTGTCGACGATCGGTCCGCCGAGCGCGTCAGTGAGGACCGCGTCCTGCTCCAGCGCGTCGAGCGCCGTCTCGAGCGTCCCGGGCAGCGCGTCCCCCGCGATCTCCGGGTCGGCGTGGTAGGCGTCGCCGGTCACCGGCGGCGGCGGCGCGAGCTCCCGGCGGATGCCGTCGGCGCCCGCGGCAAGGGTGGCCGCGATCGCCAGGTACGGGTTGGCGGCACCGTCGCCGACGCGCAGCTCGATGCGGGTCGCCGCGCCGCGCTCGGGCGGGATGCGAATCAGCGTCGAGCGGTTGTCGTATCCCCAGTTGGCGTGGGTGGGGGCGAGCGAGTCGGGCAGGATCCGGCGGTAGGCGTTGATCGTCGGGTTCAGGAGCGCCATCAGCGCGGGGGCGTGCGCGAGCACGCCGGCGATGAAGTGATGGGCCTCGGGGGCGAGCCCGTCGGGGCGGGCGGGGTCCGTGTCCGCGTCCAGCGCATTGGAGCCGTCGCGGTTCAGCGACACGTGCAAGTGCGTCCCCGACCCGCCCTGATCGTTGAACGGCTTGCCCATGAAGGTGGCGAGCAGGCCGTGCATCGCGGCGATGTCCTTGACCGACGCCTTGAGGAGGAAGGCGCGGTCGGCCGCCGCGAGCGCCCCGCAATGGCGGAGGTTGATCTCGTACTGCGAGTTCATGAACTCGTGATTGACCGCGAACGCCCCGATGCCGAGCTCGGCGAGGTGCTCGCTCATGCGCCGCGCCAGACCGTCGGGATCCGCCTGGTGGCCGACGGTGTAGACCATCGAGAGGTTGTCGACGATGCGCGCGATCCCGTTCGGTGCGTCGGGGTCCCGGCGGACAAGGAAGAACTCGAGCTCCGGGCCGACGATCGGATCGAGGCCGAGCGCCCGCAGCGACTCGACTGCGACGCGGACCGCGCCCCGCGGATCGGCGATCGGCGCCGCGCCCTCCGCTGAGGAGAGGTCGGCCAGGCAGACGGCGACCTCCCGGTCCCACGGCAGCGTCGCCATCGTCGCCAGGTCGGGACGGGCGACGAGGTCGGGGTAGCCCTCTTCCCCGCCCCACACCGGCGTGTGGCGCAGGTCGGTCCCCATCACCGCCGCGCAGAAGCAGAGCCCGCGCTCGATCACGTGGTCGAACTCGGCGACGGGGATGTCCTTGCCGCGCGCGACGCCGTGCAGGTCCGGGTAGAGCATTCGCACCGAGCGCGGCGCGTTTCCGTCGAGGGCGGACCGCCCATCGAGCTCGGATGGCGCGACGGCGGGATGGAGTTCGGTCTGCATCGGCTCTCCTCTAATGAATTAGGCGTGTTCGACGGCCAGCCGGCGGCGGTACTCGGCCAGCCGGCGGGCGTTGTTGAAGGCGACGGCGCCGACCAGCTCGCCGTCCTCGCCGAGGGCCTCGGCGATGAGACGGCCGCTCTCGCCGTCCTCCTCGACGATCTCGATCAGTGCGGCGCGCGCGGGGAAGCCCACCGACTGGATCTTCAGCTCGTACTGATCGGACCAGAAGTACGGGGGCGCGACGTGCGGCACACGCTCGGCGGGCGCCTTGGTCGCGTTGGCGCCGGCGAGCCGGCCGTGCTCGGCAGCGGTCGTCCAGTGCTCGACCCGCACCCGCTCACCGCCCGCGCCCGCGTGAGGCCATGATGCGATGTCGCCCGCCGCGAGGACGTCGGGGTCGGAGACCGAGGTCAGCGTGGCGTCGCAGACGACGCCGCCGTCGGGGGCGAGCTCGATGGGGCTGCCGGCCAGAAACTCGGTATTGGGCTGAGCTCCCACGGCGATCAAGACGAGATCTGCGGAGATCTTCGTGCCGTCGTCGAGCTGGACCCCGCCGTCATCGATGCCGTCGATGCCAACTCCCAGGTGCAGGTCGACGCCGCGGTCGCGGTGCAGCTGCGCGCAGCGGGCGCCGAGCTCCGGGCCGAGCGGCAGCAACGGCTGGGGCGCAAGGTCGATCAAGGCGACGTCGATCCCCCGGTGCCGTGCCGAGGCCGCAACCTCGCAGCCGATGAACCCGGCGCCCACGATTGCCAACCTGCGGGTGTGGGCGAGAGCGTCGCCGAGCCGTACCGCGTCCGCCAGGTCACGCAGGGTGTGGCCGCCGGTCAGGTGGGGGAGAGCGCGCGCCCGCACACCCGTCGCGAGGATCAGACGGCCATAGTCGAGCGAGCCGCCATCACCGAGCGTGACCGTATGGGCGTCCGCGTCGACCGCGCTGATCGCGGTGCTCAGGCGCAGCTCGGCGTCGAGCTTGTCGAGCCCGGGAAACGCGCAGCCCTCGGCCGTCTGCTCTCCCTTGAGCAGCTCCTTGGAGAGCGGCGGGCGGGTGTAGGGCGGGTGCGGCTCGTCGCCGATGAGGACGATCTCGCCCTCGTGGCCCGCGGCTCGCGCCGCCTGCGCGGCGCGCAGCCCGGCCAGGCCCGCACCGGCGATCACGATGCGGGTCATCGGTCGGTCAGTCCTCGATCCGGATGGCCATCATCGGGCACACGTC
>DASXZK010000043.1:0-119615 GCA_036501965.1 Solirubrobacteraceae bacterium
ATCGACTTGGCGGCGAAGCCGACCTCGCTGCGCTCCGGGTCCACGCGCCAGGTCCCGTGCGCGATCGGCGGTGCGCTCCCATGCTCGATGGCGGGCGTCATGCTGTCCTCCCGGTCGACAGCTCCGGGGTCGCGGGTTCCGGTGTCGAGCCGGTCAGCGGAGTCGTGTCCAGGTACCTGATCTCGTAGCGTCGCTCCTCGAATCTCCAGCCGTCTGGAGTGCGGCGGTAGCTGTCGTGGTAGACGGAGTGGTTGCGGGGTGAGCCATGCTGGGGTCCGAACATGACCTCAGAGATGTAGGCGCGGCCGGAGGCGCTGTCGCCGTCGATCTCGATCGTCCCGGGATGGGTCATCTGAACGAAACAGTCCCATTGAGCCTGCATGCGCTCGACGCCGGCGCGGATCTGGTCTCGGCCGACAGCCTCGGCCCCGACGTGTGGGATCCGGACGGCGCCGTCCTCGGTGAACAGCGAGGCGAGGCGGTCGTAGTCGTGCATCATGACCGCGTCGACGAACTCGCCGCGAAGCGCCTCGATCTCGACGCGGTCGGTGATCTGCCGTGGGTAGCTCATCCGTTGGTCACACTCCTTGGGCTTGCGGTGTCAACTGCTTGAGATGACACGCGCCGCGAGGAGAATGTGACCGATGGCCGGCGAGCAGATGTTGAGCAGAGGGTTCGAAGAGCATCGCGATCATCTGTGGGGGGGTTGCCTACCGGATGCTCGGGTCGCTCAGCGATGCAGATGACGCGTTGCAGGAGGCCTGGCTGCGTATGAGCCGCAGCGACCTGGCCGAGGTCGAGAACCTCGCCGGGTGGATGACGACGGTCGTCGCGCGGGTCTCGCTGAACCTGCTGCGCGCGCGCCGCGGCCGGCGCGAGGAGCCCTTGGAGAGCCGGCTGCCCGATCCGATCCTCAGCTCCGCCGGCGGCACCGATCCCGAGCAGGAGGCGCTGCTCGCCGACTCGGTCGGACTGGCGATGCTTGTCGTGCTGGACAGGCTCGCTCCCGCCGAGCGCGTGGCGTTCGTGCTGCACGACATGTTCGCCGTACCGTTCGAGGAGCTCGCCGCGATCACCGGGCGCACGCCGACCGCGGCCCGGCAGCTGGCCAGCCGCGCGCGCCGGCGTGTCCGCGGGGCGCCGACGCCCGATCGAGATCGCGCTCGTCAGCGCGCGGTTGTCGACGCGTTCGCCGCCGCGGCCCAGCGGGGCGACTTCGAGGCGCTCGTGGGCGTCCTCGACCCCGACGTCGTGCTGCGCAGCGACGGCGGCGCCGCGCGTCCGGAGGAGTCGGTCATCGTCCGGGGCGTCCGCGCGGTGGCCGATCGAGCGCGCTTGTTCGCGCCGCTCACGGCGTACGCGAGGCCCGTCCTGGTCAACGGCGCGATCGGAGCGATCGTGGTCACCGATCAAGGGCCGTTCGCGCTGCTCGGCTTCACGGTCTCCGGCGGACGGATCACCGAGATCGACGTGCTCGCCGACCCCGACCGCCTCAGCGCCCTGACGCTTCCCTGACGACCCTTGCCGCGTTGACCTGAACCCGTGCGTCGACGGCCACGTAACCGCGGTCCTTGAGCGGCGCCATCAGGACGGATAGCTCGTGCGCGCCGACGCCGATGTCCTGTCGCAGCTGCTCCGAGGTTGCAGTGCGGTCGCAGGCGAGCACCATCAGCAGCACCGCCTGGTCGCTGTCCAGGTCGCCGGCTGGTCGCAGGTGCGCGTCGAGAGCCTCGCGGGCGAGGGCGCCTGCGGCGGTGATGTTCCGGCCGAGCGTGCCGCGGATGTGGTCGGTCAGCATGGTCATGATCATCCTCATTCGCAACTCGTAGATGCTGATCCCCGCGGCGACGCCGACGTTGAGCCGACTCGACCGCTCCGGCCATCGGGATCTGTACCACGAGATCGGCGGCCGAGAGTGTCGCTTCGCTGACGCCCTCGGTCTCGTTGCCCACCACCAGCGCAACGCGGCGGTCGCCGAGCGGTGCCAGCGATTGCAGATGGGTCCCCCGTGGGCTGGTGGCAACGATCTGGAGGCCTTGCTCGCGCAGCGACGCGATCGCGGCGCCCGTGTCTGCGAACCGGTGAACCCGGCATCCGAGGACGGTGCCCCGGGCGGCGCTCATCACGCTCCGGGTGCTGACGTCGGTCTCCTCATCGGTGAGCACGATGTCTCGTACCCCCAGGGCACGCGCCGCGCGCACGATCGTGCCGAGATTCCCGGAATCGTTCACCTGCTCGCAGATCACGGCGAAGTCGCCCGCTGCCTCGCCGTCCGTGCTCTCGTCGGGCAGGCGGGCGACCGCGAGCCAGTCGATGCCCCTCCCGGCGCGGGTGGGTTTGCGCAGTAACCCCGCCCGGACGCGATGGACGGGCACACCGGCCGCCGCGAGCTCCGCGCTGGCGGCGGAATCGCCCCCCTCCTCGGGGCACAGCGCGTAGTCGAGCACTGCGCTTGTGGCCACCACCTGCCGGATGAGAGTCGTGCCCTCGATCAAGCATCGCCCGGCAGCGATCCGTCCCGCGCGTGTTGTGAGCGACCGCGCCAACACGATCCGTTCGTCCTTGATCGACTCGATGCGATCAATGGGCTGCACGTCGTGACTCAGCTCACCGAGGGAACCGCCGAGCTTCCGCAACCCCCCACTATCACTTTATACACGATTCGACGCCCTCATGAAGTCTCGAAACGTCCCGCATAATCGCCCGCCGCAGACCGAGCGCAACGACAGAGGAGCGGCAGAGAATGGCCTACGTACTGGACCTCCACACGGTCGATGAGACACAGCTCGCGGTTGTCGGCGGCAAGGGCGCCGGGCTGGGCGAGCTGTCACAGATCGACGGTATCGCGGTGCCGGATGGCTTCTGTGTGACCACCGACGCCTTCAGGCGATTCACGGCCGAGGTGCCCGCGATCGAGGAGTGGCTCGCGCAGCTCGCGCGCGTGTCGCCGAGCGACCGGGACGCGATCGATGGGGTGAGCGCGCAGATCCGCGGGGCACTCCAGGCGACCGCACTCCCCGACGAGCTGGTGTCGGCGATCGCGCGTGCGGTTGGTCGGTTCGCTGAGGACGCCGCGTATGCGGTCCGATCCAGCGCGACGGCTGAGGACCTGCCGACGGCGTCCTTCGCAGGTCAGCAGGACTCCTACCTGAACGTCGTCGGTGAGGCGTCGATCCTGACCCATGTCAGGCTCTGTTGGGCCTCGCTGTTCAGCGAGCGGGCCGTGACCTACCGATTGCACAACGGCTTTGACCATCGGAGGGTTCAGATGGCGGTGGTCGTGCAGCGGATGGTCGTCGCGGAGGCTGCCGGTGTTCTGTTCACCGCCGACCCGATCACCTCCAACCGGAGGGTCGCCTCGGTGGAAGCGTGCTTCGGTCTCGGTGAGGCGCTCGTCTCCGGCCTGGTCAATGCGGACACCTTCAAGGTGCGTGACGGCGAGGTCGTCGCGAAGTCACACCAGGAACAGCCTGCGCTCACGGACGAGGAGGTCATACGGCTCGTGGCGATCGGGCGGCGGATCGAAGCGCATTTTGGCCGCCCGCAGGACGTCGAGTGGTGCCTGGCCGAGGGCAAGCTCTGGATCGTCCAGAGCCGGCCGATCACGACGCTGTTCCCGATCCCCGAGGCCGCCGACCGAGAGAACCGCGTGTACGTGTCAGTCGGTCATCAGCAGATGATGACTGAGGCGATGAGGCCATTGGGGATCTCGGTATGGCAGCTGACGGCGATGGCGCCGATGCACGAGGCGGGTGGCAGGTTGTTCGTCGACGTCACGCAGCGACTGGCGTCGCCGAGGACGCGGGCTGCTCTCCTGCAGATCGTGGGGAGAGGCGATCCGCTGATCGCAGACGCGCTGCGGACGATTGGCGATCGCGGCGGCTTCCTCCCCGCGCTTGCGGACGACGGCCCGGACCGGCCCTCGGTGGTGTTCGGCGCGCCGGCTGAGATCGACACCGATCCGAAGATCGTGACCGGGCTGATCGAGCGCGACCGCGACTCTCTCGCCGCCCTGAAGCGCGACATCCAGAGCAAGTCCGGGCCGGCGCTGTTCGACTTCCTGTCGGAGGCCTTTGCCGGGCACAAGCCGACCCTCTCCGACCCGCTCAGCGTCGAGGCGATCATGGCCGGGATGCAGGCTGCATGGTGGCTGGGCGATCACCTCGAGGAGTGGCTGGGGGAGAGGAACGCCGTGGACACGCTCACGCTCTCGGCCTCTGGCAACGTCACCTCTGAAATGGGGCTGGCGCTGCTGAACGTCGCGGACGTGATTCGGCCCCACCCGGACGTCGTGGCGTTTCTGCAGCGGGTCGAGGAGGACGGGTGCGAGGGTCCGGGCTTCCTGGAGGAGATGGCCGAGCTCCCGGGCGGCCGCGCGGCGCAGGAAGCGATCCGGGAATACCTCGACACGTATGGCATGCGCTGCGTCGGCGAGATCGACATCACCAGGCCGCGTTGGAGCGAACGGCCAAGCGCGCTTGTGTCCGCGATTCTCACCAACGTCGTGAGCTTCGAGCCCGGCGTCGCCGAGAGGCGCTTTCAGCAGGGGCGACAGATGGCCGCGGACAAGGAGCGTGAGATCCTCGAGCGCCTGCGAGCGCTGCCCGACGGGGAGCGCAAGGCGGCGGGGACGAAGCGGATGATCGACCGGGTCCGGACGTTCGCCGGATACCGCGAATACCCCAAGTACGGGATCATCAGCCGCTACTTCGTGTACAAGCAGGCACTGATGAAGGAGGTCGACCGGCTCGTGGAGGCCGGCGTCCTGTCCGAGCCGGAGGACAGCTTCTTCCTCACCTTTCAGGAACTGCGAGAGGTTGTGGCCACCCACCATCTGGACGTCGAATTGATCAGGCGGCGCAGGGCCCAGTTCGCCGACCAGGTGGCGCTGACACCACCGCGCGTGCTCACCTCCGACGGTGAGGTCGTCACGGGCGCGTATCGACGTGAGGATCTGCCCGCCGGCGCGCTGGCCGGCGTTCCCGTCTCGACGGGAACCGTCGAGGGACGAGCCCGGGTCATCCATGACATCGCCCACGCCGATCTCGGCGTCGAGGATATCCTCGTGACGACCTACACCGACCCGAGCTGGACCCCGCTGTTCGTTGCGATCAAGGGTCTCGTGACCGAGGTCGGCGGCCTGATGACCCACGGCGCGGTGATCGCCCGGGAATACGGCCTGCCGGCGGTCGTCGGCGTACCGGATGCGACCACTCTGCTGCACGATGGGCAATGGATCCGGCTGCACGGAACCGAGGGGTACATCGAGATCCTCCCTGGACCCGGCCCCGGCAACGGGGCGAGCCACTCATGACCGGCCGGACAGTCACTGTTCCCTACGCCGGGTTCTGCCTGGATCGAGCCGTCGACCGCCGCCGCGACCCCGTGTGGGTGGCGGCCGCGGCGGCCGACCCCCGGGCACGCCTGTACCCGATGTGGCGCGATCAGTGCCTGGTCTCGGGAGATCCGCCCGTGGCCGTCGCGCTGCCCCTGGCAACGGCGGGCAACGTCGACGTGTCAGAGTTGGTACTGCTCGGAGTCGAGGACCGCGGTCCGCGGTTCGCCGTCGACCTCTCGGACCTCGAGCTCGATGACGCGCTCTCGCGCGTGGCAGCGGAGGCCGCGGTCGACATCCGGGCGTTGTTCATGGGCATGGCGCCAGGGGACGCCGGCGTGCTGGCGTACGCCCGCGGCGTCCTGCACTGGAGCCGTCACCGGCGTCATTGTGGCCGCTGTGGTGCGGCGACCGCGGCGCGCGACGCCGGTCACCTGCGAGTCTGCACCGACGAGGCGTGCAGCAGGCTGCTGTTTCCGCGCATCGAACCGGCGGTCATCACCCTTGTCGAGTCCGGCGCGCCGGCGAGCCGGTGCCTGCTGGCACGCCATCGTGCGTCCACCACTGGTGGCTATTCGCTGCTTGCCGGCTTCGTGGAGATCGGTGAGTCGCTTGAGGACGCCGTATGCCGCGAGGTCCGTGAGGAGGCCGGCCTCGCCGTGCGCGACGTCAGCTACTTCGGATCCCAGCCCTGGCCGTTTCCGGCCGGCATGATGGTCGCCTTCCGCGCGACCGCGAACGACGAGGCCATCGCCGTCGACGGCGACGAGATCGCCGAGGCGCGCTGGTTCACCCGCGACGAACTCCGGGAATACGAGCAGGTCACGGGCAGCCTCGGGCGCCCCGACTCCATCGACCGGGTGCTGCTCGCGGCATGGCTCGCCGAGGAGCCGGCCTCACCTGAGCAGCGGGTCGCTGAGCCATGCGAGGATGGTTCGGTGCCGGGACCCCCGCAGCCGGCCGACCAGGCCGAACACACGCGACTCACGCGCGATGCCTACGAACGGCTGGCGGATGTCTGGTCGCAGACGACCGACGCCGGGCCGTTCAACGGCTTGCTCGAACGGCCGGCGTTGCGTTCGCTCATCCCTCAGCCGCTCACCGGCGGTTCGGTGCTCGATGCCGGCTGTGGATCCGGAGCCCAGTGCGAATGGCTGCTGGACCAAGGGGCAGACGTGGCGGGCATCGATTTGAGCCCGGGGATGGTCGACCAGGCTCGCCGCCGCTGCGACGGACGTGCCCGCCTGGAGGTGGCGGACCTCTCGCGACCGCTGCCGTTTGCGGCCCGGTCGTTTGACGGAGTGACCTGTTCGCTGGCCTTGCACTACCTGCGCGACTGGGACGTTGCCTTGGCGTCGTTCGCGCGCATTCTGCGCCCGGACGGCTGGGCGGTGATCTCGCTCGACCATCCGTTCGCCCCGCCGCTCCCTGGCCAGCACGGCGATTACTTCGATCGAGAGCTGGTGAGCGACACATGGACCAAGGCCGACGTGACCGTCACACAGCATTTCTGGCGACGCCCCCTCGCGGCGGTCGCCGACGCGTTTGCGGGCGCCGGGTTCGTGATCGAGCGAGTCGCCGAGCCAAGGCTCTCGGCGGAGACCATCGACCGGTTTCCAGACCTCCGGGATCTGGCGAACGCCCCCACGTTCATCGTCTACGGCCTGCGCCTGGCCGGTGGCCGAGGCGACCGGTCGCCGAGCAGCCGCGCCGAGCATCGTCCGCGGGTTCCTTGAATTGCTCGTTCGCCGGTCACACTCTCCTTTCGGCGCGTGTCATCTGGAGCGTGGACACCTCGAACGCCGGCGTGTGACCGAGATGAGCGCTTGCAACGAATCCGCTGTGCCGGTGGCCGCCGGCCGCATTCTGCGATCCGCAGGCGGCCCGGTGCTCTCCGCGCTCTCGGTCGGGGAGGAAGGCGCGGCGTATGACCGCCGCGCCGCGCTCTATGACCATCTGGTCGCAAGCCGGCTGTACAACCGGCTGCTGTGGGGCGCTTCGCCGGCGGCGTACGCCGGGTTCGCCGCCCGGGCGCTCGGTAGCGGTGACGGACGGTTGCTGGACGTGGCGTGCGGCAGCCTGGTGTTCACCGCCGAGGCCTATCGTCACAGTGCGCGGCCGCTGGTTCTGGTCGATCGCTCCTCGGCGATGCTCCAACGAGCCGCCCGGCGGCTCGGTGCGGGCACCCATGCGACGGCCGCCGGGGCGCGATGTGCTTCCTCATAGCCTCGCCCTCACCCACAGACCAAGCCGGCGACCGCGACACCGCGATCACCGGCAGATCAACGCGAGAGCACGATGGAGGAGCGAGCCGATGGGCAAGGTAGTCGTCGTCAACCACGTCACCCTGGATGGCGTGATGCAGGGCCCGGGCCGCCCGGATGAGGACACGCGGGACGGGTTTGAGCACGGTGGCTGGGCGACCCAGCGCAGCGACGAGATCATGGCCGACAAGGTCAGCGAGTGGATGGGAGGCGAGCACGCCTTCCTGTTCGGACGCCGCAGCTACGAGGACATGCTCCAGGCCTGGAATCGGATGGGCGGCCCGTACAAGGACGGGCTGAACCAGGCCCAGAAGTACGTCGCCTCGAGAAGCTCGGCGACGACGCTCGAGTGGCCCAACTCGACACTGCTTTCAGGTGATGTGCGGGCCGCCGTGGCCAAGCTCACGGAGAGCTCTGACGGCGACCTCGTGATCATGGGCAGCGGCGAGCTGATCGGCTCGCTCATGGACGTCGGGATGATCGATGTGTTCGTGCTGATGATCCACCCGCTCGTGCTCGGGACCGGCCGGCGACTGTTTGGGCACGCCAACCGTCCCGCGGAGCTGGATCTCGTCGAGAGCATCCCGACCACGACTGGGGTGATCCTCGCGACCTACCGTCCTGGGCGGGTGTAAGGGGGCGGGGCGCTGCCTTCGGGTCTCGATCAGGGCTGGGCCTGCGGCAGAGCTGCCGGGACGGAGGGGGCGACCGGTTCCCGCAGTGGCAGGTGGCAGGCGCCGAAGTGGCCGTCGCCGAACTTCCGCAATGGCGGCTCCTCGGTGGCACAGCGGTCGATGGCTCGCGGACAGCGCGTGCGGAACCGACAGCCGGACGGCGGGTGAAGCGCCGAGGGCAGCTCGCCGGCGACGGTGTCCTCCTTGCCCTTCTGTTTCTCCTTCGCCGGGTCGGGGACCGGAATCGCCGACAGCAGGCCGGAGGTGTAGGGGTGGATCGGCGCGCGGTAGACCCGCTCAGCGGGGCCGATCTCCACCAGCTTGCCGAGGTACATGACCCCGATCCGGTCGGACAGGTACCTCACCACCGAGAGGTCGTGGGAGATAACCACGTAGGCCAGCCCGAACTCCCGCTGGACGTCCTTCATCAGGTTGAGGATCTGGGACTGGATCGAGACGTCCAGTGCCGACACCGGCTCGTCGGCGACGATCAGGCGCGGGTTGAGCGCGAGTGCGCGGGCAAAGCCGATCCGCTGGCGCTGGCCGCCGGAGAACTCGTGTGGATAGCGCTCCGCGGCCGCCGCGGTCAGACCGACGCTGTCGAGCAGTTCGCCGACGCGCTCACGCCGGCTGGGACGCGAGCCGACGCGATGGATCCGTAGCGCCTCACGGACCGAGGCACCGACCGACATCCGCGGGTCCAGCGACGCATACGGGTCCTGGAACATCAGATGCGCGCTGCGCCGCAACTGCTTGAGCTCGGACCGTGAGACCTTGTGGAGATTGCGCCCGTCGAGCGAGATCGCGCCCCCGCTGGCCTGCTCGAGCCCGACGACCATCCGTCCGATCGTCGTCTTGCCGCAGCCCGACTCGCCGACCAGTCCGAAGGTCTCGCCCGGCATCACCGAGAACGACACTCCGGCCACCGCACTCACCGAGCCCGCCCGGCGCTGCAGGGCGCCGACCGACACCGGAAACTCCTTGACGACCTCCGCCAGCTCGAGCACCGGCGCGCGCACGTCACCGTCGGCGTCGCGGCCGTTCTGCACGACGCGGGATTCCCTCAGTACCGGAGGGGAGACCGTCGCGGTGACCGTGTGGTCACGGGGGTGCACGCAGGCGAACGGATGGCCCGGATCGTCGCCGTCGAGCGGCGGCGGCGCGCTTCGGCACTGCTCGTCGGCGTGGGTACAGCGGGGCGCGAACCGGCAGCCGGCCGGAGGCGCGGCCAGATCCGGCGGCGCGCCCGGAATAGAGAACAGCTCGGAGTTGCGATCGGTGTCGAGCCGGGGGATGGCCCGCAGCAACGCCTCGGTGTAGCGGTGCCGGGGACGGGCGAAGAGCTCGGCGGTCCGCGCCGACTCCACGATGCGTCCGGCATACATGACCAACACGCGGTCGGTGTGCCCCGCGATCACGCCCATGTCGTGGGTGACCAGCAGCACTCCCATCTTGAGCTCGGTCTTGAGCCGGTCCAGAAGCGCGAGGATCTGCGCCTGGATCGTCACGTCGAGCGCCGTGGTCGGCTCGTCGGCGATGAGCAGCTTGGGCTCGCAGGAGAGCGCCATCGCGATCATCACGCGCTGGCGCATCCCGCCCGACAGCTGATGAGGAAAGTCGTCCAGGCGCTCTGCCGGCCGGGGCAGCCCGACCAGGTCGAGCATCTCCTGCGCGCGCTCGCGGGCCGCCCGCCGGGAGATCTCGCGGTGGACGCGGAGCGGGTTGACGATCTGCTGCCCGATGGTCATCGTCGGGTTCAGGCTCGTCATCGGGTCCTGGAAGACCATCGCGACCTCGTTGCCGCGAACCCTCCGGATCTGCTTGTCGGTGAGGGGGCCGAGATCACGCCCCTCGAGCTCGATCGTCCCGCCGGCGATGTGTCCGCCGGACGGCAGCAGGCGCATCACCGACATCGCGGTCATCGTCTTGCCGGAGCCTGACTCTCCCACCAGCCCGACGGTCTCGCCCTCGGCGACGGTGAGCGAGACCCCGTCGACCGGTCGTACGGTGCGTCGGCGGCCGCGGATCTCCGTGACCAGGTCGTCGACGCGGAGCAGTTGCGTAGACATCATCGATCCCTCAGCCGGACTTCAAGCGCCGCCCGCAGCCCGTCGCCGATGAAGTTGAAGGCGAGCACGGTGACCACGATCGCGGCGCCGGCGGGATAGACGAGCCACCACTTTCCGTCGTAGAGGAAGTTCAGCCCGTTGGAGAGCATGCTCCCCCAGTTGGTCGCCGGCGGCGGCGGTCCGAGGCCCAGATAGCTGAGACCGGCGAGCAGCAGGATCGCGTTGGCCACCTCGAAGGTCGCCTGCACCACGATCGTGCCCGCTGCGTTGGGCAGGATGTGTCGCACGATGATCCAGGCGCTGCTGCCACCCATCCCCTTCGCCTCCTGCACGTACTCCCTGGTGCGCAGGGAGATCGCCTCGCCCCTCACCAGGCGGGCGGGAGCCAGCCAGGCGACGACGGCGACGACCAGGATGAGCGCCGGGAGGTTCGGCTTGAGCACGCTGGCCAGCAGCAGGATGAGGATCAGCGGCGGGATCGCCAGGATCGAGTCGACGACGCGCATCATCACCGCGTCGACGGCGCCCCCGACGTAGCCGGCGACCGCGCCCCAGACACTTCCCAGGACCGTGGCCAGCAGGGCCGCGGCGAGACCGATCTCCAAGGAGGACTGGCCGCTCTTCATCAGGCGGCCGAGGACGTCGTAGCCGACGTCGTCGGTACCGAGCGGGTGGCCGTGGCCCGGTGGCTTGCCGATCGCCCCGAAGTTCGTGCTCACCTGGTTGGTGTGGTAGACGACCGGCCCGAGGAAGCTGAAGAGCAGGATGACGACCACGATCGTCAGCCCGACGACCGCGAGCCGGTTCTGCAGGAACGCCGATCCGAGCGCCTGACCGACACCGCGTGCGGCTGGAGCGTCGGTATCGGTGACCTCGGAGCTGAGTGGCTGGATGTCCTCGATCATGAGTATCGGATCCTCGGGTCGGCGACGGCGTAGAGGAGGTCGGCCAACAGCGAGCCGAGGACGGTCGCGCCCGCGATGATCACGGTGGCCCCGAGCAGCACCGGGAAGTCATGGGAGGTGGCTGAGTTCCAGAACAGCAGTCCCATGCCCGGGTAGTTGAACACCGATTCGGTGATCACCACCCCGCCGATCATCGCCGGGAGGCTGAGGCCGATCAGGGTGATGATCGGAAGCAACGAGTTGCGCAGCAGGTAGTTGAAGCGGACCTTGCGCTCGGGAACGCCCATCGCTCTCGCCGTGCGGATGTAGTCCTGGAGCAGGTTCTCGATCGCGCTGGAGCGCATGAAGCGACTGAACGTCGCAATCGCGATCAGCGCCTGGGTGAGGACGGGCAGCACCATCGCCTTGGGATCGCTGAGGACCGCGCCCACCGTCGCACCCTGCGGGGCCTCGGGCGGCAGGATGTGCGTCGAGACCGCAAACGCGAGGATGAGCAGGATGCCGAGCCAGAAGGGGGGCATCGAGTAGGCGATGAACGACAGGGCGCTCGTGACGTAGTCGACGATGCCGTTGCGGCGGACGGCCTGGATGATCCCGAGCGGGATGGCGATGAACAGCGCGACCGCGTAGGCCAGCCCGAGCAGCACGGCGCTCTTGGGCAGGTCTTGACCGATCAGCGTGGTGACCGTCTCGTTGTACTGGTACGCATATCCGAGGTTGCCCTGAACGAGCTGGCCCACGAAGTTTCCGTACTGAACGATGAGCGGCTTGTCGTACCCGTTCTCCACGATGAACGTGTGCACCTGCGCCGCAGTGGCCTCCGCGCCGAGCATCCCGCGCGCGGGGCCGCCGGGGAGAGCGTGGAGGATGATGAACAGGATGATTGTCACGCCGAAGACGACGACGACCGCCTGGATCAAACGTCTGAGGAGGTACGCGATCACGGTGTCACCTCCTCAACGCCCGGCCGCGTAGCCCTGTAGCCCGCGCTGGGTTGCAGCGCCCGTTCGAAACCCCTCCGGTGAGATCCCGACGCCGCCCACACGGCCCAGTGACCAGGGCCCCTCCTCGACGACATCGTGGCCGCGGCCACGCAACTCGCGCAGCGTCGCCGCCCCGAAGCGATCCTCGATATGGAGTCGCGCGGGGTACGCGGGACGCGGGTAGAACGACGAGGGGAAGTGGGTGCTGTGGAAGGCCGGCGCTTCGATCGCGTCCTGCAGATCGAGCCCGTGGTGCACGTAGCGCAGGAACGCGAGCAGCGTCCATTGGTCCTGGGCGTCCCCGCCGGGCGTCCCGAGTGCGATCTCCGGAGCGCCGTCGCGCAGCACGAGCGTCGGCGTCAGCGTGGTGCGCGGTCGCTTGCCGCCCGCCAGCGCGTTCGGCGAGCTCTCGTCCAGCCAGAACATCTGCCCCCGCGTCGTCGGCCCGAAGCCGAGGCCCGGGATCACCGGCGCGCTCTGCAGCCAGCCGCCGCTCGGGGTCGCCGACACCATGTTCCCCCACCGGTCGACGACGTCCAGATGGCAGGTGTCGCCGGCGACCCGGCCGCTCGTCGCGACCGTCGGCTCTCCGGTGCCGCGCACCTGCCGGCCCGCTTTCTCGGGGTGGTCAGGGGCGAACGTCACCGAGGGGCGGTAGCCGTCCACGTGTCCGGCCCGCAGCTCGGTCGATGCGGTCACGTCGACTAGCCGCCGCCGATCGTCGTTGTACCCCGGTGAGAGCAGGGTCTCGAGGGGCACGGTGACGAAGTCGGGGTCGCCGTAGTACGCCTCGCGGTCGGCGAAGGCGAGCTTGGCGCATTCGACCACCGTGTGGACGAACTCCGCGTCGGTCGGTCCCGTGTCATCGAGGTCGAATCCGGCCAGCAGTGCCAGCTGCTGGGCGAAGACCGGGCCCTGCCCCCACGGCCCGGTCTTGCACACGGTCAGTCCGTGGTACTCGTACCGCAGCGGTTTCTCGATCCTGGCCCGGTAGGTGGCGAGGTCCTCGGCGGTGAGCAGCCCCCGGTGGGGCACCCCGGAGCTGTCCATCGCTTCGGTTGTGGCGAAGAACGAGTCGTACGCCTCGGCGACGAAGCCCTCGTAGAACGCTCGCCGTGCCGCCTCGATCCCGGCGAGCCGGTCCGACCCTCCACCGGCGGCCTCGGCAAGCCGGCGGTATGTCTGCGCGAGATCGGAGTTGGTGAAGCGCTTGCCGGGCGCCGGTGGGGCTCCGTTGCGGAGGTAGATCGCCGCCGAGCTCGGCCAGTGCTCTGCGAACAACTCGCGCACCGTCGCGATCGCCGAGGAGGCGCCCGCGAGCAGCGGGTACCCGCCTCCGGCGGCGGCGACCGCGTAGTCGAGAACCTCGCCGACCGAGCGGGTGCCGTGGCGGGCGAGCAGCTCCATCCAGGCCCCGAACGCCCCCGGCACGCAGGCGGCGAGCAGACCCGAACCGGGGATGATGTCCAGCCCCAGATCGCGGATCGCGGCGATGCTCGCCGCCTGCGGAGCGGGCCCCTGCCCGCACACCACGAACGGCCGTCCCTGCCCGGCGTCGAAGGCGATGATCGGGACCTCACCGCCGAGTCCGTTCAGATGCGGCTCGACGACCTGTAGCACGAACCCGGTGGCCGCCGCCGCGTCGAACGCGTTGCCGCCTCGCTCGAGGATCGACATCCCCGCGGCGGTGGCCAGCCAGTGGGTCGAGGTGACCATCCCGAAGCCGCCCACGAGCTGCTGGCGATTGGAGAACGTCATGCTCATGACCCCGAGGTGAAGGTCCAGTTCTCGGGCGCGAGGTTGAACGTCGGAGCCTGGGGGACCACGCCCGTGAGGCCGTGGGTGACCTCTGTGAGCTGGTAATCGGGCTTGGGCATGTAGATGGCCGGGAGCTGCTTGGCCAGGTAGTCCTCGGCCTGATCCAGGCTGCCCGGAACGGTCTCGGTCTTGGCGATCAGCGCGTCGGCCTTCGAGTCGTTGTAGCTGCCGAAGTTGTCGCCGCCCCCGCTGCCGAAGATCACGTCACCGTTGGGCAGGTGGTCCATGCTGTAGCTCCAGCCGCCGCCCCAGTTGGACAGCTGCCACTTGCAGCTGGCCTGCGTCGGCTTGCAGGCCACCGACTGGCTGATGACCTGATCGAACGGGGCCTGGGAGAGGTTGAGGACGATGCCCGCCTTGGCGAAGGTGGATTTCATCCCCTCCATCTCCTGCTGCAGCGTCTCGGTCCCGCTTGCGTAGTTGAGACTGAGATTGAGCGCCAGCCCTGACTTGATTCCAGCGCCGCAGTCGTTGGCTCCCGTTCCCGGGCGGTGGCACGTTGCCGCCGAGCCCGGATGCACCGTCCACCCGTGACTGGTCAGCAGCTGCACCGCCTTGGTGGGGTCGTACTTGTAGGGGTTGTTCTTGACGTAGCTGTCGAGGTAGGGGCTCGCCGGGGCGTTCGGCACCGGGCCATAGTCCGGCGAGGCGTACCCCTGATACAGCTGGGAGATGTACTGCGGCTGGTTGATGAGGTACTGAACCGCCTGGCGGAAGTACAGCTGCTTGAAGACGGGGCCGTAGGTCGGATTGTTGAAGTTCTCTGGGAAGTAGTTGACGCCGGCATCGATCCACGGCGTGAGCGTGTAGCCCGCGCTCTGCAGCTGGGACTTCTGGGCAAGATCGGTCACCGGCAGGTAGCCGACGCTCAGCTGGCCGGCTCGCAGCACATTCAGCTCGGCGGCCTCGGTGGTGAAGGGCTGCTCGACGAAGGTCTTGACGTTGCCGCTGACCGGACCGGAGTACTTCGGGTTGCGCGTGAACTTCGCGAGGCCCGTGCTCTGGTACTCGGTGAGCTTCCACGGGCCGTCGACGACGCCCCAGATCGGCGAGGAGCCGTAGCTGGAGATCTGCTTCGCCTGGCCGTAGAGGTACTTCCACACCGCCGCGCAATCGGACGGCGATGTCGCGCAGTGTCCCTTTGCGCTGGCCGAGGTCTTGTCCCAGGCCATCGGCAGAGGGGTGATCTGCGAGAGCTCGTTGTCGGTGAACCACGTCGGACTGTAGGCGTGCTTGAAGTGCAGGACGATCGTGCTCGGGTTGGAGATGGTCCAATCGGTCAGGTTGTCCGGGATGCCACCGGGAACGTAGTAGGCCCACTGGGTCTTCTCCGCCTTGAGCATGTTCAGCCAGAAGGCGACGTCCTGGGCGGTCACCGTCTCACCGTTGGACCACTTCCACTTCTTCAGCGTGAGGGTCACGCTCTTGTCGCCGGAGGCGTACTTGGGCGGATCGGCGACGCTGAGCTGGGGGTTGAGCGTCGGCTGGGAGCCGTTGCCGAACCAGTAGAGCGGCCGGTACATGAGGTACTGGAACTGGTTGCGGTTGTCGATGCTGCTGTGCGCAGGATCGATCATGGGAAAGATCCAGTTGGGCGTCGAGCCGGCCGGAAGCGCGAACGTCGCCTCGTCCTTCGAGCCGCTTGTGCTGGCGGGGGTGCTGCTGGAACCGCCGCTGGTGCTGCCGTTGAGTTTGATCCCGCCACTGGAACCACCACCGCACGCGGCGATGACAAGCGTGAGACATAGTGCGCCCGCGACGCCGAGTACGGCGTTGCGGGACCTGCGATGAACGTATGACATCGTGAGTGGCCTCCCTCTCCTGCCTTGACGGTGCGCTGCTGGTCGCTCCCCTGAGTGGACCAGTCCGCCGTGGCTACGGGCTGCGCCCGGCAGTCAGCACGGTCATCGATCTGCGCCGAAGCGCATGGCGTCGGTCGCTGTGGCGGTGGGTATGGGTGAGGTTCAAGGTGGTCATGCTCACTGCAGATAGTCCACGTTGTTCTGCACATGCTCAGCGAGGCCCAGCGCATGATCGCGCGTCAGTCGTTCGGCGAGGTCGGCGTCGCGCGCCTCGAGCGCCTCGATGATGTGCATGTGGTCGACGATCGAGCTGTTGACGCGGTCGTTGTCACCGATCGTGCGGCCCCGGATCGCCCTGACGTGCACGAGCAGTTCACCCGCCATCCGGCTGAGCAGTGGTGAGTGGCTGATGTCGATGACCGCCTGGTGAAAGCGCAGATTGGCCGCCGAGTACTCGTCGAGGCGGTAGTGGAGGTCCTCGCTCGGGCGGAAGCTGTCGAACAGTTCCCGCAGGCCGGCGAACTCCGCGTCGGTGGCCCGCGTGGTGGCGAGCCGCGCCGCCATACTCTCCAGCGCCGCCCAGACGACGATCGTCTCGATGATCTGGGTCTTGCCCTTGCGGACGATGTAGGCCCCGCGCCGGGGGACGATCTCCACCAGGCCCTCCTGCTTCAGGCGCGCAAGCGCCTCCCGCACCGGTGTCCGGCTGACGCCCAGGCTCACGGCCAGCTGCTTCTCGTCGAGCCGCAGGTCCGCGCTCTCGCCGTAGATGTCGGTGCGCAGGATCGCGTCGCGCAGCGCGTGATACGCCTTGCTGCCGACGCTCGCGTCAACCGATAACGCGGATACGACGACGGCGCTCGCCAGTGGCTCTTCCGGCGCGCTCGTGTGTCCGTCCGCCGTCTGTGATTTCCCGCCTCCCGCAGGCGTCATGTGCCATGTATACCAGGTACGAGACACACGCGGCACGGTTTCTTCGCGCTGCCGGTGATGCTTTGGGCGACGCCTGCAGCGCGCCGGCGTGGCTGCCCGCCGCCGACCAGCACGACTGACTGCAGATAACCCGACTCCCCCGCGGGCCACTCGGTCATCGCCGGGCAGCGGGGCCGGGAATCTCGCCTCGATCAGTCCCAGGGGACCGACACGGCTCGCGCGCGCCCGCTCGTCGCGGGCGACACGCAGCCGGAACGGAAGGGGACTGGGCGTTTACACCGCGACACGGCCGCCGTCGACCGGCACGATGGCGCCGTTGATGAAGCTGGATTGGTCTGAGGCGAGGTAGACGATCGTGTTGGCGATCTCCCGGGCGTCCGCGGCGCGTCCGAGGGGCAGGGTTGCGGCGAGTTGGTTGATTCCCTCCTCGCCCATGACCGCGGTTCCCGGGGTGCGGGTGGGGCCGGGTGACACGGCGTTGACGCGCACGCCGGCCGGACCGTATTCCGCGGCCCAGGCCTTGGTGAGGAGCTCCAGCGCGGCTTTGGACGCGCCGTAGGCCGACATTCCCGGCAGACCGAAGCTGGCGACCATGGTGGAGACGTTGACGATGGCCCCGCTTCCACGCTCGATCATGTGCGGCACGAGCTTGGCGGTCAGGGTGAACGGTGCCACGATGTTGAAGTCCAGGACGGCGTTGAGATCCTCGATCGGGATTTCGTGGGTCGCACCGAACGGAAAGATCCCCGCGTTGTTGACGAGTACGTCGACGTCCCCGGCGGCCTGCGCAAGGTTTCGGGCGCCATCGGGTGCGGAGAGGTCGGCGGCGATGAAGTGCGCCTCTCCACCGCCGGACGTGATCGCGTCCACGACCTCACGGCCGCGCGTCTGATCGCGGCCGGTCACGATCACGCGCGCCCCGCTGGCGCCGAATTGCTCGGCCGCAGCGCGCCCGATGCCTGAGGTGCTGCCGGTGACCAGCACGGTTCTTCCTTCAAAGCTCATGGAGCTCTCCTATGGACATGGACTGAACAGTCCAAGTTGGTGGAAGTGCGCACCCTAGCACCTACATGGACCGAATGGTCCATGTAGAGCTAGACTGGTCGTCGTGGACAAGCAGCCAAGAACCGCTCGGGGACGCGCGACACGTGAACGAATCGTGCAGGCCGCTGCCGAACTGGTTGCCGAACGTGGTGTTGCCGGTACCTCGCTCGACGACGTACGCGAGCTCGCGCATGCCTCGAAGAGCCAGCTCTACCTGTACTTCGCTGACCGTGACGAGCTGCTGCGCGCGGTCGCGGCGTCGACCTGCGACACAGTGCTGGACACCCAGGCGGACGCTCTCGCCGGCTTTGACTCGATCAGCGGCATCCAGCGCTACCTGGACGCGATCGTGGCACTGCAGGTCGAGCGCAACACACCCGGCTGTCCGATCGGCTCGCTCGCCGGTCAGCTGATCGAACGCGACGAAGCGGCACGCCTGATCCTCGCCGACGGGCTCGAACGGTGGCAGTGCTCCCTTCAGGCCGGACTTCAGTCAATGGCCGCGCGCCACCAACTCCGACCCGACGCAAACCCCGACCTGCTCGCATCCCAAACGCTCATGCTCCTACAAGGCGGACTGCTGCTCAGCCAAGTGCGCCGCGACCCAGCCCAGATGCGCATCGCCGCTGACACTGTGCTGGAGCTCATTCAAGCGGCACGTCGGTCCTAGGCTCGGGGCATGAAGGTCGCCCTGAGGCCTGTCACCCGTGAGAACGTGCGGGCGCTCTGCGACCTGCGCCTGCGTCCCGATCAGCACGAGCTCGTCGCGCCGGCTGCCGTCACGATCGCCGAGGCTCACTATGAGCCCGCTGCGCTGCTGCGAGCGATATACGCCGATGATGACCCGGTCGGGATCCTGTTCGTCGAAACCGAGGGACTGGTGCCGTATCTCGTCCGCTTCATGATCACCGAGGAGCGAACAACGCGGTGGGATCGGCCGACCGGCGGTCGAGCTGCTGGCCCAAGAGCTTCGGGAAGCCGGATCCACCGAGCTCGAGGTCAGTTTCGTGCCGGTCGACCTGACGGTCAAAACTTCTGACGGCCATTCCTCTCGAAACATCACGACCATGAATTCGCCAGTGAAGCAGGCGTCTGCGATGGCTCAGGCCTGCATCTTGACTTCGTAGGTGTCGAGGCGTGGCGAGGTGAGGCCGGTCGCTTGGATGCCCTGGTCGTGGATCCCGGTCGCGGTGCCCTGAGCGACCTCCTCCATCTGCTCGCGGGTCTCCCAGAGCGAGATCGTGATGACGTTCCCGGTCTCATCGTCGGCGAGCAGATAGAAGGCTTTGAACCCCGGCCGTTGCCGGGCGACTGAGATCTGTTGCTCGGTCAGCTCGAGCAAACTGCCAAACCCCTCGCTTCCTGCTTGGGCGGTGATCACGCGCGCGAACATCCGGTCTCCTTTGAGGTCGTGGAGGAGCAAGCATCAGCCGACCGACCAGGGTGCATCGTCGAGTCGAGGAGACTTGCCGTTCTCGTGACATCCGTGGCGTCATTGCCTCACAGCGCCTGGAAGTAGCGAGCAATCGGGCCGGGGGATGAACCGTGCCTGCTCATAGGAGGCGCGCGCGATTGCCTCCAGCCAGCCGCGTAGACGCCCCGGCGCGCGGCCGAGCAGCTGCTGAACCGTCGGCTGGATGTCTGATTCGAAGTGCGGGTGGTCGCGGAAGATGTCGAACCGTGCGTCGGCATAGGTTTGGCCCACTGCGCGGGGAGCGCGGCGCGGGCCTCGTCGTCGGGAATGGATTCGAACCGCAGCTCGCGCCCGAGGACCTCGGCGAGGACGTCCACCTGGTCGCCGGGGGTCAGCGCCTCCGGTCCGCTCACGCGATAGATCTTGCCGGTATGCCCGGTCTCGGTGAGCGCGGTCACGAGGACCGCGGCGACATCCGCGGGGTCGACCATCGCGACGGCGACATCACCGAATGGCGCGCGGATGACCTGACCCGCGCACACGGACCCCACGCGCGCGCAGCAACTCCATGACCGCGCCGCCCACGTTCCCAGTGGCGCCCATCACCAACACGTCCATTTTTGGAATATGCCACGCGCCGATCGCCCGCCAGGCGCCTCATGCCCCGCATGACATGAAACGCTCGCTTCGGCTGTTCCGCCCGCGCCACTCGCTGCCGACGCCGCGGAACGACAGTCAGTGACATATCTGCGTCTGCAGCCGCGCCCCAAAACGCAGAAAGCCCTGCGTGTGCGGGGCTCTTGCAGCGCGCCCGGAGAGATTCGAACTCCCGACCTTCGGTTCCGTAGACCGACGCTCTATCCAGCTGAGCTACGGGCGCGTGAGCGGACGATTGTAGCCGCGTGGACCTGCCGGGGCCCCGGGTCCGCGGGTGCTGCAAAACGGAGAGGGCGGGATTCGAACCCGCGATAGAGGTTTCCCCCCATACTCGCTTAGCAGGCGAGTGCCTTCAGCCACTCGGCCACCTCTCCGGAGGTCCGGCCAGTGTAGAGCAGCGTCGCGGGCTACCATCGCGACTCGCCCGGAGGGGTGGCAGAGTGGTCGAATGCACCAGTCTTGAAAACTGGAGTCCGGCAACCCCGGACCGCGGGTTCGAATCCCGCCCCCTCCGCTTGACGTCGTCCGATGGAGCGCTCGAGCTGTCGCTGCCGGACCCGCCGCTCTGCGATGGCGTGGTTGCGCTTCGGGCTTGGGACGATCAGGACCTCGATTTCGTCGTCCGCGCCTGTCAGGACCCGGAGATCGCCCGATACTCACCGGTGATCCCGTCGCCGTACACCGAGGCGGACGCGCTGCAGTGGTTCGAGATCCTGGACTCGATGCGGCTGGCCGACGCCGGCTTTGACCTCGCGATCACCCGCGCCGCTGATGGCGCCCCACTCGGGGCGATCGGGATCGGCGCGCTGGACAGGATGCTCGCGAGCGCGACCATCGGCTATTGGCTCGCGCGAGACGCGCGGGGGCACGGTTACGTGAGCCGCTCGGTCCGTCTGCTCGCCGGGTGGGGGTTCGACGAGCTGCGCTTGGCCCGCATGGCACTCACCACGGACCCGGAGAACCTGGCCTCCCAACGCGTGGCCGAGCGCTGTGGCTTCACTCTCGAGGGGTGCCTGAGGTCGCACATGCTGATCCGGCACAGCGGGCAGCGGCGCGACTCGCTCGTGTTTGGGTTGCTGCCCGGCGAGCTCACGGGCAGCTGAGCGTGGCGGGTGGGTCGTGCCGGTCGTGGGCCTGCCGTGAGTGAGGGCATCTCGGTCGTCATGCGACACGAATGCGCTCCAAGCGGCCGACTCACGTCACTCTGGGAACCTGGAGAGCCGCAGCGCGGCTCGAAGTTCCCAGAGTGCGCCGCAGGGCCGCAGCGCGCGCTCTCGGGCGGCGCGGGCAGGGCCGCGGACCCGGGTTGAGGACCGCGTCTGGTCTAGGAGGCGTCGGTGCGCTTGCCCGGCGCCGTGCCGAACACGTGGTCCCAGAACGGGGCGCTGACGCCGTAGCCGCGATCGTGGTTCTGGAAGTGGTGGCGCATGTGCAGCTCACGCAGGCGGCGGCCCAGCGCCGTCTTCGGCCGGTGGTGGTGCACGTGGTAGTGCAGCATGTCGTAGGCGAGGTAGCCGGCCAGGAAACCGGCGGCGAACGGCAGCCAGGCGGGCGTGCCGAGCACGATTGAGAAGACCCAAAGGAACAGCGCCGCCAGCGGGATCGAGACCGATGGGGGCATGACGAGCCGCATCGGATCGTTCGGGTGGTCGTGGTGGACTCCGTGGATGATCCAGTGCAGCTTGGCGCCGATCCCGTCCTCGGGCTCGAAGTGGAAGACGACGCGGTGCAGCCAGTACTCGGTGAGCGTCCAGAAGACGTAGCCGCCGGCGATCCACGCCACCGTCCAGGCACCGGCGCCGTGGATGAATCCGAGGACGAGCAGGGCGGTGATGACCGGCACGAAGATGATCGGCGGCACGGCCGGATGGACCCTCGAGAGCTTGTCGAGGATGTCGGAGTCGAACATCCGCGGGGACGCCCGCAACACCTCGCTGCGGCTCAACCGGTCGAGCTCACTGGGGTGCTGATCGCTGGCCATCTCAACCAGGAATCATAGCCACCGAGGCGGCCCGGCGAAGTCGAAAGTAAGGGGTCCCTTACGCCGCGACCGCGGTGCTCTCGTCCGCGGGCATCGCGAGCACGATGTGGCGCAGCGAGAGGGCGAGGAAGGGGCGGTGCTCGACTCGCGGCTCGCCCTGGATGGCGGAGACCTCGACGTCGGTGAGCGCGACAAACGCACGCTCGGAGGCGTTGAGATAGTCGGTGAGCCGACTTCGGTACCCGTCCGCCGGCATCCGCAGGACCCCGGTGATCCGGTGGCGGTCGGTCTCGATGATGATGCGTTCGTCGCGGTGATCCATTGGCGCGGACGATACTGAGCGGGTGGCCAAGCGATCCGCCAACCGTCCAGCCCCGCGCTGGTGGACGATCCGCCCGGCGCACAACCGAAAGCCCGCCACCTATCGCTGTCCGCTGTGCGGCGGCCAGCTCCCCGCGCTCATGGATCACGTCCTGATCAAGCCCGAGGACGACGCCGAGCAGCGCCGCCACGCCCACAGCGAGTGCGTGATGAAGGCCCGCCGCGAAGGGCGCCTGCCGACCCGCGAGGAGTACGAGCGCGCCGAGCGTGACCGCCGCCGGGCGGCCGGCGAGTTGCCACCTCCGTGGTGGCAGCGCCTGCTCGGCCGCGGGCGGTAGGGTTCGCGCGCCATGGCGCACGACCTGAAACTCGGCCTGATGCTCGGATACTGGGGAGGCGGACCCCCGGCGAACGCTCAGGAGACCGTGCTGGAGGCCGAGCGCCTCGGGTTCGATTCGGTGTGGACCGCCGAGGCCTACGGATCGGATGTGCTCACTCCGCTTGCCTGGTGGGGTGCCGCGACCACCAAGATCAAGCTCGGTACGGCGATCGCCCAGATCTCCGCCCGCACGCCGGCCGCCACCGCGATGGCGGCGATGTCGCTCGACCACCTCTCCGGCGGGCGGATGGTGCTCGGGCTCGGCGTCTCCGGTCCGCAGGTGGTCGAGGGCTGGTACGGCCAGCCGTTCGCCAAGCCGCTGGCCCGGATGCGCGAGTACATCTCGGTCGTGCGGGACATCTGGGCGCGCGAGGGGCCGGTGACCAACGACGGCCCGCACTACCCGCTGCCCTATCCGGGCGGAACGGGCCTCGGCAAGCCGCTGAAGTCCAGCGTGCGTCCGCTGCGCTCGGAGATCCCGATCTACCTGGCGGCCGAGGGGCCCAAGAACGTCGCGATGGCCGGGGAGCTCTGCGACGGCTGGCTTGCGCTCTTCTACTCACCCCACCACGACGGCTACTACCGCGACGCGCTGGGCGAGGGGCTGGCAAAGCCGCACGCTCACCGCACGGCCGAGGAGTTCGACGTCGCCGCCCAGGTGCCGTTCATCGTCACCGACGACGTCGAGTCCGCCCTCGACGCGGTGCGGCCGTTCTATGCGCTCTACTTCGGAGGCATGGGCGCGAAGGGCGCCAACTTCCACGCCAACGTCCCGATCCGGATGGGCTACGAGGCCGAGATCTCCGAGATCCAGGACCTCTACCTCGCCGGCAAGAAGCAGGAGGCGGCGGCTGCCCTGCCCCGCACGCTGCTGGAGCAGCTGACGCTGATCGGGCCTGCCGACAAGCTTCGCCACGACCTCGACGCCTGGCGCGAGTCGCTGGCCACCACGCTGCTGATCGCCGGAGACCCCGGGACGCTCCGGACAGCCGCCGAGCTCGTGCTCAGCTGATCCGCCCGGCGGCCATCGTCGGCTCGTCGGCCGAGCGCTGGTCCTGGCGGTTGATCTGCGCGCCCGGGGGTGCGGGGACGGGGCCGTTCAGCAGCGGATCGTCGGTCCGCACCATCCAGCGTTCCAAGCGCTCGCGCAGGTCGGCGAGCACGTCGGCGTACGCGGGGTCGTCGATCGAGTTGCGTCCCTCGCCCGGGTTGAAGAACAGGTCGTGCAACCGCTCGCGGGCGACCGGCCGGCTTGCCCAGCCGCGCTCCAGGTAGGCGTCCTTGCTCGGCGAGTCGTCGCAGTTGGGCAGCACCGGGAACGGATAGTCGTCGAAGCGGCGCACGTATTTGAAGCGCTCGGTGCGGATCGCCCGCTGGGGCTCGTAGGCGGCGTGGTAGGTGAGCTCGGAGAAGATCTCGGTGCGCGTTCCCGGCTCCTCGGTGCCGGCCGCCAGCTCGACGAGCGAGCGCCCCTCCAGCCAATCCGGCGACTCGATCCCGGCCACCTCGCAGATCGTCGGGAAGATGTCGAGCTGGCTGACGAGCTCGTCCCGCGCACTGCCGGGCGGCATCCCCGGACCGCGCATCAGGAGCATCACCCCGATCCCGCGATCGAGCAGGCTCGCCTTCGCGGTCGGGAACGCGAGGCCGTGGTCGGTCGTGCAGATGACGAGCGTGTTGCGGTCAAGGCCCGTCTCGTTCAGCGTGTTGAGCACGGCGCCGACGCCCTGATCGAGCGAGCGGGCGCTGGCCTTGTAGGCCGCCACGTCCTCGCGAATCTCCGGTGTGTCGGGGAGGAAGGGCGGCGGCAGCGAGTAGACGCGGTCGCGCACCGAGCTCGGCGCGTGGTAGCTGCGGTGCGTCTCGAAGAAGCCGACCGACATGAAGAACGGCTGCTCGATCTCGCCGGAGAGCGCCTCGATCGCGGCCGGCGCGACCGACTGCACCATCGTGTCGGAGACATCGTGCACGACGTCGTAGCCGAGCGTCTGCGGCGAGGCGGAGACGTGCTGCTCGCCGATCAGCTCGGTGTGGTAGCCGGCATCGTGCAGCGTGCGCACGATGTGCTGTCGGGGCTCGTACAGCGAGAACCCGCGATGGGCGAGCCCCATCATCCCGTTCTGGTGGCAGTAGTTCCCGGTGAGCAGCGCCGCGCGGCTGCCCGAGCACGAGGGGGCTGCGCAGAACGCGTTGCGGAACAGGACGCCCTGGTCGGCGAGCCACTGGATATTCGGCGTCGGCACCGAGTGGCCGTACGCCTGCACGTACCGGCCGGTGTCGTGCGAGTTGAGGTAGAGGATGTTCGGCGGTGTCCGAGGCGTCACGGTCGCGGCGCGCCGATCGGCACGACCGCTGGCCGGCCGCGCTTGGCGCGGTCGCGATGATAAGCGGCGACCCACTCCTCGGTGAGCGCGTCGGCCTGGCGCGGGAGCTTCGGCTCGGTGACCAGAGAGGTCGGTGGGGCCACCCCGATGAAGCTCAATACCGCGCGGACGGTGTCCGCGCGGTCGCGGTCCAGGTCGGCCTCGTAGCGGACGACGAGCGGCTCGATCCCGTGCGTGTCGAAGAACCGCTCCCAGCCCGCCTCATCGGACTCGAAGCGGGCGCGGAGGTGGTCGATCGCCTCGAACCGATATTCCGGTCTCCGGTCGTCGCCTCGCTCGTCCCCGCGCCAGGAGCGGGTCTGCACGGCTCGCCACATCGAGATCGCCTGGCGCACGGTGTCGGCGCGGCGCGCCCACACGTAGCGGACCGGGTAGTCGCTGCCGATCAGCGCCTGCAGCAGCGGAGCACCGTGCAGCCCGATGTACTCCGGAAGCGTCGAGGTATGTGCATGGACCTCGGCGATCTGGTTGAACATGATCTTGGCGCCGAACACCCCGTTCTCGCCGGTGCCATCGGCCAGCGTCCGCGCCAGGTGCGCACGGTAGTCCGGTATTCCCTCCAGCGAGGAGTACCCGGGCGCCTTCGGTGGGCGCACGTCGTCGCGGATCCCGAGTCCCGTCGGCTCCAGGCCGTCCAGGAAGTCGCCGGGGTGGGGCGGACGTCCCGTCTCCGCGGTCGCCTCGAAGTACTCCTGTGGATGTCCCGCCACGCCGGTCTCACCGAGCAGACGGCACAGGAGGGTGGAGCCGCTGCGCTGCGTGGCGCAGACCAGGTATCCGCGGAGAGGGGCGATGACAGAAAGTCTACAAAGTCAATCGACTTTATGTGATCTTGTGTGCGACGGTGATGATCTGCTCGGCCTTCAGGCCGAGGCCGAGGCGCTCGCGCCCGGTCGATCCGTACGGGGACAGACCGGAAACATCGTGCACTCTCGCCAGCCGATACCCGACGGTGTGCCGGTGTAACCGCATCGCGTCCGCGGTCTCGGTCGTCGAGCCGTCATGGACCAGGAAGGCGCGCAGGGTGGCCAGCAGCTCGGTGCCGTGGCGGGCGTCGTAGGCGACGACCGGCCCGATCGTCTGCTCTCGGAGCGTCTCGAGCTCCTCGAAATCGCGGAGCAACACTCGGATGAGCAGGCGGTAGGTCTCCTCCTGCCCGGAGGCCAGCGCGCCGCTCGCCTTGAGATCGCCGAGCAGTTCTGCCTCCCGCAGCGCCAGACACAGCAGCGAGGGGTCCCGCCGGGGCGCCGACTGCTCGACCGTCCAGCCGTCCGAGCGCAGCGCGTCGGCGAGGGCGATGGCGCCGTCGGCGGCCGGCGGGAGCGGCACGAGCGCTCGCAGTCGTCCGGGCCCGGTCACCGCGACGAGCGCCGGTTCGGCCGGGAGCCGGCCCGCGAGCTGCTCGGCGGGGCGCACCGTGGTTTCGTTTCGACCGCCCGGGGCCGGGGATCGCCGCGCGGCGAGCGCAACCGCGCCGCCGCGCAGCTCGACTCCGGCGCGCCGCGCGCGAACGAGCAGCTCGGGGAGGTCCTCGGGCGCGCCCACCGATAGCTCGGCGAGGATCTCGGCGCCGGTCCCCATAGGCGCGGATGAGACCTGTGACTCGCTGATGAGAGCGGCGACCGAGGCGGCGGTCGCCGCCGCCTGCAACCAGGCATGGCGATCGCGCGTCTCGACGCTCGCTCGAGGATCCTCGGTGGTGATGACCGCCGCGACGATCCCGACGACCTGATCCGCGATCCGTACCGGAACGGCCTCGTGCGCGGCCGTCGGGGACGGGTCCGGCGGCTCTCCCGCGACCGTTCGCTCGGCGTGGGCGGAGATCGCGGCGGCGGTGGACTCGTCGACCGACCCCTCCGGGACGATCGCCGGTGGGCCGAGCGCGGGGATCGCGATCACCACCGGACAGCCCAGCGCATGCGCCGCCGTCTCGGCGACACCACGCAGTTTGCCACCGGCGACCGCGTCGGAGATGAGCGCCAGCGGCGTCGGCCGGGAGGTGGTGGTACCCGCCTCCCGGCCGTCGCGTCCCGGCGCGCTCTCCTCAGGCGCGCCGGCGTTCCGCATGCTCATCGGTCCCGTCGCCGATTCGCGTGCGTGGCTCGGTCATGCGTTGGTCGTCTGTCCGGCCCCCGTCGCGATCCCGGGGACGCCCGCGGGATATCCGAGCGACGGGATATCGGACGGGTACACCTCGTGGCCGTGCTCGGCGGTGTCGCCGATCTCCATGTTCTCCTCCGACATTCGCAACGGTACGAACAGGCCGACGAACTTGAGCAGGATGAACGTCCCGATCGCCGACCAGGCGATCACGAACGCCGCAGCGATCGCCTGCCACTTCAGCAGCGTCCAGTTGCCGTGGATGAGCCCCGGCGCAGCGGCGATGCTCGGCGTCTTCTTCAGGCCGAGGTAGACCGTCATGTTCGGGTCGGCGAACACGCCCGTGAGCAGGCCGCCGAGCAGACCGGCGATGCCGTGGGTGTAGAAGACGCCGAGCGTGTCATCGACGTTGCGGAATGGCCGCATCCGGCTCATGTAGTTGAGCGCGAGGTACACGAGTATCGAGGCGATGATCCCGATCGCACCCGCACCGAACCCGTTCACATATCCGGCCGCCGGAGTGATCGCCACCAGGCCCACGATCATGCCGTTGACCCCGGAGATCAGGCCCGGCTTGCGCCCGGTGAGGTAGTCCATCCCGACCCACACCATGAACGCGACCGCGGTACACAGGTTCGTGTTGAGCACCGCCGCCGAGGCGGACGCGCCGGCGAAGTACGGGTCGCCGCCGTTGAAGCCGTTCCAGCCCATCCACAGCAAGCCGGCCCCGATGGCGACCATCGCGACGTTGTTGGGGGCGTCGATCTCCCGGTCGCGCTGGAGTCTCGGCCCGACGACCGCGGCGGCGACGAATCCCGACACACCGGCCGACATGTGGATCACGTAGCCGCCGGAGAAGTCGACTGCGCCATGCTGCGCGAAGAAGCCGCCGCCCCAGATCGTGAACGCGTCGACCGTGTAGATGATCGTGGACCACAGCAGTACGAACGGGATCCAGGCCTTGAGGTTGATGCGCCCCAGGACCGAGCCGAGCATCAACAGTGGTGTGATTCCCGCGAACACGAACTGGAAGTACGCCAGCGTCGCCTGCGGGAAGCGGAAGGCCGGCCCGAGGGTGGCCAACGGGATCGAGGCCTGTCCCTGTTCGGCTTTATGGCCGAGGATCTCGCCCGGGATCCCGATGAAGTTCCCGAAGAACCCGTGGCTCGAGAGTCCGTGCCACGGCGTTCCAAACCCCATCTTGAAGCCCCACAGGAGCCACAGGATGAGCACCGTCGCAAACCCGGTGAAGGTCAACATCATGCTGTTGATCGACCACCGCTTCTGCATCACGCCGCCGTAGAGCACGACGAGCCCGGGCACGCTCATCAGGCCGACCAGCGTTGCCGCCGTCATCTGCCATGCGTTGTTCCCGGGGCTGAGCCACGATGGATAGGGCGTCCACCCCATGTAACTGTCTCCTTGTCTGCTGGTTGGGCGTTCAGGGCCTGCTGAGGTCAGTACACGGCAGCCACGACGAGCGACCCATAGCCCTGCGTCCAGCAAACCCACAGGTGATCTGGACATAGGGATAAACCGCCCGTGAACGAGGCCATGCGACGGCGTGCACCCGGAAAACGGGCGGCGCCGCCGGGCTGGCGAAGGGCCTCAGAACTCGAGCGCCGTGCCCCTGGGCACGACGAGCACCGAGCCCCGGGCGGAGTTCAGACGGCCGCGGGTGGCGCCGTCGAGCGCGACCCGACCGGGCGTCGCATCAGGGCGTGAGTCGACGACGATCAGGTCGGCGGCGTGCCCGCCGTTGACGATCTCGGCGCCGGTGGCGGCCGAGATCGCGTCTGCTGTCTGCGCCGCCGCGCCGTCGGTCTCGCCTGCCACGGAGATGCTCGAGAGCGCGTAGTGCCCTCCCGCGCGCAGTCCCGCGGCGGCGACCGCCACGGCGACCGTGCCGCCTTCCAGTAGCCCTTGGGCCGAGCCCTGGGGCTCCACGTGCCCCGGAGGGGTCCGGTAGTCCGAGCCGAACACGACGATCGTCGCCCCCTCCGCCGCCGCAAGCGCCGCGAGCCCGGCGCTGGTCGACGGGTTGACGACGACATGGGTCGTCATCTGGGGGTCCTCCAGCCACGCCGCGCCCTGGTCCAGGCGACGGCGGGCGTCGTGCTGCCCGATCTCCTCCCGCCGCGGGTCGAACTCGCGCGAGTGGCGCACGTAGGCGAGCGACAGGCTCGCGCCGGCGCCGGCGAGCATCCGCCCGAGCATCAGCGCGTCGTCGTCGTTGGTGGTCCCGTCGTAGGAGACGATGATCTGGGCTGGCATCGGTGGGATCCTCCGCGACCGGCGCGCTCCGAACATTGTCCGGGTGGATAAGGATCAGGCCCGCTGCCTGTCCATGGCGCTCAGCGGCGGTCGAGTGCGCGCATCCGCGGCAGGCGCCCGGCGCGGATCAGGATCTCGTCGCGCTGAGCGATCCGGTGGGGGGCGCTGACCCTCACGTAGATGCGCTGGCCGGCGCGGAAGGTCCGCCCGCGCAGGCGCCGCGCCAGATGCCGCACCTGGCGGGCGCGGGCCCGCTCTCGGTCGTGGCGGTGGCCGGCGCGCCAGCTGAATTCGACCGATGCGCCCCGCGGGAGCCGCCCGATCCGAACGCTCTTCAGTCGCGTCGTCCCGCGCACGAACCGCCAGGTGAACTGCATCGCCACCATGAGCCGCCGCCGGTGGACGTGGCCGCGCTTGGGCGGCGGCAGCGCGGTCGTCCCGGTTCCGGACGGAGCGCTCACCACCGTCAGGTCGGATGCCCGGACGATCGAGGGGGCGGATTCCGCGGAACCGGGGCCCGCGACCTGATCGGCGGCCCACGCCGGAACGTCGTCAACGTTGGTGTACAGCTCGAGCGTCCCGCTCGGGCCCTCGACGGCGACGGCCGTGCCCTGTGTGCCGTCATCCGCGACCGTCCGCGTCATCGCGGGGTCGCTGAACGTCGTCCCCGCCCCGGCGATCGCCGCCTCGCCCCATTGCGAGACGTCGTCGACGTTGGAGTAGAAGTCGAGTGAGTCGTTGGGGCCGGGGGCGGTGGCGAGGGTGCCCTGCTGTCCGGCGCTGTTGTCGTAGCGGACCACCGCGGGGGTGCCGAACGTCGTGCCCGTGCCGGCGACCGTCGACTGGTTCCAGTTGGGGTTGCCGTCGACGTTGTCGTAGAAGTCCAGTGAGTCGTTCGGTCCGAGCGCCATGAGCAGGGTGCCCTGCTGTCCCGCGCTGTTGTTGTACCGGACCATCGCGGGGGTCCCGAACGCCGTCCCTGACCCCGCGACCGTGGAGTCGGTCCACGACGTCTGGCCGTCGACGAGGTAGTCGAAGTCGAGCGAGTCATTCGGGCCATTGACGGCGACGATCGACCCGAGCTCGCCGGCGCTGTTGTCGAAGCGGACGAGCGCAGGGGGCGCCGATGCGGCGCCTGCCCCGGCGACCGGTGAGCCCGCCCACCCGCTGTGGCCGTCGACGTTGGTGTACAGCTCGAGCGAGCCGTTCGGACCGGCGGCGGCGACGACGGTTCCCTGCTGGCCCGCGGGAGGCGCCGGCGGGCGGCGCGGCGAACGCGGCAGTCGCGCTCAGGGCCACCACCAACCCCACCAGACCGGCCCACGGTCTGGCGATCCCCTGACCGAGTACGCGCATCGGCCCGCGAGCGTACCGGCCCCCATGCGCGACGGTCGAGGCGGGCTGGACGAAGGCGCCTCAGAACCGGTAGGTTGTCCTCGATGTCTGCCGACGCGGCCAACGTCTCATCCGGCCTGCCGATGACGACGGCGCTCGAGTTCTCGGACTTCAACGTGACCGGGAACCTGGGGATCGTCTACGGGCTGGTCGTGCGAAGCATGGGGCTCGCCGGTGGGATCGCCGCCGGCTTGAAGTCGATGCGCCGCGGCGAGGTGAGTCAGTACACGCGCCTGCTGGAGGACTCGCGCCGTCACGCGATCGACCGACTCGTCGATAACGCTCGCCTCGTCGGTGCCGACGGCGTCCTCGCCGTCCGCTTCGACTCCTCAGAGATCGGTCAGCAGCTCACCGAGATCGTCGCCTACGGAACCGCGGTCACGCTCGTCCCGCGGGGTTGAGTCGCCCGTGAGCGAGGCGCAGTTCGGCGATCCGGAGCGCGAGCGTCTGTTCTCGCTGCTGAGCGCTCACGCGGCAGCCGATCACATCGATCTGGAGGAACTCGAGCGACGGGTCGTCGCGGTGAGCAAGGCGGACGGCGTCGAGCAGGCCGAGGCGGTGCTCGCCGACCTGCCCGCGCTGCCCCCCGGCATGCTGCGCCCGGAGGCCGCAACCGGGTTCGGCGACCGTGCGGCGCAGGCGGGCGCAGAGGCCGGCCGGCCGAGGTGGGGCAGAGGCCACGCGGACTCCGATCGTCCCGCGGCCGGCTGGCGAGCGACCGATGAGCGGTTCCGCGATCCGCGCACCCGGCGTGTGATGCGCGTCTGGGAGGACGCCGCCGGCGGACGCCACTACGTGCCCGACGAGGGGCGCTGAACTGGGCGAGCGCGGGGCGGCGGCCGCCGCCGCCCCGTCACTGCGTCAGTTCCGGCGCGTGCCCCCGCCGCCGAACAGCGACAGGAACAGCAGGAAGACGTTGAAGACGTCCAGGAAGATCGATGCCGCGATGGGCACCGCCATCGTCATGTTCGCGCCGCGCAACCGCTGGAAATCGAACGCGGTGAAGAACGCGAAGATTCCGAGCCCGAGGATGCAGTAGATGATGTTCGAGCCGGGGATCGCCACGAACAGGGTGATCAGTCCGAACACGATCAACGCGATCAGGGCCCAGAAGAACGCGCGGGCGTAGACGGCCAGGTCCCGCCGCGTCGCGTATCCGAAGGCGGCCATCGCCGCGGTGAAGCCGGCGGTCGCGCCGGCCGCCTGATAGACGACGCCCGGATTCGTGGTCGTGTAGAAGACGAGGACAGGGGAGATGAACAGGCCGAGGAACAGGCCCATCCCGAACAGGAGCCCGATCGCGAGCTGCTCCCGGCCGCGCGCGGCGGCGTAGTTCAGCCCGAAGACACAGCCAAAGCCGAGCACGATGAAGATGAAGCTCGTGCCGCCGTTGATGTTGCGGCCGACGTAGGCGCCGAGCGCGAGGAAACCGATCGTCAGGGCGACCAGGCCCATGACCTGGCCGAAGACGCCGCGGGTCTGATCGCGGGTGAGCGTGCCGCCGTAGCCGTAACCGCCGGACTGCGGGCCGCCCCGATATGTACGAGTTCCAAGAGGCATGACCTAAAGGATAGATCTCCGCGCGCGATTTCCAGGGTTATTGAGCCAATTCTTCATATGGCTCGTATGTTCGTCCGCGGACCGGTGCGGGGCGGGGTCTCACCGAGCCGCGATACTGGAACCGATGTCGTCTTCAACCGACGCTCCGGCGCCCGAGCGCTCGCGCCGGCGCCGCCCCCGCGACCGGCCTGCCGACGGCCGTCCGGCGGTGCCACGCGCCGCGTGGACGCGCTTGGCTGCCTGCACCGCCGCGGCCGCGTTGCTGCAGCTCGACGGGACGCTGATCACGGTCGCGCTTCCTCGGCTCGCGAGTGGCCTGCACGTCTCCGGCAGCACCACGTCGGTCGTGCTGAGCGCCTACTTCGGCGCCTACGCGCTGCTGCTGATTCCAGGCGGCGAGCTGGTCGACCGGCTCGGCGCGCGGCGGTTGGCATTGGCGGGACTGACGCTGTTCGCGATCGGTGTCATCGCCGGCGCCCTCTCCCAGACGTTCGCCGAGCTCGTCATCGCGCGCGTCGTCCAAGGTGCCGGCGCCGGTCTGGTCAGCCCCGCGGCGCTGGCCGGCGCGGTCAGCGGCTTCCCGCCGGAGCGCCGCGGCGCGGCACTCGGGATCTGGGGCGCATCGGCGGGCACCTCCAACCTGGTCGGCCCGCTGCTCGGCGGCCTGCTCACGGTGACGCTCGGATGGCGGGCGGACTGGTGGGCGCTGGTCCCGCTCACCGCGGCCGCCGCGTTCGCGGTCACGCGCGCGGTGCCGGCGAACCTCCATCCCGCGCCGGACCCGCTGCTCGGTGTCGAGGAACCGTCCGCCGTTCCCGGTGCGAACCGGATCGTGGCCGCCGCCACGCTGATCGCCGGGCTGACGTTCGCGGTGATGATCGGGGCCTTCTACATCGCCGAGCAGTACCTGCAGCGGACCGCTCACTTCTCCGCGCTCGGCGCGTCGAGCGCGCTCGTCATCGTCGCGCTGCTCGTCGGCGGTGCCGCGCCGCTGGCCGGGCGTCTGGTCGACGCTCGCGGCGAGCGACCGGCGACCGTGCTCGGTTTCATCGGCGCCGGCGTCGGGCTGCTCGTGCTGGGGATCCCGGGCGTGCCGCTCTCCAATCTGCTCACAATCCTGCCGCTGATCCCCGTCGGGCTGGGGCTCGGCATGCTGTTCGTACCGGTCTCTCGGGCCGCGCTGAACGCCACGCCGCAGGCGTCGCACGGGCGCACCTCCGCGCTGCTGTCGGTCGGGCGGCTGCTCGGCGCGGCGGTCGGGGCGGGCCTTGCCGGCGTCGCCCTGTCCGGCGCTCTCACCGCCGGCGTCGTCCACCACACGTTGCTGATCAGCGCCGGTGTCTGCCTGATCGTCGGTCTGCCCGGGGCGTTCTGCCTGCGCCCCAGCGACCCGGGCGCTTCTCCCGCCACCGCCTGAATCTCGCTACGCGGAGCGCTCGGCCAGCGGCTCCGCGGATCCCGCGATCAGTGTCTGCGCCAGCAGCTGCGGCGCATCCCACATCGGGATGTGCCCGGCATCCTTCAGCACGACGTTGTGTACGTGCTCGGGCAGCGACCCCGGCCGGCGGACGAGCCGGTCCTGGTCTGGCCAGACGAGCGTCACCGGCACCGAGATCCGCTCGAGGTCCACGAAGCGGCCGGCGCGCATCGCGTTGTTGACCGCGATGAACCCGGGGGCCCGGGCGTAGGCGCGCAGCAGCGCCTGGGCCTGCGGCGCGGTCATCCGCTCTGGGTGGACGATCGAACCGGTGAGCAGCGCGCGGCGGCCGGCCAGGCTCGTCACCGTGGCGAGTGCGAGCGGCTCCAGTGCGCGAGCCGCCAGGTGGCCAAGGCTCGCCTTGGGCAGCAGCGGCTTGCTCCACAGGCCCGCTGGCGCGATCGCGGTGACGCTCGCCGCCGCGCCCTGCAGCGCGAGCTCCAGCCCGACCCAACCGCCCAGCGAGTTTCCGGCGACGTGGACGCGGCCGTCCCCGTTCCGGGGCAGTTCCAGTTCCGCGAGCCCCGCCGCGACCGCCTCGGCGAGCGCCGCCGGGGTGGGGGAGACCTCGGTCAGCGGTGGTGTGCGCCCGAAGCCGGGCAGATCAAGGGCGATGACTGTCCTCTCGGCCGCGAGCGCAGGGACGATCGGCTCCCAGACATGCCGGTCGGCGCCCAGGCCGTGGAGCAGGACGAGGGCCGGACCGCTGCCGGTCCGGTCGTGGGGGAGCGTCATGGACAGATCGTGGCTCAGCGGCGGGACGGACGCCACTGCCGCGAGGACTCATGTCGCGACAGCGAGTCCCCGATCAGCCAGATCGTCGGTGGCCACAGGCCGACGAACAGCGCCCGGCGCTCAGCGTTGCCGCGCTCGTCCTGGTCGACGGTCTTGGCGCGGATCCACAGTCCGATGCAGAGCCAGATCGCCCCGAGCGAGGAGAGATGCATCTGCCAGGAGCGCAGGCCGCAGCGGTGCAGGAGCCGGGTGAGCATCGATCGCGTAGCTACCCAGGGTCTGGGTAGCAAACCCACATGCCCCGTCGCCCACCCGCCGCCCGCCGCTGGCTGACCGCGCTCACCTGGCCGGTCGGCGTCGCGCTCACCTCCTGGGACTACATGTGGCGCACGACGGTCATGCACCGTGCCGAGACGGTCGAATTGCAGGCCGCGCCGCATCTGCCGCCACCGCTGCCGGAGGCGCTCGACCGCACCGAGCTCCAACCGCCCGAGGACGGCTGCGGACCGCTCTTCCACCGCCGGTACACGACGCGCATCCGCGAGTCCCCGTTCACCGCCGAGGCCCTCGTGGACCGTCTCAAGCGCGATGTCAACGGCGCGGCCCCCACGAGGTTCGCCCGCTTCCAGAGGGTGCTCGGCGATGGCGAGGCGCTCGCGCGGGGCGACGAGTACGTCGTTCGCATGCCGGGGCCGTGGGACGGGCCGGTCCGCGTCGTCGGCGAAGACCTGAGGTCGTTTCGCCTGGCGACCCTCGCCGGGCACCTCGAGGCCGGTCAGATCGAGTTCCGCGCGCGTCCGGAGCAGGACGGCGGGCCACCGCTGATCCGCTTCGAGATCGAGTCGTGGGCACGCAGCGGGGACCGGCTCTCCGACCTGCTCTATCGCCACGCACGCATGGCCAAGGAGATCCAGCTGCACATGTGGGTCTCCTTCCTGGAGGGCGTGGTGAAGCTGTCGGGCGGCCGCATGACCGGGGGGGTGGAGATCGACACCCGCCGGATCGAGAGCCCGTTCGGCGACTGATCGATGGCAACGCTCGCGCGACACCCGCCCGAGGCCGGCCTCGCCTCGCTGGCCGGGCGCCCGGTCAACTACGACCCGGGCAAGCTCGACCTCACCGACCCGCCGGCCGGCTGGACGGTCGACGACAGAACGCAGCCCCTGCCCTCCGAGCCACCCGGCGAGCCGGTGGCCGGCGGGTCGTGGGAGATCGCGGCGCGATTGATCCGTGGCTACGAGTTCGCGGACCCCTCGGTCGTGCGCGCCCGCTACGACTCCGACGCGCCGCTGCTCGGCCGGGACATGCTGCTCGAGCTCCGCGCGCTCGGGCTGGTCAGCGTGTACGTCGGCGTGCGCGTCTGCGAGGTGTGGGACGGCGACCAGGAGGTAGGCGGGCGCCGCGCACGTGTCTTCGGGTGGGCGTATCGCACGCTGGAGGGCCACGTCGAGCAGGGCCAGATGGGGTGGCAGGTGTGGAAATGGCTCGACACCGGCGAGGTCGAGTTCCGCGCCCGCGCCGTCTCCCGCACCGCACCGATCTCCAATCCGGTGATCTGGGCGGGGTTCCACCTGCTCAAGCGCTACGAGCGGCGGGTCTACCTGGGCTCGACCGATCGCCGCATGCGCGAGCTCACCGGCCGCGCGCTGCGCGAGCAGTCGCCGGCTGACGCTGTGCGCCGCGCGAGCCCGGGGCTGACCGCCCGCGGCGGCGATCAGGGTGAGGTGCACGACAGGCTCGCCGAGCGCCTGGAGGAGTAGCGGCGGCGCGGGCGGCGGCGGTGCGTAAGCTCCCGGCCATGAGCCTTCTTTCGACCGCCAAGATGTACCTCAAGCGGACGCCGTCGCTGGATCAGCCGACCGACGTCTACGAGCACACGGTGACGATGCTCGACGGCGACGAGCTCGATCTCCGCTCGCTGCACGGCAAGCCGACCCTGATCATCAACACCGCGAGCAAATGCGGCTTCACGCCACAGTACGAAGGGCTGCAGAAGCTCTACGAGCACTATTCCGAGCGAGGGCTGCAGATGCTCGGGACGCCGTCGGGTGATTTCGCCGATCAGGAATATGACGGCGCCGACGAGATCGGTGCGTTCTGCCAGAAGAACTACGGCGTGACCTTCCCGCTCACCGAGCGCACCTCGGTCCGCGCCGACCCATCGCCGCTGTGGGCCGACCTCGCCCGGCAGCCGGAGTCGGGCCCGCCCGCCTGGAACTTCACGAAGTACCTGGTCGATGGCAACGGCACGCTCGTCGCGCGATGGGCGAGCAAGGTCACGCCGGAGGACGCGCAGATCGCGGCGGCGATCGAGAAGCTGCTGCCGGCGTAGGCGGCCGCGGCCGGCAGGCGCCCGCCCCGCGACGCGTGCGGAGCGGGCGAGATGTGGCCCGTCAGGGCCGCGCCAGCAGCTAGCGCGAGCTCTGGCTGAGTCCGGAGCTGCCGGGGGTCAGGGTGACGCCGCGCACGACCTGGTTGTACTGCGGCGCGACGACCGTCTGGAACTGCTCGCCGGCCGGCGCAGCCGTGGCCCTGATGTTGTCGGTGATCGCGACCAGCGAGTTGGGGTCGGCACCCTCGTCGCCGCCACCGCTCACCGTGGAGGTGACGCCGTAGATCGTTGCGGTGCCGTTGTTGACCCGGCCGGTGATGTTGCGCAGACCGTCGTTGGCCGGGGCCCACGGCAGGCTCGTCGCGGAGTTGTCGCCGACCGGGTACCCCGCCACGGTGTAGGGCTGGCCAAGGTTGAGGCCGGTCTGCAGCGTGTATGCGAGCTGCCACGTCTGCGACGCCGCGTCGAACACCCACTTCTGAAGTCCCGCCGAGGTGTCGCTCGCCGCCGTCGTGTAGATGTTGGTGGACGCGTCGTAGGTGTTGTCACCGGTGCCCTCGTCGGCGACGTACAACGTGTGCGGGTTGGCGAACCACATTCCGAACGGTGCGGCGGCCGACGTCTTGGCCAGGGTCGTCGGGAAGCCGCTCAGCACGCACATGTTGCTCGGCAGGCCGGTCGAGGCGACCGTCGTGGGGTCGAAGTTCAGCCCCGATGTCGGCAGCGGCGCGCTGGCGGCTGGGACGCCGACTCCATTCGGGCACGCATCGCCGGTGGTGTCGAGGAAGTACACGGTGTTGACACCGTTGGAGCCGCTGCCCTTGGTGAAGTACAGCACGTTGTGGTACTCGGCCAGGCCGCGGAAGTTGTCATCCTTGCCGATCTTGTCCTGCGGGTCGTTGAGCTGCGTGACGCTGAAGCTCCCGACGGGCGTCGGACTGCCGGGCGTCTGGTCTGCCTCCGGCTGGGAGCTCTCGTTCATGATCTGCGCGCCGGCTCCGACCACGACACCCTCAGGCTGCGGGTTGGAGCCATTTCCGGCGTTGCCGGCGGTGTAGATGAGCGGCGAGCTCTTCTGCGCGCCCGAGTCGGCGACCAGTGCCGCCCGCCCGTTGTTGCCGCTGTAGGCGTTGGTGAGCGTGAAGGACAGCTTGCCGCCGGTGTGGAGCGCGCCGACCACACGGTAATCCGAGCCCGGGACCGGGTTGGTGGAATCGACGACAGCGGGCGTGTTGGAGTTGGAGACGTCGAGCGCCGCATCAGGGGCCTGGTAGCCCATGAAGCTGATCTGCTTGCCGCTCGTGGAGAGGTTGAGTGACAGCTCGGACTTCGAGGAGAAGCTCGTCACCATCTCGGAGTCCGGAATCTGCATGCTGGAGACCAGCTTGCCGGACCGGCTGAACTGGTCCAGGTTGATCGGTGAAGTGACACCGAAGCTCGCGTCGACGATGTCGTTGTTGAACACATACGGGTATGCGCCGTCGTATTGGGCGGTGACACAACCGGACGCCCCAACGGTGCACCCGGGCGGCAGCATGGTGACGCCCGGCTGGATGTCGGCCTGCTCGTATTGGCTCGTGGACACCACAAGATGATTCGGTTGCAGCCGCATGGTCGCGGCGGCCGTCTTGGCCTGAGCGACCGCGGGGACCGCGGCGGCGGATGCCGCGAGCGCCGCGGCGAGCACGGCCCGTCGCGGGGCGCGCGCCGCGTGGTCAGAGGAACTGCGATTCACGTCGACCTCCGATGTCGAAATGTTGGGGCGCACGCAACCTATGCACCGGCATCCCCCCGGTTGTGAGCATCGCGTGACGGAACTCTCATTCCGCCCTCATCTGCGCGGGGTCGTGCGATCGCGACGCGCCGCCCGGAGCCGGCGGCGCGCTGCAAGCGGAGATGGCGCTCCGCGGGTTAGGCGTCGGCGAGCGGCGGCGGTGCGCTGCGATAACTGGCCGGCGTCGCCGACAGCCTGATCGGGTTGCGGGTGAGCGGGACCGCGTCGCCGGTCTCGGCATCGGGGACCGCGACGACCGGCTCCAGCCCGATCTCCCGGGCGAGCGCAAACGCGCCTGAGATGTCGTTGACCACGCCCGCCGGCACGCGTGCGTCGGTGAGCTCAGCCGCCCACTTCGCGGCCGGGCGCGCCGCGAGGCGCTCGATCAGCGCAGCTTTGAGCTCGTCGCGGTTGGCGACCCGCGACGTGTTGCCGGCGAAGCGCTCGTCGGACGCCAGCTCCGGCGCGCCGAGTACGTCGCACAGCGCGGCGAACTGGCGCTCGTTTCCGACCGCCAGCACGAGTTCTCCCTCGCCCGTCGGATAGAGCTCGTAGGGGCTGATCGAGGGGTGAGCGTTGCCCATCCGGCCGGGCACCACACCCGCGAGCGTGTACGCCGAGCCCTGGTTGACCAGCGAGGCGAGCAGGCAGCTGAACAGGTCGACCTGCACACGCTGTCCCTCGCCGGTCGCGTCGCGGTGGCGGAGAGCGGCGAGGATCCCGGTCGACGCGTACAGCCCGGTGAGCACGTCGACGAGCGCGACGCCGACCTTCTGGGGCTCGCCATCGCGCGCGCCGGTGATCGACATCAGGCCGCCGAGCGCCTGGACGAGCAGGTCGTAGCCGGGCAGCCGCGCGCCCTCCCCGTCACCGAAGCCGGTGATCGAGCAATACACGAGCCGCGGGTGGGCCGCATGAAGCGCCTCGTAGCCAAGGCCGAGCGACACCATCACGTCGGGCCGGAAGTTCTCGACCAGGACGTCGGCCGAGCCGGCGAGCTTTCGGGCACGGGCGCGTCCCTCGTCGGTGGCGAGGTCGATCGCGACGCTGCGCTTGTTCCGGTTCACCGATTGGAAGTACGTGGCGCGGCCGTGCGCGTCGTGGGGCGGCCCCCAGTGGCGGGTCTCGTCGCCGACGCCGGGCCGCTCGACCTTGATCACGTCGGCCCCGAGGTCCCCGAGCATCATCGTCGCGACCGGGCCCGCGAGCACGCGGCTGAAGTCGAGGATCGTGAGGTCGCCGAGGGCGGAGGGGTCGGTCATGGGAAGTCGGGTATGTCGCAGTGATTCACGGGCAGCATGATGCTGGATGATCGCCGAGGCCACCGTCTTCGCCGCTCCCGGCCTCGTGACGGCGCTCGCCGCCGGGGCGCTGGCGGTCGTGTTCATCGGGTTGTGGGCGATCTCGGTGCGGCTCTCGGACGTGTCGATCGTCGACCCGGTGTGGGGGCCGGCCTTCGTGGTGGTGGCGTTGGTGTGCCTGGTCGCCGGCGACGCGTCGCGCGGTGACGGCGGGGAGGGTCGCCGCTGGCTGCTGCTCGGGCTCACCGCGGTCTGGGGGTTGCGGCTCGGCGGCTACCTGCTCGTGCGCAAGCTTCATGACCCGGGGGAGGACCGTCGTTACACGAAGATGCGCGAGCGACGGAGCGAGGCAGCGTTCGCTCTCTACAGCCTCGGGATGGTGTTTCTGCTCCAGGGGGTGCTCGTGCTGATCGTCTCGCTGCCGCTGCAGGTGGCGTCCGAGCGCCGCACCGGGGTGGGCTGGGTGGCGTGGATCGGTGTCGGGCTGTGGGCCGTCGGCCTGTTCTTCGAGGCGGTCGGCGACGAGCAGATGCGCCGCTTCAAGGCGCGCCCGGACACCGGCGGCGAGGTGATGGACCGCGGGTTGTGGCGCTACACCCGCCACCCGAACTACTTCGGCGACTTCTGCGTCTGGTGGGGCCTGTGGCTGGTCGCGCTCGGCGCCGGGGGAACGTGGTGGACGGCGGTCGGGCCGCTCGTGATGTCGTTCCTGCTGATCAAGGGTTCGGGGGCGGCGCTGCTCGAGAAGGACATCTCAGAGCGACGTCCGCAGTACCGCGAGTACATCGAGCGGACCTCGGGGTTCCTCCCGCTGCCGCCGCGGCGGCGGTGATTTGAGCGATCTTTCCAGCCGGTCTGGCGACATCGCTCGTGCCCCAGCGGCGCCTGGGTCCCTCAGAGTGCGCGGCGCATCCGCAGTTCGACCGGCCAGCCCTCCCGGTCGGTCTGGCGACCGCCGTCGTCGGCGAAACCGCAGCGCTCGTAGAACGCCCGGGCGCGGAGGTTGGGCTCGAGCACCCACAGCGTGACGTCGGCACAGCCGCGTTCGGCGGCCTCGGCGAGCGCGGCGTCCACCAGCGCGCTGCCGGCTCCGTGGCGCCAGGCGGTGGGCGTGACGTAGAGCGCGGTGATCACGACGGTGCGCTCGTCGTCGCCAGCGCCGTCGCCGCTGCCGTCGCCGTCGTCGCCGCCGTCGCCGCCGTCGCCGCTGAGCGAGACGAATCCGATCGTCGCGCCCTCCCGCTGCGCGAGGGCCACCCACGGCCGGCCGCCGTCGATCGGGTCGCCGGAGGTGCCGAGCAGCTCCTCCCAAATCGCGGTTCGCCGCGCGAGGGTGCGCTGCTCGAACGCCTCGTCGGGAATCATCCCGCGGTAGGCGCCCTCCCAGCCGGCGACGTGGACGGCCGCGATCGCGGCGGCGTCGCTCAGGCCCGCCGCCCGGACCCGGACCGGCCCGTGGTCGCCGACCGGCCCGTGGTCGCCAGCCGCGCTGTGCTCACTTTCATCGCACTGCTCGATGAAATCGCTCACATCGTCCATCGGACTGGATCGTCGCAGCTCAACCCGCGCCGCGCGGCTCCAGCAGGTAGTGGCTGACCAGCCACCGGTTGCCGCCGCGGTAGCCCCAGATCACCTCGGTCGAGATCAGGAACAGCCTCCAGGTCGCCACCAGCCGCCGGGCCTCCGAGGCGCTCCGGCCGGAGCCTCGCAGCACCTCGACCGCCTCTTCCAGCGAGCCGTCCAGTCGCTCAAGCCAGGCTCGCAGCGTCCGCGCGTAATGGGTGCCCGGGACCGCCCACTGGTCGCGCACCGCCATGTCGTCCTGGAAGTGGAGCATCAGATCGTGAGAGGGCATCAGCCCCGCCGTGAAGAACCGCGCCGACGCCCACGTCCCCTCAAACAGGTAGGGCAGCGTGCGGTGGGAGAAGACGTGGACGAAGGCCTGGCCACCGGGCGCGAGCCACGTGGAGATCCGCCGCAGCAGCTCGCGCCAGTTGCGCATGTGCTCGAACATCTCGATCGACATCACCCGGTCGAACGGAGTCCCAGGCTCGAACGCGTTCACGTCGGCGGTCTGCACCGACAGGTTCCCCAGCCCGCGCCGCGCCGCTTCGCCGAGGATCCATTCCCGCTGGGAGGCGGAATTCGAGACACCCACCACGCTGCATCCCGGGTACCGCTCGGCCAGCCACAGCGACAGCGACCCCCAGCCGCAGCCCAGGTCAAGCACCCGCATCCCATCCTCGACCCCGGCCCGCTCGCACGAGAGCGCCAGCATCGCCTCTTCGGCCTCGGCCAGCGAGCCGACGTCCTCGGTCCACAGACAGCCTGAGTACTTGCGCCGCGGCCCGAGGATCAACCCCAGGAACTCGGCCGGCAGCTCGTAGTGCTGCTCGTTGGCGGCCTCCACCAACTCGGCCACCGGGCCGCTCGACATCCGCGCCACCAGCGCCCGCAGCCGCTCCCCCTGCGCGGCCACCCCGCCCGCAGCCGACGAGCGCTCCCGCGCCCGGGCGCCGTACAGCGACCCGAGCCGCAGCACCGTGTCGGGAGCCCAGCCATGCTCCAGCGCCCGGTCCAGGAGCTCGTAGCGAAACGGTTCAGAACTCGACATCTGCGGTTAGTGTGGCCCCCATGAGCGCTCGATTCGTCCACACCTGCATACGCGTCCGTGACATCGACAGATCAACCGAGTTCTATGGCCGGCTCGGGTTCGAGCATCGCGGTCGGCTGAACTTCGACTCGGCCTACAACGTCTACCTCGGCCTGCCGGGCGACGGCGATGTGCTGGAGCTCACGGTCAACGTCGGCCGCGAGGAGCCCTACGACCTGGGCGAGGGCTACAACCACATGGCGCTGATCATCGACGACCTTGACGGACTGCTCGCACAAATCGCCCCCCAGGGCATCGAGCCCGAGAAGCCGCCGTATGCGCCGGGGGGCCGCACCGAGTACCGGATCTGCTTCGTCACCGACCCGGACGGCTACCGGATCGAGTTGATCGACGGCGCCTTCCCGACGCCGCAGGACCTGCCGCACCCGTCGCGCTCGGCGTGAGCGCGACCAGGCCCGCCAAGCGTCCATCGCCGGTCGAGATCACGGTCCCCAGGCCGTAGACTGAACATCGATGCCCAATCCGTGGCTGGCGATCGATGCTGCCACCGCTCCCCTGGTGCGAGCCCGGGAGGTACGAAGGGCCTGGGAGACCTTCGTGGGTGGCGGACCGGAGGGTCGCGCGAAGAGCGCGACCGCGCCTCTGCGCGATCCGATCGTCGACTCGTGGCGGCGCTCCGCGGCCGCCGGCGTCGACCCCAGCGGCGGGCGCATGGCGCCGGTCGTCGCCGACGCCGACGAGGCCTCCGCCCGCTGGGAGATCCACCCGCTCGCCGATATGGCGCCGCTGATCCGCGCCTGTCTGGCGGCGACAGCCGACGAGTCTCAGCACCTGATCGTCGTCTCGGATGCGAACGGCGTCCTGCTGTGGGTGGAGGGCAACGCGCAGGTTCGGCTGCGTGCGGCGGATTCGATGAACTTCGCGGAGGGCACGCTGTGGAGCGAGGGCGGCGCGGGCACGAACGCGGTCGGCACCGCGCTGGCCGCCGACCATGCCGTCCAGGTGTTCGCGGCCGAGCACTTCAACGAGGTCGTGCAGGAGTGGACATGCGCCGCTGCGCCGGTGCACGACCCCGACACCGGGCAGGTGATCGGCGTGATCGACCTCACCGGTCAGATGGCGACCGTTCATCCCCATTCGATGGCCGTCGCCGTTGCCACCTCGCAGGCGGTGGAGGCACACCTGCGTTGCGAGATGCTCAATCGCGACGCGCGGCTGCTCGCACGCTACGGCGACCGGCTGGCGGCGCCCGAGCCGCGGGCGCTGCTGGCGGCCAGTGGCCGGGTGATCGCGTCCCAGCCGCTCGGCTGGCTGCCCGCTGAGCGTCTGAGCTTGCCGGCCGGTGGCGGCCGGGTGACGATCGCTCCGGGCGTGACCGCGGTCGCCGAGACGCTCTCCGGCGACGTCTTCCTGCTCTGCGCGACGCCTGCCCCGGAACCGAGCGGCCACCAGCCGACGCACCTGACGCTGGCGCTGCTCGGCAGAGAGCGCCCGACCGCCACGCTCGACCTCGGCGACTCCAACGCCAGGCAGGTGCAATTGCGGATGCGCCATGCCGAGATCCTCACTCTGCTGTGCGCCAGCCCTGGGGGCCTCACCAGCGAGCAGCTGTCCGACGGTGTCTATGGCGATTCCATGCGCACCGGCTCGATCCGGGTCGAGATCTCGCGTCTGCGCAAGCTGTTGGGCGACTGCCTGGACACCGATCACTACCGCCTGCGCGGCGGCGTGAGCTCGGACGTGGCCCAGGTAGCAGGGCTGTTGCACCGCGGCCAGGTGCGGGAGGCGGCCGCGCGTTATGGCGGCCCGATCCTCCCGGGCTCCAAGGCCCCAGGGGTCGTCCGCGAGCGCGAGGAGCTCGACGGCTGGGTGCGCCAATCGGTGATGAGCTCGGGCGACGCCGAGACGCTGTGGGAGTGGGTCCAGGGGCCGACGGGGACCGCGGACGTGCCCGCTTGGCAACGCCTGCTCGCCAACCTTCCGTTCCAGGATCCGCGCCGTCCGCTCGCGGCGGCTCACCTGGCGCGTCTGCGCGCACAGGACGCTGAGCAACCCGCCCTCTGATGTAACGCCGAGGTAACGCCGGATCGGGGTGCCCTGGGTTACCTTCGAGTGGCGGCGCAGACAGCGTCGCTCCCCGCAGGACAGGAGAGAGACTCAGTGAACGTTGGTGAACCCTCAGGGGCACTGACGCATGCCCGTGCCTCCGCATCGACGCGGAGCCTGAGCACGGCGCGCTCGGTGCTGCGCGTGCTCGCGCTACTGGTCGAGCAACCGGACGGCGTCCGGGCCGACGAGGTCGCCGAGCGGTTGGGGAAGTCGATCTCGACCGCGTACTACCTGCTGAGCTCGTTGTGCGAGGAGGGGTTCGCGGTCCACGCTTCCCAGGGCGTGTACCGCGCCGCCCGCCGGTTCGGCGACGAGGAGCCTCAGGCGGAGCCCGCGCCCTCCCACGGTGATCTGAAGGCGACCGTCGAGGAGCTGTTCACGCTGACCCGCCGGCGGTCCTATCTCGGCATCGTGCGCTCCGGCCGGATCGAGATCGTCGCCGTGCGCGGCCGCCAGGGGGTTCCGCGGATGCCCGGGCTCGGCGCGGAGATCGAGGTCCACAGCGGCGCTCACGCGCTGGCGATGGGCAAGGTGGTGCTCGCCGAGCTCGAGCCCGAGGGTCTGCGCCGCTTCCTGGCGAGTGGGCTGCGGGCGTACACCGAGCACACGATCACCGATCCTCAGGAGCTCCTCACCGAGCTGGAGCTCGCGCGCCGGCACGGATTCGCGGTCGACCGGGAGGAGTTCGATACGAGCTTCTGCTGCCTGGCGGCACCGATCCGCGACGAGCATGGCCGCTTCAGGGCGGTGCTCGGGCTGTCGGTGACCTCGAGCGTGTTCGACGCCGAGCGCAGCCACCTCGCGGACACGGTTCGCGGCGTGGCCTCACGGGCCTCTGCGGCCGCGACGGAGTCATCACGCGCGCGGCGCGTGCCGGAGACGGTGGCGTGAGCGCCCTGACTTCCAAGTTCATGCAGAAAACCGCCGGTTCTTGTCGCAATCGACACCAGAACCTACGGTCCAACCAGAGTCCGCCGGGGAAGGCGCACCCCTTCCGCCCGGTGGAGAACGAGGGATCAGACCAAGGAGTGACGCGGTGAGCAGAGCGAGCATCACCAAGGCTCACAACAAGATCCAGGAGCTCTCCTGGGAGCCGACGTACGTCTCGCCGGTCGAGAAGTACTCGACCGACTACACGTTCGAGAAAGCGCCGAAGAAGGACCCGCTCAAGCAGGTCCTGCGCTCCTACTTCCCGATGGAGGAGGAGAAGGACAACCGCGTCTTCGGAGCCATGGACGGCGCCATCCGCGGCAACATGTTCCGGCAGGTCCAGGAGCGCTGGATGGAGTGGCAGAAGCTGTTCCTGTCGATCATCCCGTTCCCGGAGATCTCGGCGGCGCGCGCGATGCCGCTGACAATCGGCACGGTGCCGAATCCCGAGGTTCACAACGGGCTGGCGATCCAGATGATCGACGAGGTCCGCCACTCGACGATCCAGATGAACCTCAAGCGGCTGTACATGAACCATTACATCGATCCCGCCGGGTTCGACATCACCACCAAGGCATTCCAGAACTGCTACGCCGGCACGATCGGCCGTCAGTTCGGCGAGGGCTTCATCACCGGCGACGCGATCACCGCCGCCAACATCTACCTGACGATCGTCGCGGAGACGGCGTTCACGAACGTGCTGTTCGTGGCGATGCCGGGCGAGGCGGCCGCCAACGGCGACTACCTGCTGCCAACGGTCTTCCACTCGGTGCAGTCCGACGAGTCGCGCCATATCTCCAACGGCTACTCGATCATCCTCATGGCGCTCGCCGACGAGCGCAACCGTGAGCTGCTCGAGCGCGACCTGCGCTACGCCTGGTGGAACAACCATGCCGTCGTCGACGCGGCGATCGGTACGTTCATCGAGTACGGCACCAAGGACCGGCGCAAGGACCGCGAGAGCTACGCAGAGGCGTGGCGGCGCTGGATCTATGACGACTACTACCGGTCATACCTGATGCCGCTGGAGAAGTACGGCCTGACGATCCCCCATGACCTCATCGAGGAGTCGTGGAACCGGATCTGGAACAAGGGCTACATCCACGAGGTCGCACAGTTCTTCGCCACCGGCTGGTTCGCCAACTACTGGCGGATCGACGCGATGGACGACACCGACTTCGAGTGGTTCGAGTACAAGTACCCGGGCTGGTACGACAAGTACGGCAAGTGGTGGGAGCGCTACGCGGACCTCTCCAAGAAGAACGGTCACGCGCCGATCGCCTTCGACGGGGAGACCGACTACGTCTACCCGCACCGCTGCTGGACGTGCATGGTCCCGTGTCTCATCCGCGAGGACACCGTCGTCGACGAGGTCGACGGTCAGGTCCGGACGTACTGCTCGGAGACCTGCCACTGGACCGACGCTGTCGCGTTCCGGCCCGAGTACAACGGCCGTCCGACGCCGTCGATGGGGCGGCTGACCGGAATGCGCGAGTGGGAGACCGCCTACCACGGCGTCGACGTCGCGGAGATCATGAAGCAGCAGGGCTACGTCCGCGACGACGGACACACCCTGATTCCGCAGCCGCATCTGAACCTCGACCCGAAGAAGATGTGGACACTCGACGAGATGAAGGGGCACACGCTGATGAGCCCAAACATCCTCCTCAACGAGATGTCGCCCGAGGAGCGCGAAGCGCACGTCGCCGAGTACAAGAAGGGCGGTCCGGCAGGCCGCAAGCCGGTGGCCGCCTAGCCACACGGCCTCACCGACAGTCGACGGGGAGGCGTCGCGGCCCGCACCGCCATGTGGCGGGCCGGGCGCCTCTCCGGAGACGTCTGAGTCGGTGTGTGAGGGAGATATGGGAGAGACCTACAACGTCCGGCTGGAGCCGGTCGGCATCGAGTTCGAGGTTGACGAGGACGAGACCGTCCTGCGCGGGGCCTTCCGCCAGGGCCTGATGCTCATGCACGGCTGCAAGGAGGGGCAGTGCGCCGCCTGCAAGTCGTTCCTGCTCGACGGCGAGGTCGACCTGGACAAGTACTCCAACTTCGCCCTCAACGACTTCGAGAAGGAGGAGGGCTGGACGCTGCTGTGCCGCGCCCACGCGATGTCCGACCTCGAGGTCGAGCTCATCAACTACGACGAGGAGATCCTGCGCAGCGGAATTCCCGAGCAGACCGAGGAGCTGGCCGTCGAGACCGTCGAGTCGCTCACGCACGACATCTACCGGCTGGTGCTCGACGCGACCGAGATCACCTATCGCCCGGGCCAGTACGTCGACGTCCACATCCCCGGCGGTGACGACGTGCGCTCCTTCTCGATGGCGAACCTGCCCGACGCCGGGAAGCTCGAGTTCATGATCAAGGCCTACCCCGACGGCAAATTCTCCGGGCTGCTCGCCGGCCGCAACGGCGACGACGGCATCAAGGCGGGCGACCGGCTCACCGTCACGGGCCCCTACGGCGTGTTCACGATGCGTCGCACGAGCGACCGGCCGCTGCTGTTCATCGGCGGCGGAGCGGGAATGGCGCCGATCCTCGCCTTGCTGCGCGCGCTTGCCGCGGAGGGCTCCGACCGCAAGGCGGTCTTCTACTACGGCGCTCGCACACCGGCCGACCTGTTCCATCTCGACGAGCTTGCGGCGATCGAGGAGCGATGCGGGAACTTCCGCTTCGTGCCGGCCCTGTCTGACTGCGAGGAGGGAGAGACGTGGGATGGGGAGCGCGGGTTGATCACCGACGTGGTGGCGCGCTCCGAGGAGGACCTCAGTGGCATGGATGCCTACCTGTGCGGACCGCCGCCGATGGTGGATGCGGCGATCGCGATGCTGGACGCCAAGGGAGTGCCCGAGGACCGGGTGTTCTACGACAAGTTCACCACGACCGCGCCCGAGTGAGCGCATCGTGACCCGATAGGAGAGAGGAATCGATGGCAACTGACACGGACGCCCCGGTCCAGGAGCGCAGCGTTCCCAAGCCGGTGTTCACCGACGCCGAGGCGGGGGCACGAGAGTTCCCCTCCTCGACCAGCCGTAGCTACAGCTATTTCACCCCCGCCAAGCGGCGCGCGACTGTCTATGAGGATGTGACCGTCGACATCCAGCCCGATCCCGAGCGCCATCTGCTCCAGGGCTGGGTCTACGGGTTCGCCGACGGAACGAGCGGTTACCCGCAGGAGTGGACTGCGCTGAAGTCCTCCAATTGGCACGCGTTCCTCGACCCCAACGAGGAGTGGGAGCAGACGATCTACCGCAACAACGCCAACGTCGTGCGGCAGATCGGCCAGAACCTCGCCAACGCCAAGGCGGCCGGCGCGTTCCGTAACTGGAACCGCGGCTGGGTGACGGTCGTCGAGCGCCACGTCGGCGCGTGGGCGCATGTCGAGCACGGCATCGGCATGCACGTCTACCTCCCCGCGCAGCGCGATGCGCCGACGAACATGATCAACAACGCGCTGTCGGTCGCCTCCGCGCACAAGCTGCGCTTCGGCCAGGACCTGATCCTCTACAACCTCGAGCTCACCGACCAGGTCGAGGGGTTCGACGGCGAGGCCCACAAGGACGCGTGGGACAAGGACCCGATCTGGCAGGGCGTGCGTGAGAACGTCGAGCAGATCACCGGGATTCGCGACTGGGCGCAGGCGTTCTTTGCCGCGGCGGTCGTGTTCGAGCCGCTCGTCGGGGAGCTGTTCCGCTCGGAGTTCGTGATGCAGGACGCGGCGCCGCAGGGCGACTTCGTCACCCCGACGCTGATGGGTGCGGGCGAGTCGGACACCGCCCGCGACTTCCGCGTGGCGCGGGCGCTCTTCTCGATGCTGTCCAACGATGAGCAGTACGGCGAGCAGAACCGGGCGACGATGCAGTCCTGGCTGGCCGAGTGGACGCCCCGCAGCCTGGCGGCGGCCCGTGGGCTGCAGCCGATCTGGTCGCAGCCGGGGGAGAAGGTCATCCGGTTTGAGGACTCCCTCGAACACTCGCGTGCGCGCTTTGCGGAAGTGCTCGGCGAGCTCAACCTCGACGCAAAGGATCTCGGCTGATGAGCACCGCAGAAGACCGCTTCGCCTCCAACCGGACGTCCTCGAACCGGGCGGGCATCACCCTCATGAACAATCAGGTCGGCCACGTCGTCGCTCAGGTGATGCGCGACCAGGGCAACGTCGAGGTCACCGAGCTGCCGTCGATGATCCGCGTCGACGGCACCGGGAAGTTCGAGATCGACTATGCGGAGTGCGCGGAGGCGCTCGGGTGGGATGATTTCGGCAACGACGACTTCGAGGAGATCATGTCGACCCACTACGGACGGATGGTCGTTCTCGACGACAAGATCATCATGTTCGCCAACCCCGAGGACGCGGCCGAGTACATCAGCTTCGATCTCAAGGCGACTAGCTAGGGAGGGGTACCGCCATATGTTCGAGCACAACGGCGAGAAGTACTTCATCGTCGACAGCCACCTGCACATGTGGAGCGCCGGCCCGGACAACTGGGTCAAGGGTCAGGAGGAGTACGCGAAGGGATGGATCGAGTGCTTCCACGCCTACCAGAGCCTCGGCCCTGAGCCGACGCACTGGCCGATCGAGAAGTTCATGTCCTACACCCATGACGACTTCGTGCACGACGTCTTCGAAGAGGGCGGGGTGGACGTCGGCATCTTCCAGTCGACGTACCTGAGGGAGTGGTACACGAAGGGGTTCAACACGGCCGCGCAGAACGCCGAGCTGTTCGAGAAGTATCCGGACAAGCTGATCGTCAACGGCCGCTGGGACCCGCGTGACGGCGACGCCGGTCTACGGGAGCTCGAGGAGGACGCCAAGAAGTACAACCTCAAGGGCGTCAAGCTCTACACGGCCGAGTGGAACGACGGGTCGCGCGGGTACACGCTTGCCGACGACTCGTGCAAGCGGTTCTTCGAGAAGTGCAAGGAGCTCGGCATCAAGAACATCCACGTCCACAAGGGGCCGACGATCTGGCCGCTGGACAAGGATGCGTTCGACGTCAAGGACGTCGACATCGCGGCGACCAGCAACACCGAGCTCAACTTCATCGTCGAGCACGTGGGGCTGCCGCGGATCGAGGACTTCTGCTTCATGGCGACGCAGGAGCCCAACGTCTACGCCGGCCTGTCGGTCGTCATCGGCGGCCTGATGCACGCCCGCCCTCGGTTCTTCGCCAAGGTGATGGGCGAGCTGCTGTTCTGGGTCGGCGAGGACAAGATGCTGTTCGGATCCGACTACGGCATCTGGGAGCCGAAGTGGCAGATCGAGGGTTTCCTGGACTGGGACTATCCCGGTGAGGAGTACTCGGACTACCCGCGCGTGAACGACGAGACAAAACGCAAGATCCTCGGCCTGAACGCCGCAAAGCTCTACGGCATCAAGGTCCCGGACGGGATGGACGCCGAGGGGGCCGGCAAGCGCGAGGACGCCGAGCTCGTCGAGACGGCATGAGCGTCCTGGCCTCCACTGCAGAGGAGGCCAGGCAGGTTCGGCGAACGGCTCCCGCACCCGTTGCGGGAGCCGGCGCTGACCTGCGGGCTCGGATATTCGACGCACTCTCCGCGGTGTATGACCCGGAGCTCGACGAGCCGATCACCCGGCTGCGGTTCGTGAGTTCGGTCGAGGTCTCTTCCGAGGGGAAGGCCGACGTGCTGCTGCGGCTCCCCACCCCGCAGTGCGCCCCCAACTTCGCGTTCCTGATGGGTGCCGACGCTCGGCGGGCGGTCGGCGAGGTCGACGGCGTCACCCACGCGACGATCCGCTTCGAGGACCACTACACGGGCGAGGAGATCAACCTCGCGCTGCGTGGCGGCGCTGGATTCACGGGCGCGTTCCCGGGCGAGACCGAGGACGACGAGCTGGAGGGACTGCGCGCGATCTTCACCCGCAAGGCGCTGATCGGCCGTCAGGCGACGGTCTGCGAGCGGATGCTTGCGGAGGGCTGCTCGGAGGATGCGGTGCTGTCGGCGATCGTGTCCGAGCTGCCCGACATGCCAGAGGCTCGACGCGCGCTGGAGCTGCGAGCGCAGCTTGGCCTGCCCGCGGGTCCCGAGTCGCCGGCGTTCGTCCAGCCCGGCGGGGAGCCGATCGGCGCGGAGGGGTTGCGTCGCTGGTTGCGAGGAGCGCAGCTCGTGCGCCTGTCGCTGGAGGCGAACGGGGGGATCTGCCGTGACCTGTTGAGAGCCCGCCACGGGTTGGCGGCCGAACCCGAGGAGGAGGTTGCACGATGAAGGCGGCACGCTTGCACGGGTACCACGAGGCTTTGAAGCTCGACTCGATCGACGAGCCCGACGTCGACGGACCGTTCGACGTGATCGTGCGGATCGGGGCCGCCGGGCTATGCCGGACCGACCTGCACATCCAGGAGGGCCAGTGGGCCTCGCGGTCGGAGGTCGTCCTGCCCTACACGCCCGGGCATGAGAACGCGGGCTGGGTGCATGCGATCGGCTCGGGCGTGAGCAACGTCGAGGTGGGCGACACCGTGATCGTCCATCCGTTCATCTCCTGCGGGCTGTGCCTGCCCTGCCGGGTCGGGGACGACATGCATTGCCTGGGCGGCTCATTCCCCGGGATCAACCGCGACGGCGGCTTTGCGGAGTTGCTGAAGACGAGCGCGCGCTCGGTGGTCAAGCTCGACCCGTCGCTGCATCCGAAGGACATCGCGGCGCTGGCGGACGCTGGACTGACCGCCATTCACGCGGTGAAGAAGGCGATTCCGGTCCTGGTGCCGGGCACGCGCGCGGTGGTGATCGGGGCGGGCGGCCTCGGCCATATCGGGATCCAGTGCCTGAAGGCGATGACCCCCGCCGAGATCATCGTCGTCGACCCCTCGGAGAAAGCGCTCGCGCTCGCCGGGGAGATGGGCGCCGACACAACCGTGAAGGTCGACGGCCACGCCCACGTCGACACCGTGCGGGAGATGACCGACGGGCTCGGTGCCGAGGCGATCATCGACTTCGTCGGCGAGAAGGGAGCCATCCAGGACGGGATCGAGATGATCCGCGACGGCGGCTTCTACTACGTGATCGGCTACGGGGAGAACATCGACATCCCGACGATCGACGTGATCAGCCGCGAGATCTCGTTCATCGGCAACCTGGTCGGAACCTACGCCGACCTCTCCGAGCTGATGACGCTCACCGCGCAGGGCAAGGTCACCCTGCACACCTCGACCTACCCGCTCGACGCGATCAACGACGCGATGGCCGACCTCGACGGCGGCCGGCTGCAGGGCCGCGGCATCCTCATCCCCGCCTGAGAGAGAGACACCAATGGGCAAGATCCTGTATTTCAACCACGAGGCCCGCCAGCTGTTGCAGGCCGGCGTCAACGAGCTCGCCGACACGGTGAAGGTGACGCTCGGGCCCAAGGGCCGCAACGTGGTGCTCGAGCGCCTCACCGGCGCGCCGACGATCACCAACGACGGCGTGTCGATCGCCCGGGAGATCGAACTCTCCAATCCGCTGAAGAACATGGGCGCGCAGCTGGTGCGCGAGGTCGCCAACAAGACCTCGGATCTCACCGGCGACGGGACGACGACCGCGACCCTGCTCGCGCAGGCGCTCATCCGCGAGGGGATGAAGGCGCTTGAGGAGGGCGCCAACCCGATGCTGCTGCGCCGCGGGATCGAGGAGGCGACCGAGAAGGTCGTCGAGGCGCTGCGTTCCGGGGCCCGGGACGTGAGCGGCCAGCGCGACCTGTTCCGGGTGGCGACGATCGCCGCCAAGGAGGACGAGCGGATCGGCCAGGCGGTCGCGGAGGCACTCGGCCACGTCGGCCCGGAGGGCGTGGTCACGCTCGAGGAGATGCCGATGCCCGGGATCGAGGTCGAGTTCGTCGAGGGGATGCAGGTGGAGAACGGCCACTTCTCCCCATACCTGATCCAGGACACCGAGCGGATGGAGACGGTCTTTGAGGACCCGTACATCCTGCTCACGAGCTATCCGATCTCACACATTCAGGACATCATGCCGGTACTCGACGCCGTGATGAGGTCGCCGAAGCCGGTGATCATCTTCGCCGAGAAGGTCGACGGCTCGGCGCTCGGGCTGCTCGTGCAGAACAACCAGCACGGAACGCTGCAGGCGATGGCCGTCCGCGCGCCCGGCTTCGGCCACCGCCGCATCGCCCACCTGCACGACCTGGCGGCGTTCACCGGCGGCAAGGTGATCTCCAAGGAGCAGGGGGTCACCCTCGCCGACGTCACGCCGGAGTCGTTCGGCACCGCGCGGCGAGTTGTCATCACCGAGGACTCGACCGTGCTCGTCGACGGCGGCGGCGCGGAGTCCGAGGTGCAGGCGCGCCTCGGGCAGATCCGGGTCGAGCTCGGCCGGGCGACCCAGGACACCGACATCGAGGTCCTGCACGAGCGGCTGGCCAAGCTCTCCTCCTCGCTGGCGGTGATCCACGTCGGCGGCGCGACCGAGCCCGAGCTCAAGGAGAAGTTCCGCCGCACCGAGGGCGCGCTGGCCGCGACCCGCGCCGCGGTGAGCGAGGGGATCGTCGCCGGAGGCGGGACCGCGCTGCTTCGCTGCGACGCCGCTCTGGATGAGCTGCACCTGGAGGGCGACTACCAGCGCGGGGTGGAGGTCGTGCGCGCCGTCCTGTCCGAGCCGCTGTATTGGGTGGCGACGAACGCGGGGTATGACGGGAATGCGGTGATCGAGCAGGTGCTGGAGATGCCCCCGGGCCACGGACTGAACGCCCTGACGGGAGAGATGGGCGACCTGTTCGAGGGTGGGGTCATCGACCCGCTGCGGGTGACGCGCGCGACGTTGCAGCACGCGGCCTCAGTGGCGGCGCTGATGCTCACCACCGAGGCTTTGGTCGCCGAGGAGCTGATCGCCCAGCCGGGCGCCATCATCGCCCCGGGCTTCGGCGACCTCGCCGAGGGGCTGGCCCGGCCCTCCTCGCCAGTCTGATCCTGGCCCCCAGGGCGCGGGGAAGGTTCTTCGGCCTCAGCCCGAACGACCTTCCCCGCCAGGGGGTGCCGGATGGCGGACGGCGGACGCTGGATGGCGGACGCTGGACGCTGGACGCTGGGAAGGTTGTTGGCGCTGAGGCCGAAGAATTTTCCCAGCACCCACCCGTGCGGGCGGCTACTCGGACTGACGGCCGAGCGTCGCCACGAACCGCTCGACCCGCCGCAGCTCCTCGGCTGACAGCGGGCCGGAAGCCGGGACGAGCAGCGTCATCGGCCCGCGGCGCTCGGCCCAGCCGCGGGCGCGCTCGGAGAACGCAGCCGCGACCCACACGAGCGGCAGCGAGCCCGCGAACGTGATCACCGTGTCCTCCTGGGCGCCGTCGGTCGCCTCGCCACGCAGCAGCTCGATCGAGACGAGGTCCAAACGGTGGGAGATCTCGGCGACCTCGTCGAGGCCGCCCTCGCCGGGCAGCAGCGCCAGCTCGCCCTCGGAGAGCATCGACCAGCGCGCGGGCGCCTCGCCGAGCGCAGCGGGCAGGCAGACCAGCCGGAACATCGGATCGGACACGTCGCGGAGAGTACCCGGCGGCGATCTTGCGGTGGCCCGCGGTCGACCGTCGGCCAGCGGCATGTGTCATATCGCCGTTAGCATCCCGTGACTCGATGTCCCACTTCCGACACCAGGGAGTTCCCCGCGACGAGGTGCCCGGAGGGCTGGACATGTCGCCACGGTCTCAGCCGGCGGGCTGACCGGGATGGGGCCGGCGCCGGGTACCGCGGGGCTGCAGCCGCAGGATCTGGTGTTGACGATCTTCGGCGCGTACGTCCGGCGCCTGGGTCAGACGGTGTGGTCGGGCGGGATGGTGGAGATCCTGGAGGGCTTCGGCTTCACCACCGGCTCGGCGCGCGCGGCGCTCGCGCGACTGGTCAACCACGATCTGCTGGCGCGCACGCGCAACGGCCGGCACGCGTTCTACTCGCTCACCTCACGCGCCGACGCACTCCTCTCCGAGGGGGATCGCCGGATCTTCAGCTTCGGCCGCCTGACCCCGGCGACCGACACGTGGACGGTGCTGTGGCACGCGATCCCCGACACGCATCGGGTGCAACGCTCGCGCTTTGCGGTGCGGCTGCGCTTCCTGGGGTTCGGCAGCATCCAGGACGCGACCTGGGTGGCGGCCCGTGACCGCGAGCCCGAGGTGCTCGCGCTGCTGCGCTCACTGGAGATCGAGGAGTACGCGTCGCTGATGGTCGGCCGCGTCTCAGAAGGGGCTCCGCCGGTCGCGCTCATCGCCCAGGCATGGAAGCTGGAGGAGACGGCGGCGCGGTACGACACATTCCTCGCCGAGTTCGGTCCGCTGCGCTCGGCGGCCGCTCGCCGGAGGCTGAGCGGTGCGGAGGCGTTCCACCGCCGCACGCTGATGTTGCACCGCTTCCGGGCCTTTCCGTTCGCCGATCCCGAGCTTCCACTGGCGATCGATCCGCTGCATTCGCTCCGCCACGGGGTCGTCGCCTGCTTCGACGAGGTCTACGCGGCGCTCAACGAGCCGGCCACCGAGCACTTCTGGCAGGTCGCCGCGCCCCATACGCACGGGGAGTGATCCGCGGCGGCGGCTCCGCCTCGACGCAACGAACGGCTCGACAGTCGACACCTCAGGCTGGTAGCATGCCGATTGTGTCGGATGCGAGGGCAGGTCACCCTGCCGTGACCCCACGCAGATGAGCCGCCGCGTCCTCGTGACCGGGGCGAGCCGGGGGGTCGGCGCCGCCATCGCCGGTCGTTTCGCTGCGCTCGGCGACGAGGTGATCGCCGTCTCCCGCGACCTCGACGCGCTCAGGAGATCGGTTGCCGACCAGGCGGCGGTCGTGGCCGGCGAGGGCACGATCCGCGCCCTCGCCTGCGACGTCACCGACGAGACGGCGATCGCCGGGCTTGCCGACCAGGTCGGCGACGTCGACGTCCTCGTCAACAACGCCGGGCGCTCCGAGAGCGCCCCCTTGCACGAGACGACCCTTGAGTCGTGGCAGGCCCAGATGGCGGTCAACGCCACCGGGGTGTTCCTGTGTACGCGTGCATTCATCGGCGGTATGCGCGACCGTGGCGAGGGCCGGATCATCACCATCGCCTCGACCGCGGGCCGCGCCGGCGCCGCCTACGCCAGCGCCTATTCCGCCTCCAAGCACGCCGCGGTGGGGCTCACGCGGGCAGCGGCCGCCGAGTTCGCCGGGACCCGTATCACCGCAAACGCGGTCTGCCCGGCGTTCGTCGACACCGAGATGACCCAGCGCTCCGCCGAGCGGATCGCCCAGCGGTCCGGGCGGACCGTGAGCGAGAGCGTGGAGGCGCTCGCCCGTCTCTCACCGCTGCGCCGGCTGGTGACGGTCGACGAGATCGCCGACGCGGTGGAGTGGCTCGCGTCGCCCGGAGCGGTCGCCATCAACGGCCAGACGATCGTCATCGACGGAGGAGGACTGCAGACATGACACCGTTCCGCGGCTCGTCAGCGCTCACCGAGCGGTGGAGCCACTTCGACTTCGAGGTCTCCGAGGGCGTGGCCCGGATCACGTTCAACCGGCCCGAGAAGCTCAACCCGCTCACGTTCGAGTCCTACGCCGACCTGCGCGACCTGTTCGGCGAACTGCCCAAGCACGGCGATGTCCGGGCAGTCGTCATCGCCGGGGAGGGGAGAGGGTTCTGCTCGGGAGGCGACGTCGAGGAGATCATCGCCAAGCTGCTCGAGTTCAAGCCGGCCAAGCTGCTCGAGTTCACTCGCATGACGGGCGAGGCGATCAAGGCGATCCGCGACTGCCCGATTCCCGTCATCGCATCGGTGCAGGGGGTTGCCGCCGGGGCCGGAGCGGTGGTGGCGCTCGCCTCTGATTTCCGGATCCTCTCCGAGAAGGCGTCGTTCGCATTCCTGTTCACGCGCGTGGGTTTGTCCGGCGCGGACATGGGGGCCGCCTACCTGCTCCCGCGTATCGTCGGCCTCGGCCGGGCCACGGAGCTGCTGATGCTCGGCGACCGGATCTCCGCTGAGCGGGCGGAGTCGATCGGGCTCGCCACCACGGTCGTCGGGGCCGAGGAGCTCGCCGGCCACGTCGACGTGCTCGCCCGGCGTCTTGCCGACGGGCCGGCGCTCGCCTATGCGACGACCAAGACTCTGGTCTCGCGCGAGCTCGACATGGACCTCTCGAGCGCGATCGAGCTGGAGGCCGCCAACCAGGCGCTGCTGATGGTCTGCGAGGACCACGCCGAGTTCTACACGGCGTGGAGTGAGAAACGAGACCCGCGGTGGACCGGTCGCTGAGACGAGGACGACAGAGGAGAGCCTGACGTGGACCACGAGATCATCACCGCCCCGGAGCTCGCCGAGCCCGTTGGCTACGCGCACGCCGTCATCGCCGCCCCGGGCCGCCTGGTCCACCTCGGCGGCCAGACCGCGCTCACGCCCGAGGGGACGATCGCGGGGGAGACGATCGTCGAGCAGTTCGATGTCGCCGCCGCCAACGTCGTCGCCGCGCTGAAGGCCGCCGGAGGCCGGCCGCAGGACATCGTCTCGATGCAGATCTTCGCGTGCGACCCCGCCGACTACCGCGCGCACCTGAAGGAGCTCGGACGGGTGTGGCAGGCCCACTTCGGCCGTCACTACCCCGCCACCGGCCTGTTCGGGGTCACCCGGCTGTTCGACGACGAAGCGCTGGTCGAGCTGATGGCGGTCGCCGTCATCCCCGAGCGATGAGGGCCTGCCCGTGACCGGTGCCACCCCGCTCGATGCCCATCTCGGCGCGGACGAGCGCGAGCTGCTCGAGGAGAGCCGGCGGCTCGCCCACGAGGTGCTGGCGCCCGTGGCCGATCAGCGGAACGAGTCCGGGGTCGACCGGGCGCTCGTGGTCGCGCTCGCCGACGCCGGCCTGCTCGACCGGCTGTTCGTGCGTCACGGTGATGGCTGGCGCCCCGAGGTCTCGGCGATGGAACTGTGCCTGGTGCGGGAAGGGCTCGCCCATGGCTGCACCGCCGCCGAGACCGCGTTCGCGATGCAGGGCCTGGGCAGCTTTCCACTGCTGCAGGCCGGTGAGCCCGAGGCGATCGAGCGATGGATCCCCGAAATTGCGCGCGGGCAGGTGGTGACCGGCTTCGCACTGTCTGAGCCCGACGCCGGCAGCGACGTCGCGGCACTCGCGCTGCGTGCCGAGCGCGACGCGGACGGGTGGCGGCTGACCGGCGAGAAGACATGGATCTCCAACGCGCCGGACGGCGATCTGTACGCCGTCTTCGCCCGGACGACCGAGGGAGCGGGGGCGCGAGGGCTGACCGCCTTCCTGGTGCCCGGAAACGCTGAGGGTCTCGGCGGGCGCCGAATCGAACTCGTCTCGCCCCACCCGATCGGGACGCTCACCTTCGACGGGGTCCACGTCCCCGACGCCGATGTGCTCGGCGAGGTCGACCGGGGGTTCGCGGTGGCGATGCGGACGCTCGACATGTTCCGCCCCAGCGTTGGCGCGTTCGCTGTCGGCATGGCGCAGGCGGCGCTCGACACTGTCGTCGCCCACGTCGCGACGCGGACCGCGTTCGGCGGTCCGCTCAGTCGCCAGCAGGCGATCCGCCATCGCCTCGCCGACATCGCGACGCGTGTCCAGGGGGCTCGGCTGCTCGTCCACGCCGCGGCGCGCGCCTATGACGCCGGCGTGCGGCCGACGACCCAGGTCGCGGCGATGGCGAAGCTGATGGCCACCGAGGTGGCCCAGGAGGCGGTCGACACCGCCGTCCAGTTCCACGGCGCAAGCGCGCTCGAGCGCGGCCACCCACTCGAGCACCTTTACCGCGAGGTCCGCGCGCCGCGCATCTACGAGGGCGCGTCGGAGATCCAGCGGGAGATCATCGCTCGGGGCCTGTTCACCGAGAGCGGAGGGGGACGATGAATATCGCGATCCGCGGGGGCGGCCCGGGCGGGCTCTACTCCGCCATCCTGCTCAGCCGCCTCGGGCACGAGGTGCACGTCTGGGAGCGCAACGCGCCCGACGACACGTTCGGCTTCGGGGTCGTGTTCTCCGACGAGACGCTCACCGCGTTTGAGGCCGCCGATCCGCCGACTTACGCGGAGATCACCCAGAGCTTCGCCCGCTGGGGGGAGATCGACATCTTCTACCGGGGCGAGCGCCGCACGTCCGGCGGCCATGGATTCTCCGCGCTCAGCCGCCGGCACCTGCTCGCCATCCTCCAGGCACGGGCGAGCGACCTCGGCGCGGAGCTGCGCTTCCGCCAGGAGTCCCCGCCGCTGGCCGAGCTCGCCGCTGGCCACGATCTCGTCATCTGCGCCGACGGCGTCAACAGCGCCTCGCGCGGCGAGCGTGCCGAGGCGTTTGGACCGCACCTCGACCGCCGTCGCTCGAAGTTCATGTGGCTGGGCACCGACCTTGTGTTCGAGGCCTTCACCTTCCATATCGTGGAGACCCAGTGGGGCGTCTTCCAGCTGCACTGCTATCCGTTCGATCGGACGATGAGCACCTTCATCGTCGAGACCGACGAGGCGACCTGGCGCGCGGCGGGGCTCGACGCGAGCGATGCGCTGGAGCTTCAGCCGGGCGAGAGCGATGAGCGCTCGATCGCGTTCTGCCGCGAGTTGTTCGCCGATGTGCTCGACGGCCATGAGCTGATCGCCAACAACTCGCGCTGGCTGAACTTCAACACCGTCTCCAACGACCATTGGCATGACGGCAACATCGTCCTGCTCGGCGATGCCGCGCACACGGCGCACTTCTCGATCGGCTCGGGGACCAAGCTCGCGATGGAGGATGCGATCGGCCTTGCCTGGGCGTTCCGCTCCCGGCGGCCCGGGCAGCCTGTCGCCGATGTGCTGCAGGCCTACGAGGACGAGCGCCGGGCCGGCGTGGCCTCCACCCAGCGCGCGGCGCAGGCGAGCCTGGAGTGGTTTGAGGACATCTCGCGCTACGTCGGTCAAGACGCCGATCAGTTCGCCTTCAACCTGCTCACCCGCAGCCGGCGCATCACCTACGAGAACCTGCGCCTGCGCGACCAGGAATTCGTGGACGCGGTCGACGGCGCCTTCGCCCGCGGTGAGGGGCGCCCGGACGGCGAGGCGGTGCCGCCGATGTTCTATCCGTTCTCGCTGCGCGAGCTCACGCTCGCCAACCGCGTCGTGGTCTCACCGATGGACATGTACGCGGCGAGCGACGGCCTGGTCGGCGACTTCCATCTCGTCCACCTCGGCAGCCGGGGCATCGGCGGCGCCGGCCTGGTGATGACCGAGATGGTGTGCGTGTCGGCGGAGGGTCGCATCACGGAGGGCTGCGGCGGTTTGTACCGCGACGAGCACGTCGCGGGGTGGCGGCGCATCGTCGACTTCGTCCACGGTCACGGCTGCGCACGGATCGGCTGCCAGCTCGGTCACAGCGGGCGCAAGGGCGCGACGAAGCTGCTGTGGGAGGGCGATCACGAGCCGATCGACTCCCCGTGGCCGCTGCTCGGGCCCTCGGCGATCCCGTACTTCGGGCACAGCCCCGTGCCGCGGGAGATGGATCGGGGCGACATGGACGCCGTCCTCGCGCAGTTCGTCGCGGCGACCGAGCGGGCGCGGGGCGCCGGGTTCGACCTGCTGGAGATCCACATGGCCCACGGGTACCTGCTGTCATCGTTCATCTCCCCGCTCACCAACCGCCGCACTGACGAGTACGGCGGGGACCTCGCAGCTCGGGCGCGCTTCCCGTTGGAGGTGTTCGACGCCTGCCGCGCGGTATGGCCGAGCCACAAGCCGATGTCGGCGCGCATCTCGGCGACCGACTGGTACGAGGATGGGGTCACCGGCGAGGACGCGGTCGCGCTCTCGCAGATGCTCGCCGCGCATGGCTGCGATCTCGTCGACGTCTCGACGGGTCAGGTGTGGCCCGATCAGCATCCCGCCTACGGCCGCAGCTATCAGACGCCGTTTGCCGACCGCATCCGTCACGAAGCCGGGATCGCGACCATGGCGGTCGGCGCGATCTCCTCTCACGCGGACGTCAACACGACCATCCTCTCCGGCCGCGCCGACCTGTGCGCGCTCGGCCGCCCCCACCTGTACGACCCGTACTGGACGCTGCACGCGGCTGCCGACCAGGGTTTCGACACCCGCACCTGGATCGTCAACTACCTGTCAGGCGCCAGGCGTCCGAACGACGGCCGCGCCGACGCCCTGCGTACACCGCCACGGTCGTTCGACGGCGAGCCGGTGACCGCGCCTCAGCGGTGGCGGCCCCAGCTGTCGGCTGTCGCCGACTGAGCGAGCGCGTTCACATATTCATCATGTCATCGCGGTGACGTGTAGGATGTCGTCTCCGCCGTCCGCCGCAAGGAGTCCAGTCGCATGCCCAGCTCTCGTGTGAACGATCTTGCCGCCGCGCTCTCCGATGGGTCAGTCGAGGTCATCGACCTCACTCAGCCGCTCTCCGAGCAGACGCCGGTACTGGTCCTTCCCGAGCCGTTCGCCAACACGCCGCACCTGTCGCGCCGGCGGTTGAGCCGCTACGACGATGACGGGCCGGCCTGGGCGTGGGACGTCCTCGAGCTCGGCGAGCACACCGGGACCCATTTCGATGCCCCGATCCACTGGATCACCGGCAAGGGTGGGGAGGACGTCGCGTCCGTTCCGCCGTCGAGGCTCGTGGGAGCGGCGACCGTCGTCGATCGCACCGCCGAGGTGGCCGCCGATCCCGGCTATCTGCTCACCGGCGCGGAGCTCGACGCCCATGAGGCCGAGCATGGCCCGATCGCCCCCGGCTCCTGGGTCCTGTTCCGGACGGGCTGGAGCGCGCGCGCGGGCGACGAGGCCGCGTTCCTGAACGCCGGCGAGCAGGGGCCGGTGACGCCGGGTCCCGACGTGTCGGGCGCGCGCTGGCTCGCCGAGCATCCCCACGTCGTCGGGTTCGGCGTTGAGACGGTCGGCATCGACGCCGGTGCGGCCGGCGGGATGGATCCCGGCTTCCCCGTCCACAACTTCCTGCTCGGAGCGGGGCGCTACGGGCTCACCCAGCTCGCCAGCCTCGACGCGCTGCCGGTCATCGGCGCGGTCATCGTCGTCGCCCCGCTCAAGCTCGTCGACGGCACCGGTAGCCCGTCGCGGGTGCTCGCCTTCGTCGACCGGTGAGCGAGCGTCCCGATGTCGCCGCGACGGGCCCCCGCCAGCTTCCCCGCTTGGCGCTCGGCTGCGGCAACTTCGGGGGCATCGGGTCCGCGCCCGAGTTCTTCGGCCAGGGGCTCGACGAGGCGCAGGCGGGCGCGCTGATGGACGCGGCCTGGGAGATGGGGATCACCCACTTCGACACCGCCGATGCATACGGCGGCGGTCGCAGCGAGCTGACGATCGGACGATGGATCGCCCAGCGGGGGGTCAGGCCGACTCTCACCAGCAAGACGTTCCATCCACTCGTTCCCGGTGGCGACTCGGGGCTGGATCCCGAGCGCATCGCGCGCAGTATCGAGGCCAGCCTCGGGCGGCTCGGCGTCTCGCGGATCGAGCTCTACCTCGCCCACGAACCTGATCCCGCGGTCCCGATCGACGTCGCACTGCAGGGCTTTGAGCGCGAGCAGCGGGCGGGGACGATCGCCGCCTACGGGGTGAGCAACGTCACCGCGGCCGATCTGCAGCAGGCGCTCGGCGCCGGGCGACCGGTGGCGGTCCAGAACGGGTTCTCGCTGCTGCAGCGCGACGACGACCCGGAGGTGCTCGATCTCTGCGCGGCCAATGACGTCGCCTACACCGCCTTCGGGCCGCTGTTCGGCGGATGGCTCGCCGGCCGGTACCGGCGCGGTGAGGCCTACCCGGAGGGCTCGCGCATGCGCCAGCGCCCTGAGCCCTACCTGGCGACCGCCACCGACCGCACCTTCGACGCGCTCGAATCGCTGCAGCGCTTCGCCGAGGAACGGGGGATCTCGATGGCGGGTGCGTCGCTCGCCTGGCTGCTCGCCGACTCGCGGATCAGCCAGGTCGTCGTCGGGCCGGGTCGCCCGGCGCAGCTCGAGCCCGTCGCCGAGGCGCTCGCCAACCCGATGGCCGGCTCCGACCGCGACCTGCTCTGCGAGGCGTTCGCCTGATGGGCGCGGCGCTGGTGCTCGACGACGCCGCGGTCCGTGCCGCGCTCACGCCCGACGCCTGCCGCGAGGCGATGATCGAGGCGCTCATCGCCCACGCGGAGGGACGCGCCTCGTTTCCCCTGCGGTCGGTGTTCTCACCGCCCCAGTCCGGCGGATTCCTCGGGCTGATGCCCGCCCATCTCAGCGGGGACCCGGGTGCCTTCGGAGTCAAGGCGGTCGCGATCATGCCCCACACGCCCGGCCGCGACCTCGACGCCCACCAGGGCCTGGTCGCGCTCTTCTCCGGTGAGACGGGGACGGTCACCGCAGTGCTCGGCGCCTCGGCGATCACCGAGATCCGCACCGCGGCCGTCACCGCCGCTGCGACCGACGCGCTCGCCCGGGCCGACGCGACCGTGCTCGCGATCATCGGTGCGGGTGTCCAGGGCCGCGCCCATCTCACCGCGCTCGCCTCGCGACGACCGTGGCGGGAGATCCGGATCGCCTCCCGGCGCCCGGAGTCCGCGCAGGCGCTCGCCGCCCGGGCCGGCGAGCTCGCCGGCGACAGCGCCGGCGCGGTCGCAGCGGTCGCCGGCGCGCGCGAGGCGGTGCAGGGTGCCGACGTCGTCGTGTGTGCGACGAGCTCACGCGCGCCGGTCCTCGAGCGGGCGTGGCTGGCGGAGGGCGCACACGTCAACGCGGTCGGGGCGAGCGCGCCGACCGCGCGGGAGCTCGACGTCGCGACCGTGGCCGCCGCGTCGCTGTTCGCCGACAGCCGCGAGTCACTGACCAATGAGGCGATGGAGTACCGCCTCGCGGCGGAGGAGGGCGCGATCGACGCTGACAACCATCTCCGCGCCGAGCTCGGCGAGGTGCTCGCCGGACGCCGGCCCGGCCGGACGGCGCCCGACGAGCTGACGCTGTTTCGCTCGCTCGGCGTCGGCATTGAGGATCTGGCGGCCGCCGAGCTCGCCGTCGCTCGGGCGCGTGAGCTCGGCCTGGGAATCGAGGTGAGCCTGTGATCGAGCTCGACGCCATCCGCGCCGCGCGGGAGCGGATCGCCGACGTCGCGGTGCGCACGCCGCTCGTGCGCCTGCCGCTTGACGGCACCGACATCTACTGCAAGCTCGAGACACTGCAGCCGATCAACTCATTCAAGATCCGGGGGGCGGCGAACGCGATTCGCTCCACCCCGGAGGAGGCCCGAGCCCAGGGGCTGTCGACGACGAGTGCGGGCAACATGGCTCAGGGCGTCGCCTGGGTCGCGCGGGAGCTGGGGTTGCCGGCGACCATCGCCGTCCCTGAGCACGCCCCCCGGGCGAAGATTGACGCGATCGAGCGCCTCGGCGCCCGGGTGCTCCCGCTTCCCTACGACGACTGGTGGGCGGCGCTGGTCGCGGGCCGGATCGACGGGGTGCCCGGCCACTTCGTCCACCCGGTCGATGATGACGCGGTGATGGCCGGCAACGGGACGATCGCGCTGGAGATCCTGGAGGATCTCGACGAGCTCGACGCGGTCGTCATCCCGGTCGGCGGCGGCGGGCTGACGACCGGCATCGCGAGCGCGATCCGCGCGCTGGCCCCGGAGGTCCGGATCGTCACCGTCGAGCCCGACACCGGCGCGGCGCTGCGCGCGGCGCTCGCCGCCGGCGGCCCGGTCGACGTCGATTACACGCCCTCGCTCGTCGACGGGTCGGGGAGCCGGCGCGTGCTGGACACGATGTGGCCGCGTCTGCAGCCGCTCGTCGATGAGGCGGTGTCGGTCTCGACCGAGCAGGTCGAGGACGCGATCCGGGTTCTCGCGGGCCGCCTGCGCATCGTCGCGGAAGGCGCCGGGGCCCTCAGCGTCGCCGCCGCCCTCGCCGGGACGGCCGGCCCCGGGCGGGTGGCGTGCATCGTCTCCGGGGGGAACATCGACCTGGCGAGGCTCGCGGGGATCCTCGACGCCCCCGCGGGGGCCGCATGATCACCGGCGCGGCCCGCCGGCGCGGGTGGCGATCCGCACCGGCGTCCCGTCGGCGCGATTCAAGCGGCGCAGTCGCCGAGTCCTTCGACGAGCCGGTCGATCTCCTCCGGGGTGTTGTAGTGGATGAAGCCGATCCGGATCGCGTCGCCGTCGTAGCCGAGCCGGCGGTAGAGGCCCAGCGAGTACCACGAGTCGTGGGCCCACACGCCGATCTCGCGGTCGGCGAGCGAACGCACCACGTCGGCGGCCGGCGTCCCCGCGACGTTGACCAGGAACGTCGGGACGCGTCCCTCCATCGTGGGCAGTCCGTACACCGTCACCGAGTCGGGGATCGTGTTCAGGAAGTGCTCGCCGAGGCCGCGCTCGTAGGGCTCGATCTCGGCAAAGCCGCCGATCGAGTCCAGATACTCGAAGGTGGCACGCAGCCCAGCGAGCAGCTCGTAGGGCAGCGTGCCCGCGACGAAGCGCCGGCCCAGCGGGTCGTTCGGTGCGGGGAGCGCCTTGTAGGGGCGCCACTTGCTCGACACCGCCTCACGCGCGTAGGCCATGCCCAGGTGCGGCCCGCACCACTTGTAGGGCGAGCACAGCAGCACGTCGGCGTCGATTGCGCGGACATCGATCGGCTCGTGGGCCGCGTAGTGGACGGCGTCGATCCAGGCGAGCGCGCCCGCCTCATGGGCGATCCGGCACACCTCGGCGGCGTCGGTGACGGTCCCGACCGCGTTGGATGCCCAGGCGAAGGCGACGACGCGCGTGCGGTCGGTGAGCTTCGCGCGCAGATCGTCGAAGTCGTAGGTCGTGTCGGGGTGGAGCTCGACGTGCTTGAGCACGAGGTCGCGATCGGCGGCCAGCTCGCGCCACGGGGCGACGCCGCCGTCGTGGTCCAGCGAGGAGACGATGATCTCGTCGCCGGCGGTGAAGTCACGGCCCGCGGTCCGGCTGAGGGTGAAGTTCAGCGTGGTCATGTTCGTCCCGAACGTCACCTCGTGCGGAGCGCAGCCGAGGAATCGAGCCGCGCCGGCCTCGGCCTGCTCGAGGATCGCCTTGACTCGCAGGCTCGTCGCGTAGACGGCTCCGAGGTTTGCGCTGGCCTCGCGCAGGGCCGCGGCAATCGCGTCTCCGACCTCGTCGGGCACCTGGGAGCCCCCGGGGGCGTCCATGAAGGCGAAGTTTGTGCGCAACGAACTGAAGCGCGATCGGGCGTTCTTCAGGCCGCCGGCGGCAGTGACTCCTTCAGTCATCGACTGAGCTCCTTGGTCGTCAGGTCTATCGCCTCGGCTCAGGTGTTCGACCCGGGTCACGGTGATCCATGAGAGATCAATTCGACCGAGGCGAGGATGGCGTCTGACGTTACCAGTGAAATCGAAAAGGACAAGTCACATATGAGCGCAAGCGTCAGTAGAAGAGCCACTGCACGATGGAGTGGCACGACAACGGACGGATCGGGTGAGCTCGCCCTCGGCAGCGGGGCATTCACCGGCCCGTACACACTCAAGGCGAGGGTGGACGATGTCAACGGTGTCACCAACCCCGAGGAGCTGATCGCCGCGGCGTCCGCCGGGTGCTTCACCATGTCGCTTTCGTCGATGCTCGAGGAGGAGGGGACCCCGGCCCAGGCGCTGGAGACGACGGGTCATGTTCGGCTGGAGCAGGTGGAGGACGGCTTTCGGATCACCCGGATCCTGCTCGAGGTATCGGGCGCGGCGCCGGGAGTGGCCCCGGAGCATCTCGCCGAACTCGCCGAGAGCGCGAAGTCGACCTGCCCGGTGTCATTGGCGCTGGCCGGGACCGAGATCGTCCTGCGAACGTCGTTTGAGTAGTCGGCGCATGCGCTCGGCCTTGTCGATGATGGCGAGATATGGGAAAGTTGTGCTGCCACCACTTCCGTGGTGCATTTCAGGAGGTAACGGGGTTTCGCTGTATTGAGTAACTGCGATCGGGGCGCGAGGGGCCTCAGTCGCTTGACGTGAATTCGTAGGTACGTCAGATGGTTGATCACGAGGACGATCGATTGTTCGTCCAGGAGAGGATGGAGGGCGATGCAGGCACGTCTCACACTGCTTGGAGTCGCGGCGACGGCGGCGTTGGTCGCCGGCTGCGGTTCCGGCTCGAACAAGTCGAGTGGCTCGAGCAACGCGGGCACGAACTCGACGAGCGCTCAAGCCTCGACCGGCAAGACCGGCAAGAGCTGCAGCGCGTCCATCGCGATCGAGGGCCCGTTCACGGGTCCGGTCGCTCAGCTCGGGCTCGAGCAGTTGCACTTCGCGCAGCTCGCAGTCGCCGATCTCAACAAGTCCTACAAGATCCACGTCACGCTCGCCCAGGACGACACGCAGTTGACGCCGTCGATCGCGACGACCAAGACCCAGGCGATCGTCTCCTCCAACGCCGTCGGTGCGATCGGGCCGGCGGGCAGCCAGGAGGTGGAGGCCGTCGGCCCGATCTTCGGGCGGGCGAAGCTGGCCTTCATCTCAGGCTCGGCGACGCTCCCCACGCTGGCGAGCTCGGCGAACCCGACGTTCTTCCGGACGGTCCCCGACGATGACATCCAGGGACCGCAGGACGCCAACTACATCATCAAGCACCTGCACCCCAAGGCGGTGCTGCTGATCGACGATGACGAGGCGTATTCGCAGGGCCTGGTCAAGGTGATGACCCCGATCTTCCAGAAGGCGGGGATCAAGGTCAACCACCAGACCTACAACGGGACCGACACGGGGGCGACGCTCGCCAACGCGTTGTCGTCGCTGGTCACCTCTCAGCTGAACTCCAGTGAGACCGTGACCGTGCTGCCCTGGCAGACGGCGGCCAATGCCCAGCAGTTCGGGGATGACGCCAAGCAGCAGGGCAAGCACACGGTCCTGTTCGGCACCGACGGCACCGACTCTCCGACGCAGTTCAAGATCGCGGGAAGCTACGTGTCGAACTTCGGCCCGGACATCTCGCAGGCGGGCGGCTCGCTGGATCAGTCGATCGTCAAGGGCGTGGCCAAGTTCGGCCCCTACGGGGCGTTCGGCGTGCCGAGTTATGCGGCGGCGCAGGTGCTCATGACCGCGATCCACTCGGTGTGCTCCGGCGGACAGTCGCCGACGCGCGCCAACGTGCTGGCCGCGGTCCGCAAGACGAGCATCGCGCCCACCGACAATCCGCTGGGGATCCACATCGCGTTCACGTCCTCGGGGAACCTCACCGGGTCCCCGGGCTACATGTTCAAGATCAACTCGGCCGGAAAGTACGTCTCGATCCCGAATCACTGAGGACCGACGGTTGATCGCGGCGGAGCGCCCTGGAGGCGCTCCGCCGCGGCGACTCTCCCGGCCCCGCGACCCACTCCTTCACACGTCTCATGCATGAGCTGATCCAGACGATCGTCAACGGACTCACCACGGGCATGCTCTACGCGCTGATCGCGCTGGGCTACACGATGGTCTACGGGATCCTCAAACTGCTGAACTTCGCCCACGGCGACCTGTACATGGTCGGGGCCTACATCGGCTACTTCGTCATCCAGTGGTTCGGAGGACCGGGGTCGCTCTCGATCCCCGTGCCGCTGCTCATCCTCATCATGTTCGTACTCGCGGCGCTCGGTGCGGGGGTGCTCGGCGTGCTCATGGAGCGCTTCGCCTACCGGCCGCTGCGCAACGCACCGCGGATCGCGCCCCTGATCACCGCGCTCGGAGTGTCGTTCATCATCGAGAACTCCGTGCTGCTGCTGTTCGGCGGCTTCACCCGCAGCTACTCGACGCCGAGCTTCATCTCCTTCTCGACCGGCATCCACGTCGGAGCCGTCGACATCGACGCCGTCCAGTTGCTCGTGTTCGGCGTGTCGATCGCGATGATGCTCGGGCTGCGCCTGCTCGTCGACCGCACACGCATCGGCAAGTCGATGCGGGCGGTCGCCTCCGACCGTGAGGCCGCCGAGATGCTCGGAATCAACGTCAACCGCACGATCGCGTTCACGTTCTTCGTCGGTTCGGCGATGGCGGGGGTCGCCGGTGTGATGTCGGGGCTGGCCTTCAACCAGATCTCGAACACGATCGGTTTCCTGGCTGGGCTGAAGGCGTTCACCGCGGCGGTCGTCGGCGGCATCGGCTCGATCCCCGGGGCGATGATCGGCGGGCTGTTCATCGGCCTGTGCGAGTCGTTCGCCTCCAGCTACATCTCCACCGAGTACACGGACCTGATCGTCTTCGGGATCCTCATCGCGACGATGCTCATCCGGCCGACCGGCATCTTCGGGCGCCCCGCCCTGCAGAAGGTCTGAAAGGAACCCCCCATGCCGATCGGTGTCGACGAGTGGGTGGCCCAGTCCGAGGCGCGGCGTGACGCCGGTAGCGGCTGGCGGCGGTACCTGTGGGTGGTCGAGCAGCGGGTCGGGTGGTGGCCGCGCTGGGGGCTCGTCGTGCTCCTCGCGCTCATCTTCGGGCAGTTGTCGCTCAACGTCAACATTCAGACGGTCGCGATCAACTGCCTGGTCTACGCGATCCTGAGCCTCGGGCTGAATATCGTGGTCGGCTGGGCGGGACTGCTCGATCTCGGATACATCGCGTTCTTCGGCCTCGGGGCGTACGGCTACGCGCTGTTCTCCTCCCACGCGCTCGGCACCGCGGGTGTCGGCGGCGTGGAGTTGCCGGCGATCGCCTCGTTCCCGATTGTGTTCATCGCGGGAGGGGTCCTCGGTGCGCTCGTCGGGCTCGTCTCGCTGCGCGTGTCGGGCGACTACCTGGCGATCGTGACGCTGTTCGTCGGCCAGGCCTTCATGGAGTTCGTCAACAACGTCGACCCCAGCCACCTCGGCGGCGTCAACGGCATCTACGGCCTTGAGCCGGTCCACTCCTTCGGGGTCACGGTGCAGACCCCGAAGGGCTACTACTACTTCGCGGTGGTGGTGTGCGCGCTGCTGATCGTCGGCATGAAGACCCTCGAGGAGTCTCGCACCGGCCGCGCCTGGAAGGCGATCCGCGAGGATGAGCTCGCCGCCGAGGCGATGACGATCCCCACCGGGCGGTTGAAGATCATGGCCGTGAGCTTCGGTGCCGCGGTGGCCGCGATCGCCGGGGCGATCTTCGCCGCCCAGCAGGACAACGTGTTCCCGACGAACTTCACCGCGAACATCCTCATCCTGATCTACGCCTGCCTCGTGCTCGGCGGGGCCGGCTCGATCGCGGGTGCCGTGATCGGCGGGATCGTCGTCACCGCCGGGCAGCAGATGGTGTCGAGCCCGACCGATGCGGGATACCTGTTCTACGGGCTCATCCTGCTCACCCTCGTCTGGAAGATCAGGCCCTGGCGTCACCTGGCGGCGGTGCTCGCCGGTCTGGTCGCCTTCGGCTTGGCGCTGCACGCGATCGTCGGGGCGATCTCGTCCTCGGCGACGTCGGGCCCGCCCGGAAGCGCGGGCTGGATCGGCAAGCTCGTCCATCACTGGGTGATCATCCCCCGCAACCCCGCGGGCTACGGCAACGTGCTCTACATCGTCCTCATCGGGCTGGTGTTCGCGCTCGTGCGCGTGCGCCGGCAATGGCGGATCTACCTGATGATCCCGACGCTCTACATCGCCGCCTGCTGCTGGGAGGCGCGGCTGGTCGTCAACCCGTCGATCACCGCGCAGATCCTGATCGGCGCGATCCTGATCGCGATGATGACCGCGCGTCCGCAGGGCCTGCTCGGGTCGATGCGCGTGGAGGTCGTGTGATGGGCGACGCGCTGCTCGCGTTGCAGTCGGTGTCGATCGAGTTCGGCGGCCTGCGCGCGCTGAGCTCGCTCGACCTCACCGTCGGCGAACGGGAGATCGTGAGCGTCATCGGCCCAAACGGGGCCGGCAAGACGACCGTCTTCAACACGATCACCGGCGTGTACGCGCCCGACGAGGGCGACATCCTGCTCGCGGGGCGGTCGATCGCCGGACATGTTCCGCACACGATCACCGACGCGGGGATCGCCCGCACCTTCCAGTCGCTGCGCCTGTTCCTCAACATGACCGTCCGGGAGAACGTCATGGCCGCGACCTACGGGTCGACGAAGGCGACTCCACTGGAGTCGATCCTGCGGCTGCCGCGGGCGCGTCGGGAGAACCGCGAGATGCACGAGCGCACCGTCGAGGTCCTCTCGTTCTTCGGCGAGCGGCTCGCCGGCTACCGCTGGGACCAGCCGGCCTACAGCCTCTCCTACGCCAACCGCCGGCGCCTGGAGATCGCCCGCGCCCTCGCCACGCGGCCGAAGCTGCTCCTGCTCGACGAGCCCGCGGCGGGGATGAATCCGAACGAGACCCACGAGGTGACCGAGGTGATCGCCCGGCTGCGCGACGAGCTGTCACTGTCGATCCTCGTCATCGAGCACGATATGCATGTCGTGGAGGGGATCTCTGACCGGGTGGTCGCGCTCGATCACGGGGTCAAGGTGACCGAGGGCACCTATCACGAGGTCGCCAGGCACCCGGCGGTCATCGAGGCGTATCTCGGCAAGGACCCCGAAACGCTCCAGGAGGCGTGAGCCGGTGTTGCTCGCACTGGAGGAGGTGACGACCTTCTACGGGAGGATGCGCATCCTGGAGGGGGTGTCGATCAACGTCGACGCCGGCGAGCTGGTGTGCCTGCTCGGGGGCAACGCCTCGGGCAAGTCGACGACGCTGAAGACGATCCTCGGCATCGTACGGCCCCGCGAGGGTCGGGTGATGCTCGACTCCGTCGATGTCACCGAACATGACGTCCCGGACCGGATCGGCCGCGGGCTGGCGATCGTGCCGGAGAACCGCCGACTGTTCGGGCAGATGACGGTGCTGGAGAACCTCGAGCTCGGCGCGGTGCTCCAGGACCACAAGCACTTCAAGAGTGACCTCGAGCGTGTCCACTCGCTGTTCCCGCGCCTGCACGAGCGCCGCAACCAACTCGCGGGCACGCTGTCAGGCGGCGAGCAGCAGATGGTCGCGATGGGCCGCGCGCTGATGGGCCGGCCGCGGCTGCTGCTCATGGACGAGCCCTCGATGGGGCTCTCGCCGGCGCTCGTACAGCAGAACTTCCAGATCATCAAGGACGTCCACGCGTCCGGCGTCGCGATCCTCATGGTCGAGCAGAACGCGAACATGGCGCTGTCGATCGCCGATCGCGGCTACGTCCTCGCGACCGGGTCGCTCGTGCTCTCAGGTACCGCACACGAGCTGCTGCGCAGCGAGGACCTCAAGCGGGCCTACCTCGGCAGCTGATCGAGGCCTCATCCCACGTCCGCGCCGGCCCGTGGATCGTCGGCGAGGAACGCCGCCGACGGGCTGCCCGCGGGGGTGAAGACCCCGAGGACGTACATGTCCGAATCGGTGCCGTTCTCGTTGATGTGCACGGTGCGGGGGGTGATCCGCACCGCGCTGCCGGGGCCCGTCGGCTGGGTGCCCTCGGCCTGGTGGTAGGTGCCACCGCCGCTGACGGTGTAGACGATCTCGTCGTACTGGTGAAAGTGCCACGGCGCGGCGCCGGGCGGGACGACGCCCAGGAACATCGTCGCCCGACAGCAGCCGTTCTCGGGTCCGAGCAGGACCTGGAACGAGCGCTTGCCGGTCGCCGAGCCGGCGTCGGTGAGGTCGAGGCGGACACTCCGCGAGCGCTCGCCGAGCGCGGCGTGCTCGTCGGCCTCTGCGCTCACGCCGAACACGACGAGCCGCGCGCCCGCTTCGCCCGCGCGGACGGTGAGGCGGCCATCGACCCCGTCGTGCAGGAACGCGGTCTCCGGCCCGACGTCGTGCGCGGCTCCGCTCGGCTGCAGGGTTAGATCGCCCTCCAGCACGAAGGCGAGCTCGTGCCGCGATCGGTCGGCCCCGAGCTGCGCGGTCCCCATCGGCTCGATCTCGATCAGTGCGAGCGAGAGCGGCGAGTCCGGGCGCGGCGGGAGGAGCGCCCGGATGCTCGCCCGCTCCCCGTGCTCCGCGGCGGCGCAGCGGTCTGGCGTCGTCACGGTCTCATGGCCGCCCCCGGGCCGGGTGCCGCCGGGCACGGTGCTAGGCGTCACGGCCGATCAGCTCGGCCTGAAGCGCCGCGCCGTCCTCGTCAGCGAGTGCGGCGGCTCGCAGGTCCGCCAGCCGCTCGGCCCCATCGGTGCGTCCCGCGAGGCGGTCGGCCGCGCCCATCAGCGCCGCGAAGCTCTCGCTGCCGTGTTCGTGGGTGGCGCCGTAGCCCTTCAGCACGCCCTGGCACTCGATGATCTCACGGGCGAACTCGTTGTCGTCAGCGACCGCCACCGCTCGGTCCAGCCACCGCTCGATCGCCTTCTGCTCCCGTATGAAGCGCAGCGAGCGCGGACGCATCGGCCGTGCCCGTGCCATCGTCGTCAACAGCGTGTAGCCGACCACCGAGGTCGTGTTGAGGATCATCCCCTTGTGGGTGACTCGGTGGACGAGACGCCCGAAGCTCTTGGAATGGCGCAGCGAGGCGCCGAGCGCGCGCGGCAACGTGTCGGTGATCTCGTCGATCTGCGGGTGCAGGAACTCGTGGACCTCCAGCAGTTCGCCCGGACGTGCCTTCGCCTCCGTGCGGACCCGGTCCATGCGTGCGCGCCGTGTCTTCTGCAGCGCGACGTGGATCGTGTCCTGGTAACACATCCACAGCGCGATGTGGCGGGCCGCCTCGATCGTCAGGCGCGCATCCGCGCCCCGGTCGACGGCCGCGACCCGCTTGACGCGCGCGAGGTAACGCTCGGCGTACTCCAGGTCCTGGTAGACGGCGGCGCGCACGAGGCCGTGCAGCGCCATCGAGCGCGCGGCCTCGGGCAGGTCGAGCGTCTGCTGCGCGAGTCCGGCCAGCGCCGGCCCGACGAGCGCGGCGGGGTCGGTCGCCGCGATCCGGCGGCGGCGATCCTCCTCGCCCGCCTTGCCCTGCGCCTCGGTCCGCGCGCTGCCGGCCCACGTCGTGAGCGGCAGCGCGGCCGACGGGTCGGCGGATGCTGCCGCCGCGTCGAACCCGGCGGCGAACGCGGCCAGTGAGGTCTCGACCGAGCGGCCGAAGTCGCGGATCTGGGCCTCGAAGCGCTCGCGCTCGAACGGCAGCGCGCGCGAGCCCGCCAGTCCTCCGAGCAGCGACGCGCTGATGACCGACCCGGCGTTCTCGGCGATCTCCGCGAAGTCGGCGGCGACGAGCCGCCCAGAGGATCGCTGCGCGGCCGCGAGCAGCTCGGCGTCGTCGACCCGGCCGTCGCCGAGCGCCATCTTCTCGTCGATCGCGTAGACACGGTTGGTCGAGGTGATCAGCGTGGTGCGATCCGGGGTGGCGAAGCCGCGCTGGATGGCGCGGCCGCATTCCATCAGCTCGGAGGTGATGACGATGTCGACCTCGCCTGGGGTGGGGAAGATCGACATCACCGGCTCCGCGCGGGGGCCGGCCGACCCGCCCGCCTGGTGCGGTGGGAAGATCTCGACGTAGTAGACCGTCGCCCCCGTGCGCTGTGCGACGCCCGCGACCGAGGTGTTCTGCGCGATGTGGCCGGCCGCCTCCGCGGTGGCGACGATCCAGTCGGCGAGCACCCCGCCGCCCTCGCCCCCGAGGGCGAGGATCGCAAGCGTGATCGGCCGCCGGCCCTCCGCCCAGCTCGACATCAGCGTGCCCGGCCCGGGCTCGGGAGGTCGATCACGGCGCTTCGAACTGGGCGGCGCGCGTCTCCAGGCCGGCGGAGGCCCGCTGCATCCACGATGCGCGCACGCGCGCGGTGAGCCGCTCGCGCAGCGTCGGGTTGTGGATGACGTCGGATCGGTAGAAGGACGGACAGAGCACGGCCGCGTGGGCATTGGCGCCGCACACCCCGCAGCCGACGCAGCTGTCGAGGACGGTCGCGACCGGATCGGTGCGCATCGGGTCAGGATTGGGTCCGATGGTCAGCGACGGGCACCCGGAGATCCGGATGCACGCATGGTCTCCGGTGCACGTCTCGCCGTCGACACCGAACCGCTCACGCACCACCCGCTTGCCCTCCTTGAGCGCCTGGCGCATCTCGGGCTTCACCCGCCGCTGGCGGTTGAGCTGGCACTCGCTCTGCATGACGAGCACCTTCGGGCCTTCCTGCTCGGTGGTGAGCGCCTCCACGAACGAGTCACGCACCGTCGAGACGTCGTAGGTGTTGTCGATCGTCCGTGACCACTCGACGCCGACCCCGCGCGCTGCCCGCTCGATCGGGTGCTGAGTCGAGCGCTCTGGCACGTCGGCCTTGGAGGAGAGCAGGTCCTGGCCCCCGGTCGCCGCCGCGTAGGAGTTGTCGACGACGACGAGCAACTGGTCGGAGCGGTTGAACACCGCGTTGCCGACGCCGCTGGTCAGCCCGTTGTGCCAGAACCCGCCGTCGCCCATGAAGGCGACGGCACGATGCCCGGACCCGGCCGCGTCGAGCGCGGCCGCTCCGGCGGAGCCCAGGCCGTAGCCCATCGTCGTCGCGCCGAGCTCGAACGGCGCGTTGATTGCGAACAGGTGGCAACCGATGTCCGCGCTCACGTGATGGCTGCCGGTCTCGCGTTCAGCGAGCTTCATCCCGCTGAAGATCGGGCGCTCGGGACAGCCGGTGCACAGGCCGGGTGCCCGCGGCCTCACGACCGCGGCCGCGACCCGGTCGGCAAACGGGCTCGCGGGATCCTCCACGTCCTTCAGCAGTGCCGGCTCGTGCTCGATCGCGTCGGGCAGCCAGCGGCTCAGGAACGCTGCGATGCCGCGGGTCACGACCGTCGAGGAGTACTCACCCGCCAGCGCGAGCATGTCCTTGCCGTGCAGGGCGGTGTCGACTCCGGCGCGGCGCAGGACCGTGTTGAGGTTCTGCTCCAGATAGTCGGGCTGGCCCTCCTCGACGAGCAGCACCGCGCGCTTGTCGCGGCAGAAGTCCAGGATCTCAGCCTCGACGACCGGGTAGGTCACGTTCATCACGTACATCGGTACTCGGGTGGTGCCGAAGGCGTCCGAGCAGCCGAGCAGCTCGAGAGTGCGGTTGACCGTGTTGTACAGGCCGCCCTGGGTGATGATCCCGACATCGGCGGTCCCTGCGCCGAGAACCTCATTGAGCCCGCGCTCGGCGATGAAGCGCACCGCGGCCGGCCAGCGCTCGCCGATCTTCTCCTGCTCGTGCAGGAAGCTCGCCGGCGGCAACACGACCCGGTTGACGTCGCGCCGGGGAGCGGCGGTCGCCTCGGCGACGGTCATCGATGGACGCCGGTTGTCCTTGGCGACGAACGACCCGTGCAGGTGGCAGGAGCGCAGCCGGAGGTCGAGCATCACCGGCGTGTGGCTCGCCTCCGACAGCTCAAAGCCGGTCTCGACCGCTTCGACGATCGTCGCCACATTGGGCCGGGGGTCGAGCAGCCACATCTGTGACTTCATCGCGAAGGCGTGGGCGCGCTCCTGCATGATGCTCGAGCCCTCGCCGTAGTCCTCGCCGAGGATGACGAGCGCGCCACCGGTCACCCCGCCGCTCGCCAGGTTGGCGAGCGCGTCGGAGGCGACGTTGAGACCGACCGTCGACTTGAAGGTGACCGCGCCCCGCAGCGGATAGTGGACCGAGGCGGCGAGCATCGCCGCCGCCGTCGCCTCCGAGGCGCTGTTCTCAAACCGCACGCCGAGCTCCTCGAGGATCGGCCGCGCGTCTGAGAGCACGTCCATCAGGTGCGAGATCGGCGCTCCCTGGTAGCCGCCGACGTATGCGACCCCGGACTGCAGCAGAGCCTTGGTGACCGCGAGGATCCCCTCGACGCGCAGCGTCGTCCCGGCGCCGTGGCGCAGCTGCTCGACCTCGGTGGCGAAGGACCGTTCGGCCATTCCTCACTCCTCTCGCTGTCGGGCGGCAATCATTCCGCATTCTGCGCCCGGCGGCGTGAGCAGCGGGGTCGGCCGCGTGATCACTACAGCCCGAGCTCGTAGGGGTGTCCGGGATCCAGCCCCAGGCCGTTGGCGACCTGCCACAGCGCCGCCGCCGCCTTGACGGCGTTGCGCGCGGCAAACGGCGGCAGCTCCTCGGCGTGGTCGCGGAGCGTGTCCACGAGCAGCTCGTAGGCCTGCACGAGCGCGCGCTCCCCGTCGCTGAGCGGCGCACCGGGCATGCCGGGAGGCGGTCCGTCGGTCATCTTGAACCCTCCTGTGGAGCGGTCTGCGTCTCCTCTGGGGTGGCGGTCGCGCCCCACACCTCGCGCTCGTCGACAAGCCGCTTGGCCTTGAGCTCGAAGCGGGGCAGCGATCCCCGTGGCGCGAGCGCGACCTCGATGCGCAGGCCCTCGTGGGCGGAGGAGAGCTCTCGCCCCAGCTCGCTCAGCCACGCGTCGACCTCCGGCCCCTGAGCATCGTCGGATCGTTCCACGCCGACCTCGATCTCGTCGCGGATGCCGTCGACCGTGTACAGCCGGACGCGGAACTCGTCGACCTCGGAGCGGCGACGCACGATCTGTTCGATCGCCCGCAGGTAGACGTTGGTACCGCGGATCACCTTCATGTCGTCGACACGACCGCGGATCCCGCCCGCGTAGATGTCAAACGTGCGGCCGCAGCCGCACTCGGTGGCCGGTACCCGGCAGACCAGGTCCCGCGTGCGGTAGCGGATCACCGGCACGAACCCACGTCCGAACGAGGTGACGACCCGTTCGCCCTGCTCGCCGTACGCGACCGGCTGGTCGCTGTCGGGGTCGATCACCTCCTCCAGGTAGTGATCCTCGATGATGTGCGCACCGCCGGGCTGGTGATCGCACTCGAACATGAAGATCGTGCCCAGCTCGGTCATCCCCGCGGTGTCGCCCGCCGCCGCGCCCCAGCGGCGTTCGATCAGCGCCTTGGTCGCCGGGATCGAGCCCGCGGGCTCACCGGAGAGGATGAGCCGTCGGACCGGACCGGAGGCGAGGTCGACGCCCATCGCCTCGGCCTCCTGGGCCATCCGCAGCGCGTACGTCGGGGTCGAGCAGACGACGGTGGCCTCGGTGTCGACGATCTGGCGCACGCGGGCCTCCGTGCTCATGTTGCCCCCGGCCAGCGTCAGACAGCCGAGCTTCTCGGCGGCATAGTGCGCGCCCCAGAAGCCGACGAACGCGCCGTAGGAGAACGCGAAGAAGACAGTGTCGACCGGCCGCACTCCGAACCCCCAGAACGCGTAACACCACATCTCGCAGATCCACTCCCAGTCCTTCGGGCTGTCGAGCACCGCGAGCGGCCGGCCACCGCTGGTGCCGGAGGTGGTGTGGTAGCGCATCGCGCGCTCCCGCGGCTGGGCCAGGACGGCGCCGAAGGGGGGATCGGCCAACTGGCTCTCCATCCACTCCTCACGCGTGAGCGGCGCAACGCGGCGGATGTCCTGCAGCGATCGGATGTCCGGCCCCGCGGTGATGCCCGCCGCCCGCAGGCGCTCGGCCTGCCACGGGGCGTGCCCGAGCGTGTGGTCGACGAGGAGCTGCAGCTTGCGCAGCTGCAGGGCCTCTAGCTCGGGTCGGGGGAGCGTTTCGGAGCGGGGATTCCAGAAGGCCACGCGACTCCTTGGTCAGGAGGCACCGGTCAGTCTACATGTCACGCGGCTGATGTGTCGGCAAAACGTCGGCCGCGAACGGGAGGCTCTCCGGCCCGCCCGGAGTTGACGCGGAGCGAAAAGATTCGGTAGGCTGACCGAACTAAATCGGGGACCCACGGAGGAGGGGCTCATCAACGATCAGCAGATCATCGTCGGCGCGGACATCGGTGGCAGCAAGGCAGCGGTCGTGTTCGTTGACGCCGCCGGCCGGCGTCACGACCTGGTCGTCCCCTCCGCCGAGTGGCACCGCCAGGGGGAGGGCGCCGTCGCCCGCAGCCTCGCGCAGGTGGTCCGCTCCGAGATCGAGACCCCGGCCGCCGAGTCAAACGGCGACCGTCCGATCGGCTACGTGATCGCGGTCGGCGCCCACGGCACCGACACGCTGTCGCAGTGCGAGCGCCTCCAGGAGGAGATCGAGGCCCTGCTCCCCGCGCAGGTGCTCGCGCTCAACGACGCCGAGCTGCTGCTGCCGGCCGCCGGGCGCAGCCATGGGATCGGCCTGGTCAGCGGGACGGGCTCGATCGTGATCGGTTACGGACCGGGCGACGAGCTGATCAGCGTCGGCGGCTGGGGCGGCTTCCTCTCCGACCAGGGGAGTGCGACCGGGCTGTTCCTCGACGCGGCCCGCGCGCTCGTGCAGGCCCGGGACCGGGGCGAAGCGCCCGATCCGATGGAGCACGTGATGCTCGAGCTCTGCGAGCTCGCCGAATTGCGCGACCTGCCCGCCGCGCTGGGCGACATGGGCTCGCCGACCGGGTGGGCGCATCTCGTCCCGACGCTGTATGAGCGCTCGTTCGCGCTTGGCTCGCGCTTCGCCGGCGAGATCGTCACCTACTCGGGCGACGTGATGGCCGGGCTCGTCGCGCTGCTCGGGCGGCGCGGCTGTGACACCTCGACGGTGGTCGCCGGCGGCGGCATGATCGCGAACGCGGTCTGGCTGCAGGATGCGCTGCGTGCCTCGCTCGGCCGTCAGTGCCCTGGCGCAGAGCTCGTGATCCTCACCCCCCCGCCCGTCGAGGGCGCGCTCACGCTCGCCACCGCGCTCGCGGCCGCGCTCGCCCAACCGCCCGCCTCCACAGACGACCTGCATCCGGCTCTCCGACGCCGTCTGACCGCCTCCCGTCCGACCACCCCCGCCACCGGAGTCCCTGAAAAATCATGAAGAAGATCCCTTACGACGTCGCCGTCGCCAAGCAGGCCGAGGTCCTGGAGCGCAACCGGCCGACGCTCGCTGCGGCCGGCCGCGGCTTCGCCGACCGGGTCGCCCCCGACGCGGTGATCGGCGTGATGGGCATCGGCGCGAGCTACTACGCCGGGCTGAGCGCGCTGCGCGAGCTCTGGAAGCTCGGCCGCCGCGCGATCCTGGTCGACGCCGGCCAGCTCTGGGAGGACCCCGAGGTGAGCGTCGTCGACGCCTACCTGGCGATTTCCGCCTCGGGCGAGAGCCGCGAGACCGTCCAGGCGATCCGGGCCCTGCGTGACGCTGACAAGCCGGTCGTGGTCGCGGCCGTGATGGCCGAGGACACCGAGCGCCTGGGCTCGATCAGCGACCAGTCGATCCCGTGCGCCGATCCTGACGACTCCGTTCCGGCGACGGTCAGCTACATGGGAACGCTGCAGGCGCTCGGCTTCCTGGTCGCCGCGCTCGGCGGGGCGGACCTGGATGTGATCGAGCGGGAGTGGGCGGCCGTCCCGCGGGCGATCGACACGCTGTTCACCGAGCTCGAGCAGCCCGCCGATCAGGTGACCGATCGGTTCGCCACCACGACCGCGTTCGACTTCGTCGGCGATAAGGACTCGCTCGGCTCCGCCGCCGAGGGCGCGCTGCTGCTGCGCGAGGCGCCACGCGTCCCGACCGCCTGGTTCGACTCGCGCTCCTATCTGCACGGCCCGATGGAGTCGCTGCAGTCAGACCGCGGCATTGTGCTGGTCGGTGACGCGGGCGAGGATGGCCTGCAGATCATCGCCCGCCAGGCGGCGGCGATCGACTGCCCGAGGGTGATCATCACCCACACCCCTCAGGACGACCTCGACGTTCCGCAGCTCGTCGTCCCCGACCTTGGCGGCGGCCTGGTCCGCGCCGCGGTCGAGATGGCGGCGCTGCAGGTCCTCTCGGGCCGCCTCGCGGTCCGCCTGGACCGGACGAGCGGGAAGTTCCGCTACCCGCAGGACCAGCTGAAGCTCGACCGCGTCTGACCCGACCCACCCACTGACCACACGATGACTGGCACGCGCGCACACATCATCACCGAGGAGGAGAAGCAGCTCATGACCACATACGAGTCACCGCAACCGGAGATCCGGGGGCGGACACGACGATGGCTGACCGGTGGCGCCGTCGCAGGCTGCCTCGCGCTGGCGATCGCCGGCTGCGGGTCGAGCGGCGGCAGCGGCGGGACCGGGGGCAGCGCCGGCAGCGGCGGGAGTGGCGGCTCGGGCAAGAGCTCGGCAACCGCCGCCAAGCTCAGCTCGAGCGCCAAGGGCACGCTCACCCAGTGGAACTGGAACACGGTCGCCGACGACCCGGGCGATCACGCCCTGATGCCGCTGGCCCTGAAGACCTTCGAGCAGAAGTATCCGGGCTGGAAGGTCACCAACACCGAGATGACCCTCGACGAGCAGAACAACAAGCTGCCGCTCGCGCTCTCGTCCTCCTCCAGCGCACCCGGCGTGACGGAGACCAACGAGGGCTACCAGTCGATGGGTCGGCTGGTCACCGACAAGGAGCTGTTGCCGCTCACCGACTACGTGAAGCTGTACGGCTGGAACAAGGTCGGCGATCTGAACCTCCAGTACAACTCGTTCAGCTCCGACGGCAAGTTCCTCGGTCAGGGCGACGTGTACGGCGTCCCGTGGACCGCCGCACCGCTCGGCATCTTCTACAACAAGGCGCTGCTGCAGAAGGCGGGCGGCACCGTCCCCACCAGCTGGGCGTCGTTCACCAAGGACCTCGCGCTGGTCAAGAAGGCCGGGATCACTCCGATGGCATACGGCAGCGGGCAGCCGACGGTCTACCAGCCCCTGCACATGTTCTACGAGGTCGCCGACGCGATGACGCCGGCCTCGACCTCGATCAACTTCGTCTTCCACAAGGGGGCGAAGCCGAGCATCGACGTGCCGGGGTACATCAAGGCTGCAACCACGATCCAGAACTGGAGCAAGCAGGGGTACTTCCCCAGCGGCTACACCGGCATGTCGGGCAGCCAGGCGCTGTCGGACTTCACCTCCGGCAAGTCGGCCTTCTTCATCGAGGGCGAGTGGTACATCTCCTCGGTGCAGCAGGCGCTGAAGTCAAAGGCCGGCTTCTGGGTCCCGCCGTCGACGACGGGCGGCCCGGGTGAGGGCTACTCGATCCCCGCCCGCTCCTCCAACCCGGATGCCGCTGCGGCGTTCATCGACATCGGCCTGACCCCGAAGTTCCAGGAGTCCGTGATGAAGGAGGGCGAGGTGCCGGTCGTCGCCCCGAGCGCCAGCGTCCTCAAGAAGTTCCCGGCGATGCTCCAGTCGGCCACGACCGGGTGGCAACGTACGGTTCAGAGCCATCAACTGGTGCCGTATCTGGACTACGCGACGCCCAACTACCTCAACCAGATCTTCGCCTCGGTGCAGGAGCTACAGGCCGGACGGCTTACCCCGACGGCGATGATCCAGCAGTTGCAGTCCGACTACACGACCTACTGGTCGAGCAAGTGAGCACGTCGGACTCCGCACGTGTGCAGCAGCCGTCGCAGCAGCAGCGGCTGTCCACCGGCCTCGGCGGGCGTCTTGCCCGCCGGCGCCGGGCCGGGATGACCGGCGACGGCGCGGCGTCCGACACCGTGGCCGACCGGGGGATCGGCATGCTGCTGATCCTCCCGGCGGTCGCGCTGCTGGCGATCTTCATCATCTACCCGCTGGTCAAAGCGGTCGGGTACTCGTTCCACAACTGGGACGGGGTCGGGCCCTCGACCTCCGCCGGCGTCTCCAACTACACCGCGCTGTGGAAGAACTCAGTCGAGCGAAGCGCCCTGGAGCACGCGGGCATCCTGATCGTGTTCTTCGCGATCATCCCGACGTTCCTCGGGCTGGTCGCGGCGGCCCTGATCGCGCGGATCCCGCGCAGGGGACTGGTCGTCTACCGGGTGATCTACTTCCTGCCGCAGGTGCTGGTCACCGTCGTGGTGGCGATCGTGTGGACCTGGCTGCTGGCGCCGGGCGGCGGCGGCACGGTGAACGCGATCATCAACCTGTTCGGGTTCCACGTCCACACGGCGTGGCTCGGCGACTTCTCCACGGCGATGATCAGCCTCGGCCTGATCGCGGTGTGGCTCGACTTCGGGCTGTGCTTCGTGCTGTTCCTCTCAGGCGTGCAGCGCATCTCTCCCTCCCTGTACGAGGCGGCGCGGGTCGACGGCGCGAGCCTGTTCGACGAGTTCTTCCGGATCACGGTGCCGATGCTGCGGCGCGAGATCGGGGTCGCGCTGACGATCACCACCGTCGCCTCGCTGCAGAGCTTCACCCTGATCTACGCCGCCACCAACGGCGGCCCGGGCAACTCGACGATCGTGCCCGGCCTGCTGGTCTACCGCGACGCCTTCCAGCTCGGTGCGGTCGGCTCGGCGAGCGCCATCGGGGTGGCCCTGGCGCTGCTCACCTTCATCTTCACCGTCGTGATCCGGATGTTGCTCGAGCCGCCCGGCAACCGACGTCGAATGCGACTGCGTCCGCGGAGGGCATGACCAGATGTTCACTCGCACCGAGCGATACGGCACGCTCTTCATCCTGCTGGCGGCGGCCGCGATCACCCTGTACCCGATCGTCGCGCTGATCTCCGCGGCGCTGGAGTCGGTCAACGCCAACGTCAACTCGATCAACTTCTGGCACTCGCTGTCGCTCTCCTCGTTCAAGTACGCGTGGAACGCGGGCAACTTCTCGCAGTACATGGTGAACACGGCGATCATGACCGTCGGGGTGCTGGTGATCTCGGCGATCGTGGCCACCGTCGCCGCCTACGCGATCGTCCACCTGCGCCCGTTCGGGTCCCGGCTGCTGTTCTACGTCTCGGTGATCGGCTTCATGCTGCCGGTCGAGGTCCTGATCACCCCGTGGTACTACGAGTTGCGCTCGATGAACCTGCTCAACGGCTACTGGGCGCTGATCCTGCCCCAGGCCGCGCAGTCGGTCGCGTTCGGTGTGTTCTGGATGCGCTCGGCGTTCATGGCGGTCCCCGAGTCACTCGTGGAGGCCGCCACGCTCGATGGTGCCTCGCGGTGGCACATGTTCCGGTTCGTGCTCATCCCGAGTGTCAAGCCGGCGCTGAAGACGATGTCGGCCCTCGTGTTCCTGTGGACGTGGAACGCGTTCCTGCTGCCGCTCGTCGTCGAGTCCAATCCGAACCGTTACACGGTGACGATCGGCCTCTCCACCTTCCAGGGCGCCCACTTCGCCAACTACGGCGCGCTCGGTGCCGGCGCGGTGCTGGCCGCGCTGCCGGTGGTGCTCGTCTACCTCATCTCCCAGCGCAGCTTCATCTCCGGCATGTTCGCCGGCAGCACGGTCGGCTGAACCGACGAGAATTCGAGAGGAGAACGTCGATGGCCTCCATCACCCTCAACGGGGTCTCCAAGACCTATTCCAACGACGTCCAGGCCGTCGACGACGTGAGCCTCGACATCGCCGACGGCGAGCTGATGGTGCTCGTCGGCCCCTCGGGCTGCGGCAAGACGACGCTGATGCGGATGATCTCCGGGCTGGAGCGGGTCACCGCCGGGAAGATCATGATCGGCGAGCGCGACGTCACGATGGCGGCGCCCAAGGAGCGCGACGTGGCGATGGTCTTCCAGAACTACGCGCTCTATCCGCACATGACGGTCGCCGAGAACATCGGCTTCCCGCTGCGCCTGCGTGGCGCCTCCAAGCGGCAGATCGCGACCAAAGTCGCCGCGGCCACCGAGATCCTCGGTCTGTCGCAGTCCGAGTCCCGGCGACCCCCGGAGCTGTCCGGCGGCCAGCGTCAGCGCGTCGCGATGGGCCGTGCGATCGTGCGTGAACCCTCGGTCTTCCTGATGGACGAGCCGCTCTCCAACCTCGACGCCAAGCTGCGCGTCGAGATGCGCTCGGAGATCCTCAATATCCAGCGCCGCGTGGGGGTCGCGACCGTGTACGTCACCCACGATCAGACCGAGGCGATGACGATGGGCGACCGCGTCGCGGTGCTCGAGGCGGGTCGGCTGCTGCAGTGCGACGTGCCCCAGACCATCTACGACGAGCCCGCCAACGTGACCGTCGCCGCGTTCATCGGCTCGCCGGCGATGAACCTCTTCGAGGGCACGCTTGCCGGGGGCACCGGCGCGCTGCAGATCGGCGAGCAGGGCCTGACGCTCGATCCGGGCGCGCTTCCGGCCGACCTACGCGGCGCCGGCGAGCACCCGGTGATCTACGGCGTCCGCCCGGAGGACCTGCGGGTCGCCGGCGAAGGCGACTCGTTCATCACCGGGACCGTGGAGCTCGTGGAGGCGCTGGGGTCCGATCTGCTCGTGCACATGGACACGAGCGCCCGCCGGGCCCAGCTGCCCGACCTGGGGGCCGATGACGAGCTGCCGCCCGAGGCCGAGGTCTCCGGCCGCGGCCGCTTTGTCGCCCGCCTGGAGCCGCGCGCCGGAGTGCGGATCGGAGACACCTTGCGGCTCACTCCCGACCCCGCGCGGGCCCACTTCTTCGACCCCGCGACGGGCCAGAAGATCCGGTGAGGGACGCTCCGGGGCGCCTGGTAGCGTTGCCGCGGTGACCGCGGTCGATCAGGTCGTGGAGCGGGCGCCGGCGCGTCCGCCGCAGGACCGCGACGCCACGCAGCTGGCCCCCCTGCTCAACGAGACCGAGCGCGCGATCCTCGCGCAGATCATGGGCGCGCAGGCGACGATGCGCTCGGAGATCTCCGAGCGTTTGAGCGTCTCCAAGGCGACGATCTCGGCAGGGATGAAGCGGCTGCTCACCGCCGGACTGGTGACCGAGCTCGGCGTCGCCCACGGCGGCGGTCTGGGGCGCCCCGCCGGTGTCTACCGGGTCTCGGAAGAGGCCGGCTGCTGCCTCGCGATCGACATGGGCACGACCCGAGTCTGGGTCCGCGTGATCGCGCTCGACGGGCGCATCCTCGGCGAGGGGCAGGAGAAGATCCGCGCGTCCTCGGCCGACGTGAGCCGGGGCCAGCTCCGCGCGGCGCTCAGGCTCACCGAGGAGATCCGCTCGACGCTCGACGAGCACCGGACGCGCGTGCGCGGCTGCGTGATCGCCGCGCCGGTCAAGGTGAGCCTCGACACCCCCGAGCCGCCGAAGCTGGCGCCGGTGTTCGAAGCGGTCCGCACGCTGCCGACGACACCGGACCTCGCGATCACCGTCGAGAACAACGTCAACTGCGCCGCGATCGCCGAGGGGCAGGAGGGCGTCGCCCAGGGCCGCGCCACGTTCGCCTACCTCCAGGTCGGCGTCAAGATCGGTCTCGGGTTCGTCTACGAGGGGCGGTTGCTGCGCGGCCGCGGCGGCGCCGGCGAGGTCGCCTGCCTGCCCTACCCCTGGGGCACCGGGGCGCGCCCGACCCATCTCGCGCTCGAGCACCACATCGGCTCGGCGGGATTGCTCGCCCGGGCGCGCGCCCGTGACGACATCCCGATGGCGCCCCGCACCGACGTCGCCGCGCTGTTTGCGCGCGCGGCGGAGGGCGAGCCGGGGCCGAGGGAGCTGGTCGCCGCCCACGCCCGGGAGATCGGCGAGGCAGCGGCGGCGATCGTCGCGCTACTCGACCCGGGGCTGATCGTGCTCGGCGGCGGCGTGGGGTCCAACCCGATCCTGCTGCGCGGCGTCCGGCACGAGATACGTCGACTGGCCTGGGACACCGAGCTCGCCAACGGCCGGCTCGGGAGCGACGCCACGATCATCGGCGCCTCGCGGCTGGCGACCGAGGCGGCGCGCCGGGCGGTCCTCGCGGGCGGCTACTGACCGCCGGCGCTACTGACCGTCGCGCGCCAGCGTCGCGCGCACGAACTGCACGAATGCGGTGCCCGCCGGCAACGGCCGGTCCGGCCACGCCAGCGCGACCCGTCGCAGCGGCACCGGCGGCGCGATCCGCACCACCCGCGCCCCGGCCTCCGCCTCGGCGAACGAGCGCGGCAGCATCGCCACCCCGAGACCCGCCCCAGCGAGCGCGCGGACCGTCTGGAGCGCCGAGCTCTCGAACTTGGCGTGCGGTTCAAAGCTGGCCGCCGCACACGCTGCGCGGAACGCGCTGTCGATCCCGGTACCGCGCGTGAACACGATCCAGTCCTCACCGGCAAGCTCGGCGAGCGGAACCTCGTCGCGACCGGCGAGCGGGTGGTCCGGTCCGAGCACGAGCGCGAACTCCTCGACGTGCAGTAGCTCGGTGACCAGGCCGGATGGGGGCTCGTCGGGGAGCTGGATGAACGCCGCGTCGAGCTCGCCTCCGATGAGCATCTCGAGCATGTGGTCGCTCGTCGCCTCGCGCATCACCACGTCGATGCCCGGATAGCGGTCGCAGAAGGCACGCAGCAGCTCAGGTAGGCGGATCGTTCCGAGCGCGCGCATCGTGCCGAGCACCATCCGCCCGCGCATCAGCCCGGTGAACTGCTGCATCTCGGACTCCGCGGCGTCAAAGCCCGCCGCGATCTGCTCGGCGCGCGGCAGCAGCGACTCCCCGGCGCGGGTCAGGCGGACCGTACGGCTGGTGCGCACGAACAGTTCGACGCCGAGCGAGGCCTCCAGCTGGCGGATGTGGTGGGAGACCGAGGACTGCGAGAGCGACAACTCCTCGCTGGCGCGCGTGAAGTGCCGGTGGCGAGCCACGGCCTCGAAGCAGCGGAGCTGGCGCAGGTCCATGGCCCGGCGACGCTACCAGCGAGGCTCGGGGAGCGGCGGACCCGGCTCAGGCGGCGACGGCGCCGGGAGCGGCGGCCGCCGCCTGCGCCGGAGTGAGGATCTCGGCGTCGAGCGGGACATGCACGAGCGCCGGCCGGCCCGAGTCAACCGCATCCCGAACCGCTTGCACGAGCCCGACGGTGTCGGTGGCCGAGAACGCCCCGGCTCCAAACGAGCGGGCGAGCGCGACGAAGTCCGGGCTGACGAGGCTCGTGCCCGAGGGACGGCCGGGGTGCCGACGCTCCTGGTGCATCCGGATCGTGCCGTAGCTCGAGTTGTCGACGACGATCTGCACGACCGCCGCGTCGTGGCGCATCGCGGTGGCGAGTTCCTGGATGGCCATCAGCAGGCAGCCGTCCCCGGCAAACGACAGCACCGGACGGTCGGGATGGGCCAACTTTGCCGCGATCGCCGCGGGCAGCCCGTAGCCCATCGCGCCGGACACCGGGGCCAGCTGGGTCCCGTAGCGGTGCAGCGGCCAGAACCGGTGCAGCCACAGCGTGTAGTTGCCCGCGCCGTTGGTGACGATCGTCTCGTCGGGCAGCAGCGCCCGGAGCTCGCGGATCGCGCGGGCGAGATCGAGCTCGAGATCGGATGGCGGAGGGGTCTGGAACGCGGTGGCCGCCGCATGCAGGGCGGCCGTCCACTCGGCGTGGCGAGCCGGGTCGGGTCCGTCGAGCTCCAGCGCCGCGGCGGCGAACTCAGGGGCGCCGGCGTTGATGGCGAGCGCCGGCTCGAACACCCGGCCGAGCTCCTCGGGGTCGGCGTGGACGTGGATCAGCGCCTGGCGCGGACGCGGCGCGGCGATCAGCTCGTAGCCGCCGGTCGTCGGCTCGTCCAGGCGCGCGCCGAGGACGAGCAGCAGGTCGGACTCACGGACCTTGCGCGCGAGCGCGGGGTCGATCCCGAGGCCGAGCGTGCCCGCGAATGAGGGGGAGCGGTTGTCGACGTAGTCCTGGCAGCGGAAGGCGGCCGCGACCGGGACGCCCCACGACTCGCACAGCGCCGCGGTGTCGGCGGCCGCGCGCTCAGACCAGCCACCGCCCCCCACGAGCACGAGCGGGCGCTCGGCGCGAGCGACCATGTCGCGCACGCGGGCGACGGCGGCGGGCGGGGGCGTGGGGCGGACGATCTGATGGGGCGCGCCGTCGCAGACATCGGCGGTCTCGGCGAGCATGTCCTCCGGCAGCCCGAGCACGACCGGACCGGGGCGGCCTGCAAGCGCCACGCGGTAGGCGCGACTCGCGTACTCGGGAATCCGCGCGGGGTCGTCGATCGTCGCCGCCCACTTCGACATCGGGCCGAAGACCCCCGCGATGTCGATCTCCTGCCACGCCTCCCGATCACGATGATCGCGCGGGATCAGCCCGACGAACAGGATCAACGGGACCGAGCCCTGCTGTGCGTTGTGCACGGCGACCGCCGCCTGGGTGGCGCCGGGACCGCGCGTTGCGAACATGATCCCCGGCGCTCCGGTGAGCTGGCCGTGGGCGCAGGCCATATTCGCCGTCGAGGCCTCCATCCGCCCAACGACGAGCTCGATCTCGCTCACGTCGTGGAGCGCGTCGAGCACCGCCAGGTAGCTCTCGCCGGGCACGCAGAAGACCCGCTCGGTGCCGTGCAGCACGAGCTGGTCGACGAGGATCCGGCCCCCGGTCCGCGGATCGCTCACGGCCGGGTCCTCAGGCGGGGAGGGGCTCGTCGACGAACACCTGATACCGCTGCGGCTTGGGCCGGTCCTTGTCGCTCTCACGTACGTACCGGATCGACGACTGGCCGAGCAGCCCGGCGGGCAGGATCATCACCCGCACGAACGCTGCGGTGGTATCGCTCACCGCGTGAGCCTCGACCGGATCGGTGCCGTTCTCGAACCACGCGCCATAGCGTTCGACGGTCTGACCGAACCCGTTCGACTGCACGCGGAAGCGACCCTCGACCAGGCAGCGGATCCCGGGACCCTGGTGCGTGTGCAGGTAGGCGGTGCCGCCGGGCGGCAGCTCGACGCGGTCGCAGCGCAGGAGCTTTGCGTCGCCGCCCGGCTCGAGCGTCGCCGACAGCTGCGAGCCCATCCGGGTCTCCTCGCCCAGCTCGAAGCAGAGCGTGTGCCCGGGACCGAGCTCGACCGGCCCGGTGGAGAACGTCGCCTCGCCGCCCGCGACCGAGTAGACGACACGCGTCGCCGCCGGCAGCGACAGCGTCTCGCCGTCGGCGACGTGGTGCTGGAACAGCTCGAGCACCGATGTCATTCGAAGACCTCGATCGAGGGTGAGAAGGAGGCGGCCACGAGCAGCTTGTTCTCCTGATGGACGATGAGCGGGCGGATCTTCTTCACGTACGCCTGCCAGCCCGGATCGGCGCCGAGTCGCGCTCGCCGCTCGGTGCGCTCACTGAGGTCGCGGTAGGCCCAGAGGTGCACGATCTGGTTGAGCGGGCCGACCTCGGTCGAGAAGTAGCCGACCATCCGCCCGAGGATCGCGCGCTGGATCTCCAGCCCTTCCGCCTCGTACAGACGCAGGTATTCCGGCGCCTGTCCGGGGTGCAGGGTGTAGATGCGCTCTTCGACGATCATCGCGTGTCCTCCGAGGTCAGTCGTCGATCGAGCCGAGGCAGACGTACTTCAGCTCGATCCACTCATCGATGCCGTACCGCGAGCCCTCGCGGCCGATCCCGGACTCCTTGACGCCGCCGAACGGCGCCACCTCGGTCGAGATCAGTCCGGTGTTCACGCCCACGATCCCCGTCTCGAGCGCCTCGGCGACCCGCCACACCCGGCCGATGTCGCGGCTGTAGAAGTAGCCCGACAGCCCGAACGGGGTGTCGTTGGCCCGCTCGATCGCCTCCTCCTCGGAGGCGAAGGTCTGGATGGCGGCGACCGGGCCGAACGTCTCCTCGCGGCTCATCAGCATCGCCTGGGTCGCCCCGGTGATCACGGTCGGCTCGAAGAAGGTGCCGCCGAGCTCGTGGCCGGTGCCGCCAAGCAGGACCTCGGCGCCCGCCGCGCGCGCCTCCGCGACGTGCTCCGCGACCTTCTCAAACCCCTGGCGGTCGATCAGCGGGCCGACCTGCGCATCCGGGTCGGTTCCGCGACCGACAACCAGTCGCGCCGCCTCCCGGGCGAGCCGTTTCGCAAACTCCTCCGCCACGGACTCCTGCACGAGCACCCGGTTGGCGGCGACGCACACCTGGCCGGAGTTGCGGAACTTGGCGATGATCGCGCCCTGGACCGCCTTGTCGAGGTCGGCGTCGTCGAACACGATGAACGGGGCGTTGCCGCCGAGCTCCAGCGACACCTTCTTGACCTGATCGGCGCACTGGCGCATGAGCAGCTTTCCGACCTGGGTGGAGCCGGTGAACCCGAGCTTGCGCACCGTGGGGTTCGACGTGATCTCCCCGCCGATGTTCGGCGCGTCCTCTGCGTCTCCGGTGACGACGTTGAAGACTCCGGCGGGCACGCCGGCGCGCATCCCGAGCTCGGCGATCGCCAGGGCGGAGAGCGGCGTCTGCTCGGCGGGCTTGAGCACCATCGTGCAGCCCGCGGCGAGCGCGGGGGCGGCCTTGCGGGCCGGCATCGCGGCCGGGAAGTTCCAGGGGGTGATTCCCGCGGTGACGCCGATCGGCTGCTTGAGCACGATGATCCGGTTGCCAGGAACCGGCGAGGGGATGACGTCGCCGTAGACGCGCTTGGCCTCCTCGGCGAACCAGTCGAAGAACGAGGCGCCGTAGTTGACCTCAGCACGCGCCTCGGCCAGCGGCTTGCCCTGCTCGAGCGTCATCAGCAGCGCCAACTCGTCGGCGTGCGATCGCAGCTCCTCGGCCCAGCGACGGAGTACGGCGGCCCGGTCGGCAGCCGTGCGTCCGCGCCACGCCGGCAGCGCCGCGCCGGCAGCCTCGATGGCGGCGCGGGTCTCCGCCGAGCCCATGCGCGGCACCTCGGCGATCTGCTGTCCGGAGGCGGGGTCGAGCACGGGGTAGGAGCGACCGTCCTCGGCGCCGAGCCAGCGGCCGCCGATCAGGCCGCGTCCACGCAGCAGTCCGGCGTCCGAGAGCGCCTGGATCCGGGCGCCTGTGTCACCTGATGTGTCTGTCACCGACATGGGCCGGAACCCTAGTCATCGTCGTGAGTCACTGTCAAATAGCGGCGCGGATTGATCGACTTTGTCACTGACATTGATTGATGAACACGATATGTGTCACACGCGCGAGGCCGTTGTCTTGACACGCGTTCGAACCCGTGCGTACTGTTGCCGCCGTGGCGCAGCCGATCGAGGTGTCCGTTCCGACCTCCGAGCAGGAGGCTCGCGCGCTGTTCGCGGCCGCGTCCCCGCCGTTGCCGGCGGGCGGCGCGACGATCCTGACCCCGGAGCTCTCCTCGGGCGCCCGCGCCGCCTCCCACGTGATGCTGCTGCACCGTGCCGGCCTGGACGGGGTGCGTCGCGAGGGCGCCCGGATCACGATCGGCGCCACCGCGCGGCTGTCGACGCTGCGGGAGATGCCCGAGCCGCTGCGCAGCGCGATCGCCGGCGTTGCCGATCCCGAGGTCCGCGCTCAGGCCACGCTCGCCGGGAACATCTGCGCCGCGCCGCTGGACGGGGCGCCGCGCGGCGATCTGCAGGGCCCGCTGCTGGCGCTCGACGCGGTCGTGCACTGGACGGACGGGGCGGGGGACCATCACGACGGGATCGAGGAGTTCCTCGTCCCCGGCAGCGCGCCCCGGCTGGTGCTCGGGGTCGAGTTCGCCGTCCCTGAGAACGGCGCGTTTGCGGCGCTGCGCCGCCCGCACAGCCATGGCTATACCGCGCTGGCGGTGAGCGCCGCGGAGTCCGGCGGCGAGCTCCGCCTCGCCGCGACCGGCCTCGGACCGCACGCCATCCGCCTGGGCTCGCCCGAGGAGCCGCTTGCGACCGAGACGGCGATCCCCGGCCGCGACGATGCGCTCGCCTCGGGCTGGTATCGGCGGGAGATGGTGCCCGTGCTGGTCCGTCTCTGCCTTGAGCAGATGGAGGGTTCCGCGTGAAGCTGATCGTCAACGGGACCGAGCGCGATGGGCTGCGCAGTGCGCCGATGACCCCGCTGCTCGACGTGCTGCGTGAGGAGCTCGGGGTGATGAGCCCCAAGCCCGGCTGCCGGTCGGGCGGCTGCGGCGCGTGCACCGTGCTGATCGACGGTGAGCCGCGCCGCTCCTGCCTGACGCCGCTGGCCGCGGCCGACGGCGCGGCTGTGATCACCGCCGACGGTCTGGGCACGCCCGAGGAGCCGGCGCCGGTCCAGCAGGCGTTCGCCGACGGTTACGCCAGCCAGTGCGGCTACTGCACGTCGGGCATGGTGATCGCCGCCCACGCCCTCGTGGCGCGCCGCGGCGCGGCGCTGACCCGTCAGGAGATCGCCGAGGAGCTTTCCGGCCATGTCTGTCGCTGCACCGGCTACGTCAACATCCTCGCTGCGGTCGAGCAGGCGGCCCGCGCATGAAGGCGGTCGGCGCCTCCGTTCCCCGGTACGACGGGATCAAGAACGTCGTCGGGCGGGCGATGTTCACCGACGACGTCCGCCCGCCGGGCCTGCTCCACGTGAGGATCCTGCGCTCGCCCCACGACAGCGCCCGGATCGTCTCGCTCGACGTCACCGGCGCGGCGACCGCGCCCGGAGTGCACGGGGTGATCACCGCCGCGGATGTGCCGCGCCTGGTCGTCGGCCAGCTCGAGGCTCAGGGGATCGAGGCCGACGAGCCCCTGCTCGCCCAGGGCGAGGTCCGCTTCCGCGGCCAGCCGATCGTCGCGGTTGCCGCCGAGACCGAAGAGGCCGCCCGTGACGCGCTCGCCCGGGTCGCGATCGACTACGCGGTCCGTGAGCCGTTCCTGGACATGCGACTGGCCCTGGATCCCGGTCAGCCGCACATCGTCTCGGACGGCAACCTCTTCCACTACGAGAAGTACACCGAGCGGCGGGTGCGCCGCGGCGATGTCGACCGCGCGTTCGAGGAGGCCGACCTGATCGTCGAGGGCGTCTACCGGCCGACCGCGATCGAGCAGGCGCCGATCGAGACGCAGGCCGCCGTCGCCATCCCGGAGCCCGACGGCCGTCTCACGATCCACTCCACCACCCAGGCGCTCTACTACTCGATGGCGATCGTCGCCGAGCACCTGCAGATCCCGCTCGGCCAGATCAAGTTCGTCGGCGGGCAGGTCGGCGGCGGGTTCGGCGGCAAGGTCGACTCGCCGTGCGAGTCGATCGCCGGACTGTTGGCGCTGCGCACCGGCCGCCCGGTCCGCTTCGCCCACACGCGCGAGGAGGAGATGCTGTGCTCGTCGGTCCGCGCCTCCTGGCATATCGAGATCGCCGACGCGGTCAGCTCCGACGGCTGGATCCTCGGCCGCCGCACGCTCACCCTGCACGACGCCGGCGCCTACACGCGCCTCTCTCCGTACGGCACCAACAAGCACACCTTCCACCTCGCCGGCGCGTACACCGTCCCGAATGTCGCGTTCAACTCCTACGTCGTGTACACCAATCGCCCGCCGTCGTCCTCGATGCGCGGTTTCGGTGTGACCTCGGCGTCGTTCGCGATCGAGACCCATCTGGAGCGGATCGCCACCGAGCTCGGGATGGACCCGTGGGAGCTGCGGCTGAAGAACGCCGCACGCACCGGCGACGTGAGCCCGACCGGCGGCCGGCTGCCCGATCCCTCGGCGGTGGCCACGCTGGTCGGATGCGCCCGGGAGGCGGGCGTCACGCTCGCGCCGGGGTATGCCGCGATGACCGACGACCGCGATCCGTCCGAGCCGGTGCCTGACCATCTGCGCGACACGGTCCTGGCGCCCGGGGCGGTCGTCTGATGGCGCGCCACCGCGGCACGGGAATCGCGTCGATCGAATACCCGACCGGGATGAACCAGGCGGGCGACCCGAGCCAGGTCTGGATCAAGCTCAAGCCCGACGGGCACGTCGATGTGTTCACCGGGACCTGCGACCTCGGTCAGGGCTCGCGCACCGTCCACGCCCAGATCGCGGCCGACACGATCGGCGTGCCCTACGAGTGGGTCACGCTCGACAACTCCAACACCGACTCCTCGCCGCTGTGCACCGGCACGTTCGCCTCGCGCGGGACGTTCGTGGGCGGCAACGCGATCGCTCGCGCCGCCGTGGAGACGCGCAAGTCGCTGTTCGATGTCGCCGGCGAGATCATGGAGGTCGACCCCGCCGACCTCGTCTCCGAGGACGGCTTCCTGTGGCCCAACGGCGCGCCGTCGGCCAAGCGCTCGATCACCGATATCGCGCTGGAGGCCACCTGGCAGCGCGGGCGGATGATCACCGGCCAGGCGACATACATGAAGCCGTTCTCCGCGCCGGACCCCGACACCGGCGAGTGCGAGCCCCATTACGCGATCTCCTACGGGGTCTGCGTCGCCGAGATCGAGGTCGACGGCGAGACCGGTGAGGTCGAGGTGCTGGAGATGACCCAGGTCTACGACGTCGGTCGCGCGATCAACCCGGCGCTCGTCTCCGGCCAGATCCACGGCGGGGCGATGATGGGCCTCGGCCTGGCGCTGCTGGAGGAGTCGTTCCCGGAGTACCCCGGCACCGGCCACCGCGGCGCCGAGTTCGGCAGCTACCTGATGCCGGCACCGACCGAGCTGCCCGCGATGCACGACAGCGTCCTTGAGAACCCGTCGGCCGAGGGCCCGTTCGGCGCCAAGGCGATCGGCGAGATGGCGTCCAACGCGCAGCCTCCCGCGATCGTCAACGCGATCCACGATGCCGTCGGCGTCTGGATCACCGAACTGCCGGCCAAGCCCGAGCGGGTGCTGCGAGCACTGCGCGAGCGGGCGCAACCGCGGCGTGAGGGCAAGCGCGTGATCCACGACGAGGCGCAGTCGATCGCCGCCGTCTCCAGCCTGCATGGCGCCGGGTGGCCGCTGGTCGGCGCGCCGGTCACGACCCGCTAGAGGAAAGGGATCTGCATGAGTAGCTTCTGGCATCCGTTCGCCGATATGGCGGAGGTCTCCGGCCACGAGTTCACGATCGCGCGCGGGGAGGGGGTCTACGTCTACGACGCCGAGGACCGTCCGTATCTCGACGCCGCCGGTGGCCTGTGGTACTGCCATGTCGGCCACGGACGGCGCGAGATCACCGACGCGATCTCCGCGCAGCTCTCGCGCCTGGAGTGCTACTCAGCGTTCGGGGATCTCACGAATGAGCCGGCGGGTCAACTATGCGATCGGCTGAGCGGCCTGTGCGACATGGACGGGACCAAGGTCTTCCTCACGCTCGGCGGCGGAGACGGCATCGAGACCGCGGCCAAGCTGGCCCGGATGTACTGGGCGCTTGAGGGACGGCCGGACAAGGTCGGGCTGATCAGCCGCAGCTACTCGTACCACGGCACCCACGGCTTCGGCACGAGCCTCGCCGGCCTGCCGACGATCCGCCATGGGTTCGGGCCGCTGAACGAGGGCACCTCACAGGTCGACTACGCCTCGCTGGACGCGCTCGAGGCTGAGATCGCGCGGCTCGGGGCCGACAACGTCGCCGCCTTCTTCTGCGAGCCGGTGATCGGCGCCGGCGGCGTCCGCCCGGCACCGGAGGGCTACCTGCAGGGCGTGAGCGAGATCTGCCGCGCCAACGACGTGCTGCTCGTGATCGACGCGGTGATCTGCGGCTTCGGCCGGCTCGGGACGTGGTTCGGCTACGAGCGCTTCTCCATGGAGCCCGACATCGTCGTCACCGCCAAGGGGCTGACCAGCGGCTACCTGCCGCTGGGCGCGGTGCTCGTCTCCGGCCGCGTTGCCGATCCGTTCTGGTCGGAGCCGGGGCGGGTGATGGTCCGCCACGGTGCCACCTATGCCGGCCACCCGACCTGCTGTGCCGCGGCCCTGGCGAACCTCGATCTACTGGAGTCCGAAGCGCTGATCCCGCGCGGGCGTGAGCTCGAGGCCTCGCTCTGGGAGGCGCTCTCGCCGCTGGCCGAGCATCCCGCCTGCGGCGAGGTCCGCGGCGGTGTCGGGCTCGCGGCGGCGGTCGACCTGTCCGATGAGCTACAGCGCGATCCGCACGCCGCCCATGCGTTCTACGACGCGATCCGCGAGGCCGGAGTGATCGCGCGAGGGCAGGCGACCGGCGTCGCGATCGGGCCGCCGCTCACCGTCGGGGTGGACGAGCTGCGGACGATCGCCGACGCGGTGGCCACCGGCCTGGACGCGGTTGCCGAGCATCACGGCGCGGCGCACGCGGCATGAGCGGGAGCGACACATCGCGCTGGTGAATCGGTTCAAGTGTCGCGTTCGATGAATGCCCGAGCTCCGTTGACAGGTGAGAGCCCCGGCCTCAAAGTGTGCGGCCGAGAGAGGAGCGTGGGGCGGCGCCTCCCTGTGTCAGGGAGCGTCCCGTGCGCTGTGAGGAAGGACTCAGAGAGGTGAGTAGATGGCCGATGTGGGCATGACGGGACCGGTCGAGCCGGGACCCGAGACCAAGGCGGCAAGCCCCGCCACGCAGCACACGCGCCTGGCGCGAGGTGTGCTGTCCAACCTCGATATCGCGACGTCGACGATGGCGAACATCGCGCCCGCGATGTCGTTCTTCTTCGGCTTCGGTCTCGTTGCCGAGACCGCCGGCGTGCCGGCGCCGCTGACCATCATCGCCGCGATGGTGGCGATCGCTTTGCTCGGCAACACGCTCACGCAGTTCAGTCGTGTGCACCCCTCGACGGGCTCGTTCGTGACCTTCATCGGCAAGGCGTTCGGCCCGTACATCGCGGTTGTGATGGCGCTGGTGCTGTCGGCGGGCTACATCACCGCCGTCGCCTCGGTGGTCGGGATCTCCGGCGGCTGGACCTCCGACATTCTGCGGGTGTACCTGCACATTCACATCCCGTGGCAGATCCTCACCTTCGTGCTCGTGGGGCTCGCGCTGGCGATGATCGTGCGCGGCGCGAAGGTCTCGACCAAGGCCGCCGCGATCTTCTTCGGGTTCGAGTTCGGCCTGATGCTGATCATCGCGATCGCCCTGCTCGTCAAGCACGGGGGTTCGCTCAACCTCCATCCGTTCGACCCGAGTCGCCTGTCGGGCGGCTTCTCCGGACTGTCGCTCGGCTTCCCGCTCGCGATCTACATGTTCATCGGATGGGAGAACTCAGCGGCGCTCGCCGAGGAGTGCGAGGACCCGCGCGTTGGCATCGGCAAGGCGATCCTGTGGTCGATCCTGCTGCTCGGCGGCGCGTACATCCTGTTCGCCTACACCACCGTGATCTCGTTCAGTGAGAACATCGGCCTGCTCGGCAAGCAGACCGTCCCGTTCGTCAGCGCGGCCCACACGGTCTCCAGCGTGCTCGCCTTCCTCGCCTACATCGCCGGCTTCACGTCGATCTTTGGGACGTTGATCTCGGCAGCGAACTCGCAGGCGCGGATCATCTTCAACTCCGGCCGCGAGGGGTTGCTGCCGTCTTTCGTGGCGCGGGTCACCAAGGAGTCACGGACGCCCTACGCCGCGTTCATCGTCTACCTCGGGATCGCGCTCGGGCTCACCTACATCTTCGGATGGTCGACCAACCCGGTGGTGTACTTCGGCGAGATCGGCACGATGGGCACGATTCTCGTGATCGTCACCTACCTGATGACGAACCTGGCGCTGCCGGTGTACTTCCGCCGACACCATCCGGAGCTGTTCCATCCGGTGAAGCATCTGCTGTTGCCGTTGCTCGGTGCGTTCGCGGTCGGGTATCCCCTGTACGAGCTGGTCAAGCCAGGTCAGCCCAAGCCGTTCTCGGAGTATCCGCTGATCGCGGTCGGCGTGATCGTGGTGGCGGGCATCTGGGCGGCGGTCGTCAACGCACGCGACCGGACGCTCGGCGAGCGCGTCGGATCGATCGTCGCCGACGCCGATTAGAAGCTGTCCGCCGGACCGGCCGGGCGCGCCATCAGCGTGCCCGGCCAGGTCGGCGGGACCTGGCCGCTGCGCGCCTGCAGCTCCCGCACGCGCAGGAACGCGGCGACGACCTGAGGGTCGAACTGCGATCCGGAGCCCGCGCGGAGCTCGGCCAGCGCGACCTCCTCGCTCATCGCGCGGCGATAGGTGCGATCGCTCGTCATCGCGTCGTAGGAGTCGCACACGGCGATGACGCGGGCGCCGAGCGGGATCGCGGCGGCGAACAGCCGATCGGGATAGCCGTTGCCGTCCCAGCGCTCGTGCGAGCTGCGCACCAGCGCGCCGACCGCGGTCAGCGCGGGGGAGGAGTCGAGGATGCGCTCCCCGGCGATCGTGTGCCCGCGCATCAGCTCCCACTCCGCGTCGCTGAGCGGGCCGGCTTTGAGCAGGACGGTCTCGGGAATCGCGAACTTGCCGACGTCGTGCAGCTCGGCGGCGAGTCCGATGAGCTCGACCTGGTCGTCCGGCAGTCCGAGCGCCCGTGCCGTGTCGCTCGCCAGGCGCTCCACGTCGGACAGGTGGTCGGTGAGGTGCGGGTCGCGCTGCTCCAGTGCGCAGAGGAGCGTGCGGGCGACCTCCTTGGCGGTGCCCGAGCGCCGCGTGGAGTGCTTGTCCTCGTACATGCGCTGGTCGGCCAGCCGGAGCGCCTCGGACGAGTCGGCGGCCTCGTCTGGGAGCGTCACGCTGCCGACTGACGCCGAGACCGCAAACCCGTCGCCCCGCTCGGCCAGGACTGCATGCGCGGCACGCAGCATCGCCTCGCCGACCTCCCCGGCAGGCACGAGCACGCAGAACTCGTCGCCGCCCATGCGGTAGGCCGCGGCCGGGCCCGGCAGCACGCTTTCCAGCGCACGGGCGAGCCGCTGCAGCAGCGCGTCCCCGGCGGCGTGTCCGAAGCAGTCGTTGTAGCTCTTGAAGCCGTCGAGGTCGAACAGGCCGAGCACCAGCCCCTCAGGCTCGTCGCAGTCCAGGCGCACCTCGAGCGCGGTGGCGAGCGCACGGCGGTTGCCCAGTCCGGTGAGGGGGTCGGTCGACGCCTCCGTGCGGGAGCTGTCGAGCATCCCCTGGTGGGCGCGGAAGGTGAGCACCAGCCGCGCGAGCATCGCGACGAGCGCCGTGCTGGCGAGGACCACCGCGGGCACGGTGATCGAGGTGAATGAGCCGGCGACGAGCACCGCGATCGCCACCAGGGCGAACGCGACCGGGATGCGGATGCTCGGCCGGGCACTGGTGAGCATCCGTCCGGCGTGCGCCTTGTCCGGATCCATCCAGGCCGCGATCGCGGCACACTCGGCGATCGTCCACCAGCCCGGGTCGAACGGCCCGCCCGACATCCACGTGCCGTCGGCGACCTTGATCAGGTAGATGGTGTCTGAGGCCCAGAAGCAGAGCACCCCGAGGGCCAGCACCCCGAGCCGGCGATCGAGGCTGCGCCCGCCGATCGCCAACAGCCCGATCAAGACGCCGAGCATGACCAGGTCACAGACCGGATAGGCGAAGTTGGTGATCACCGAGATCGAGAGGCCATGCAGCGAGTCGAGCACCGGCTTGAACACGATCGCGGCACTCATCGCGCCGACGGCGAGGCCGGCGATGAGGCCGTCGACGAACACCATCCGCGGCAGTCCTCGGATCCGCGACCGCGTGAGCAGGACGACGCCGAGGATGATCAGCGGAGGCAGCGACAGATAGCCCGCGTCGGCGGGGGAGGGGACCGGCGGCGAGGCGTCGGACCACAGGACCGCGGTGAAGTAGAGCTCCCCGAGCGTCCAGGCGAGCACGGCCAGGCCGAGCACGATCCAGGCGGCCCGCTCGCGCGGACGGATCAGGCCGCGAGCGATGCACAGTCCCGCGCCGATCCCCATCATGATCAGGTGCAGCCATTTCTCGGGGCCCGACGGCGCCCAGCGCACGCCGAGACCGTGCAGCTCGCACGCGACGAGCCACGCCCCAAGAATGACGACCACACCACGTACTGGACGAGGCATGGCCGGTCTATCGGCCTCGCTGAGGCCCGGGTGGAGCCGATCAGTCGGTTTTCAGCAAGATGTCCAGAGCAATCACGTGCCCATGGTCAGCACCATGCGGAACCGGGCGTCGCCGCTCATCATCTTCTCGTAGGCCTCCGCCGCCCGCTCGAGGGGCATCGTCTCGATCATCGGGCGCACGCCGAAGAGGACGCTGAAGCGCAGCGTGTCCTCGGAATCGATCGACGTGCCGGACGCGTGGCCCTCGATCGACTTGTCGCCGCCGATCAGTGCGGCGGGCGGCACGGGGAGCGGATCCATCGAGGCGCCCACGATCAGCAGCTTGCCCTCCGGCCGCAGGCCGCCGAACGCGGCGCCCATTGCCTCTGCGCTCGTCGCCGTGGCCAGGATCAGGTCGACGCCGCCCAGGTTCTGCAGCGCGGCGCCCGGATCGCCATCGGTTGAGTCGACGTAGTGGTGGGCGCCGAGTTGGGTGGCAAGCTCGCGTTTGTCGGCGCCGCGGGCGATGGCGATCGTCTCGTACCCCAGGCGTACCGCGAACTGCACCGCGAGATGGCCCAGGCCGCCGATCCCGAGGACGGCCACCCGGCCGCCGGCGACGGTGCCGCTGTGGCGCAGCGCGTTGAACGTGGTGATCCCGGCGCACAGCAGCGGGCCCGCCTCCTCGGGCGAGAGATCGTCGGGCATCGCGGCAAGCGCCGAGGCCCGGACCACGACGTACTCGGCGTACCCGCCGTCCATGGTGATGCCGGGGATCTCGCCGTGCTCGCAGTCGATCAGGTGCCCCCGCCGGCACTGCTCGCACCAGCCGCAGTTGCCGCCGAACCAGCCGACGCCGACCCGCTGGCCGACCCCCCAGCCCTCGACGTCGTCGCCGAGCTCCGAGATCTCGCCGGCGATCTCGTGGCCGGGGATGAGCGGGTGGCTCATGCCGGGGTATCCGCCCAGCTTGGCGAAGCTGTCGCTGTGGCACACGCCGCACGCGTGGACCTTGACCAGCGCCTCACCCGGTCCCGGGCGCGGGACGTCCCGCTCCTCCAGGACGAAGTCTCCGCCCGGTTCCTTGACCACCACTGCTCGCATACGTGTCATCTGTGTCGACCTCTGTCCTCGGGGTTCCTGTCGTTGACGCTAGCCGGGGTGGGCAGAATGAAACCGTGCCGATCACGCCCCGTCAGTTCGGAGACCGCGGCAAGCGCCGCGCCGAGTCGCTCGGCATCGGCCCGGAGCGACTGCCGCCCGGTCAGTCGCCGACCGTCAAGTGGCCAGTCCTCTCGATCGAAGAGGTCCCGCAGACCCCAGCCACGGAATGGACGCTCACGATCGACGGAGCGGTGCGCGAGCCGTTCACGCTCGACTGGGCGGCGCTTCAGGCCGAGCCCCGCGTCGACTGGGATGGGGACATCCATTGCGTCACCCGCTGGTCGAAGTTCGGGATGCACTGGCGTGGCCTGTCGGTTGCCGCCCTGCTGGACCGGGCCGGGCCGTCCGAGGACGCGGGCTATCTGCTCGCCGAGAGCCCCACCGGCTACACGACCAACCTGCCGCTGTCCGACGTGATCGACCATCCCGCGCTCGTCGCCTTCGAGGCGGAAGGAGGGCCGCTGGAGCCCGAGCATGGGGGACCCCTGCGGCTGCTGGTCCCGCACCTGTATTTCTGGAAGTCGGCCAAGTGGCTCAGCCGCCTGCAGGTGCTCGAGCACGACGAGCTCGGGTTCTGGGAGCGCAACGGCTACCACCATCGCGGCGACCCGTGGGCGGAGGAGCGCCACAGCGTGAGCGGCTACGTGGTCCGCGCGATGCGGCGCGACGCGCGCAAACGTGGTCGGGTGACGTGATCTGTGTCAAGCTGTGGCCGATGTGTGAGGGCTGCAGCAGACGGGGTCGCCAGGGATGAGGAGCTGGTCGCTTCTCTCCCGCGAGCTGACCCCGCACGCGCCTGAGATCCTCTCCTCCGGGACCGCCGCGCGAGCCGTGGTGCTGGAGATCCCCGCAGGCGAGAGCCTCCAGGAGCACCAGGTCCACGAGCGGGCCTGGGTGAGCGTGATCGACGGCGAGGTCGAGATCACCTCGCGGGAGGGCGGCAGCGTGACCGGTGGAGCCGGGCTGCTCGTCGAGTTCGATCCCGCTGAGCGCCACGAGGTCGTCGCCCGGACGACTGCGCGGCTCCTGTTGCTGCTCACTCCCTGGCCGGGTGACGGTCATCCGGGGGCGATGCCCCTGGAGTCGAAGGCCACCGTGCGGGAGCGGGCGGCCGAGCTGCGCGGCTGAGCCCGGCTCAGTCTCAGCCTCAGCCTGAGCCTTCGTTTTAGTGGAGCGGGTGCTCGAGAAACGGAAAGCCCTGCCAGGTGGGGGCTCCGTGGTCGAGACAGTCGGCGAGGAGCAGGGCGACTCCGAGATCGCCGGTGAAGAGGGCGTAGCGGCCCTGGCCGTGACTGTCGCGCCAGTTGTTCGCGTCGGCGGCCGCGTCCATCGCGAAGGCGCGAGCGCGCTCCAGCCATCGTTCGCCGCCGGTCCTCTGATGGAGGGCCAGGAATGCGTAGGCGTTGCCCGCGGTCCCGTGGCAGAGCCCGACGCCCTTGCGCAGCGGGCCGGCGCGCCAGGTGAGCTCGCCGCCGGCGATGAGCAGTTCGTCGACGCGGGGATCCGGCGGGGCGGTTGCCAGCGCGGTGACGATCCCCGGGGCGCCATGGCACCACTGCACTGGGCGGCGCTCGGTCTCGGTGTCGGCGAGTGCGGGCCACTGTCCGAGCGCGCCTTCGCGTTGGGCGAGTGTGGCGGTGGTGGTGATGATGCGGTCGACCAGCGCGGCATGGTCGGTGTCGCCGTTGTGACCGAGGAGATCGAGCCCGGAGAGCAGGACGGATACGTTGCTGGCAAAGCCGTGGCCCGCACCGACGTACCGGCGGGTCTCGCCGTACATGTTCTGCACCCAGACCGGGTCCTCCCACTCCTCGATCAACCAGCGGGCGCTGTCTCGCCAGAGCTCTCGCCACCGCGGGTCGGCGGTCTGGCGCCACATCGCCTCGGCGGCGATCATCGTGCCCGGTGAGCCCCAGCACAGCTCGCGAGTCGGGTTGCGGGCATTGGCGGCGACGGCGGCGGCGAGCGCGTCACGTGTGCCGGGGTCGCCGGTCGCGGCGATCGCCTCGCAGGCGAGGAGGATTCCAGATTCACCGAACAGAAGCGAGGGAGGAGGCGGCGGCGTGCCGGTCTCCAGCTCGGTGAGCTCGGGATCCGCGCGGTGGGCGCCGGGGAGCGTCTCGGCGAGCTCGCCGATCCCCGGGAGCTCGTCGGCGAGGCCGGCGCTGGCGAGCCGGTGCAGCCCCCAGGCCATGCCCGCGCCGCCGAGGTAGACGCAGCGGAAGATCCGGTCCTCGGGATCGTCGTCGAGGTCGGCGGGGTGGTTGGGCCACAGCTGCTGCGGACCGCGATATGCGGCAAGGGCGTCCGTGGCGATGTCGGCAATCGCGGCACGTGCCCGGTCCTCGCTCCAGCCGGCGCCGCTCAGCGGCCGGTGCTCGGCCGGGTCGCAGAACGCTGCCGGTGGGCGATCGGATGTCATCCTCGCCCGCCGGCGCTCACTCGTCCTCCTTGCGCTGTGATTCGCCGGTCAGCCGGGCGCCGAGCTCGTCGATCCAGTCGGCCACCGAGCGCGGCCGGCGCTTGGTGGCACCGTCGCCGCCCTGCGCAGGCGGATGGGACTCGGAGAAGCGGGTGGAGACCTCGTCGGCGAAGTCGTCGAGGATCTTGGCGAAGCTGTCGTTCGTCGTGTAGTACCCGAGCTCCTCGTCGGTCGCCCGGCCCTTTTCGTCGTAGCGAGCGGCCTTCTTGGCCTCGCTCGCGGCCGCCTCGCGGGCGGCGCGGGCGGCCTCGCGAGCAGCCTTCTCCCTCTGCCCGCGTGCCGCTCGCAGCTCGTTCTCCATCGCTTTCAGTCGCGCATCCAGCGCGGGGTCTGCGCTCGGTGGGTTTGCGTGGGTGCCGGTGGCGGCTGTCTGCTTGCGCATGAGCTTCACGTGGGCGTAGGCCTCCTGAACCTCGGCGAAGCGCAGCGCGGACTCATGCGAGCCGTTGTTGTGATCGGGATGGTGGAGCTGAACCAGCCTGCGATAGGCCGTGCGCAGTTCCTCGTCGCTCGCGCTGGGCGTGATGCCCAGCGTCAGGTACGGATCAGGGTGCGCGGAGGCCATGCTCGTTCCGAGGATCGCACGAAAAGGCGAGGGGTGTGTCGTCTGAGGCTGGACTATCACGCCTCAGGTGACACACCCCCGACGATCCGGGGCCACAGCGCGCGAACGGTGCGGGATTGCAGCGACCCAGCCCAGACGCCCGCTCCGTATGCGACGTCGTCGGCGACACTGAGGGCGGCGAACCGCAGCGGATCGAGGCGCGGGCGCAGCCGTCTGTAGTCGCGGGTTGGTGAGGCGAGCGCCAGAGCCAATACGGCCCTCCGTGCACCCGGCCGCGCGAGCGCCCGGGCCGCCGTCCGCGTCCGTGGATGCACGAGCGCTGCCGCGAGCGGGACCGGCCCGAGCATTGTCGCCGCGCGTCCCAGCCCTGCCCCGCTCTCGCGGATGCCCTGCAGTGCGAGCGACGCGCCCGCTCGCCGCGGGACGCCGTGGCGCGAGAGGGAACGGGACACGGCCAGAATATGCAGCGCAATTGGCAGGCAGGCCGCCACCGTCGGCAGTCGGCGCGAGCTCATCGCCACGGCGGTCCCGCCGAGCACCGCCGCCGAGCGCGGATGGATCGCCACCGGCGCCAGGCGCTCGGGATGCCTGAGCGCGAGCGGTCCCGCCGAGCTCCCGTACCGGAACCGGCGAGCCAGCCACGGTCGCAGCCGCTCGGGGTCGTCGTGCCAGACGACTGCCGCGGGCTCGTAGCGCACCGACCAGCCGCGGTCGATCATCCGCCACATCAGATCGACGTCCTCGCCGTAGCGGAGCGCCGGGTCAAAGCGCGGGGCGAGCGCTTCGCGTCGCGCGACGAGTGCCGCCGTCGGGAGGTAGGCGGTCCGGCCGCCGGGTCGCACCAGCGAGGGACACGGGCCGAGGTCGAGCGGTGAGCGCACCGCTGTGAACCGGGCGAGCGCCGACCTGGGTGATGCGGGGAAGGTTTGTGACCCTGAGCGCCGCAAACCTTCCCCGCATCGCGCCGAGAGCGGACGCACCCGTGGGCCGACCGCACCGAGCCCTCGATCCTCGGCAAGCACCCCGCACAGAAGCGACAGCCAGCCCGGCTCGGGCACACAGTCGGAGTCCAGCAGCGCGACCACCCCGGACTCGACGGTCTCCAGGGCCGTGTTGCGCGCCGCCGCGGGTCCGCCCGAGCGCTCGCGCCGGATCACCTCACAGCCGGTCCGCTCGCACACTGCCTCGACCGCAGCCGCGTCGCGCGAGCCGTCGTCGACCACGATCACCCGCCCGGGTGCATCCGCTGCCAACAGGGCGCCAAGGCAGCGGTCGAGCTGCGCCGCGCGATCGCGCACCGGGATGACGACGGTCACCTCGCCGCACGGGACAGGCGTCACGCGCGGGTGGGCGAGCCCGGAATCGATCAGCCGCTGTGCGAGCGCCTGGGCGGGTCGACCGTCCGCGCCCGTCTCGGCGCCGCCCGGGCCGCGCGCGCCGCCGGCCGAGCCCCCCGCGCCACCGCCGGCCCGCGCGCCGCCGCCCGAGCCGCCGTCGCAGTGCGCCCCCGGGTCACCGCTCCCGTCCCCCAGCAGCTCCCGGACCACCGCTGCGCCGCCCTCGGTCAGCCGCAGCACCCGCCACGGGTCTCCGCCGACGAGCGTCCGTCCGCCGTCGAGCAGCCGAGCCCGCGGGTCGAGGACGATGTTCACACGGTGAGTCCGCCGTCGACCGGGATCAGCGTCCCGGTGACGCCGCCCGCGTGCTCGCCTGCGAGCCACACGAGCATCGCCGCCACCTCCTCGGGCTCGAGCAGTCGCTCGATCGGCTGCTGGGCCGCGAACTCGCCGGCGCTCGCAAGGCCGTACAGCCGCGCGCTTTCGACCAGCATCGGCGTGTCGGTCGAACCGGGCGCGACCGCGTTGGCGGTCACGCCGGTTCCCCGCAGCTCGACGGCGAGCGCGCGCACGAGCCCGGCGACGCCCGCCTTGGAGGCGCAGTAGGCGGCGAGCTGGGGCAGTCCGCGGACCGACGCCGCGGAGGCGACGGCCAGGAAGCGGCCCGAGCGCGGCTCCGGGCGCCGCAGCAGCGCGGGGATCCCGAAGCGGGCACAGTGCAGGACGGCTCCGAGGTTGACGTCGAGCAGCGCCTGCTCGGCCTCGGGATCGAGCTCCCAGGCGGGCGCACCCCCCGCGATCGCCCCGGCGCAGCAGATCACCGCGTCCAGGCCGTCGAACCGCTGCTCGGCCTCGGTGACGGCGGCGGCCACCGCCTCCGCAGAACTCACATCCGCGATCACCGGGAACGCCTCGCGTGCGGCCGCGCACACGCCGCTGAGCTCCTCCCGGCTTCCCATCGGGTACCCGAGGCGGGGATCGTCCGCGCCCCGGTCCACCGCCACGACCGACCATCCCGCCGCGTCGAGTCCGCGGACAGTCGCCGCCCCGATCCCGCGGGCGGCGCCGGTGACCAGCGCGACCCGCCGGCTCACGCGATCCACTCCGCCACGAACGCGCGGAGCGCCGTGACGGCGCGCTCGATCAGTTCGGCGCCCGCCGCGGCGCTCGCCCGCGTGGGATCGCCGAGCACCCCGTTCGCGCTCACCGCGCCCACGCCACCGTCGCGCATGGGCGCGATCAGAGATCCGAGCGGCGCGGTGTTCCCGGCGGCGGCCCGCTCGAGCGCGACCGTCTCCGGCCGCAGCGCGAGCATCACCGAGGTCTCGACGTGGCCAGCGTGAGCGTCGCCGCTCCACACCGATGCCGGCGACCATGCGCGCACGTCGCGGTCCTCGGAGTGCAGCCGCCGCAGCGCCCGCGCCAGCGGCTCCGCGTTGCCGCCGTGGGCGCACAGCAGCAGCACACGGTCGAACGTCTCGGTCGCGGAGCGCGCGAGCTCGACAAGCACCGTCTCGACTGCATCCCGGCCGATCGACAGCGTGCCGGGAAACCCCTGGTGCTCGCCGCTTGAGCCGTAGGGCAACGGTGGCGCGAGGACCGAGTCCCCGCCGAGCCGCGACGCGAGTGCGGTCGCGATCACGGTGTCGGTGTCGAGCGGCAAGTGGGGTCCGTGCTGCTCGGTGGCCCCGAGCGGCACCACGAGCAGCGACCCCGGCGCGAGGGCCGCCACCTCCACCGACGCCAGCGCGCCGAGCCGGGTCACTCCGCGGCCACCGGCGAAGCGACGCCGCCCCCGAGCATCCGCTCGAATCCGTCGGGCATGAGCACATCCTCGCGGGAGAGCTCGTCGATCGACGCCCGGCCGAGCCCCAGCAGAGCGGAGTCGATCCCAGCGCGGATGACGTCCAGCACGTTCTCCACACCTGCCTGCCCGCCCTCGGCAAGGCCCCACAGGTAGGCCCGGCCGATCATCACCGCGCGTGCCCCGAGCGCGAGCGCCTTGACGACGTCGCCGCCGCGGCGCACGCCGCCGTCGAGCAGCACCTCGATCTGATCGCCGACCGCGTCGGCGATCCCCGACACGAGCCGGATTGTGGCCGGGGTTCCGTCGAGGTTGTTGCCGCCGTGGTTGGAGACCGAGATCGCGCTCACGCCCGCCTGCACCGCCCGTCGCGCGTCGTCGATGCGGGTGACGCCCTTGAGCATGAACGGGCCGTCCCATTCGCTGCGCAGCCAGGCGACGTCGTCCCACGACGGCGGCGGCGTCTGCATCCACTGCCCGTAGGCCTCGAAGAACTTCGGGGCTCTCGCGCCCAGCGGCACCATGTTCGGCGTGGTGAGCTCAGGCAGGAAGCCCGCCGACGCATAGCGGGCGAGCCACACCGGATGCAGCGCGATGTCGGGCCCGAGCTTGCGGACGGCCTCCAGGTCGATCGCGCTGGGGATGAACGGGCTGCCCCAATCGCGCCCATGCGAGAAGGTCCAGTCGAGCGTCGCGATCAGGCCGGTCGCGCCGGCCGCGCGCGCCCGCTGCACGCGGGCGAGAATCTCGTCGCGCGAACCGATCCAGTAGGTCTGAAAGAACGTCGGCGCGCCTGCCGCCATGACCTCCTCGACCGGCTTGGTGGCGAACCCGGAGAGGCCCATCGCGATGCCCCGCGCCGCCGCCGCCCCGGCGACGGCCACCTCGGCGTCGGGATGGACGGCCTGGACGCCGGTGGGGGAGATCAGCACCGGCATCGAGAGCGTCTGGCCCATCACGGTGGTCTGCAGCGACCGCTCAGGCGCGAGCCCCGCGACGTGCGGGGCGAAGCCGAGCTCCGCGAACGCCGCGAGGTTGTCGTGCAGGGTCAGCCCGCGCTCGGAGCCGGCGATCAGCGCCTTGTAGACGGAGCGGGGGAGGATCCGCCGCGCGCGACGCTCGGCCTCGGCGACCGTCTCGAACCAGCGGTGGCTCATGGCGTCCACACCGCGAGTGGGTTCTCGTCGCAGTCTCGAGCGGGCGGGCGCACTCGGGAGTGGTCCTGGCTGGCGCGCGGCGCGGCGTTGTCATTGGTGCGGGTCGTCAGCAGCACCTCGCCGTGACCGAGTGCGCACTCGGGGTCGGGGCCGTCGAGAGGCAGGCCGGTGAAGAACTTCGCCGCCATGCACCCGCCGCGGCAGCTGTCGTAGAAGGTGCAGCTCTCGCACGCCCCGCCCGACTGCGGTCCTCGGAGCCGCCCGAACAGTTCCGACTCGCGCCACACCCCGGCGAACCCGCCCGGTACGCGGACATTGCCGGCGAGGAAGGCGTCGTGGATCGCAAACGGGCAGGCGTAGACGTCCCCGATCGGGTCGATCAGGCAGACCACCCGGCCCGCTCCGCACATGCCCAGGCCGGGCAGCGCCTGGCCGTAGGCCGACAGGTGAAAGAACGAGTCGCCGGTGAGCACGTCCTCGCCGTGGGCGACGAGCCAGTCGTAGAGCTCGCGCTGCTGGGCGGCGGTCGGGTGGAGTTCGTCCCACACGTCGGCGCCCCGTCCCGACGGCCGCAACCGGGTGATCCGCAGCTGCGCGCCGTGGTCGTCGGCGATCGCCTTGAACGAATCGAGCTCGGAGACGTTCTCGCGCGTGACGACGACCGAGATCTTGAAGTTCCGCATGCCCGCCTCGCGCAGGTGGCCCATCGCCCGCAGCGCGGTCTCGTAGGAGCCCGCGCCGCGCACCCGGTCGTTGACCGCCGGGGTGGCGCCGTCGAGCGAGACCTGCACGTCGACGTAATCGTTGCCGGCGAGTCGCTCGGCGATCTGAGGCGTGATCCGGCTGCCGTTGGTGGAGAACTTGACGCCGACGTGGTGGGCAGTGGCGTAGTCCAAGAGCTCCCAGAAATCACGGCGCACGGTCGGCTCGCCGCCGCCGATGTTCACGTAGAAGACCTGCATCGCCTCGAGTTCGTCGATCACCGCCCGGCACTCGTCGGTCGAGAGCTCTCGCGGATCGCGGCGTCCAGAGCTCGACAGGCAGTGCACGCACGCGAGGTTGCACGCGTAGGTGAGCTCCCAGGTGAGGCAGATCGGCGCGTCGAGCCCGGCTTCGAACTGGTCGACGAGCCGTACCGTCGGCGCCGCGCCCGGCGTGCCGCCGTGTGCGACGGCGCTCACGCGGCCCGCTCCTCGATCATTCCGGTCGCGGCCAGCGTCCCCAGCGCCGTTCGCAGCTGCGCGAGCTCGGCACCGGCGGCTCCGGCGGCATCGCACGCCGCGCGGCCGCTGGGATGCTCGGCGAGCGTGCGCACGATCTCGTACAGACGCCGGCTCTTCAGGAACGAGAGCCGGCGTGAGTCGAAGCTGTAGGCGAGCGCGCCGAAGCGCTCGGGTCGCAGCGCGACGCCTTTGCCGACCCGCCAGGCGCGGTCGAGATCGAACTCGTTCATCGACGGCACCGGGGCGCTAGTAGACGCCGCACATCCCGTCGATCGAGACGTCCTCCACGAGCAGCTCCTGCTCGACGAGCGTGTCTGCCGACGGGGTCTCGACGGTCTCGGCGGGGGTTGACGGCGGATCCGCGGACACGTCCACGGTCTCGGTGATGGGCTCCGACACGGCTTACTCTCCTCTGTCGATGACGGCTGCCGCGGGCATTTATAACACCGAGTGCCACTTTGTGCCAACCCCGGCCTGCAATGGCTGCTGACCTGGCGTCGGGAGCACCGCGCGGCCGGCCGCCGAGCACCTCGAGGGAGTCGGTTGAGCGGACCGCGCTGGCGCTGTTCGCAAGCCGTGGCTTTGAGCAGACGACGGTCGAGGAGATCGCCGCCGAGCTCGGCGTCGGCCGCCGCACCGTGTTTCGCTACTTCCCCTCCAAGAACGACATCGTCTGGGGCGACTTCGACCGCGTGCTGCACCGGCTGCGCGACGAGCTCGACGGCCAGGGCGAGGAGGTGAGCGTGATGGACGCCCTCGCCGCCGCCGCGGTCGCCTCCAACAGCTATCCGCCCGAGCAGTTACCCGAGCTGCGGACGCGGATGACGCTCATCACCACGGTTCCGGCGCTCCAGGCACATTCGGCGCTGCGCTACGCGGCCTGGCGGGGGGTCGTCGCCGAGTACGTTGCTCGGCGCCGGGGCGAGCGGCCCGCCGACCTCGTGCCGCAAACCGTCGCGTTCGCGGCCCTCGGCGCGTCGATGGCCGCGTTCTCGGTGTGGGTCGCGGAGGGTGGCGATCTCGAGCAGCGCCTGCGCGAGGCCTACGCGGCGCTCGGCTCGGGCTTCCACGGATGAAGCGCTCGCTCGCGCTGCTCGTGGCGGGCACGTTCTTCATGGAGAACCTCGATGGGACGGTGATCACGACCGCGCTTCCGCGGATGGCGGTCTCGCTGCACGAGCCGGCGGTCCGGCTGAGCGTGGCGATCACGGCCTATCTGGTGACGCTCGCGGTTCTGATCCCGGTCAGTGGATGGATCGCCGACCGGTTCGGCGCACGCACCGTGTTTGCGGCCGCGATCGTCATCTTCACGCTCGCCTCCGTGCTGTGCGCGGTGAGCACGACACTCGTCGAGCTCGTGGTCGCCCGGGTGCTCCAGGGCGCGGGCGGCGCGCTGATGGTCCCGGTGGGACGGCTCGTCGTGCTGCGCGAGACGCCCAAGTCCGAGCTCGTGCGAGCGGTCGCCTACCTCACCTGGCCGGCTCTGCTGGCGCCGGTGATCGCGCCCGCGGTCGGCGGACTGCTCGTCACCGATGCGTCGTGGCGATGGATCTTCCTGATCAACGTTCCGCTCGGCGTGATCGCGCTGGTGGCGGCGCTCCGGCTCGTACCTCAGCTGCACAGCACCGAGCGCCGTGGGCTCGACCTGGTCGGGGTCTTGCTCAGCGGAGCCGGGATCGCACTGCTCGTCGAGAGCGCCCAGAGCCTGGAGGGCGCCCACGTGCAGTGGGGGGTGGTGGCGATCACGGCGCTGTTTGGCATCGCGCTGACGGTCGCCGCCGTCCGGCACCTGCTGCGCACCGACGAGCCGCTCGTCGACCTGCGGATCGGGCGCATCGCCACCTACCGCGTCGCGATCCTCGGCGGCAGCCTGTTCGCGCTCTCGGTCGGTGCCCTCCCGTTCCTCGTCTCGCTCGACCTCCAGGACGGCCTGCACTGGTCCGCGGTGCACGCAGGGCTCGTCGTGATTTCGATCTTTGCAGGCAACGTCGCGATCAAGCCGTTCACGACCCCGATCCTGCGCCGCTGGCCGTTCCGGGGCGTGCTCGCCGCCGCCGCGCTCGGGGTCGGGTTGACGATGTTCGCGTGCGGCACGTTCGGTGGCTGGACGCCGGTCGCGCTGATGCTCGTGGTCCTGTTCGCCAGCGGGGTGACGCGCTCGATCGGCTTCACCGCCTACAACACGATCGTCTTCTCCGACGTGCCCGAGGCCCAGATGCGCGACGCGAACGTCCTGTTCAGCACCGTGCAGACGATGGCGATCGGCCTCGGCGTCGCCGTCGGCGCTCTCGCCGTGCGCGCGGGCGCCCCGCTCGATCGTCTGCTCGGCGGGACCGGGACCGGAGTCGCTCCCTACGCACTCGCGTTCGTGCTCGTCGGGCTCGTGCCGCTCGTCGCGGTCACGGAGTCGATCCGCCTGCCTCGGGACGCGGGCGCCTCGCTGGCGGTGCGGCGCGGGGCGGAGTGAATGCCGTGGTCGATGTCATTGCACCCCACAATGAAAGTGACCACGCCGCCCAACCTCGACCGCCGAGGGGCTTCTACACGGGCAGCGACCCGGCGCCGGTGTTCCCGCCGCCACCACTCCCACCACCACTACCGCCGCCGCCGGGGCCCGGCACACCGGGGTCCCCGGGCAGGCTCGGCGCTCGCAGCCACTCGATGATCTGGCCGTTGTGGATCAGGAACCTGGTTCGCGCGGTCTGACCGATGCCCGAGCCGCATGCCTGCGGACCGCCGCCGCGCCCGGCGCGCGCGGTCAGCCGGAAGAGCACATCGATGAAGCGACCCTGGCGAAACGCGGAGATCACGACGGCGCCACAGGGGAGCGTCGAGTTGGCGGCCTCCGCCTGCGCCGTCGAATGGAGCTCGATCGAGTCGGTCGCGCCGTTGTAGAACAGGCTGGGCAGGTGGAAGTAGCCCGCCGCGCCGCCGAGGTTCCCCGCGCGCAACGCGGCCGCCCAGCGGCGGACGACGGCCAGCTGGCCCGGATCAGCCGGGGGTCCGTCCTGACCAGCGAGCCGGACGTGGCCGGGGTTGCCGTGCCCGGGCAGCGAGGATGTGGAGGCACAGCCGGAGAGGAAGATCAGCGCCAAGATCGCCGCCAGTGCGACCCCGGGAGTCCCGACGGCACGGCCACGATCTCCCCGTCCCGTGATCATCCATGGATGATCGCAGACCGGGTGCTGCGCACCTCCTGGAGGAGCTCGGGCGAGCGCCCGCAAGCGACGCACTCGTTCGTGTGTCCAGGGTGGTGTTCAATTAGGCGAGGAGAGGAGATATTCCGGCCGAGACCCACCTTGTGATGAGGACAGCGGAGACGACATGCTGATCGACGAGCCGACCGAGCCGGTGTACGTCGACGTGCCCGCCCTCGGGCTGTCCGAGCACGAGCAGGATCTCGTCTACCGGCTGCATGTGGTGGTCACCAGCCACGCCGAGACCGGCGATCCGCGTGACCTCGATGAGGGGTTCGTGCTCGCCCGCGAGCTGCTGTCGGGCCTGATGCGATCCGACGTCGCCGAGCCCGCGGGCATCGATGAGCTGCGCCGGCTCGTCGAGGACCTGCCGACCCTCTCGGGACTGCTCGACCGTGCCGCGGACACCGCGGGTGACGCGGTGCATCGCTCCTGCGCGGATATGTTCGGCACGCTCGACGTCACCGCTCGGGCGCCGCGCTGGAGCCCGACAGAGCGTGACACCGCCCGCATGGTCTTCGCCTACGCCTGCGGCCCGGTCACCGCCAAGAGCCCCGAGTGGCTCGCCCGCAGCCTGCGGCGGATCTCCGCGCCCCGGATCGCGGCCCAACTCTGCGGCGAGCTCTCCAAGCGCGAGAACGTGTGGAAGGTGGCGCTCGGCGACGGCTACGCCTCCCTGCGCCACCGCTGCGCCCCCCGTACCGTGATCCGCAGCCGCGGACTCGCCGACCTGCTCCGCGCCGACACCGACTGTCGCGTCGCGGTCACCGCGCGGCTCGAGCGCTGGGTCATCTCCGGCGGAGAGCTGAAGGACCTCCCGCGGGAGCTCGAGGCGGCTGTCGTGCACGTGCGCACGCCGGCGCGGCTCGCCTAAGTCCGGCGGTCACCCTCCGCGCCCGTCGCCCGGCCGTCCCGGCCACCCTCCGCGCCGGTCACCCAGCCGTCCCTGTCGCCGCCGGCGCAGGCGCTTCATTGACCGGCGAGAACCGGTGCCATCATGATGAGGCGACGCACCCCATTGAGATCCGGCGAAAGGTAGGTACGGCATGGCGAGCGAAAAGGCGATCCTGGCAGGCGGGTGCTTCTGGGGAGTGCAGGACCTGGTCCGCAAGCTCGACGGCGTGATCTCCACGCGGGTGGGCTACAGCGGCGGAGATGTCCCCAATGCGACCTACCGCAACCATGGCAACCACGCGGAGGCGCTCGAGATCATCTTCGACCCCGAGCGGATCTCCTACCGCGACCTGCTCGAGTTCTTCTTCCAGATCCACGATCCGACGACGCGCAACCGCCAGGGCAACGACGTCGGGGCGAGCTACCGGTCCGCGATCTTCTACACCGACGACGAGCAGCGCCGTGTCGCCGAGGACACCATCGCCGACGTCGAGGCCTCGGGGCTGTGGCCCGGCAAGGTCGTGACCGAGGTCGAGCCGGCCGGCCCGTTCTGGGAGGCCGAGCCCGAGCATCAGGACTACCTGGAGAAGTATCCGCAGGGCTACACCTGCCACTTCGTCCGACCCGGCTGGAAGCTCCCGCGCCGAGCCCAGGAAGCGATCGGCTGAGCTCAGCTCCGGTGGGTCCGGTGGCGATGTGAGGCGTGTTTGCGCGTCGCGCGCAGCTCTCGCTGCACCGGCGCCCGCCGGACCCTGAAGCGGACGAGCACCCGGATCGAGATCCGGTGCGGATGGGTGATCGTGATCAGCAGGCGCTGGCCGGCGCGGAAGCGCACCCGCTCCAGCCGGCGCCACAGCGACCGCAGTGACGCCCGGTCGGCGTGCCGGGTCCGGAACCGGCAGTGCCGTCCCCTGCAGTGCACCGCAAGTCGCGCGCCGCGCTCGAAGCGCATGACGCGTACCCGCCGGATCTCGGTGACGGGCGCGCCGCGCCGTGCGAATGTCCAGGTGATCCGCAGGTCGGCCCGGACCCGCCCGCGCCGGGCGCGGACGGTCGTCGTCGTCGGCTGCGACTGCCCGGACGTGGCGGGAGGCGGCGGCGCGCTCTGCGGCGTAGTGCCCGGCAGCGTCGACGTCTGCCAGCCGGTCAGGTCGCTGTAGACCGACTCGCCGATCGCGCCGGCCGGCGTGCGGTAGAAGACGTCGACCTGGCTGCCCTGCGCGTAGACGTCGGCGGCGGGAGCCGATCCGATGACGCCGCCCGTACCGGGCACTCTCCCGGTCGACCAGGCCGCGGTCGACTGCTCGTAGACGGACTCTCCCAGCGCTCCGCTGGCGTCCGCGTAGAAGACGTCGACCTCGGTGCCGTTGCGGAACACGTCGGCAGCCGGGGCGGAGGTGAGCAGTCCGGTCGATGGCGCTCCGTAGGACGCGCTCCAGCCGCTCTGGTCGGTGTAGGTCGTCTCGTGCAGGCCGTTGTCGGTTCCCCGGTAGAACACGTCGACCTGCGATCCGAACACGTCGGCGGTGGGGCTCGACGCCGCGACGCCCGCCGTGCCCGGCACCACGACCGCTCCCCACCCGTGGGTGTCGGTGTAGGCCTCCTCGTCGATCGAGCCGTCGGTGGCCAGGTACCACAGGTCGACCTCGGTGCCGCTGCGGAAGACGTCGACCCCCGGTGCCGATGCCGCCGTTCCCGCCGTCCCAGGCAGCTCGAACGGCGCGCTCCAGCCGCGCGCGTTGGTGTAGTCGAGCTCGTAAATGCCTGCGTCGGCCCCGCGGTAGTAGACGTCGATCTCGCTCCCGCCGCGGAAGACATCGGCGGCCGGGCCCGATGTCGCCGTCCCCGCGGTGTCCGCCAGTTCGACCGGATCGCTCCACTGGCCGTCGAGCTCAGCCGACTCGTCGATGCCGCCGTCCGAGCCGGTGAAGAACACGACGTTGCTGGCGCCGCCGTTGAACACCACCGCCGCGGGCGCGTCGGTCCAGCTGGACGCGCGGGCGACTCCCGGAACCGCGATTCCCAGGAGCAGCAGCAGCGGCGCGGCCAACCCACGGCGGATGTGGTGATGCGCTCTCATCGATGCCCGTCCAGGCGGCCGTACCCGGACTCGAATGCTAAGCGATCGCTGGACCGGGATACCCGGTCCCAGCCGCTTGCGCCGGGCCACCGATTGAGGGATGATGAGCATTCGGCAGGTTGATCGTTCGAGGGGGGAATGCTGTCAGGGGCCGAGATCAGCGAGCGGCCGCCAGTTGGGACGATCGCGATGCTGTTCACCGACATCGAGGGCTCGACGCGGCTGGCCTCGAGGCTGGGTGACGGTTGGGCGGCAGTGCTCGCCGCTCATCATGAGCTTGTATCGACGGCAATCGCCGTTGAGGGTGGCTACGTCGATGGCACCGAGGGTGACGCTTTCTTTGCCACGTTCGCGGACACGGCGGCGGCGGCGCGCGCGGCGCTGACGGCGCAGCGCGCGGTCCGTGCCCACGCGTGGCCGCAGGAGGTCGGTGAGCTTCGGGTGCGCATGGGCCTGCACGCCGGCCACGTCGAGCGTCACGCCACGGGCTATGTCGGCCTTGAGGTTCATCGCGCCGCGCGGGTGGCGGCAGCTGCGCACGGAGGACAGATACTTCTCACCGCGGCCGCCCGCGACCTTGCTGGGGACATGCTGCCCACCGAGCCGTTGGGAGCGCATCGTTTGAAGGATTTTCCATCGCCCGAGTCACTGTTCTGCGCAGTGATCGATGGTCGCGGCGCGGCTGCGTTCCCGCCACCTCGCGCGTACGAGGCGCGGCCGACGAACCTGCCCGCCGGCCAGCCGGCGCTCATCGGACGCGATGACGAGGTGAGTGAGATCCGCCGGTTACTCGTACTCGAGGGCGAGCGGCTGGTGACGATCACCGGTCGAGGCGGGGCGGGTAAGACAAGCCTTGCGCTCGTCGTGGGCGGCCAGCTGCTCGACGAGCATCCCGGCGGAGTGTGGCTCGTCCGCTTGGCGACCGTGGCCCAGCACGACCAGATGCTGGGGGCGGTGGCAGCCGCGGTCGGCGCCGAGGGCGACTTCGGAACCTCTCCGCTTGCCGCAATCGCCGCGCGCCTCTCGCATCACGGCGCGACGCTGCTGATCCTCGACAACCTCGAGCGCCTGGTCGCAGCGGCGCCGGACATCGCTGCGCTCCTGGCGTCGGCGCCCGAGCTGCGCGTGCTTGTGACCTCGCAGGTTCCGCTGCACCTCGACAGGGAGTACGTGTTTGTCGTCGATGCGCTCGCGGACGATGCCGCGCTTCAGCTGATGGCCCGCGTTGCCCGCCGACGAGCCGTCACCATCGCTGCTGACAGTCCGACGCGTGAGGTGCTACTGCACATCATCCGCCTGCTCGACAGTCTCCCGCTCGCCCTGGAGCTGGCGGCGGCCCGCCTCACTCTGATGTCACCCGAGCAGCTGCGCGACCGCTTGCACGATTCGCTCGAGCTGCTGCGCGAGGATCGATCGGACCGCCCGGACCGCCAGCGCTCGCTCGTGGCCACGGTGGACTGGACGCTCGCGCTGCTCGACGAGTCACCGCGGACGCTCTTTGCCCGCCTCGGGGTGTTCGCCGGTCCGGTCGAGTTGACCGAGATCGAAGCCATCGCCGGCAGCGAGGGAGTCGAGGTGCTCCAGGCGCTGCCATCCCTGCTCGATGTCGCCCTCGTGCGGCGCGTGGAATCCGGCGACGGCCGGGTGCGCTTCGGCTTGCCCGAGGCGCTGCGCCAGCTCGCCGTCCGGCAGCTGGACGGCAGCTCCGACGGCGTGACTTGGCGCCGAGCTCACGCCGAGCGCATGGACGAGGTTGTCACCGCCGCCCGTAGCCTCTCGGTTCCCGGCGACATCTACGCCGCTGCGCTCGCCGGCGACCTCGAGATTGCGGCAGCCCTGCGGTGGACGCGCGCCGTGGAACACCCGCTGGCGATCTCGCTCGCCGTGGGCCGGACGATGGTGCTCGCCGAGGAAGGCCGTTTGCGTGAAGCGCTCGAGGTCTCCTCGTTTCTTGGCGACGTCGCGCCGGCCGATCCAGATCTCCACGCCTGGACGCTCGCGTGTCGTGTGTATCCGAACGCTTTCCTCAACCGCCTCGCTGAGGCCCAGGACCTGGCCCACCGGGCCGTCGAGCTTGCCGTACAGCCGCTCACGCGGACTGTTTGTCTGGAGGCTTGCGGACTTGCGTATGTGTTCGCCGGGGACGGCCCAACCGGGCTTGTCTATCACCGCGAGGCGAGCGCGATCGCGCGCGGACTCGATCCGGCCACGCTGTCGGGCGCGCTGATCCTCGAGGCCCAGGCCTACCTGTACAGCGGCGATCCCGACCGCGCCGAGGCGACAGCAGCCGAGTTCTGGAGTGTCGGCCTTCCGGTCGATGCCAGCTACCTGTGGAAGCGCAATACGTTCTACGCCGACCTCGCGATGGTTCGAGGCCGGCCCGAGGAGGCACTCGGCCACTACGCCGCGTCGTTACACGCGGCCCAGGAGCGGGACAACCAGCTGCAGATGATGTTCGACCTGCTCGGCGCCGCGGTCACCCTCGCCGCCCTGCACCGTGATGCCGACGCCCTCGAGCTCATGGGCATCGTGCGCGCAGCGGTCGCCGAGTTCGGCGGCGCGGGAGCACAGCTCGTGAGCCATCTGCTTCGCGACGAGGAGCTGCGCGAAGCCGAGCGTCGGGCGGGTCCGTCCGCGGTCGCCGAGCATGAGGCGCGCGGTCGTGCGGTTCCGGCTGCCATGCGCGTCGCTCGCGCGTGCGATCTCGCGCGAGCTCCCGGAGTCCTGGCCTGAGCGCGTCCGGGGTTGGGCGGGCTCAGCGGTGGAGCGGTGCCTGGTCCTAGAAGTCTCCTGAAAATGTCGGGGTCCGTCCGGCGGGTTTATGACTCTTTTGGGCATGCTCGCTTCTCAGTCTGCTCAGGTCGGGATGTTTGATGCGGCGGTGCTGACCAGGCCGCTGCCGGAGGGGTCGTTTTTCGC
>DASXZK010000044.1:0-5290 GCA_036501965.1 Solirubrobacteraceae bacterium
CCGACGCCTGGTCGCCGGCCCAGGTCAGGCCGGTTGCGTGCTGGCCGGTCCAGCCGCAGCGCCCGAACAGCACGCCGGTACCCGGGTGAGCTTCATCGAGCGCGCGCTGCATCGATTCGCGGTACAGCCCGCCGAGCGCCCATGCCGCCTGCCCGCCGGTGCGCCCATCGGCGAGCGTCACGTGATCGGGGATGTAGTAGCCCTCGCCGTCGTCGGCCTTGATCCCCTCGACGCCGAGCGCGAGCAACCGCTTAGCGGACTCCCGCCACCACGCCTCGGCGGCCAGGCTCGTGAAGTCGACGGGGGAACCGGAGCCCATCCACCACTGGGCGACCAACGGTTGATCGCCCTCGCGCACGAAGTGGCCCGCGGCCGCGGCTGGCTCGTAGTTGGGCGCCGGCACGGCGTGCAGGCGCTCCGATTCGGGCTGTGGCGGGATCTGGCCGTCGCGGGAGTCGAGGTTCACCCAGGGCGTAACCCAGACCACGGTCCGCACGCCATCCGCGCGGAGCATCGAGACCATCCCGCGCGCGTCGGGGAACTGGTGCTCGTTGAACTCCCAGGTGTTGTACTGGGTCGCCCACGGCGAGTCGATGTTGAGCGCCGTTTGATTTGAGCACGGGCTGGGGCGCTCGTGCTGGTGGTGGTGGTGATCGGGTTCGTGGCGCTGGCAGGCTTTGGCGCGTTCGTGAACGCGTGAGAGCCCTCCCGTCTACTTGATCGGTCGTCGGGAGGGCTCTCTGGATGCCGGAGGTGGCACCCGATGAAGATCGTAGGCGTCGAGCAGGCGCGGGTCGAGGCTGAGCTGCTGGGCGGGCTGTTGTCGTGCCCGTCGTGTCGTGAGGTGTTGGGGCCGTGGGGTCATGCGCGGGAGCGGGTCACGCGCCTGGTTTCGGGGGATTGGCGGTGGCGGCCGCGGCGGGCGCGGTGCCGGGGTTGCCGCGCGACGCATGTGTTGTTGGCGGAGGTGTGCTTTGTGCGGCGCCAGGACGAGGCGGAGGTGATCGGCCGCGCTGTCGAGGCGCATGTTGCTGGGGAGGGGCATCGGCCGATCGCGGCGCGGTTGGGGGTGCCGGCGGGCACGGTGCGTGGCTGGCTGCGCCGGTACGCGGCGAATGCCGAGGTGATCCGGGCACTGTTCACCCGCTCGGCGGTCGTGCTGGATCCGATGCTCGGGCCGATCATGGCGGCCGGTAGCGTCGCCGCGGACGCGTTGGAGGCGATCGCGGTTGCCGGGCGGGCGTGGGTGTTGCGGTTCGGGCTGTGCTCGGTGTGGCGGATCGCGAGCCGCTTGTCGGCGGGCGGGCTTTTGTGTCGCAACACGAGTTCCCTCGCGACAAGGGCGTGGTGAGCTGAGAAGGTCGGGCGCTCGTGTCACTCGAGCGTCCGGGAGGGCAGCCGTTGTGGAGGACGAGCGTCGCAGGGAGGTCGGACTGTTCCGCTACGCGCTGGTCCGCGATCTCGTGGATCCGGCGTTGTCGAAGGCTGAGCGCGGGCGGCTGGTGCGGGCGCTGGCCGAGCGTGACCATCTCGGTCCTGACGGCAGGATCGTCCGGGTGTCGCGCGGCACGCTGGACAGGTGGGTTCGCGCGTATCGCGAGGGCGGGTTCGAGGCATTGGTTCCCCGGCCGCGGGTCCTCGCGCCGCGCACGCCGGCCGGGATGCTGGAGCGGGCGTTTGCGTTGAAGCTGGAGCGGCCGGAGCGGACCGCGGCGCAGGTCCGGGAGATCATGCTCAAGGCCGCCGGTGATGGTGAGCAGGTGTTGGGGTTGCGGACGTTGCAGACGCACCTCGCGCGCCAAGGGCTCAACGTGCGCGGGGACGGCCGCCAGGTCGGGAAGGTCTATGGTCGTTTCGAGGCGCCGGCCCGGAATGACCTGTGGCAGGGGGATGGGCTCCATGGGCCGTTCCTGGCCGGCAGCACCGCGCGGCGGGCGGTGCTGCTCGCGTTCATCGACGATCACTCCCGGCTGCTGGTCGGCTGGCGGTGGGGTACCGGCGAGGACGTCTTCCGTCTTGAGGCCGCGCTGCGCTCGGGCCTGATGAGCCGCGGCGTTCCGAAGCAGATATTGGTTGACCGGGGATCGCCGTTCGTGAGCTCGCAGCTGCTCCGGGCGTGCGCCGTGTTGGGCGTGAAGCTGGTGCACGCAGCGCCTCGGGCGGCGGCCACAAAAGGCAAAGTCGAAAGGTTTTTCAGAACCGTCCGCGACCGGTTCTTGGTCGAGATCGACGATGGTGTCGAGCTCGCCGAGCTGAACCGCCTGTTCTCCGCGTGGCTGGAGGTCGTCTACCACCGGCGCACGCACACCGAGACCGGCGTGTCGCCGATCGAGCGGTTCGACGCCGCGGGCGCCCCCAAGCTGCCGACCCCAGCCTTGTTGCGGGAGGCGTTTCTGTGGAGCCAGGAGCGAACGGTCACGAAGACCGCGACCGTGTCGTTGCACGGCAACCAGTACTCGGTCGACGCGGCGCTGGTCGCCCGCAAGGTCGAGCTGATCTTCGACCCGTTCGACCTCACGCGGATCGAGGTGCGCTACCAGCACCGGCCGTTCGGGACCGCCGTCCCGCTCGTGATCGGCCGCCGCACCCACCCGCAAGCCGAGCGTGAGGTCCCGCCGCCACCGACGGGCACCGGGATCGACTACCTCAAGCTGCTTGCCGAACAGCGCGACGCCGAGATCGCCGGACATCGCATCGACTACTCAGCCCTCGCCCAACCCGACCAAGACGGCGACGGCGACGGCGACGGCGAGGATCGTGACACCAACCAGCAGGACGAGGAGGGACAGTGAGTATCGACAAGCTGCGCGCGCACTACGGGTTCACCAGGATGCCGTTCGGGAAGAACCTCGCGCCGGGAATGCTGCACGGCCACGATGCGCACGCTCAGGCGGTCGCGCGGATCCAGTGGTGCATCTCCGAGCAGGCGATCGGCGTGATCTCGGGTGAGTGCGGCGCGGGGAAGACCGTCGCCGCCCGGGCGGCGGTCGCCAGCCTGGACGCGTCCCGGCACACGGTCCTCTATCTCGGCACGCCGGGGGTCGGGTTGCGCGGGATCTACGGGATGATCGTCACCCGCCTCGGAGGCAGTCCGAAGTTTCATCACGCCGCGCTGATCCCCCAAGCCCAGGAACTGCTCGCCGCGGAGGCCTCCGAGCGCGGCAAGCGAGTGGTCCTGATCTGCGATGAAGCGCACCTCTTGGACGCCGAGAGCCTGGAAGGGATCCGCTGCCTGTCGAACCTGGGGATGGATCAGACCGCGCCGTTCTGCCTGCTGCTGCTCGGCCAGCCGACGCTCCGTCATCGCCTCAGGCAGGGGACGTTCACCGCGCTGGATCAACGTATCGCGGTCCGTTACGCGATCGGCGGCCTGTCGCTTCAGGAGACCCAGAGCTACGTGCAACACCACCTGGCGCTCGCGGGACGCTCCGACACCCTCTTCAGCGACGACGCGATCGGCCTGATCCACGAGGTCTCCCGCGGCCTCCCGCGGCAGGTGAACAACCTCGCCGTCTCATCGTTGATCGCCGCGTTCGCGGCGAAGAAGGGAATCGTCGACGAGTCCGCCGCGCGCGCGGCCGTCGCGGAGGCATCCATCGAATGACCGAGCGCGTGCTGACGCTGCCCGACCAGTCGTCCGATCCGCCGCTCGATGATGACCGGTTGCCGCCGCCGGCTGGATGGCCGGCGCCGCCAGACCGGGCGGTCTATCACGAGTTGCCCGGCGAGATCGCCCGCCGGATCGCGCCTCACACAGAGTCCGATCCTGTCGCGATCCTCTCCCAGCTGCTCGTCGCGTTCGGTGCCGCGGTCGGCCGCGGCGCGTACTTCCAAGTCGAAGCCACCAGGCACCATCCAAACGAGTACATGTGCCTGGCGGGTGATTCCGCTCGGGCCCGGAAGGGTTCCTCATGGGATCACGTTCGCCGGCTGATCACCACGATCGACCCGACACTCGGACCACGGATCCTGACCGGCCTATCCAGCGGCGAGGGACTGATCTGGAGCGTCCGCGATCCGGCCGGTCAGGACCCCGGTCACAACGATCAGCGACTGTTGGTGATCGAGCCCGAGTTCGCGTCCGCGCTCAGGGCCGCCAGCCGCGAGATGTCGACTCTCTCGCCGACGTTGCGATCCGGCTGGGACAGTCGGCCGCTGGCGATCATGACCCGCACCGCGCCGGCGCGCGCCACCAGCGCGCACATCGCGATCATCGGGCACATCACCCAGCACGAGCTACGCCGGCACACCACCAGCCTCGAGCTCGCCAACGGCTTCATCAACCGGGTGCTGATCATCTGCTGCCGCCGGCAGCGACTGCTGCCCGAAGGCGGCAACCCCGACCCGCTCCACAACACCGGCTTGGACCGCCTGCTCACAGCCGCTCTGAAGCAGGCACGCAACGCCGGACAGATCCGGCTCGACCCCAGCGCGCGCGAGTTGTGGCGGCACGCCTACCGCCGGCTCGCCGCTGAACCGTCCGACCAGCTGATCGCGCAGATCACCGCCCGCGCCGAGGCGCACGTCATCCGCCTCGCGCTCATCTACGCCCTCACCGACGGCCAACACCAGATCCGCCCCGCGCACCTGACCGCCGCGCTCGCGCTCCAGGACTACGCCGCCCGATCCGCCGCCTGGGCACTCAAAGGCGCGACCGGCGAGCCGCTCGCCGAACAGATCCACGCCGCCCTCAGCGCCCAGCCGCGCGGGCTGACCCGCAGCCAGATCAGCCAAACCCTGAACCACAACCAGCCCGCCGGCGAGATCGACCGCGCCCTCCAAGCCCTCAACACCGCCGGCCGCGTCACCGCCACCCAGATCCCGACCGGCGGCCGCCCAGCACAACTCTGGACCGCCACCAGCGGCTGACCCCGGCCGGCTACGGCTACGCGCGAGTGGCCCGCATCGCTCGCCCGACACCGCCGGCGCCAACGACACCGCCCCGCGCAGCCCGACCCCCATCGTGGCGAGCGATCAAAAGCGAAAGGGCGAAGCCCCGGTCTCAACGCGCGACGAACCCCAGCACCCCCCGAACCCGCTCCCTTCAATGCCAAAACACCGAGCAGCCCCTGACCCGCAACGAGTTACTTCTTCTTTCGTACCCCACCCCTCCATGACCACGAACAGCGGCACCACCGTGCCCAAACTCAGCGGCGCTCAACAGTCGATCACGATCGCGTCGAGTGGAATCCGATGGCGCCGAAAGCCCGCGTGATCGGCGACGACGTCGTCCTGATGCTCGTAGACGTCGCGGCTCTTCCAGAACCCATAGCCCCACTCTGGCAGCAGC
>DASXZK010000045.1:0-27702 GCA_036501965.1 Solirubrobacteraceae bacterium
GCGAAAAACGACCCCTCCGGCAGCGGCCTGGTCAGCACCGCCGCATCAAACATCCCGACCTGAGCAGACTGAGAAGCGAGCATGCCCAAAAGAGTCATAAACCCGCCGGACGGACCCCGACATTTTCAGGAGACTTCTAGCCTTTCGCGTTCACCTCAGGTTCACGAGTGGCGTTGGTGGGGGGGTTAGGATGGCCCGCCGCCATATCGCTCGCAGCAAGGGGAATCATGTCGTCGACCGCCGAGGATGATCGCTACTACGACCTGCTGGTGACCGGGCGCCCGGCGCGGCCCCTGGCGGGGGGCGAGATCCTGTTTCGCCAGGGTGACCCCGGCGAGTCGATGTACGTGGTCCGCGAGGGCACGATCACTCTGCGCGACGGCGACCGGGATGTGAGCGCGGTCGAGGCGCCAGGCCTGCTCGGCGAGATGGCGCTGGTCGACGACGAGCCCCGCACGCTGACGGCGGTCGCGGCCGCGGACGCAGTGGTGGTCGAGATCCCGATGCGCCACTTCTGGGTGCTCGTGCACGACACCCCGTACTTCGCCCAGATGGTCATGCGCGTGATGGCCCGTCGGCTGCGTGCGCGCGACGCCCTGACCTAGAGGGTCGGCGGCACCGGCAGGGCGTCCGGGGGGTGAAAACCGCAGCGCCGGCGGCTCTACAGAGCATGGCCGCTCGCCGCGAACCGGGAACTTCCGAGACACCAGGGGTCCAACACGGGGTGCTGTCTCGATCCAACCCGGCCCCCGGGAACTTCCGAGACAGCACCGTCCTGCTGCTCGATGGTGTCTCGCAAGTTCCCACCACCGGCACTCCCGCCGACCGCGCGGGGGTGATGGCCACGGCGCAACGCGGTCGCGTGGCGTGGTGGCAGCTGGTCGCCGCCGGCCTGTCGACCTCGTCGATCGGTCGCCTGGTCGCCTCCGGGCACCTGTACCCCGTCCATCACGCCGTCTACGCAGCCGGTCACAGCGCGCCGATCCCCGGTGGCGCGGAGGCCGCGGCGTTGCTTGCGCTCCGGCCGGGCGCCGCGTTGAGTCACATCACCGCGCTTCTCTGGTGGGGGATCGCGGACGAAGCCCACCGGTCCGAACCCGAGCCGATCCACATCACGGTTCCGGGCGCCGGGGCGCAAGGCCCCGCCGGCGTCATCGTCCACCGCAGCACGATCCTCGCCCGGAAGGACCTCCGGATCCACGACGGGCTCCCGGTGACCGCTCCCGCCCGCGCCCTGCTCGACCAGGCCGCCGATGGCGCGACCCGCGAACTGGAGCGGATGGTCGACACGGCGCTCGTTCAGCGTCGCGTCAACCTCAGGCAGATCAACGACGTGCTCGCCCGGGCCGGCCGCCACCCCGGGCGCGTCCCGCTCACGAGCCTGACAGAAGCCCACACAGCCACAACGTTCACCCGATCCGAGGCCGAGGAGCGCTTCCTTGCGCTCATCCGCGACGCGGGTCTGCCGACGCCGCTCACCAACGTCCGCCGCCACGGCTTCGAGCTTGACTTCCTGTGGCCCCGCCGCGGCGCTCGGGACGTCGCCGTCGAAATCGATGGCTACGCGTTCCACGGCGCGCGGGCCGCGTTCGAGCGCGATCGCCGCCGTGACGGGATCCTGCGCGCTGCCGGCATCGACGTGCTGCGCTACACCTGGCGACGGCTCACTCAGGAGTCGCACGCAGTCGTCGCCGAGCTCGCCACCGCGCTCTCGGCCTCGGTGTGACGCGCAAACCCTCACTAAACATCAGGAGGGGGTCCCGACGCGCCACTGGCGCCCCGTTCTCGATCATCGTGGTGTGATCACCGAGGACGATCTCGTCGACATCACCGTGACCGTTCAGCGCGGATGCGATCCCGTGCAGGGCACGGCCCGCTTGCCTGGGGGCGAGGAGCGGGGCTTCTGGGGCTGGATGGAGCTGGTCACGATCGTCCAGGAGGTCGTCGAGGCCGGTCAGGGTGTGCGCGGGGGCTCGCGCATCCGGACCGCTTCCGAGCGAGCCACGGAAGGGGGCGCAGAGGGCGGTGGGCAAAGTTCAGGAGGGGGTCCCGATGCGACAGGGTTCCCGCTCCGGCAAGCTATGTGACATCGGGGGCCCACCACCCGTCGCTCGCCGACATGGCCCAGGGACCGGGGTCGGCGAGCGCCGGGGGGCCATCTCGACGGGAGTGTGGGGTCACTCCCGCTCGAGATCGCCCACCGAGCCGATCGCGTCCACAGCGTGCGTCGCCTCCGTCGTCTCGACCGCCTGAGCGACCGGGCTCGCCTTCATCGCGCCCGCCAACTGCTCGCGCGCCTCGGCGCCCTGCAGCCCGAGCTTGGAGTAGATGTGACCGAGGTGCGTGCCCACGGTCTTGGTGGTGACGAACAGCGCCTGGGCGATCTCACGGTTCGTGTGCCCGCCCGCGGCCAGCTCGGCGACCCGTCGCTCCGACGGCGTCAGCGCGTCGGGTCCGGCCCAGCGGTCGCGGCGTGGCCGGGCCCCGCTCGCAGCGAGCTCCTCACGGGCAAGCGCCAGCAGCGGCGTCGCGCCGCAGGCGCGGGCGATCTCAGCCGCCTCGCGGAGCGGGTCGCGCGCCACCACGCGCTGACCGGCCCGCCGCCGGGCGGCGCCGAGGTCGCAGAGCGCGTTCGCCAGCTCCATCCGAGCGGGCGAGGTGCGCAGGACCGACACGGCTTCCTCCAGCAGGGGGATCGGATCCGCCGACCCGCCGGCGGCCGCGACCGCCCGAAGCGCTCCGCCGATCCCTCGCGGCTGGCCGAGCAGGCGGGCGCGGCTGAGCTCCGCCTGGGCGAGCATGGCCGCCTCCTCGCCCGGTCCGAGCGCCTGAGCCAAGACGGAGCGCCAGGCGACGTAGCTCGGGTTGTCGATGATCGTCAGCTCGCCCACCGAGCGCATATCGGCGATCGCCTCCGCGCTGCGGCCCTGGGCGACCCGCAGCCGCGCGCGCATCAGCATCGCGTGCAGCCACGGGGAGCTGCCCCGCGCGACGTCGAGCGGCGCCGCCTCGAGGACCTCCTCGGCCTCGTCGTAGCGACCGGCCGCGAGCAGCGCCCGCCCGAGCGAGGCGCTGGCCCACACGACCGTCCACAGCACTCCGTGGCGGACGGCGAGCTCCAGCGCGGTCCGTCCGTCCTCCTCGCCCTGCGCGAGGTCGCCGAGGCGGACCGCCAGCACGCCCGTCCAGTTGACGACGTTCAAGTGGGCGCGGATCGAGCCGCGGGCGATCGCGTCGGCGTCGACCTCGGCGAGGAACGCGCGGGCGCGATCCGGCACATCGCCGAACACCAGACAGACGGCCGCGTAGTCGATGATCGGGGAGGAGCCGGTGAACGCCGCGATGTAGCGGCCGCCGCCGAGCCCCTGCTCGATCAGAGCGCGCCACGCGCCGTTCCAGTCCCCGCGCTGCGCGCGCACGCACCCCTCGGCGATCAACAGGCCCGCCCCCGCGTCGCGGGCGGCGAGCGCCAGCTCGTGCATGTCATCCAGGCGTGCCTCGACCTCGCCGATGTGCTCGACGCTGAGCGATCCGACGCCGGTGCGAACCGTCTCCAGCACTGCTCGGAGCGGGAGCGGTGCATCGTCCCCGAACTGCTCGAGCGTCGTGGTGACGAGATCGTGCGCCTCCGAGGTGCGACCGGCCCACACCAGCCATTGGACGAGCGTCGTGACCAGACGGACCCGCAGCATCGGCGGCAGGGCGCCACGCAGCGCCTCTGCCAGATGCTCGCCCGCGGCGGGATCGCGCGCCAGCGCCGCCGCCTCCCCGAGCTCACCGAGAACGAGCGGCCGCAGCTCCTCGCCCGCCGGTTCGGCCAGCGCTCGGCTGGAGAGCCGCAACGCGGTCGCCGGCTCGCCGCCCGCCAGCGCCTCGGCCGCGGCCCTGCGACACAGCTCGACGATCTCCGGATCGCCTGCGGTCTCCCCGCGCAGCAGATGGGCGACCAGCGCGGAGCCGCCCGAGCCACGGCGTGCGAGCAGCAGCGCCGCCCGGCGGTGGCCATCGGCGCGCGCGGCGGGCGGGATGCTCTCGTAGACCGCGTGGCGCAGCAGCGGGTGGACGAAGCCGAGCGAGCTCGCGCCGTCGCGCTCGGCGCCCGCGCCGGGCGGTACCAGGATGCGCGTCGCGCACAGCAGGTCGGCGGCGACGCGTGCCGCGGGCGGCGTCAGCTCGGCGAGCGCCGCCGCGTCCTGGAGATCGGCCTTCTCCAGCAGCGCGACCGCGTGGGCGAGCCGCTGCGCGTCCTGGCCGAGGCGCATCAGCCGCAGCACGACCGCGCGTGACACCGACGCGGGACGGACCCGCTCGATGTGGGCGATCGCGCGGTCGACCGGTCGCACATGTTCGTTGCGCAGCTCGGCGATGAGTTCGCCGAGCAGGAACGGGTTGCCTCCGGTGAGCTCCGCGCACGCCGAGCAGAAGCCGGCGTCCGCCGGTGCCTCGTCATCGCCGAGCTCCGCGCCCACGATCTCCGTGACCGCAGCGCGGCTGAGCGCATGGGGGGCGAGCGTGGTCGTCGCCGGATCGGACTCCAGCTCGGCAAGCCGCGGATCGTCGGACTCGCCGGTGCGGACGGCGACCAGCAGCAGGACCGGCTCCTCGGCGCTGCGTGCGGCCAGGTAGGCGAGGAACCGGAGCGTCTGGGCATCGACCCAGTGCGCGTCGTCGACGACGACGAGCACCGGGCTCTCCTCGGCGAGGTTCGCCGCGAGCCAGTACAGCCCGTGGACCAGGCCGAACCCCGGGTCACCCTCGCCTGTGGCCACGGCGGGCGCCCCGGCGCCGGTGACGAGCGGCTGCGCGAGATGGGCGGCGCCGTCGAGCAGCGCCGCGCGCCGCTCCGGTTCGGCCGCGCGGAGCTCGGGCTCGAACAGCTGGCGGGCGACGCCGAACGGGAAGTCGCGCTCGAGCTCGCGCCCCCGGCCCGAGAGGATCGTCATGTTCCCCTCGCGCGCGAGCGCGCGGGTGCTCAGCAGCAGCGCCGTCTTGCCGATCCCGGCCGGGCCGTCGACGACGAGCGTCCTGCCCCGGCCGGCGCGCGCTCCCTCGAGCGCCTCCCGCAACCGCGCCAGCTCCTGTCCGCGTTCGAGCAGCGCGCCACGCGGCAGCTCCGCCGGAGGCGGCGTCCCGGTCAGAGGTTCCGTCACGGCCGCACCGTACAACGCATCCAGCGTTCTGCAAAAGGTTCCGGAGGCTCAGCACACTCGCGCGGGCGTCCTCCCGGTAAAGTGCCGCGCCGCATGTTCTCCAAGGTGTTGATCGCCAACCGTGGCGAGATCGCCGTGCGGATCATCCGCGCGTGCGAGGAGCTCGGGATCGTGACGGTGGCCGTGTATTCCGAGATCGATCGGGATGCGCTGCACGTCAAGCGGGCCGATGAGGCCTATCTGCTCGGCCCCGCTCCCGCGTCGGAGAGTTACCTGAAGATCGAGCGGATCATCGAGGTGTGCGGCGAGTCCGGCGCGGAGGCGGTGCATCCGGGATATGGCTTCCTGGCCGAGAACGCGTCGTTCGCGCGGGGGCTTGAGGAGGCTGGGATCACGTTCATCGGTCCGCCCTCGAGCGCGATCGATGCGATGGGATCGAAGACCAAGGCGCGTGAGCTGATGCAGGCGGCCGGCGTGCCGATCGTGCCGGGAACGACCGAGCCGGTCGAGACCGTCGAGGCCGCGCGCACGCTCATCGCCGAGACCATCGGCTACCCGGTCGCGGTCAAGGCCGCGGGCGGCGGTGGCGGCAAGGGCTTCCGCGTCGCGCTCACCGACGACAAGCTCCAGGAGGCGTTCGAGGGCGCCGCGCGCGAGGGCGAGAAGTTCTTCGGCGACGCGACGGTGTACCTGGAGCGTTACCTGCCGGATCCGCGCCATGTCGAGGTGCAGGTGCTGGCCGACTCCCACGGCAACGTGATCCATCTCGGCGAGCGTGACTGCTCGCTGCAGCGCCGCCACCAGAAGCTGATCGAGGAGGCGCCCGCCCCGGCGGTCGACGCCGAGCTTCGCGCGAGGATCGGCAAGATCGCCACCGACGCCGCGGCCGCGGTCAACTACACCGGCGCGGGCACGATCGAGGGGCTGTTGCAGGACGGCGAGTACTTCTTCCTGGAGATGAACACCCGCGTGCAGGTCGAGCACTGCGTGACCGAGATGGTGACCGGGATCGACATCGTCAAAGAGGGGATCCGAGTCGCCGCGGGCGCGCAGCTGTCGATCGGCCAGGACGACGTCGTGCTGCGCGGTCACGCGATCGAGTGCCGGATCAACGCCGAGAACGCGGCCAAGAACTTCGCGCCCGCCCCGGGACGGATCGGCGAGTACCGCGAGCCGACCGGGCCGGGGACGCGCGTGGATTCGGGGGTCGGCCCGGGCTCTGAGATCTCGCCGATGTATGACCCGATGGTCGCCAAGCTGATCGTGTGGGATTCAGATCGCGAGCAGGCGACCGCCCGCATGATCCGCGCCCTGAACGAGTACGAGATCACCGAGCTGACCACGCTGATCCCGTTCCATTCCGCGATCCTCGCCACCGAGCAGTGGGCGAACGCCGAGACCTGCCGCGACCTGATCGAGGACCGCGACTGGCTGAAGTCCACCGCACCGGACCCAGCGCCCGCCGCGCCCGCCGACGGTGAAGAGGAGATGGTCGAGCAGAGCTACACGGTCGAGGTCTCAGGCAAGCGCTTCGACGTCAAGGTGATCGGCCCCGCGGGCGCCGCCGGGGCCGGCCTGCCGCAAGCCGGCGGCCCGGCCAACGGCACCGCCGCCCCGGCCGCCCGCCGCGCCCCCCGGCGCGCCGACCACTCCGCCCACGCCGCAGGTGGCGGTGACACGCTCGCCTCCCCGCTTCAGGGCACGGTGCTGCGCGTCGCGGTCGCCAAGGGCGACGAGGTACAGGCGGGGTCGCTGATCGCCGTGATCGAGGCGATGAAGATGGAGAACGAGATCACCGCCCACAAAGCCGGCACGGTCTCAGAACTCCCGATCGAGGCCGGAGAGTCGGTCTCCAGCGGCGCGACGCTCGCCGTCATCACCTGAGCGGCGCACAGCGCCGGCCGCCTCGTCAGGCAGCGGGGGTGACGGCCGCGACGTTGGCATCGTGGATCCGCTGCTGGGTCGCCGTCCCGCTGCGGGAGGCCGGCGGGCGCGCGGTCGCCGGGTCGCGCTGCAGCTCGGCGAGATACTCGTCGTCCTCGCGCAGGATCTCCGCCGCCCGCTGGCCGGCGAGCGGAGCGCCGTGGCCCGGCACGACCCACTCCGCGCCGTCGACGTGCCCGGAGAGGCGGGCGAGCGTCGCCCGGTACGCGGCCAAGGTCCCGCCCGAGCCGGCCGAGATCATCGGGATCTCGACCGGGGACAGGTAGTCGCCGCAGACGAGCACGCGCACCCACGGCAGCCAGTACGCGGTGCCGTCGCCGGTGTGGCCGTCGGCGGGCAGCATCTCGAGTTCGCGAGCGGCAGGATCGGCCGCGTCCGCGCCGCCCGCCGCCACCTGCTCAGGCGCCGCCGACTGCTCACGCGCCTCCGCGGCCGGACCGCCGCGGGTGCCGACCTCCAGGCGGCCCGGGACCGGGAGCGCCTGCAGGGCGCCCAGTCCGAGCGGTGCGCGCTCGGGCACGTAGTGCTCCTCGTCGAAGGTGCCCAGCCGTCGCTGGGCGTCGCCGGGTTCGGCGTTCACACGCGCGATCGTCGATTCCCCACCGCCGAGCGCCGCGTCGGGAAAGGCGAGCCTGCCGAGCAGATGGTCCCAATCCGCGTGGGTGGCGAGCAGACCGGAGACCGGGAACTTGGCCTGCTCGAGCACCTCGGGCAGCGCGCGCAGCTCCTCCGGGTACAGCGGTGAGTCGATCACGAAGCCCTCGTCATCGCCGCGCAGCGCGGTGCAGGTCGTCTGCCACATGTCGGAGACGAAGACGATCACGTCCTCGTGTAGCGCCACCGCTCTCATCTCAGAGCCCTCATCGGTCGCACTCAGCCGATGCCGAGCAGTTTGGCGGCTTCACGCAGGTTGGAGACCTCGGCGTCGGGCTTTTTCTGCCCGGCGTCGAGCTGCTGCTTGGTGCGGTTGACCCAGATCACGGGGACCTTCTTCTTCAGGCACGGCTCGACGTCGTGGTAGTAGCTGGCCGCGACGTGGACCCAGCCCTTCTTGGATCCGATGCGGCGCTCGCACTCGGTGAAGTGCGCGGGGTCGGGCTTGTAGGAGCGGACCTGCTGCGCGGTGACCACGAGATCGAAGTCGAGCGGGATGTGCCGCCGCGTCTGACCGAGCAGCTTGTCGTCGATGTTGGAGATGAGCCCGATCTTGTGGTCCTTGGCCACCTTCTTGAGCGTCGGATTGGTCTCCGAGAACGGCTTCCAACGCTGCACGGAGTCGGGCAGGAAGCCCGAGCGAGACGGCTCCAGCGGCCAGCCGAGCTCCTTTGCGATGCGCACCGCGGTGCGTCGTAGAACCTCGGCATAGAGCTCGTAGGACCCGGACTCGATCTCCTGGGAGATCTCGTGAAAGAGGGGAAGCACCTGGTCTCGTTCGACGGTGAATCCGTCGCGCTCGGCTTCCTTGCTGAACGCCTCGAACGCCCCGGTGTCCCAGTCGATCAGGGTCCCGTAGACGTCGAAGGTCACAAAACTGACTGTTTTCGGTATCGCCATGTTGTCCCTGATGATGCCATTTCGTTCGCGGAATCCGCGTCCTGGCAGCAACCACGCTAGGGTCACGATCCGCATGGACCTCCTGGAGTACCAGGGCAAGCAGCTCTTTGCCCGCCACGGCGTTCCGGTGCCGGCGGGCAAGCCGGCGCGCACGGTCGAGGATGCGGTCGCCGCCGCCGACGAGATCGGGTACCCGTGCGCGATCAAGGCCCAGGTCCAGATCGGCGGCCGCGGCAAGCTCGGCGGCATCAAGATCGCGAGCGACCGCCGCGAGGCCGAGGAGCAGTCCCGCGCGATCCTCGGCATGGACATCCGCGGGCTCACCGTCCATGAGCTGTGGATCGAGGGCGCCTCGCAGATCGCCTCCGAGTACTACGCCTCGGTCGTGTTCGATCGGTCCGCCAAGGCCCCACTCGTGATGCTCTCCACCAAGGGCGGCATGGACATCGAGGCCGTCGCCGACGAGGACCCGGACGCGATCGCCACGCTGCACGTCGACCCGCTGCTGGGCTTCCAGGACTTCCACGGCCGCCGCCTCGCGTTCGAGGCCGGCGTCGACGGCGACGTCGTGCGCCCGATCGGAGCGATGCTCGCCAAGCTCTACGAGGTGTTCACCAGCGAGGAGGCGACGCTGGTCGAGGTCAACCCGCTGATCATCACCCCCGAGCGTGACGTCAAGGCGCTCGACGCGAAGGTGACGCTCGACGGCAACGCGCTCTACCGCCACGGCGACAACGCCGAGCTGCGCGACCTCTCCGCCGAGGATCCTCAGGAGGTGATGGCCAAGGAGCGCGGCCTCACCTACGTCAAGCTCGACGGCGACATCGGGATCCTCGCCAACGGCGCCGGTCTGTCGATGTCGACGCTCGACGTGGTCGCCGAGGCCGGCGGCACCCCCGCCAACTTCCTCGACGCCGGCGGCGGCTCCCGCGCGGACGCCATCACCGCCGCGGTCGAGGTGATCCTCTCCGACCCCAAGGTCAAGGCCGTCCTGTTCAACATCTTCGGCGGAATCACCCGCTGCGACGAGGTCGCCAAGGGGCTGATCGAGGCGTTCAAGCAGATCGGGCCGACCGTGCCCTTCGTCGTCCGTCTCGATGGCACCAACGGCGAGGAAGGGCGCGCGCTGCTCGAGCAGGCGCAGCTGCCGGGCGTCCACTCCGAGGCGACGATGGACGGCGCCGCCGCCAAGGTCGTCGAACTCGCGAAGGCGGCCTAGAGAGCCATGAGCATCCTCGTCGACGAGAACACACGCCTGTGCACGAGCGGCATCACCGGCCGCGAGGGCACGTTCCACTCGCTGCGCAACCGCGAGTACGGCACCCAGGTCGTGGCCGGCGTCACGCCGGGCAAGGGCGGCCAGGACGTCGAGGGGATCCCCGTCTTCAACACCTTCCACGCCGCCGTCGAGGCCGAGGGCGCCAACACGGCGATGATCTTCGTGCCGCCGCGGTTCGCCGCCGACTCGATCCTCGAGGCTGAGGATGCGGGCATCGAGCTGATCATCTGCATCACCGAGGGCATCCCCGCCCACGACGAGCTGCGCGTCTTCAACACGCTGAAGAAGAACGGCCGCTCGCGGCTGGTCGGCCCCAACTGCCCGGGCATCCTGTCGCCGGGCAAGGCGAGCGTCGGGATCATCCCCGCCTCGTTCTTCAAGCGGGGCAACGTCGGCGTCGTCTCCCGGTCCGGAACGCTGACCTACCAGATCGGCAACGTGCTGGCCCAGGAGGGGTTCGGCAACTCGAGCATTGTCGGCATCGGCGGCGACCCGGTCCCCGGCACTGACTTCATCGACGTCCTCGGCAGGTTCCAGGACGACGACGAGACCGAGCTGATCGTGATGTGCGGCGAGATCGGTGGCGACGCCGAGGAGCGCGCCGCCGAGTTCATCGCCGAGCAAGTCACCAAGCCGGTGATCGGCTACATCGCCGGTTTCACCGCGCCTCCGGGCAAGACGATGGGTCACGCGGGCGCGATCGTGTCGGGTTCGCACGGGACCGCCGCGGCCAAGGCCGGTGCGCTCGAGGCCAAGGGCGTGAGGGTCGGGCGCACCCCGACCCAGGTCGCCGAGGCCGCCGTCGCTCTGCTCCGCGGCTGAGCCGCCGGTTTCTCCGCTACGAGCGGCTTTCTGTGGCGCCGCCGCCGCCTGCGGCGGTAGGCTCGCCACTGATGCCCGAGCCGTCGATCCTCGATGCGCGCCTGGCCGAGATCGACCGGCGATTGCGCACGATCCAGTCTGACCTGGCGCCGGTCCCGGACGCCGAGTCCACCGAGGAGCCGGTCGTCGACGAGCCCGTGGCCGAGCGGGATCCCGAGCCGCTGCGGCTCGTCGAGCCCGCCGAGCCGGCGGATTCCGGGCGCGCCGCGCAACTCGCCGAGCTCCTGGAGGCGCACGAGCGGCTGCTCGAGCTCCATCGCGAGCTGCTCTCCCAGTACGCCGAGGTGCTCGAGCGGCGCGCCGACGAGAGCGCGACGGTGGCAGTGACCGCCGGCCCGTTCACGACCGCCGGAACGGTGCGGGAGTTCGAGCGAGCCCTCGCGTCGCTGCCGGGCGTGAGCGCCGTGACCGTGCGTGAGTACCTGGGCGACGACCGCGTGCAGGTCGACGTCCGGCTCGCCGGCTGACGCGGTCCGGACGGTCGGCCCGCTGACGGCCCGCTGATCGCGCCCGGGTCGCGGATTCCGTAGTCTTTGAGGCGATGCCCGACACGATCTCCTTCGCCCGCGGCGCGCCGTCTCTCGACATCATCGATGTCGAGGGGCTGAAGGCCTGCGCCGTCGAGGCATTCGACGCCGACGCCGCCCGCATGACTGCCTACGGAACCTCGGTCGGCTACCTCCCGCTGCGCGAGTGGATCGCGGAGTATCACGGCGTCGCCCCCGAGCAGGTGCTCGTCACCAACGGGTCGATGCAGGCCGACGCGTTCCTGTTCGACACGCTCGTCAAGGAAGGCGACACCGTCGTCACCGAGCTGCCGACCTACGACCGCACGCTGCTCGTGCTGCGCGGACGCCAGGCGGATGTGCGGATGGTCGAGCTCGAGCCCGACGGCATCGACGTCGCCGCGCTCGAGCGCGTGCTGAAATCCATGTCCCACCCACCCCGCCCAAAGCTCATTCACATCATCCCGAACTTCCAGAACCCGGCCGGCTACACCTTGTCGCTGGCCAAGCGCGAGGCGCTGGTCGAGCTCGCGCGGACGTCCGGGTTCATGATCTTCGAGGACGACCCCTACGTCACGCTGCGGTTCACCGGTGAGCCGCTGCCGACGATGCTCTCGCTGGCGCCCGAGGTGACCGTCTACGCCTCCTCGTTCTCAAAGACCGTGTGTCCCGGCATCCGCACCGGTTACCTCGTCGGGCCGACCGACCTGATCGCCACGATCGCCAAGGTCGCCACGTCGACCTACATCTCGCCGAACATGGTCGCCGGGGGGATCGTCAACCAGTTCTGCCGCTCGGGGCGGATCGACGCCTCGATCGCCACCGTCCGAGACGCGCTGCGCGAGCGCGCGCAGACGCTGTGCAGCGCCCTCGCCGAGCACATCCCGGACGCCCGCTTCGTCGCCCCCGAGGGTGGCTACTTCCTGTGGGTCGATCTGCCCCAGGGCACCGACGTGAACGCGCTGTTCGATGCCGCCGCCGCGCGCGGAGTGCAGTTCGTGAAGGGCTCGGACTTCGTGCTGGAGGGCTCTGAGTCCTCACTGCGCCTGGCCTACTCGGGGGTCACTCCCGAGCAGATCGAGGAGGGTGTGCGGCGACTTGCTGCGGCCTACTCCGAGATCGGCGCCGCGACCCCCGCCTAGCGACCACAGAGGGCCGAGAGCGGCTCGCCCTTCGGTCCGTCGCACTACCGCCATCTCGCGGGCGCCCACCACTTCGACCTGCTCGCGCATCCCGCGATCAGCGATCTGATCGCGGGATGGGTCACCGGGGCGGACCAGCGTTAGCTTCGGGGGCGCCGCTTCTCGGTGTCGTAGAGCGGGATCCCCGCGACCGTGGCACTCACAGTGCCCTCGCCCAGCGCGACATCGACGCGCTCGCCGTCGCTCACCAGAGCGCGGTCGATCGAGGCCGTGGCGATCACCTCCATGTCGAACGTCGGGCTCTGGCAGGGACTGCGAACGATCCCGACGTCGTTGCCATCACGGGTGACGGCGGCACCGTACTCGGGCACCTGGTCGCCTTCGATGCGCAGCGTCGTCAGGAGCCGCGGCGTCCCCTGCTCGGCGATCGTGCGCAGCGCCTCGCGACCGGAGAAGTCGCCCGCCTTGTCGAGCTTGATCACGTTGTCGAGCCTGACCTCGAACGGGTCGGTCTTGTGCGGGAAGTAATCGATGTCGGGGAACAGCAGCCCGGACTCGATGCGCAGCGTCTCGATCGCCGACAGGCCGATCGGGCGCAGGCCGTGCGGGCGACCGGCCTCGAGCACCGTGTTCCACAGACGACTGGCGTCCTCGGGCGTGCAGTACAGCTCGAAGCCGAGCTCGCCGGAGTAGCCGGTCCGTGACAGCCACACCGGGACGCCACCGACGCGCACGCCCTCGTGGAGGAAGCGGAAGTAGCGCAGCGATCCGATGTCGGCGCCCTCGGTGATCGGTCCCAGCACCTCGCGCGCCAGCGGCCCCTGCACCTGCAGGTGGGGCATCTCGGCGGTCCGGTCGGTGATCTCGACGTCGAGGCCGCGATCGGAAGCGACCTTCCGCAGCCACTCGAGGTCGGAGTCGTAGCTGGTGATCGACAGGCAGTGGTCGTCGCCGAGGTTGAACACGGTGCCGTCCATCACCATCTGGCCCTCGTCGTCGCAGAGCGCTCCGTAGCGGACCTGGCCGACCTCAAGCGCGGACATGTCGTTGGTGAACGCCGCGTCGGCGAGCGCCAGCACATCCGGACCGCGCATATCCCACTTGCGCAGTGGCGATTCGTCCCACATGTTGCACGCGGTGCGGGTGGCGATGTGCTCGGCGGCCGCGTCGCCGAAGTCGCCGGCCCACCACCAGCCCTCCCAATCGGCGTCGGTGGCGCCCGCCTCGATCTGGGCGTCATAGAAGGCACTGCGCTTCAGTTCATCAGTCGACACTGCTTGTCTCCTTTCGGGTCACGCTGCGCCGCTCCCGTGCGGCGTCGACGAACCATTCGAACACGGCCAAGAAGCGCGGGGTCGATCCGCCACTCCTCCTGAAAAGCTCTGCGAGACGCCGATCAGCGGGGCGCTCATCAACCGGCCACCAGTTCATCGGCGCCGACCACGGCCTGCTCGACGAGCTCCGTGAGCTCGCGCAGCGCGATCCGCTCCGCGTTGCCCGAGGTCTTGATCGCATCCTCGTACATCGTCACGTCCTTGGGGCAGGCGACGACGAAGTAGTCCAGCTCGCCGAGCGACACCGCCTCGGCGATGCGGTTCTCCGACGGGCGTTCGCACCCCGGCGTGTCGGGGATCCAGATCCGTCCACCGCCCGCGCCGCAGCAGAAGCTCTGCTCGCGGTTGCGGCCCATCTCGATCAGTGTGCAGCCCAGCAGCTCGAGGATCCGTCGCGGGTTGTCGTACTCGCCGTTGAGTCGCCCGAGGTGGCAGGGGTCGTGGTAGGTGACGCGATACGACAGGCGCTCGGCCACCTCCAGCCGCCCGGAGGTGATCAGCTCGACCAGCAGGGCGGTGTGGTGGCTCACGGTCCAGCCCTCGGCACCGAGCCGCGGGTACTCGTTGCGCAGCGTGTTCAGCGAATGGGGATCGGTGGTGATGATCCGCTGGAAGTCGCACTCCTTCAGCGTCTCGATGTTCTCCTCGGCCAGCGACTCGAACAGCCCCTCCTCGCCGACGCGCCGCACGTCGTTGCCGGCGTTGCGCTCTCCGTCGTAGAGGATCCCGAAGTCGACCTCGGCGCGATGCAGCAGCCGTGCGAGCGCCTGGGTGACCTTCTGGGAGCGAGGGTCGAACGAGGCGTAGTCGCCGACGAACCACAGCACGTCGACGGCCTCCTTGCGCGCGTCCTTGACCTCGAAGTCGAGCTCACGCGTCCAGCGCCCGCGCCGGCGCTTGTTCTCGCCGAACGAGTTGCCCGAGCGGTGGATGACGGTCAGTACCGACTGCAGGTTGGAGTCAAGCTCGCCGTCCTCGACGGCGCGGCGGCGCAGCTGGTTGATGATCGGCGCCTGCTCGATCCCCACCGGACAGGCGGCGACGCACGCGTTGCACTGCATACAGGACCACACGGTCTCGATGCGTACCCCGTCATGGCCGATCACCGGCGCGGAGAAGCCGCTGCCGTCGTCGTCCCCGTTCCTCGACGGCGAGCGATCGAGCAGCGAGCCCAGGATCCCGCCGACGCTCTCGGAGTGCAGGGCATGGTTCTGCTGCTCGCGCAGTTCGAGGATCACGTCGCGCGGGGACAGCGGGCGCCCGGTCGCATTGGCCGGGCAGGCCTCGTGGCAGCGTCCGCACTTCGTGCACGCGTCGAGCTGCAGCAAGTGCCGCGGGCTGAAGTCCGCCAGCACGCCGTAGCCCGCGGGCAGCTCCGCGCGGTCGGCCGGGATCGGCTCCAGGCGCTGTCCCGCGTGCTCGTCGCGCAGCGCCAGCGACAGGAAGCTCTGCAGCATGTGCGTCGCCTTCGTGTACGGGATGCTCGCCACGAACGTGATCGCCAGCAGCCCGTGGAACCACCAGATCGCGTGGCGCGTGTCGGCGAGCGTTCCATGCGAGACGCCGGTCAGCGCCTGTGCGACCACCCATCCACCGAACTGGGTCCCGCTGTAGCCGGGGTGGCTCATCGCGATCCGGATGCCCTCCAGCAGGAAGCCGGTGAGCGCGATCACGAGCAGCGTCCCCACGAACACCCAGTCCCCGGCCATGTAGCGCCGGCGGTCCGCTCCCGGTTCGCCGGGTGCGCGGTCCGGCCGCGCGTAGTTGAGCTTGGGCGGCCGGATCACGGCGCGGCGGATCATCATCACCAGCAACCCCAGGACGAGGGCCGTCCCGAGCAGGTTCAGCACCTCCTTGTAGGCGAGGTAGAAGTCGCCGTGGAAGTAGTTGATCCCGAATATCGGATGCAGGAAGTCGGTGTCGAACCCGAGGATCACCGTGCCGGCGAACAGGGTGAGCCAGCCATAGAAGATGCCCATGTGCGCGACGCCCGCCAGCGCATCGCGGCGACGGAGCGTCACGTGGGTGAGCATCATCCGGGTGGCGCTGCCCAACCCGCGGACGAGCTCGCCCCGCGACGGCCAGCCGCCGCCGTGGCCGTGGCGGTACTTGGCGAACGGGCGGATCACCCCGTACAGGAACACGAACACGGACAGGACCGCGAGCACGTACCAGAGCACCTTCAGCGCCCCCGTGACCCCCCAGAACACCGGTCGCGTCTTCACAGACGCGACCAGCAGCGTGCTGATCGCCGCGTTCACCAGGTCGGGTTACTCGAGCGCGTCCTCGAGCTCATCGGCGACCTCGAACATGTCGGCGACGGCTCCGTAGTGCGCGATCCCGAAGATCGGTGCCTCCGGATCGGAGTTGACCGCGATGATCGTGTCTGCGCCTCGCATCCCCGCGAGGTGCTGCACTGCGCCGGAGATCCCCATCGCGAGGTACAGGCGCGGTTTGACGGTCTTGCCCGACTGCCCGACCTGGCGCGAGGAGTCCATCCAGCCGGCGTCGACCAGCGGGCGACTGCTCGACAGCGTGGCGCCGAGGCGATCCGCCAGCTCCTGGAAGCGCGGGATGTTGTCCTTGTCCTCGATTCCGCGGCCGATCGAGAGCAGGAACTCCGCCTTCGTGATGTCCACACCGGACGCGGCGGCCTCGACGAAGCCGAGGTGCTCGGTGCGGGCCGCCCCGGACAGGTCGACCTCCACCGCCCGGACCGGCGCGCCGGCGTCGCTGGGCTCCGCGGGCGGGAAGATCCCCGGCCGCACGGTCAGCAGCGTGTGCTGCTTGCCCACGAACGAGAGCTCGGCGCTCAGCTTGTCGCCATAGGCGCCGCGATGAACTCGAACCCCGCCCGCCTCGCCGTCACTCCACGACGCCGAGGTGACGTCGGTGGCGAAGCCGAGTGCCAGGCGCGCGGCCAGCGCGGGTGCGAACCCGAGTGAGTCGATCGTGTGACCGCACAGGATCACCGCCGGGTCCTCGGACTCGATCAGCCCTTCGACCGCGCGCTCCCACACATGGGCCTCAAAGTGCTCGGTCGGGGTCGACACGGTGAGCACCTCGGTCAGCCCCGGCGCTTGCAGCTGCGGCGCGAAGCGCTCGCCGTCCGGACCGATCACGGCCACCGACAGCCCGGCGCCGGCCGCGCTCGCCAGCTCTGCGCCGAGCGAGAGCAGCTCGCGCGAGACCTCACGCAGCTCGCCCTGGCGGCTCTCGGCCACCACCAGCACACCTGCGCTCATGACGTCACCCGCTCTCTGACCAGCTCCAGGATCCGATTCGCCTGTTCGGCGGATGAGCCCTCAAGCATCTCCGCGCCGGCGCCGCGCTCCGGCGGCGCCATCGCCTCCAGACGCGCTCCGGCGATGTTCTCCAGCTCACTTGACTCCAGGCCGAGATCGCTGGGCTCGAGCGCCTCCATCGGCTTCTCGCGCGCCTGCTTGATCGCGCGCAGCGTCGCGTACCCCGGCTCGTTGATCCCGGTCTGGATCGTGAGCAGCGCCGGCAACGCGATCCGCAGGCGCTCCACCAACCCACCCTCGAGCTCGCGGGCGACCGTCACCGTGCCGGCCGCCGAATCGAACTCCAGCTGCTTGACGACCGCGACCCGCGGCAACCCGAGCAGCCCCGCCAGCGCGGTTCCGGTTGCGCCGTTGACCGCGTCCGAGGACTGGACCCCGCACAGGACGAGGTCCGGCTGCTCACGTGACACCGCTGCGGCCAGCACGCGTGCCGTGACGAGCACATCGCCTCGCGCCAGCACGTCCTCGTCCCACACCCTGACCGCACGATCGGCACCGCGCGCCAGGCAGCCGAGCAGCGCGTCCTCGGCCTCATCGTCTCCGACGGTGACGGCCACAACTTCGTGGCCGTCACCCCCGACCTGCTCACGCAACTGCAGCGCAGCCTCCAGTGAGAACGAGTCCCACTCGTTCAGATCCCGCTCCAGGGAGTCGGGATCGACGCCGAGGCCGTCCTCACGCAGCTCGAACTCATCATCGAGCGCTGCCACCTGCTTGACGCAAACGACGATCTTCACGGCTCAGGCCGGGGACGCCACGTCCGAGGCGCCCTGCAATTGCTGCAGATAGTCGTCGTTGGAGGTCTCGCCCCACAGCCGCCGCTCGCGAATGAACGGCAGCGGCATCTCCGGATGCGGCGAGTCGATCTCACGCGCCAGCCGGTGGCCGTCGAAGATCGAGTCGACGATCATCCGCGGCGCCGCAGCCCCGCCGATCACGTATACCGCCTCGATCCCCTCCTGCTCCAGGCGGGCCTTGTCGGACTTGAGCTCGCGGTACAGCTCGTCGTTGGAGATCCGCGCGGTGCAGAGGACGACCGAGTCGACCTCGAACTGATCCTTGTGCGCGGGGTTCCAGACGTTGTACGCGTGGACGACACCCGGCTCCAGGCGCTCGACCATCGTGTACGGGTGGATGTGGACGCCGAGCCGGTGCAGATCGCGGTGCAGCATCGGCGCCTCGAGCGTGTACTCCATGTAGTTGGCGATGTCGCCCGCCTGCGTGAGCAGGTAGACCTCGTGACCCTCGCCGGCCAGCTTCTGGGCGACTGAGGCACCCATGTAGTACGCCTCGTTCTCCAGCACCAGCACGCGCTTGCCGATCGGCTTTGCACCGGCGACCACCTGATCGGGCGTCAGCTGCCAGTCCAGAGAGGTGTCGGCGCCCGGAATCGGCTCATGCGTGGCGGCGTTCATGCCGTCGGTGGCGAAGTGACAGCCGGTGGCGATGACGACGATCTCGGCGCCGTACTCGAGCACGTCCTGCGCGGTCAGCCGCGAGTTCGTGTGGACCTCGACGTTGCGCAGCTTGTCGAGCTGGATCTGGCGGTAGTTGACGATCCGCTTCCACTCGCCCAGGCCGCGGGCCGTCCCGCGAGCGAGGTTCTCCTTGCCGTCGGAGTGCCCGAGCTGCGAGATCCAGTTGACGCTGCCGCCGATCTCCTTCTCGGCCTCGACGAGGTGCACGGCCGACATCTGCCGCTTGCCAAGCACCATCGCGCACTCCATGCCGGCCGGACCGGCGCCGACGATCAGCACGCCCTTGTCGGCGTTGTCGGCCCTGTGGAACCTCTCGGGATGCCAGCCGCGGCGGTACTCATCACCGGCGGTCGCGTTCTGGGTGCAGACCATCGGCGGTCCGCCGATCTCCCAGCGGGAGATGCACTGGTTGCAGCCGATGCACTCGCGGATGTCGTCGAGCCTGCCCTCGTCGATCTTGTTGGGCAGGAACGGGTCCGAGATCGACGGCCGCGCGGCGCCGATGATGTCGAACTGACCCGACTTGATGATCGCGACCATCGTGTCGGGGTTGGTGATCCGCCCGACCCCGACCACCGGCTTGTTGGTGTGGTCGCCGGCCTTGATCTGGCCGGTGTAGGGCGCCTCATGGTTCTCCTCGAAGAACCGCGACGGTCCGGCGTTCTGGCCCCACTCGGCGATGTCGCCGACCGTGAAGTCCCAGAGGTCGACCACGTCATCGCAGTACTCGACGAAGCGGATGCCGTCCTCGCCCACCTCGATCGAGGTCGGGCCGAGCAGATGGTCCACGGCGAAGCGCGAGGCGATCGCGCAATCGTCGCCGACGGCCTCCTTGACCTTGATCAGCGACTCGCGCCAGAACCGGGCCCGGTTCTCGAAGGAGCCGCCGTACTTGTCGGTGCGCCGGTTGTAGAACGGCGAGAGGAACTGGAACGGCAGGTACGCGTGCGCGCCGTAGACGTAGACGATGTCGAAGCCGGCGTCGCGGGCGCGGATCGCCGCGTCGACGTACATCTGCTGGACGGTGTCGATGTCGTCCTGGTCCATGTAGCGCGGGAAGATGTTCAGCTCGAAGTCCGACGCGATCTGCGACGGCCCCCGCGGCGTCGCGCGGGACTCCATGCACGGGGCGTGTGGTCCGCCGTACCAGAGCTCGATGCCGGCCAGCGCGCCGTGCTCGTGCAACTTGTCGCACATCGCGGCGAGGTTGCGCACGTCGCCCTCATCCCAGATCCGGGCCGATACCCGCGAGGTGTCGTCTGACTCGGGGTGGATCGAGCAGTACTCGGTGCAGCACGCTCCCCAGCCGCCCTCGGCCTTCATGCCGCGGTGGTAGGCCTGGAATCCCGGCTTCTCAGAACCGGCGCCGATGCAGTGAGGTACCTGGTAGAAGCGGTTCTTCAGGGTCTTCGGCCCAAGCTGGATCGGCTCGAACAGGATGTCGTACTTGGGATCGCGCGCCACGATTTTCTCTCCTCCGTAGTCCCTTTGATCGGACAAATTGGTCCGTCAGATTGTGTTCTACAGGCTGCTGCTCTTGAAGTCCACCGCACCCTACGCTCCCAGTCAACCTCATCCATCGGGGGCGATCCAGACCAGGCATTCTGCCCGCCTGCGAATCCGGCGTGCGGCCACCGCTCTCCACCATCGCGGCGTCCGCCGCGGGTCGGGCCCCAGCACGAGCAGACCGGCGTCGCGCTCGTGCACGAGCTCCAGCAGCGCCTGCAGCGGCCGCCGGCTGGAGACCCGCAACAGCTCGGTCGAGACGCCCTGGCTGGCCGCATTCTGAGCAGTCTGCCGGACGGCATCGAGGTCCTCTTCGTGAGGGAGCGTGGCGTACTCACGGGCCAGAGTGAGGGTTGTCGGGTGCGGCGGCAGCCACATCAGGTTGACCACCAGCAGCTTCGCGCGGGTCTCCAGCGCCGCGTCGATCGCCACCCGCTCGGCCGCTGGATCGACCCGCGCGGACAGGGTCGCGAGCATCACGGGCCGGGCGGAGTGCGCGTCGGCGCCGGGGGTGGGTGGGGACTGTGTGGGGTTGTGGACGGCGGGTATGGCCGATCGCCTCTGCGCGCATCAAATCACGTGACGGGCGGGCGCATCGCGGCACTTCGGCCGGCGACCGGCAACCGCGAGATCGGGCGCCCCGGGCGGCGGAAGTTACAGACGTCACATTGACCAGAAATGGACCAACTGGTATAAGTTTCTCACCCGGCGTGGTGTCCCGAGCTCGGGGCCAGAGCTCGCGACGTTCCGCGTCAATCCGAGGAGGAGGGAAGAGCGTGGAGCAGGTCGCGACTGCCACCGTCGAGGAGGTTCAGCTCCTCAAGACGCTGCGATGGTGGGACGGTTTCATCATTGCTCTTTGCAACCCGGGCTTCCTGCTCGGCAGCCTCGGGTACACGCTCGGGCTGTTCGGCGTCGGAGGGTCGATGATCCTGTGGGGCGCCTCCGCAGCGATCGGGATGTTGCAGGCGTGGATCTATTCCGAGCCCGCCACGATGTTCGGGCACCGCTCCGGCGGCATCGCCCTGTACGCGCACGAGGGCTGGCGCAAGTACACGACGCTGGTCGGGCCGCTGTCCGCGTTCGGCTACTGGATCGGCTGGTCGGTCGTCCTCTCGATCTTCGGCAAGATCATCGGCGACCTGGCGACCTCGCAGTGGTGGCCGAACTCGGGCCTGTCGATTGCGTTCGCCGGCAACACGCTGACGCTGTCGTCGTTCATCGCGATCGGCTGCATCATCTTCGTCTGGGCCTTCAACATCCTGGGCATGAAGGCGGCGGTGTGGTTCACCTACGCGTGTGCCGCGCTGTTGATGGTGCCGATCGCGCTGTTCGTGATCGTCCCGTACTTCACCGGGAAGTGGCATGCAGGGAACATCCACACCGTGTTCCCCGGTCCGTGGGGAGGCGTCAAGCTCGCGATCGTCTACATGTTCATCCTCGCCTGGTCGGCGTACGGCACCGAAGCCTGCGCGACGTTCGCGCCCGAGTACCGGTCGATCCAGGACACGCATCGGGCGCTGCGCAGCTCGGCGATGTTCATGCTGCTCATCTGCCTGCTGGTGCCGCTCGGCCTGGGCGGCGTCCAGGGCGTCTCCAAGGCGGTCACGACCGGCGCTGAGGGTCAGTTCTACACAACCGCGATGTCCACGCTCGTCGGCCATGGCGCAGCCTCGTTCTTCACGATCTGCATCATCGCCTCGCTGCTGCTGTCGATGACCTCCTCGACCGCGGACGCCGGCCGCGCGCTGTACGGGATCTCCCGAGCGGGGATGACCATCAAGGCGTTCGGCGTGCTCAGCCGGTTCCACGTTCCCGCCCGCGCCATGACCATGGACCTGGTCGTCAACATCGCGCTGGTGCTGTTCATCAAGTCCAACCTGGCGATCCTGTACATGAGCAACATCGGTTACGTGCTCGCCCACGTGTTCGCGCTGTCGGGCTTCCTGCTATTGCGCCGCGACCGGCCCAACTGGCCGAGACCGATCAAGATCGGCTCGGCGTGGCTGCCCGTTGCCTTGTTCCTGGTCGCGCTGAACGCCCTGTTCCTGGTCGTGGGCGCGCTCTCTCCCAAGCTCAACGGCTACGGGAGCTGGACCGACTTCGGGATCGGCATCGGGATCCTGTTCGCCTCGCTGCTGCTGTTCATCTACCGCCGCGTCGTCGAGGACGGCGAGGGCGTGCACCTGCGCGAGATCGTGCCCCAGGTTCCGGACGAGGCCGAGATGGCCGAGCTGATGGGCACTCCCGCCGCCACCGTCGCGGATCGGCAGCCGGTCACGACGTGAGCAATCGCCGGCGTGCGGCCCAGGTCCGCGCGCCGGCAGACAGGACGCCCGGGACGCGGTTTCGCCGTCTCGGGCGTGTTCGTCTGGCCCGCAGCGGTCCGGATCTCCCACGCGTGACCACCATCAAGCGCGTGTGGGTAATCCGGACCGCGGGTCGCAGACGATCACCCACCCGCGCCCACCATCAAGCGCGTGTGCGGAATCGCGACCGCGGGTCGCAGACGATCACCTACTCGCGCCGACCGCCGGACGCGCGTGGGAGGTCGTGACCGCCGGCGCGCCCCCATCGCCCACCCGCGGCGCAGCAGAGCGGCGCGTGGGGACAACGTCCCCACCGCGCACCGCGCACCGCGCACCGCCGCACCGCCGCACCGTTCCCACCCGGTGAACGACCCGGGCGGCCGGCGGCCCGATCGCTCCGCGTCACTCCCGGTCGGGCTTCAGCGACCAGGTCGGCAGGTCCGCCATCGCGCTGCGGTACTTGCGGCGATGGATCGGCCGGAAGAACATCGACCAGGTGGTCGCGGCGATCGCGACGATGATCACACCTCCGAGCGCCTTGCCGACGACGACGCCCGCGACGATGCACGCGAGCGCCACCGCGCTGATCAGCATTGGCACACGCCGGTAGCGCAGCTGGGTGGCGCGCAGCGCCGCGTACTGCTCGACCGGGATCTGGTTGGTGTCCCAGCGGCGCCCGCATTTCTCACACGCCCACCGCTCGCCGTAGGCGAGGTACCGACGCTCGCCGCACGGGCACGACACCGTGATCTTCGGCCCCCGGCGTACCGCTCTCGGAGGCTGTTCAGTCATCGTCGCCACCGCGCCGGCGCCTCTAGTGCGCCGGCGGCTCCCAGCCCTCGAGCACCGACGGGTGATAGTCGGTGCCGACCGTCGCCGAGCCCGAGACCCAGGGACCCAGCTCGGGCTGAGGGAACTTGCAGTGGCGCTCCTTGAGCGCGATTCCGTAGGAGTTGCCCGACTGCAGATGCTTCATCAGCACCTTGCGCGCGATCTCGTCCTCGCGACCCTCGGGGATCGGGAAGTAGATCTTCACAAACGAGTTCGAATAGCGGTCGAACACGGCAGGGGTCCCGCTCTCCTCCAGGAGGTGGACGTCCTCGAGCCAGTTGAGGTCGCCGCCGGGGGTGGAGGCGTCGAGGTCGATCCCCTCGACCTCGGACATCTCCTCCTGATAGGACAGGCGCCGGCCCGACAGGTACTCGGCGTCGATGCTGACGATCTTCTGCGGCTCGGCAGGGAGGCTATGGCGATCGCTCATCTATTCGGCCTTTCCGGCTCGCTCCATCTCCGGAGCGAAGTCGATCGGGTTCTCGATGTGGCGCTCCAGCATCCGCTTGATCTCCTGCAGCGCATTCTCCTCGGTCACGCCGGGGACGTACTGCGTGCCGGCCAGCGGCACCTTCGCCATCGCCGCGGCCTCCATCGTCAGCGCGCACAGATCCTCGGGCTCGAGGTTGTGGACGCTTGTCTTGCCGCAGGCACGGGCGAGCATCTGGGTCTCGAGGGTGAGCGTGTGCAGGAAGTTGTAGACCCGCTGAGCCGCCTCGTCGACGACGAGCCGCTTGCGGAGCTCCGGATCCTGCGTGGCCACCCCGACCGGGCAACGGCCGGTGTGGCAGTGGTAGCACTGCCCCGCCGGGACGCCGACGGTGCCCTCGTAGTCGGTGACGCCCTCGATCTCCTTGTTGCAGTTGAGCGCCATCAGCGACGAGTGGCCGATCGCCACCGCCTTGGCGCCGAGCGCGAGGCACTTGGCCACGTCGCCGCCGTTGCGGATGCCGCCGGCGACGACCAGGTCGACCTCGTCGGCCAGGCCGATGTCCTCGAGCGCGCGTCGCGCCTCGGGAATCGCCGACATCAGTGGAATCCCGGTCTCCTCCGCCGCGATGTGCGGCCCCGCGCCGGTGCCGCCCTCGGCGCCGTCGAGGTAGATGATGTCCGGGCCGCACTTGGCCGCCATCCGCACGTCGTCGTAGACGCGCGCGGCGCCCAGCTTGAGCTGGATCGGGATCTGGTAGTTGGTGGCCTCACGGACCTCCTGGATCTTCAGCGACAGGTCGTCCGGTCCCAGCCAGTCCGGATGGCGCGCCGGTGAGCGCTGGTCGATCCCGACGGGGAGGGAGCGCATCTCGGCCACCTGCTCGGTCACCTTCTGGCCCATCAGATGGCCGCCGAGCCCGACCTTGCACCCCTGGCCGATGAAGAACTCGCAGGCGTCGGCGAGCATCAGGTGGTGGGGGTTGAAGCCATAGCGGCTCTGGATGACCTGGTAGTACCACTTGGTCGAGAGATCGCGCTCGGGCGGGATCATCCCGCCCTCGCCCGAGCAGGTGGCGGTGCCGGCCATCGACGCGCCCTTGGCCAGCGCCATCTTCGCCTCCAGCGACAGCGCGCCGAAGCTCATGCCCGTGATGTAGACCGGGATGTCCAGCTCGATCGGGTTCTTGGCAAAGCGGGCGCCGAGCACCGTCTTGGTCTCGCACTTCTCCCGATAGCCCTCGATCACGAAGCGGGTCAGCGTCCCCGGCATGAACATCAGCTCGTCCCAGTGCGGGATCTTCTTGAACATCGAGAAGCCGCGCATCCGGTAGCGCCCGAGCTCGGACTTGACGTGGATGTCGTCGATCACCTCAGGGGTGAAGATCGGGCTGCGGCCAAGCCGGTTCTGGCGCTGCGGAGCGTTTTCGTCAGCCATTGCGACCCCCTAGAGGACGAGCTTGCGCTCGGAAGGCTCGAGCGTGTCGTAGTTGTAGAGCTTCTTCCCGCACACGAACTTCTGCAGAGCGGGGGGCGAGCCGAGGCCATGGATCCGGAACTTGCGCTCGATCAGCTCGGTGTCGGCATCCGTCCACTCGCCTTCGACGCAGTCGATCCCGAGTGAGGCGACCTTGCCGCCGACGTAGATCTCGCCGTCGTACATCGAGTCGCCCAGGCCGTGCCCTGCGTTGCCGCAGATGATCTGGCGACCGCGCTGCATCATGAAGCCGGTCATCGAGCCCGCATCGCCGCCGATGATGATCGTCCCGCCCTTCTGGTCGATGCCGGTGCGGGCGCCGACCTGGCCCTTGACGACGATGTCGCCGCCGCGCAGCGCGGCCCCGGTGAGCGAGCCCGCGTTGCCCTCGACGACGACCACGCCGGACATCATGTTCTCGGCGGAGGACCAGCCGACGCGCCCGTTGATCTGGACCTCCGGGCCGTCGATCATGCCGCAGCCGAAGTACCCGAGGCTGCCCTCGAACGTGATCCGGCAGCGGGTGAGGATCCCGACGGCGAGCGAGTGGCGCGCGCCCGGGTCCAGCACGGTGACGTCGGTGACTCCCTGCTCGTAGAGCAGCCAGCGCAGCTCGAGGTTGATCTGGCGGATCGTCAACTCGCGCGCGTCGAGGCGGGCCTTGGTGCCGTCGATCTCCGAGACCTGGGGGACGGTGACGTCGAGCTCGACCAGTCCTCGTGGGTCGAAGCGCCGCGGCCGGCCATTGGATTCCACTACCTGCTCCACACCATCACCTCGCTCTCGTAGGGGTCGTATGTGTCGATCTCGTGGTCGATCACGGCGCGGATGGCGACCTCCTCGGAGGCGAGCGCGACCATGTCGTCGCCTTCGTAGAGCACCATCGGCTTGGCGGCGAGCTCGTCCTTGGCCATCCCGAGCTCGTCCTGGGTGACGCACAGGTAGGTGAACACGCCGTCGAGGTCCTCGATGCTGTTCTGCATCGCCTCCTTCAGTCCCATGCCCTCCTGCATCCGCTGGGCCAGGTAGACCGCGATGACCTCCGAGTCACAGTCGGAGGCGAACCGGTGGCCCTGGTGCTCCAGGCGGCGCCGCCACTGGAAGTAGTTGGTGATCTGGCCGTTGTGCACGACCGCCACGTCGGAGAACGGATACGCCCAGTAGGGGTGCGCGTTGGCGATGTCGACATCGGACTCGGTCGCCATCCGCACGTGGCCGATGCCGTGGCTTCCGCTGTAGTCGTTCAGGCCGTACTGACGGGCCACGCTGTTCGCATCGCCCAGGTCCTTGACGATGTCGAGCGCATGACCGGCCGACAGCACCTCGACGCCCGGCACCGACTCGACCAGGTCGACCAGTCGCTTGAGCTCGCCGTCGTAGCTCAGGCTCACTGCGATCGTGTATCCGTTGACCTCGTCGGTGCCGGAGATCCGGGCGCCACCGGCGCGCAGGCGGGCGGGCACCTCACGGCGGCGACGGTTGACCGCCTCCTCGAGCTCCAGGTCGCTCTCGGGCGGGCCCTCGGCGAGCTTCACCCGCATCACGAGCTCCTCCAGCGGTGGGTGGAACAGCGCGACTCCCGTGGAGTCCGGCCCGCGATGGCGCATCGACTGCAGCATCGCGGTCATGTCGCGGCCGAGCCGATTCCCGCCGCCATCCCGGTAGATCACACCTGCGATTCCGCACATCTCTAAAGGCTCCTGATGGGGGTGGTGGGCGGGAACGTCACGGGAGCACCTCGAGGTACTCGTCGCGCTCCCAGTCGGTGACTGCCGCCAGGTAGCGCTCCCACTCGTCGCGCTTGTAGTGGTTGAAGACCTTGTACAGCCGGCCGGGAAGTGCCGAGCGCACGATCTCGTCGGCCTCGAGCGCGACGAGCGCCGCGCCCAGGCTGTCCGGCACCTTCTCGATCTGCTGGCCCTCGCGCAGCAGGTCGTAGGTGTTGCCCTGCTGCGGCGGGCCGGGGTCGAGCTTGCGCCGCACGCCGTCGAGGCCGGCGCGCAGCAGCGTGGCCACCGACAGGTACGGGTTGCACGACGAGTCCACGCCGCGGTACTCGAACCGGCCTCCGGCGGCGACGCGCACCGTCGTCGTGCGGTTCTGCCAGCCCCAGTTCTTGTAGATCGGCGCCCAGAAGCCGGTGTCCCACATGCGGCAGTACGAGTTGACCGTGGGGTTGCCGACGCACATCAGCGCCGGGAAGTGCTCGAGCATGCCGCCAAGGAAGAAGCGCGCGATCTCGGAGAGCTGGGCCGGGCCATCCGGGTCGTGGAAGACGTTGTTGCCCTGGTCGTCCATCAGCGTGAAATGGTGGTGATGGCCGTTGGCCGATACGCCCGTGAACGGCTTGGGCATGAACGTCGGAAGCAGGTCGTGCTTTCGCCCCACGGCCGCGCAGATCTGGCGGTAGGTCGTGATGTTGTCAGCGGTGCGCAGCGGCCGGTCGAAGCGGAAGTTGAGCTCGAGCTGCCCCGGCGCGTCCTCGTGGTCGCCGTAGCTCATGTCGAGACCGAGCGCCTGCCCGTACTCGACGACGTCGAGCAGCACCGGACGGAGCTCCTCGAACTGGTGGATGT
>DASXZK010000046.1:0-39006 GCA_036501965.1 Solirubrobacteraceae bacterium
GCAACGGAAGCAGCCTGGGCAACGCGGCTCGCGTCAGCATGGGCACCAAGCTCGCGACGATCACGGTGAAGGGAGCTCACAACGGCTTCTTCCCGCAGGCGAAAGCGCTGCTCGGGATCGTCGACACCGGCGCCCTGCCGCATTGCAGCACCGTCCCGGCGGTCGCGTTGAAGATCACCCCGCCGAACCAGACGACGTTCAAGACGGTGCCGCTGCCCTTCGAGGCATGCGGCCATGGCCCGTCGGTCCTCAAGATCGGCCCGGTCAAGAGCTGAGCGTGGGCGACGAGCATCGCGCCTGCCTCTGCGATCGCGGCTGGCCGGATGGGCGCGCACCGGTTAGGGTTGGCCTCGGCGGTCCCGGATCTGCCGCCCGCGGAGGATGACCCGAGCAACGAGAGGGGAACGAGATGAGCGCGAGCCTGAGCGGTGCCTGCCTGTGTGGAGGTGTCCAGTACGAGGTGCGAGAGCCCGAGGGCATGGGCGTCTGCCACTGCACGCGGTGCCAACGATGGACCGGATCGAGTCTGACGGGCGTGGTGGTCAACCGGAACAATTTCCAGATCACCAAGGGTGCAGATCTCGTCACCCGCTACGAGAGCGAGTTCGCGCCGCGCAATTTCTGCAGCCACTGCGGCTCGAGCCTGTACGACGACCTCGGCGAGAGCTACTTCGTCGCCGCCGGCCTGATGCGTGAGCTTGACCTCCAGCCCAGCTTCCACCTCCAAGTTGCCTACAAGGCCGACTGGGAGACGATCGGCGACGACGCGCCGCAGCACGCCGAAGCGCCGTAGGCGCTGGTCGGCGGCGCTACTTGCGCTTGTGGCTTGACGGCCGTCACTGCATAGGTGCTGGCCGTCTGGCCGGTAATCCTGCCGGTGCACTTCTGCGCCGAGCGCAGATGGAACTTCACCGCCGAGCCGCCTGACTGAACGGCCCCGCTGAAGGAGCGCAGCTTGACCGGCGGCTTGCGGTTGCCGGTGGTCGTCGTCCCTGACCACCAAGTCATCCGTCCCCGCGCTTAAGCCGCCGCCCGCGGTGCCGATGATCTGATTGATGTCCTCCCTCGTCCGGATCCTGCTCGGGATTCCGAGCTGCGGCCGCGACCCGCTCCGCTGATGCGCGCGTCGATCATCATCGTCACCTACGGTCAGCGCGCGGTGACCGAGCGTTGCCTGGAGTCCCTGAGGGCGTCGCTCGGACACCGGCTCGGTCGCGACTGGGAGTTGGTGCTCGTCGACAATGACTCACCCGACGACACGCCCGCGCTGTTGCAGTCATGGTCAGACGTGGCGACCGTGCGCCTGCTCGGTGAGAATCGGAACTTCTCCGGGGGCTGTAACGCGGGTGCCGAGGCCGCCAGCGGCGAGGTGCTCGTCTTCCTCAACAACGACACCGAGGTTCCGCCCGGCGCACTCGAAACCCTCGTCGAGCAAGCATGCGAGCCGGGTATCGCCATCGCGGGCGCGCGTCTTCTGTACCCCAACGGCACCCTCCAACACGCCGGGGTCGCGTTCTTCGACAATCACGAGCTCAACGCCCCGATGCCGCATCACATCTTCCTCGGCCAGGATGGTGAGTTGCCCGCGGTACGCGCGAGCTACGAGCTCGACTGTGTGTCAGCTGCCTGCATGGCGGTCAGGGCCAGCGCCTTCCATGGGGTCGGGGGTTTCGACACCGGCTTTCGCAATGGGCTGGAGGGCGTGGACCTGTGTCTGAAGATCCGCGTGAACGGCGGCCGCATCGTGTACCGCGGCGACGTCGTGGTGGTCCATCACGAGGGACGCTCGCGCGGTCAGGGTGCCGAGCGATGGGCGACGCCGGAGCGGCAGGCGGCGATGGCGCTGAACGCCGCGCGCCTGGTCGGTCGCTGGGCGGGATCGCTCGAGCAGGACGACGAGTTCGCTGCCCGCATCTGGGACGCGGAGCTCGAGCGCGGCGCGCCGCGCCGCTCCGTGGCCGGAGCCAGCGTGGCACTCATCGGTCAGCTCAGTGGCATCGGCCCAGCCGCCGCGGAGGCGCGAGGCCTGTTGGCCGGCCTGTCCGAACTGGGCTGTGGTGTGGCCGCGGCCGACCTTCCGCCGACGCGCGTGCGCGCTCGGCTGACCGAACCGCTCGCCTCGGTGCTGGCGACGGCGCGACGGCGCGAGATCGCGAGCTGTCGCTGGACGATCCACATCCCGTCCGGTGCTTGTGACGCCTGGCCGATCGGACGCGCCGCCTTGATCCGGGTCGGCAGCGCACGGACCGCGCTCCCGGTCGCCGACGCGTCGGAGGTGTGGGCCTCGTGTCCGGCAGTCGCGCGTGACCTGATGCAATCAGGCCTTGACCCCTCCCGGGTCCGCGTCCTGGCGCCGACCATTCGACTGCCCGCCCATGGAACGGGCGGGGCCGGCATCCTCGCCATCCTCCCCACTCACGACTCCGGGGCTGCCCAGGCCGTGATCGACGCGCTGCGGTCGACGGCAGGGGCGACCCCGGTGCGGCTGCTGCCGACGGTGCGAACCCGCGGCCTCGAAACCGAGATCGCCGAGCGTCTGACCGGCGTCGAACTACTCGACCCCTGCTCGGACGAGCAGCGCTTCGCCGAACTCGCCGCCAGCGCCGATGTCGTTCTCGCAGCCGACCCCTCCGACCACTACGAGCGCCGCGCGCTCGTCGCCGCGGCGACCGGCGCCGCCCTGCTCACGACCAATCCCGACGGGCCTGCCGCCTCGGTGCTCGGGGCGGGCATTGCCCGCAGCCCTGAGGACCTGCCCGCGGCACTTGCCGCGCTCACGGTCGAGCCGGGTGACCGGTCCGAGCGCGCTGGACGCGTGGCCGAGAGCTGCGGCCCTCACGCACTCGCAAGCCATCTCACCGGACCGGTTGCGTCGGCGTCGCCGGCGCAGGCTTGAGCGACCGCTCTCTCTGCCGCAGCGCCGCGAGGATCGCCGCGGAGAGAACGATCACGCCTGGTTCTCGGCCCGTGGCCGTTGAGCTCCCTGGCCAAAGAGCGTGAAACTGCGGATGCGTGCGCCATCCTGGCGATCAAACACGGGTGTCTCGTCGTCACGCCTGGCCGGGTCGTGTAGGACGTTGAGGTAGTCGAGGACGACCTTTTTGGCGAGGTCGGTGCGCAGTATCGGATGTGGGCCGGCAGTCCAGGCCCCGACCAACTCTGACTTCTCAACGAGATCGTGGACGACCTTGTGGTTTCGCGCCCTTCCTTCCTGATCGACGGCCGGCGTTGGGACGCCGGCGATCAGATCAGTCAGTCTCGGCTCGAGAGTCGCGAGATGCTCAAAGCCCGCCCGCAACGCCATCTGCCCGAGAAGCCACTCGTCCTCAAACTGCTCTCGGACGTGTGGGTCGATAGGCCGCACGCTGGTCTGATCGCGAGCAGCGCTCAGAAGCCGAAATGCGCGGTCGGTGAGGAAATCGGTGCGCAGCGCAGCGACGTGCTCGATGGCCGCGTCAGGTCCATCGCACGGTGCTGCTCCTGCACTCGCGCGCGGATCTCCGGATTGGCCATCGCCTGCTCGACCTTTGCTTGAAGCTTGTGACCGATGACGCGTCCCAATCGGCTCATGGCCCGGGGATACCCGTCGCCTCGATTCATGGACACGCCACAACGACCACTCGCTGTCGGTCACAGACCGTGAGCGGCCGCGCGATCAGCGTGGCAGACTTCCCGACTCCCGACGCGAGCACGATGCCGATTCGACACCTCACCCAGCCAGACGGTCTGCCGCCTGCGAGCGGCTACAGCCACGCCGTGATTGGCGAGGGCACGATTGTCGCCATCTCGGGCCAGCTTCCGCTCGACGCGAGCGGGCGGCTCGTGGGACCGGCCGAACCGTTCACCCAGGCCCAGCAGGTGTTCACGAACCTCCGCGACGCGCTGCACGCGGCAGGCGCGACCCCAGCCGACGTCATCCGTCTCGGATTCTTCGTCATCGATCTCGACGATCTGGCAGCGATCCGACGTGCACGAGACGCGTTCCTTGGCCCCGGGCCGCCCCCCGCGAGTTCACTCGTCCAGGTTGCCGGGCTCGTTGTGCCCGGCGCACGTGTTGAAATCGACGCGCTTGCGGTCATCGCATAGCGCTCTCACGGGGGTCCCAGTCCACTCAACCCCATATGGTGCGCGAACCGCACGATTTGCAATCGAACACGCCTCGCCGCGAGGCCCGGCCGTCCAGAGGCTCGGACTACCCAGACTTCTCAACGGGCTGTGCGCGGGTGGAATTGCGCGCATCCATCCAGGGGGCCTGCGCTTTCGCGCCCGGGAAGCTTCGGCGCCGGGTCGCGTGTGAGGACGAGTCGGCGGCGTTGGTGAGGGCTATTCGTGAGCCGAGGCGACCCGGCGGTCGACGAACTCCGCAGAGCCATCCTCCACGAGGCGACGTCCGTGATCGGAGAGAACCTCGATCACGTCGCCTTCGTGCACCACGCTGCCGTCGGTCTCGATGATCGGGCCGCGCAGCATTCTCACTCGCCAGAGCTCGAGCACCGGGAGCCAGGTTCGAGCGAGGTGTCGAGCGCCCGCGCTCTCGGGATCGAAGCTCCGTGCCGTCATCATGAGTTGGAGTGTACGGCGGCGGGCTCTGTCGCTTCCATCCTCGTACCCGTCCTCGCCCTTCGAACCTCCCTTGTGACCTCATGCTCTCTTCACACGCCATTCGCCGGACGTACGTCGAGTTCTTCACTCGCCGCGGGCACACACAGATCGTGCCGAGCTCACTCATTCCCGACGACTCCTCGGTGCTGTTCACCAGCGCCGGGATGCAGCCGCTGATCCCGTACTTCTCAGGCGCTCCCCATCCTCGCGGCCGCCGGCTCGTCGACTGGCAGCCCTGTGTCCGCACGTCCGACATCGACGAGGTCGGCGACGAATCTTACCTCACGCTCTTTGAGATGCTCGGGAACTGGTCGCTGGGCGACTACTTCGCCACTGAATCACTGTCATGGACCCTTGAGCTCTTGACCGGCGCCTTTGGGCTGGAAGAGACACGGCTGGCGGTCACGGTGTTCAAGGGCGATGACGAGATCCCATTCGATCAGGGTGCATATGACCGCTGGCGAGAGCTGGGAATCCCGCGCGAGCGGATCTTTCGGTACGGCCGCGAGCACAACTGGTGGGGGCCGGTGGGTACGCACGGCCCATGCGGCCCAGACTCGGAGATCTTCTACTGGACCGGGGAGCAATGCCCAGTCTCCGAGCCGGCCCTGGACGATCGCTGGCTGGAGGTGGGGAACAACGTCTTCATCTCCTACGAACTGGCCCCGGACGGCACCTACCACACGTTGCCTCAGCGCAACGTTGACGTCGGCATGGGTTTTGAGCGGATCGTCTGCTTATTGCAGGACAGACGTTCGGTGTACGAGACGGATCTGTTCGCGCCGATCATGGCCCTCGTATCCGAACTGACGGGAGGGGGTGAAGAGCGGGCCCGTCGGATCGTGTGCGACCACCTGCGCGCCGCGACGTTTCTGATCGGTGAAGGTGTCACCCCGTCGAACGTCGACCGCGGCTATGTGTTGCGTCGCTTGATCCGACGCGCCGTTCGCCAGGCGCGACTCGCGGGTGCCAGCGATGATCTCGGCGCCAGGGTCGCGGATGCCGTCATCGACCGGTTCGAAGACGCGTACCCCTACCTCGGCACGCAGCGGACGCTCATCAAGGACGTTCTGAATTCCGAGGAACAGAAGTTCGCCGCGACCCTGACCCGTGGGCTGCGAGAGATCCGAAAGCTCGTCGACAGCAACGCGCGGATTGACGGCCGGACGTTGTTCTGGCTCTTTGAAACGCACGGGCTTCCTCCGGAGGTGTCCGCCGAAGAGCTTTCCCGCCACGGCGTGGATGTCGCCGACTGGCAGCGCGCGTTCGGCGCTGCCGAGCAAGCCCATCAGCAGATCTCACGGAAGGGTGCGCAGCAGCGGTTCGCCGGCGGTCTGGCCGACAGGTCGGACCGCACCGTGCGCTTGCACACTGCCACGCATCTCCTCGGGAGTGCGCTTCGCCAGGTGCTCGGCGCTCACGTCCATCAGCGCGGATCAAATATCACCGAGGAACGCCTGCGGTTCGACTTCAGCCACGACAGCCGGCTCTCGGACCAGGAGCTCGCTGCCGTCGAGACACTCGTCAACCAAGCGGTCGCCGACGATCTTGACGTGACGCGTCTCGAGCTCCCACGAGACCAGGCGGAGGCGCTCGGCGCCGAGCGCGAGTTCGGCCAGCGCTACCCCGAGACCGTGACGGTCTACACGATCGGGGAGATCTCGAAGGAGTTCTGTGGCGGACCGCACGTCCAGCGCACCGGCCAGATCGGCCCCTTCCGACTCCTCAAGCAGGAATCCTCGAGCGCCGGTGTCCGGCGCATCCGAGCGACCGTCGACGACTAGCTCGCACGTGCTGCAGCGGGAGCGGCGCGTCTGATCGCCGCCGCGCTGTGGGGAACACGGTTTCCTCAGAGCCGCGTTAGCCTGGCGGTGTGGCGCAGTCGTTCGTCCCGGATGACTACGTCGTCCCGCTCACTCTCACCGGCCCGGGCTTCCGCCTGGAGCCGCTCGGACCCCAGCACAACGACGAGGACCGCCGCGCCTGGATGTCGAGTATCGAGCACATCCGCGCCACGCCCGGATTCTCGACCTGGAAATGGCCCCCCGCCGAGGGAATGTCACTCGACGAGAACCTCAGCGATCTGCGAAGGCACGCGGACGATTTCGAGCGCCGAGTTGGCTTCACCTACACCGTCCTCGACGATGATGATGTCGTCATCGGCTGCATCTACATCTACCCGTCGAAGGCAGACCAAGGGTAGACCGGCGATCGGCGCACGCTACTTGAAGGGGACGGTGACCGGCCCGTGGATCTTCGAGAACACGGCCATGAAGTCACGGTCGTCGGGAGTGAGATAGCGGTCGGGAGACTGCTGGGCCTGGGGCTCGACCATCGTCGGCCCGAGGCCGTTCTTGTGCGAGTAGGTGATCATGGTGTGCCATTCGGGGTTGATGTCGAACTCCATCCCGCGAACCGCCCCGATGTGCTGGAGGATCTGGGCGAGCGAGATCACCGTCGCCTCCGACGCCACGACGAACATCGCGTTGCCGTGGGCGTCGACCCCGACAGCGGTGCGCGGAGTGAAGGTGACGCCACCGAGGGTGTAACCCCACTGGACGCTGTTCGGGTCGGCGTTCAACTCCGGGTTCGGCTTGCCGTTCCAAAGGATCGGGGTGAGGCTCTGGCGTGCCCAGGCGACATCGGCCGGCGCGTCCGGACCGCCTGACCACTTGACGATGTTCACGGTTCCATCGCGGTAGCCGACGAGCGTCGCGTTGCCATCGATCAGCGGCTCGTTGGTGTGACCGTTGACCGCCGAGCCGTTGTTGGTGTCGACGTGGGTGAAGCCGCCGTTGAAGGTCGCGAGCAGTCGCCCGCGCTGATCGACGGGAACCATCATCGGCCCGCGGTCGACCGCGCTTGGTGGCTCATAGCGACCGGGGTAGTAGGCGAGGTCGGTCCGCGTGTGGTCGATCCACAGGACGTAGGCGACGATGGAGGGGTATTCCGTGCTCGGCCTGAAGGTCGTCACGAGCACCGGCGGCCGGCCGTCGGCAGATGGACCCGTACGGTGCCAGATACCTTCGCCGGGCAGGGGCGTCGCGAAGGCTGATTTGATCGGTGGCGGTGTGTAGCTGACGTGCTTCATGTGCTTGACCCGACGCGGTGCCGGGCTGATCCCGACGCTGGGCAGACGAGTCAGTCCGGGCCCGCCCTTGCGAGGTGCGCTCGCGGTGTAATGCTCCGCCGTGTCGATGAGAAAGTTGCCAAACGGCACTGCGTCGCGCACCCACTCCGCGGAGCGCTCAATGAAGGTCTCGCTCGTCGGCTTGAGCATGTAATTCGCGTAGGAGACCCCGAAGTAGAGACACGCCGCCATGAGCGGTGTCACGGCCCCAAGAACGATCCACCGACGGCGGCTCAGCCGGCGGCGCTGCGCGGCTCGGCGTGTGATCAATACGTGACGGTCAAGGAGCGGCGATACGGGCGGCTGAGATCTCTGTGATCGCCGGCGTGCCGCTGTGGCACCGTCTCTGTCTTGGTGTGGAAGCATCGTGACTGAACTCCAACCAATGGATACGGGCTGGAGATAAACCGGCCTGCAGATGAGCGATGAGAATCGGCTCACACGCGGCGAACCCGCGATGCGCAGCCTCGAGGGCGAAGGGCCTCAGGGCGGGGGGCCGTCGAACCCAGCCAGCGCCGAGAGCGTCTCATCGACGGGCTGATCTCTGAAAGGCTGTCGGGATGACCGAAGCGAGCCCTCCGATGGGGGTGACAGAGGCGAGGGCGATCGCAGTTCAAGCTCACTGCGATCAGCGTGATCGCGACGGCAGCCTTCACATCGCGCACGTGGCGCGAGTCGCCGAAAGTTCACCAGGCGACGATGCTCATCAGCGTGTCGCCTGGCTGCATGACGTCATCGAGGACAGCGCGCTGACGGCCGCTGAGCTTGCTGGTCGGCTCCCGGACGTCGAGCTTGAGGCGGTCACGCTCTTGACCCACGACGATCCCGAGGTCAGCTACGCCGACTACGTCGCTCGGATCGCCGCGGCACCGGGACCAGCCGGCGATCTGGCTCGCGCGGTCAAACAGGCCGACATCCTCGACAACCTCAACCGCTGCGTCCGTGACCACGATCCAGCGATCGCGCAATACGGTCGAGCGCTCTCGGTTCTCTGGACGACGGCCCGGGACTCACCCGAACGCCTGCGGGAGGGTTGTCCGCGCCCGGCGGGGCCTACGTGAGCGCCGGCGCCTCCGGGAGCGCCGCCAGCGCCGTGTCACGATCGGCCTCGGAGAACTCGGGGTCCTCGAGCTCGCCGGCGAGGTAGGCGTCGTAGGCGCTGAGGTCGAAGTGGCCGTGGCCGCAGAGGCCGAACAGGATCACTCGCTCCTCGCCGGCCTCGCGGGCCGCCTCGGCCTCCTCGATCACTGCGCGGATGGCGTGCGCGGGCTCCGGCGCGGGGATGATGCCCTCGGTGCGGGCGAAGCGCACGGCGGCCTCGAAGGTCTCGTTCTGGCGGTAGGCGCGCGGCTGGACCATCCCCGCCTTGACCAGCGCGCAGACCAGCGGCGAGTCGCCGTGGTAGCGCAGCCCGCCGGCGTGGACCGGCGGCGGCACGAAGTCGTGGCCGAGCGTGTACATCGGCATCAGCGGCGTCAGCCCCGCGGTGTCGCCGAAGTCATACGCGTAGACACCACGGGTGAGCGTCGGGCAGGCGGCCGGCTCGGCGGCGATGAACGTCGTCCCGGCCCCGTCGCGGATGTTGCGGCGCAGGAACGGGAAGGTGAGCCCGCCGAAGTTCGAGCCACCGCCGACGCACGCGACCACGGTGTCCGGATACTCCCCGGCCATCTCCATCTGCGCCAGCGCCTCCTGGCCGATCACCGTCTGGTGCAGCAGCACGTGGTTGAGCACGGAGCCCAGCGAGTAGTTGGTGTCCGGGCGCTGCGCGGCCACCTCGACCGCCTCGGAGATGGCGATCCCCAGCGAGCCGGTCGGGTGCTCCGCGTTGGCGCGGCCTGATTGCGTGAGCTCCGAGGGCGAGCGGTGGACCGTCGCGCCCCACGTCTGCATCATCGATCGCCGATAGGGCTTCTGGTCATAGCTCGAGCCCACCATCCACACTTCGCATTCGAGCCCGAACAGCCGGCAGGCGAAGGCCAGCGAGGAGCCCCACTGCCCGGCGCCGGTCTCCGTGGTGAGCTTCTTGATCCCGGCCGCCGCGTTCTCATAGGCCTGAGCGACCGCGGTGTTGGGCTTGTGCGAGCCCGCGGGGGAGACGCCCTCGTACTTGTAGTAGATGTGAGCGGGCGTATCGAGCTCGCGCTCCAGCCGGTGCGCCCGGAACAGCGGGGTCGGACGCCACAGCTTGTAGGCCTCACGCACCGGCTCGGGGATCTCCACCTCCGGCTCGGCGGAGACCTCCTGGAGGATCAGCGCCATCGGGAAGAGGGGTGACAGGTCCTCCGGCCCTGCGGGTTGCTTGGTGCCCGGATGAAGCGGCGGTGGGGCGTCGCCGGGGAGGTCAGCCATCAGGTTGACCCAGTGCGTCGGGATGTCCCGCTCGCCAAGCGTGAACTTGACCTGCGCCTCGCCCATCTCGCTCTCCTTTGGCTGGCTCGCCGTGCGGCCGCGATTGTATGGGTGGCGGGGCCGGTGAACCACCGGGCAACACTCAAGGTCTCCTCAAGCCCGGACGATGACCCAGCGTATGGGACCAGATGAGACCGGGCTCGGCTCCGAGGATCCGAGCCAGTCGTTCAACGCTGCGGTGCGATACGCCGCCGACATTGCGGCGGCTGCCGCCGATGACGTCGACCGCCAGAGCCGCTTTCCCCACGAGGCCGCCGAGGCATTCAAGGAGCGGCGGCTGTTGTCGGCGATCGTGCCGCGCGAACTCGGCGGCATGGGAGTCACGGTTGCGGAGATGTCGGATGCGGTGCGGACGATTGCCGCTCGCTGTTCGGCCAGCGCACTCGTCCTCGCCATGCACACCATCGACGTCGCGAATCTGGTCCGACACGGATCGAGCGACTCGCTGCGGGATCTGTTGCGAGAGATCGCGTCGGCGCAGTTGCTGTGCGCGAACGCCAACAGCGAGGTCGGCCTCGGTGGAGACGTCGGGCGCAGCCTCTGTGCGGTCGAATCGTCTGACGGACGCCGCACCCTCACCAAGGAGGCTCTCGCGATCTCCTATGGCGAGTACGCCGACCTCATCTTCGCCTGCGCTCGGCGCTCACCCGACAGTGAGGGCACCGACCAGGTGCAGGTGATCTTCCGCCGCGGCACGCAGCTTGAGCCGCTTTCCGAGTGGGATGCGATCGGTCTGCGAGGAACGTGCAGTCGCAGCTTCCGCATCGTGGCCGAGATCGACCCGAACTGGATCTACCCCGTCGCGTTCCCGGAGATCGCCAGCACCGGAGGGATTCAGACCACGCTGGTGCTGCTGAGCTCGGTCTGGGTCGGATTGGCCGAGGCCGCCGCCGCGAAGGCACACGCATACGTGCGGGCCGCCGCGCGCCGATCGATTGGCAATACCCCGAAGTCCGCCCTCCGGCTCGCCGAGCTCAGCGTGGGCCTGGATCAGATCCGCGGCCTGCTGAGCACGGTCGCCCGGCGAGTGGAGCTGGCCGACCTTGACGGGACGATGGAGGACCCGGAGTTGCTCGCCGCACTGCGCAATCTGAAGGTCGGCAGCTCCGAGGGCGCGGTGAGCATCGCCCGGGCCGCCCTCGAGATCTGTGGAATCGCCGGGTATCGACGTGACACCCCGTTCAGCCTCGATCGGCAACTCCGCGACGCATGCGGCGGCCTGGTCATGGTCAGCAACGATCGCATCCTGCATGCGGGCGCCGAGATGCTGGTGGTCCGCAAGCACCTCTGACCGCGAGCCGGCCAGGGCGGGCGGACCCGCGGCGCCAAGACCTGGGAGGATGTGGCCGATGCATGACGGAGGGAGGGGCGGTTTCGCATGAAGTACGGCGTGTACCTACCGAACTTCGGGTCGTACGCGGATGTCGCCGCTGCCGCTGAGCTGGCGGCGCTGGCCGAACGATCCGGCTGGGACGGCGTCTTCCTGTGCGATCACAACGCCCGGCCTGAGGGCATTCTCCCGATGGCCGACCCGTGGATCATGCTGACCGCGATCGCAGTCGCCACCTCATCGGTGAGGATCGGCGCACTCGTCACGCCGCTGGCGCGCCGCCGGCCGTGGAACGTCGCGCGAGAGGTGGTGACCCTTGACCACCTCAGCGGCGGGCGGATGGTGTTCGGCGTCGGCCTGGGGATCTCGGTGGGGCCGGAGTTCCAGGATTTCGGGGAGGAGTCTGATCCACGGGTGCGCGGGGACCTGCTCGACGAGGGGTTGGCGATCGTGCGCGCGGCATGGACCGGGGAACCGGTCACGCATGCCGGTCCCCACCATCACCTCGATGGGGTGACCTTCCTGCCCACCCCGGCACAGGCACACGTGCCGGTCTGGGTGGCCACCGAGCGCGCCCGTGGCCGCCCGGTGCGGCGAGCGGCGGCATGTGACGGCGTGTTTCCGGTGGGACTGGCGCCGTCGCAGGGTGACGAGCTCATGGCCGAGATCACACGCCATCGCACTCAGCCGATGGACGGCTATGAGCTGGTAGCGCTCGGCACCGACAACGCGGCGGAGTGGGAGCAGGTCGGCGCAACCTGGTGGCTGCGCCTGATGAACTGGTTCAGGCCACTGGAGCGGGCTCGCGCGGTGATCGAGGCGGGACCGCCGTCCTGACCGTGGGCGCCGGATCGTGAGGATTGGTCCTCATGCGCCGGCGGGTCCCGACTCATGGGGCCCAGAGTGACCGCGACCGGTCGAGGCCACTCTGGGAGCCAGACGCGACGCCGCGCGGCTCGAGGTTCCCAGAGTGGCCACGTCACGCGTCCAGCGCGCCAGCAAGCGGGCGAGGAACGGCAGCAATCGCAGCGCCACGACAGCCGCGGCGACGGACAGCAGGGTCGGGGCCAGCACCGAGAGCGGGTTCGGCTTGCCAGAATTCAGGACACCACCGGCCTCGAGCTCGATCAGCCCCGCCACCGCGATCGTCACCGCGGCGGTGTCGGCGACCAGCAGCCCGATCGACGAGCCGGGCGTGGCAGCGCCGCGACGCATCAGCGTCCCGACCGGAGTCACGACGATCCGGTAGGCGGCCACGAACGCGGCCAGCACACCGCCCGCCACGCCGAGCGCCGCGACGCCGTACGCCGCCGGCGGGAACACCACCTCCACCGGATGTCCGAGAAGGCGCGCGGCGAGCAGCCGACAGTGACCCAGGCGAGCAGCGCTCCCACCGGCGCCGCCGCCAGCACCAGCGCGACCGGCTGCGCGACGCTCTGCAGCAGGACGCTGCCGGCACGACGCCCGCGCAACTTCGCGAGCGCCACCTCAGGCCCGTGGGCCGCCGTCGTGTTCGCGACCACCGCATAGAGGAGGAAGATGGCGAGCAGCGCAAGCTGGGCCGTCGCCACGGTCACCAGCGTGCGAGGTCTCGGTCGCGGTCTGGTCAAGGACCGTCGGCAGGCTGGTCGTCACGGCGGAGACGGGCGTGCCGAGCGTGGACGCCCGGTTCGCGAGGTGCGCCACAGTGGCATTCAGGCGCGCGATCGCCCTGCGGAGTTCGCCGACATCGTCGTAGCGCACATGTCCCGGCAGCAGCGCCACGTTCGCCGAGAACGTCACCGACGTCCGCCGGAGGTGCGAGGTGAGCGCGGGAGTCGTCACAAACGACGCGTCGCCGGGCGGCGGCTGGTTCGGCGACCCGACCTGGCCGTACAGGAACAGGCCCCACGGCTCCCAGAAGGAACCGCTGGGCGCGATCGGGCGGTACACGCCGGCCACGTGCAGCCGGATCGTGGTCCCGGTGGCCGCCGTGGCCAGGAGCGTGCGTCCGACCGTCAGGTGCTCAGCCGCCGCGGTGTTGGCGCTGATCATGGTCTCGTCGGTGGAGTTGCCCGACACGCAACGGCCGCGGATGATGCGCACGTGAGCGCAGAGATCCTCGACGGACGCGAGCTCGCTCTTGAAGGTTTCCCGGCCGCCGAAGTCGACCCCGATCTCCCGCTCCGACAACGGCCTCGCGAACAGGTGAGTCCGTGCGAACTGGCCCGCGAGATTCCGCACCTGCAGGTCCCAGTCAACGCCGGAAAAGCCGATCTCGCTCTGACGCGAGACGAGGACGTCGCGCTGGGAGAGGCTTGCCTCCTTCAGATGCCTGGCGAGAACCGTCTGATCGACCGCATGGAGATAGATCGGCCCGACCGTCGCGGCGAGGACCGCAATCACCGCGACCACGAACACGGTGGCGGACGCGGCGGCCCGCCACCGAATCGCCCGCAGCGCGAGCCGCAGGATCAGCACACGCGATTCTCCCGACACCCGTCACGTACGCTGCCAGATCTCGGCGATGAAGGGCCCCTGGGTGCCGTGGCGACCAGGGCGCCCGGAGGTGCACGCGCGTCTCGCCCCCGCGGTGGCTTGTCGGCGTGCGCGGGATCGGTCAAGATCGCTCGGACCTGTGGAGGATCCCGGCGGCGATGCGATCCGGATCGAGCTCGGTTGCGAGGAGGAGATGTTCAGCTCGCCGCCGGCCACCGAGCTGCTGTCCGGCGCCGGTCGACTGCGCTGCGGAATGGAGGAGCTGCTCAACGAGCTCGCGGGGGCCGGACCGCAGACGGTGGGCGCCGTCGCGATCGTGCTTCCGCGCGACCGGATCGGCCCTGACGCCGAGCGACGCCTGACCGAGGCGGTCGGCCGGTACTGCCGGCTGCGGCTTCGGGAGACCGAGAACGAGCTGCGGGCGACGCTCCGGGACACGCGCCAGGCATTGGTCGTCGGCATGATCGTGCTCGTCGTCGGGTTGGCGCTCTCGGGCGCCGTGCTGGCGAGCGGCCTGCCGCACGCGATCCGGACGCTGTTCGGAGATGGTCTGTTCGTGGTCATGGCCTGGGTGGGAGCCTGGTATCCGCTCGACGTCTTCATCCACCAGACCAGGCCACAGCGTCAGACGATTCAGCTCCTGAGCGCCGCCGCGCAACTGGATGTCGTGGTGACGCCGGGCGGGCCGGCGGCTCCCCCTCTAGGCTGAGAGCCACGCGAGCCGTCAAGGCCCGCGGCTTCAGAGATCGCTCGGATGGCCGATCTCAGGACCACCGGCGTGATGCTGCGCGCCAGCGTGCGCAATCCCGTGAGACCCCTACCGCGAAAGCTCGCTGCCTTGAAGGCCATGAACTCGCCGGATCCCGGCGCCGATGACGCAGCCGAGCCCTGCTCGCGGGAGTCCTCGATGCGACGCAAGGTGGGGGTCAGCGCCGGCGGGACGCTGGCGGTCGCCGCTGTGCTGGGTTACGTGCTGGCCGGGCGGGGCGCGCAGTTCAGCGCCGCGCTGAAGACCGCGCCTATCTCCCTGGTGGCGCTCTCGGTGGCGCTTCAGCTCGTCGCGTTGTTGACGCGCACCGAAGCGTGGACGGTCTGCGTGAGAGCTGCGGGAGCCACGGTCGGGCGCAAGGTGCTGTTCGCCTCGGCCGCGTTCGGTTGCGTCGCGAGCATCGTCAACGGCTCCGTGGGCATGGCGGTGCGGATTGCGTCGGTACGCCGAGCCGCCCCGCACGACACCCCGCGGGCGTCGGCGCTGGTGGCGGCCGAGGTGCCGATCATCACCGTCGAGCTCGCCCTGGTGGCGATCTTCTCGTTCACCCTCGTCGCGCCGCTGGGGATCCCACTGTGGGTGCCGGCCGTCATCATCATCGTGATGGCCGGGCTCGCCGCGGGGCTGCGGCGCGTTTCCGAGCGTCACCGGACCGGACCCGGCGCGGGGCTCGCCGTGCTCCGGATGCAGAGCCGCGGCCGACTGATCGGATTCGCGCTGGTCGCCGTGTGCGCCCAGGTGCTGCGCAACTGGCTGATGCTCCGCGCGGTCGGCGTCGACGTCTCGATCTTTGACTCGATGGCCCTGTTGATCGTCATGTTCACGGTCGGCCAGCTGCCGATCGGCCCGAGCACAGGCCCGGCCGCCACCATCCTCATCCTCGGCGCTCACGGTCTCGCTGCGGCGGCCGCCGCCGGTGTGCTGGTCACGCTCACCGGGATCATCGGCTCCCTGATCTTTGCCGCCTGGGCGGCCCTCGACCGGATCGCCGGCCGGCATCGCGACAGGGGGACGCCGGCTGAAGCGGCGCCGCTGCTACGACGGGCCGGCGGCCACTCTGTGCCGCAGCCGATCGAGCGCGTCGGCGTCGAGCCCGTGGGCTGAGAGCCAGGCGGGTGGGGGAGCTGACCAGCCGGGCGATGATGTCATCGATGCGCTGGGCAGAGGCCAGGTAGTCGTCGACGATGGTGGGTGGCGCGGGCGCGCTGGCCGGAATGTCGGCGTTTGCGGCGCTCGCGCCCTCGTTTGCCTCTGCCGCCGGTCCCACCGCCGGCGATGTGGCGATCCTGGGGGCGGCACAGATCGCCGAGGCGCTTGCGGTGACGACGTATACCCACATCATCCACAGCGCACCGTTCTTCAAGCACCTGCCGGATGACGATCAGGGGTACTTGAAGGCCGCGCGCCAGGAGGAGATGTCGCATTACGCACTGGAGATGAGTGCGACCGGCAAGCCCTCACCGTTCACCACGTTCTACTACCCGAAGGGCATGTTCTCCGACGCGCAGACGACGCTGGACATCCTGGTGACTCTGGAGGACGCGTTCATCGCCGCCTACCTGGTCGGGGTGCGCAACTTCAGCACGCCCGATCTCCGGGTGACCGCAGCACGGATCATGGGCATCGAGAGCGATCACCGCACGCTCGCCCGGGTGCTCGGCTCTGACGTGACCAAGCGAGACGGCGGGCCGATCAAGAAGATCACGGGCGTCCAGGGCCAGGCCGAGAGTGTCGATCCGCCCAATGACAATGGGTATGAGCGGACGCTGCTCTGGACCGACATCTCGCAGGCGGTCGAGGCGCTGACCCCGTTCGCCGATCCGACAGCGGCGGCCAAGGCCGGCTTTGACACCAGCAAGCCCTACCAGTTCAAGCCGTTCACGCCACACCTGCCCAACCCGCTGGGCGCGTTTCACTCGTTCGCGGGCTGACTCACCTGTCCGGGGCTGAGACCACGCGATGCCGGCTGTCGGCGCCCACGGCGCCGGCGGCCGGCGTCAGCGGTCAGCCGGCGACGGTCCAGGTGTCACTGGAATGCAGCAGCGCGGCCAGTTGATCGTCCGACGCGGCCTCTGACGTGGTCGCGGTGCGCCCGTAGACCGGCCGCTGCACGTCGCGGAAGACGCCGATCGGGGTCGGCCCGGTGGGATCACTGGAGAGCTTGGCCAGCGCGAACGCAAGGCCCGGGTCGTTGCGGTTCGGGTCGTGGACGAGCAGGGCATCCTCGCCACGCTCGGCGACGTCGACGATCTCAAGCGCCCCGTCGGAGCGCATCGCCACGCCGCGCTCGTGGTCAACGCCGAAGCGGATCGGCTCCCCGGCGACCAACCGGATCTGGTGAGCCTCCTTCGTCTCCTTCTCGGTCAGCGCGAAGAAGGTGCCGTCGTTGAAGACCGGGCAGTTCTGGTAGATCTCGACCAGCGAGGCTCCCTGGTGCAGTGCGGCGGCTCGCAGCACCTCGGTCATGTGCCGGCGGTCGCGGTCAAGCGTGCGGGCGACGAACGTGGCCTCGGCCCCGATCGCCAGGGCGAGTGGGTTGAACGGATGGTCGGCGACGCCGAACGGTGTCGACTTCGTGATCTTGCCGACCTCCGAGGTGGGCGACGCCTGGCCCTTCGTCAATCCGTAGATCTGGTTGTTGAAGAGCAGGATGTTGACCGGGATGTTGCGGCGCAGCGCGTGGATCAGGTGGTTGCCGCCGATCGACAGTGAATCGCCGTCACCGGTGATCACCCAGATCGAGAGGTCGTCACGCGCGGTCGCCAGCCCGGTCGCGATCGCCGGCGCGCGCCCGTGGATGCTGTGCATCCCGTAGGTGTCCATGTAATAGGCGAACCGTCCCGCGCAGCCGATGCCGGTGATGAAGACGATTCGCTCGGGCGGGATCCCGATCTCCGGCATGAACTGCTGGACCGCGGAGAGGATCGCGTAGTCGCCGCAGCCCGGGCACCAGCGCGTCTCCTGGTCGGACTGGAAGTCCGCCTTGGTCAGGACCAGCTCGCCGCCGTTCCCGTCTCGTGTCCCGGTCGCGCTCATCGGCCCGCCCTCTCCTCGATCTGCTCTCTGATCTCGGCCGCGAACAGCGGCTGTCCCTGGACCTTGGTGAACGACTCGACATCGACGAGGAACCTCGCTCGCAAGAGCTGGGCGAGCTGCCCGGTGTTCATCTCCGGGACCAGCACCCGGTCAAAGGACCGCAGGACATCACCCAGGTTCGACGGCCACGGGTTCAGGTTCCGCAGGTGTGCCCGCGCGACGCTCAGCCCGTCGAGCCGCGCGCGCCGCGCGCCCGCCCGGATCGCTCCTTCGCTCGAGCCCCAGCCGAGCACCAGCAGCGTCGCGTCCGGGTCTGCGTCGACCGTCAGCGCCGGGATCTCGTCAGCGATCCCCGCGATCTTCGCCGCCCGCAGCTCGGTCATCCGTTCGTGGTTGTGGCCGTCGTAGGAGATGTTGCCCGTCCCGTCGGCCTTCTCGATGCCGCCGATCCGATGCGCCAGCCCCGGCGTGCCGGGGATCGCCCACGGACGCGCGAGCTTGGCATCCCGGCTGTAGGGGAGGAACGGCTCGTCGGGGTCGACGCTGGTGGCGAACCCCGGATCGATCGCCGGCAGCGAGGCGACATCCGGGATCGGCCACGGCTCCGAGGAGTTCGCCAGGAAGCCATCGGAGAGCAGGATCACCGGAGTGCGATACCGGACCGCGATGGAGACCGCGTCGAATGCCGCCTGGAAGCATCCGCCCGGGGTGCTGGGGGCGATCACCGGCAGTGGCGACTCGCCGTGGCGGCCGTAGAGCGCCATCAGCAGGTCGGCCTGCTCGGTCTTGGTCGGCATCCCGGTCGAGGGACCGGCGCGCTGGACGTCGACGATGATCATCGGCAGCTCCAGCATCACCGCCAACCCGATCGTCTCGGCCTTCAGGTCCATGCCAGGGCCGCTCGTCGCGGTGACGCCCAGGCGCCCACCGAACGCGGCGCCCAGCGCCATCCCGGCCGCGGCGAACTCGTCCTCGGCCTGGACCGTCGAGATCCCGAGCTCGGTGTGCTTGGAGAGCTCGTGCAGGATCTCGGAGGCGGGCGTGATTGGATAGCTGGCGAGCACCAGCGGCAGCCCGCTCTTGGCGCTGGCCGCGATCAACCCCATCGCCAGCGACTGCGTCCCGTTGACGTTGCGGTAGATGCCCGGCGGAACGTCGGTCGCGGGGTTGACCCGGTACTGGACCTCGAGCAACTCGGTCGTCTCACCGAACGACCAGCCGGCATTGAACGCCGCCAGGTTCGCCTTGAGCGCGGCCGGGCGCTTGCCGAACTTCGCCTGCAGCCAGTCGAGCGTGACGTCGACGGGCCGGCCGTAGAGCCAGGAGAGAACGCCGAGCGCGAACAGGTTCTTGGCACGACCGGCGTCGCGCGTCGACGCGTCCTCGATGCCCTCGACCGCACGCGTGGTCAGCGTCGTCATCGGGATCCGGTGGACGCGAAACTCGCTCAGCGAGCCGTCCTCGAGCGGGTTCGCGGTGTAGCCGGCCTTCTCCAGGTTGCGTTTGGAGAAGGCGTCCTCGTTGACGATGATCGTCGCGCCGCGCGGCAGCCCCTCGCGATTGGCCTTCAGTGCCGCCGGGTTCATCGCGACCAGCACGTTCGGCGCGTCGCCCGGGGTGAGGATGTCGCGCGAGGCGAAATGGATCTGGAACGCCGACACGCCGGCGAGCGTGCCCGCCGGGGCTCGGATCTCGGCCGGGAAGCTCGGCATCGTCGCCAGATCGTTCCCGAGTACCGCTGTCGCGTCCGTGAAGCGGCTCCCCGCGAGCTGCATTCCATCGCCTGAGTCGCCCGCGAACCTGACGATGACCTGTTCGCGCTCTTCGACTGCTTTTGTCACTGCTCCGTCATCCCCTCACACGTTCAGGCCCGCCGGCCGACATCCTCTCGACGCCCATCATAAGGGAGCCCGGAGCGTGCTGAGGGCGATTACCAAGAGTGCAGAGGTTCCTGCAGCGGCGCTTAGCATGTGCTGATGGAAGTTCCGCACCCGGCCGAGCAGCGAGCCGAGCGCCGGACGGTCGCCGCTCGCGCTCGACAGGGCCGTGAAATGCGTAAGGTCATCCCGCGGTCGGCTCACGGCGAGTGGCAGGCGGCCCCGGACAGGCCGGATCCGATTGAGCTGCTGGAGGAGCAGTCGCACAGCCGGGTCCCGGAGCTGGGTCCGATCCGCTACGGCCGCATGCTCGTCTCGGCGTTCACGTTCTTCCGCGGAACCGCGGCGGTCATGGCCTCGGATCTGGCGGACGCCCCACGAACCGGGTTGCAGGTGCAGTTGTGCGGCGATGCCCATCTCTCGAACTTCGGAACGTACGCGGGGCCAGACCGTCGCCTGGTGTTCAGCGTCAACGACTTCGACGAGACGCTCCCCGGTCCGTTCGAATGGGACGTGAAGCGCCTGGTGGCGAGCTTTGCGGTCGCCGGGCGCGACCGCGGCTTCGATCGCAGCGAACGGGAGGCGATCAACCTGGCGGCGGCGCGGTCCTATCGCCGATCGATGCAGCGCCTGGCCGGGATGCGGGCGGTCGAGCTCTGGTACGCGGATTCGAACGGCGACCGAGACCTGCAGGAGATCCTGCAGGGCTGGGCGCGACGTGTCGACCGTCGCCAACGCGAACGGTTCGAACGCGATATCGCCAAGGCCCGCGCCAAGGACAGCCTGCGCGCCTTCGCCAAGCTCACCGACAATGCCGAGGGCGGCCCCCGGATCATTCACGATCCACCCCTGATCGTGCCGCTCGACATGCTCGCAGCCGGGGACCTCGCGTCCATCGAGGAGGTCGTCCAGTCGGCGGTTGAGTCCTACCGCGGCACGCTGGCGCACGATCGACGCAGGCTGCTGGAGTGCTACCGCTACGTGCATGCGGCACGCAAGGTCGTCGGCGTCGGCAGCGTCGGCACGCGCGCGGTGATCGCGCTGATGCTCGGCCGCGACGACGAGGATCCCCTGTTCCTGCAGATCAAGGAGGCCCAGGCGTCGGTGCTCGAGCGGTACCTGGGCCACAGTGAGTTCTCCCACCACGGCCAGCGCGTGGTCGAGGGCCAGCGTCTGATGCAGGCGACCAGCGACATCATGCTCGGCTGGATCCGCGCCACCTGGGTCGATGGCATCAGCCGTGACTTCTATGTCCGTCAGCTGTGGGACGGAAAGGGCTCGGCCGAGATCGAGGTCATGGACGCCGAGTCGCTGGCGGGCTATGGGGAGCTGTGCGGCTGGGCCCTGGCCCGGGCGCACGCGCGGTCCGGTGATCCGGCCGCGATCTCCGGCTATCTGGGGTCAGGCGCCGGCTTCGACCGCGCGATGGCGTCGTTCGCCGAGCGCTACGCCGACCAGAGCGAGCGTGACTACGAAGCGCTGTGTGATGCCGTCGCCGCCGGGCGGCTCACCGCGCAACCGGGACTCTGAGCTGCCCAGCGGAGCGACAGCGCGATGACATCCGCGCGGACGATGCGGCTGGGCCTGTTCATCAACCCGACGGGTCATCACCAGGCGTCCTGGCGGCACCCGGATGCGGACGCCGACGCCGGGGTGAACTTCGGTCACTACCGCCGAGTGGCAGTGCTCGCCGAGCAGCACTGCTTCGACATGCTGTTCCTGGCCGACAACCAGGGGGTGCGTGAGGCCGACCCGGAGACGCGCCGGCGCGTTGCCCAGTACATCGCGAACTTTGAGCCGTTCACGTTGCTGTCGGCTCTGGCGGCGGTGACCGATCGGATCGGGCTGACCTGCACTGCTTCGCTGAGTTACAACTACCCGTTCCAGATCGCACGGAAGTTCGCGTCACTGGATTTCATCAGCGGCGGGCGGTCGGGATGGAACATGGTGACCTCCGAACGGGGCGAGGCACCGAACTTCGGGATCGAGGACCGCCTCGATCACGACGAGCGCTACCGCCGCGGCGAGGAGGTCGTCAGCGCCTGCCTGGGGCTGTGGGACAGCTGGGAGGACGATGCCTTCCTGCGCGACAAGGCGACGGGCGTCTTCTCCGACGTCGACAAGCTGCACCCGCTCGACTACGCCGGGGACCACGTGCGCGTCCGCGGCCCGTTGAACGTGCCGCGCATGCCCCAGGGGTACCCGGTGCTCGTGCAGGCCGGGCAATCCGAAGCCGGCAGATCCTTTGCGGCCAAGTACGCCGAGGTGATGTTCACCACCCTGCTGCTGGTCGACCGGGCGCGGGAGCTTCGCAACGAGATGCGTGAGCGCGCGAGCGCCCACGGCCGGCGGGGCGAGGAGATCAAGCTGATGCCCGGTCTGGCGGTCGTCACCGGCCGCACCGACGCCGAGGCGCAGGAGCGGTTCGAGGAGCTTCAGAGCCTCCTGCACCCCGCGGTCGCGTTGAGCATGCTCTCGGCGAAGATGGGATACCCGGACCTCGACGCCTACCCGCTCGACCGGCCGCTGCCGCGTTCGGCGAAACCGGCGGACGAGCAGAGCGGCGGGTTCGACCGGTGGATCGAGATCGCCGAACGCGATCAGCTCACGTTGCGCCAGCTGGCATACCGTGCGGCCGGCTCGCGGGCGGGTCTGCAGGTCGTCGGCTCCTATCGCCGGGTCGCCGAGCTCATGGAGGAGTGGTTCATGACCGGGGCCGCGGACGGGTTCAACATCCAACCCGCATATTTCCCCGGCATGTTCGAGGAGTTCGTGGGGGGCGTGATGCCGGAGCTCCGCAGCCGTGGCCTGGTCCGCGAGCGGTATGAAGGACGCACGCTGCGCGACCATCTCGGCCTCGCGCGACCGGCATGGGGCTCGCGCAGCAGGACCGGAACGCGCCGGTGAGGCGCCCGCTCAGTCCGTGCGCACTCGGCCGGTGTCGGCGGCGAGCACCGCGCGGGCGGCGCCGAACCCGGGAATGCCGCTGACGCCGCCGCCCCGGCGTGCCCCCGCGCCCGCGAGCCAGACGTTGTCGACGGCGGTCTCGACGCCCCAGCCGCCGATCTCCCGGTCGGCCTCGGCGAATGGCCACGACAGGTCACGGTGAAAGATGTGTCCGCCCGGCATCGCCAGCTCGTCCTCCAGCTCGACCGGCGTGCGGGCCTCAAGACACGGTTCGCCGTGGGCGTCGTCGAGCAGGCATTCCTCGATTGGCTCGGCGAGCACCGAGTTGATCGAGCGGAGCGTCTTCTCGACCGCCTCGCGCTTGGCCGCGGAGGGGTCGGCAGCGAACAGCCTCGCCGGCATGTGCAGCCCGAACACGGTGAGCGTCTGGGCGCCCGCAGCGCGGAGCTCCGGGCCGAGGATCGTCGGGTCGGTGAGGGAGTGGCAGTAGGCCTCGCACGGCGGTAGCTCCGGGATCTGTCCACTCGTGGCCTGTGCGAACGCCGCGCCGAGCTGGGCGGCGGATTCGTTGACGTGGAACGTGCCGGCGAAGGCATCCTCGGGACGGACGTCGGAGTCGCGCAGCCGCGGCAGCCGCGCGAGCAGCAGGTTGAGCTTCAGCTGCGCGCCCTCGGGCGCCCTGTCCCCGGGGCGGGGGGCGAGGACCCCGGGCGCGAGGTCGTCGACGATCGTGGGAGACAGGGCGGCGAGCACGTGACGGGCGCGGTGCGCGCGGCCGTCGGCGGTGCGAACCTCGGCGGTGCGGCCGTCGGTGTCGATCGCGAGCACCGGGGAGCCGGTCCGCAGCTCCGCGCCCCCCTCGATCGCGATCCGCGCGAGCTCGCCGGTGAGCGCGCCCATCCCGCCGACCGGGACGTCCCAGCGACCGGTGCCGCGCCCGATCACGTGGTAGAGGAAGCAGCGGTTCTGGAGCAGGCGCGCGTCGTCGAGCGCGGCGAACGTACCGATCAGTGCGTCGGTGGCGACGATCCCGCGTACCAGGTCGTCGCCGAATGAGCGCTCGAGCAGCTGCGCCAGCGGTGCCTCGAACACGCCGTGCCACATGGCGTCATCATCGACGACCGCTGCGAACGCCTCGCGTGAGCGGAGCGGCTCGGTGAGCGAGCCGAACGTGCGCGCGGCCAGCCGGCCGGTGAGAGCACCGAACGCGGCGAGCTCCCCCACCGCCCCCTCGGAGCCGAGGGTGCGCCGGATCGAGGCGGCGCTCGCCGCCGTGTCGTCGCTGACCAGGATCCCCGCATCGCCCCACGGCGTGTAGGACGAGACGCTCCGGACGCGCAGCTCGACGTTGACGCCGAGCTCGTCGAGCAAGGGCTGAGGAAAGAGGCTGACCAGGTAGGAGTAGCGCGACAGGCGAGCGTCGTGACCGGCGAACGGCGAGATCGAGACCGCGGCGCCGCCGACGGCATCGCTGCGCTCGAGCATCAGCACGTCGCGGCCGGCGCGGGCCAGCAGCGCCGCGGCGACCAGGCCGTTGTGACCGCCGCCGACGACGATCGCGTCGTACAGGGAGGAGTCGCCGCCAGCCACGGCTGCGGACCTTACCGGTTGATCGGAGCCAGCTCGGCCACCCGGTCGTGCGCGGCTCGCTCGGCCTGGCGGGAGCCGGTGACCGCCTCCAGGAACGGCGCCCGCTCCAGTGCGTAGAGGGTCACGTCCGAGGTGGCGGTCACGGTCGCCGTGCGCACCCCATCGCGCAACAGCGCGATCTCGCCGAACCCGTCCCCGGGGCCCATCTCACGAACGTGGCCGCCGTCGATCGAGACGTCGAGGTTACCGGCGAGCACTACGAAGTAGCGGGAGCCGGGCTCGCTCTCTCGGGTGATCGTCTCGCCGGCGGGCGCCTCGACACGCTCGAGTGCGCGCGCCAGGTCCTCCAGCACATGTGGATTCAGCATGGCGAACAGCGGCACCTTGCCCAGGACCCCGATCTCGGCATCGAGCGAGGGCGCGGCCCGCTCGATGCGATGCAGGATGGGTGTGGTCAGCAGCGGGACGACGACGAGCAACCCACCGACGATGGCGACCGCTCCGCGGGGGCCGGCGAGCGCGACGACCAGCGCCATCGCGAGCGATCCCACCCCCAGCCCGAACGTCTCCACGCCCTCCAATGCTCCGAACACCCGACCGTGCGATCGCCGTGGGACGGTGCGGTGCAGGATCGTCCGGCCACCGACGTCCAGGACCGTGCGGCCGGCGCCGGCGATCGCCAGCAGCGCCAGCGCGACGCCCCGGGCGGGCCACGCCCCGAGCACGACGAAGGCGCCACCCCACGCCGCCCCCGCCAGCAGCAACGGGCGCGCCAGGCGGTGACGGCCGACCAGCGTCAGCGCGAGCGCGGCGCCGAGCAGCCCGCCGACGCCGAACGCCGCGCCCAGGTAGCCCGCGCCGCCGGCGCCGAGACCGAGGACGAGCGCCGCGAGCACCACCTCGAGCACGTCCTGCGCGCCGAGGGCGGCGTACTCGGCGGTGAGCATCGCGAGTGCCGGGAGCGCGCCCGGTGCGTTGCTGAGCGCGGCTCTCAGAGAACCTGCCTCCTCCACATCCTCGTCCTCGTCACCGTCCACGGTCTCGACGCGACGCAGCGGGGCGACGATCAGCGCCGAACCGGCCACCACACACGCGAAGACGATCAGCGCCCACCCCGCGGAGGCGAGCCCCAGTGCGACGCTCGCCAGCGCGGGTCCCGCCAGCAGCGTCACGTTCTCCACCCAGCCGGTCACCACGTTGACGGCGGTGAGCTGGGCGGGCGTATCCACGAGCGCGGGCAGCAGCGCCGAGTGAGCCGGGCGGGTGAGCGTCACTGCGCAGGCCGCCACCACGGCCGCCGCGTAGACGACCGCCGACGGTGCCCCGGACAGCATCAGCCCGGCGGTGAGGCCGACCGACGCGGCTTGGACCAGATAACCGATCCACAGGGTCGCCGCCGCGCCGCGGCTGTCGATCAGCCGTGCCGCCAGCGGCGCCACGGCCGACGCCGGAAGCAGCTGGACCGCTGAGATGATCGCCGCCGTGGTCGTCCCGCCCCGCCGGAAGGCGAACACGAGCACCACGACCCAGACGCCGTACTCGCTGATCCCGAAGCCGAGGAACGCGGTCTCGGCCCGGCGCAGCCGCCCGCCGGCGAGCGCGCGGCGCAGGACGGCGAGCTGGTGCATGTCCCTCAGCCGCCGCCGGTCGCCCTACAACCCCGGCGGCCGGGGCGGCGCGGCGAGCACCGGCGGATCGAGCAGCGCCGGGTCGTCCGGGTTGAGGAAGTCCATGACGTGGTTGGCGTTGGCGTCTCGCAGCGTCAGCGCGGGCAGGTTCCACTTCGCCTCGATCGTGGCCAGCACCGAGGTGTGGTCGTACACCTGGTTGCTCACGCCGCCCGGCCTGGAGTACGGGGAGACGACGACCGCGGGTACGCGCGGGCCGTACATGTCATACGCGCCGGGCGGGTCGCCCGGCGCGACCTTGGGGGCGATCGCGTCGGGCGGGATCGCTCGCGGCGGCGGGACGTGGTCGTAGTACCCGCCGTGCTCGTCGTAGGTGTAGATCAGCAGCGTGCGGCTCCACTTGGGCGACTGCAGGACGGCCTCCAGCAGACGGTGTGCCCATGCCTCGCCCCAGTACATGTCCTGCGGATCCTCCTGGGTCTCGCCGGGGGTGGCGTTCTCGAAGTCGGCACCGAGGACCTTGAGGATCTCCCGGACAGGCAGCGGGAGCTGCTTCAGAGCGGCGGCGACGTCGGAGAAGGCCCCAAGTGCCGGGTCGACGAAGCTGACCTCAGGCAGGGTGCCGGCCTGGCAGTCGTGGAAGAACTTGGTGATCGATGCCAGATGGCGACTGTGCTTCAACACGATCGACGGGATCACCGCGGTGAGCGGCAGGTCCGTGAAGTAGTTGGTCCAGTTGACGTTGTGGGCGGAGAGTTCGTCGAAGATCGTCCCGTGCGCGGGCGGCGGGTCGAGCAGCGTCTCCGGAGCGGTGACGGTCGCCCCGTACGCGGTCCCCGCAAGCAGGAACCGCCGGTTGGGATAGGTCGGCCCGGGCATCGAGCAGAACCACTGGTTGGCGAGGGTGAACGTGCTCGCCAGCGAGTACGCGAACGGCAGCACGTCGCGCGTGTAGTACCCCATCGGCTCGACCGCGCCGGCCGAGCGGACAAACCCGTCCATCAGGCCGTCGTTGATCTGCTCGTGGGTGGCCTTCCAGCTCTGGCTGATGTGCTTGGCCTGGGCGGTGGTGGTGAGCGGGAAGGAGTGGACCCGCTCAGGCATATGAACTGCGCCGGGATTGAAGTTCGTGTCCGGGGTGGGCGGGAACGTCAGACCCTTGACGGCCTGGTGGCCCTCCTCCTCCGACAGCGATCCGAGCAGGTTGTCGAACGAGTGGTTCTCCATCATCACCACGATCAGGTGATCGAACGGCATGTCGGCGTTGGGGGTTCCCGGCTTCAGGTCCGCGAACGGCAGGCTGCCGGGCTGCCGGCGCGCCGCCGGGACGACACCGGGGGTCATCGCCTGCGGAGGGTCGCGACGGTCACGTGGGGCCAGCGCAGCCCATTGAAGTCGAGCTGCACGAGCTGGGTGTACTGCAGCTGGAGGAACTCGTCCCGGTCAGGCGGCTCGACGACGGTCTCGATCCAGAACTTGGCCTCGACCGAGGAGCACCTGGCGTTGCCGCCCGGCGGGTTGGCCGCGTCGGCGAGGAACGCGGTGTTGGCGGTGCCGCCCCCGCGGATCGGTGAACCGGCGGTGGAGACGTGGATGAACGTCCGGCTCTTGATCGTCTGACCCCTCAGGACGTTCGTCAGAACGATGTTGGGATTGCGGACCATCTCCTGGCTGACGCCCTTCGAGCGGGTTCGGAAGACGGTGTTGATAGACAGGTTGAGCTCAGGGAACTCCTGTGCACCGGCCTCAAAGTCGTCGTTCTTGGGAGGCGTGGTCCCGATCGGGAAGGGGATGATGTTGTTCTCGGGGATGTGGAGATCGCCGTTGTTGATGAGCTGCGTCGCCCCCTGGGCGAGGATCGCGGTGCCGTGCGGGATGGAGGCCATGCGGACCACCGTCTGCGGCTCGCTCGGGTTCGTGGTCCGTGGCACGTGGGCCCAGATGCCGGGCTCGATGTGCAATCCGGCTCCGCTGTCGGTCTCGGAGATCTGCTGCATGTAGGTGAGCCCCGCCATCTCGATGTCCTCCATGAGCAGCCCGCGGTTGGGGATCGCGCCGTTGATCTTGGTGAACACGAGCTTCTCGGTCGTGCGGTTGAGCTCGAGGAAGCGATCCTGGTTGCCGCCGTGGTGCGGTCGCCAGATCGTGTTGAACCCTTCCCCGGTCCACGTTCCCGGCAGCTGCGCGAGGGGCCCCAGGGGGCCGTTCGCGTGAATCGGGGCCAGCGCGATGCGGAACTGGGATCCCTCGTCGGGCGATGCGAACGCGAAGTCCGGATCGGTTCGGGTTCCGGCGGTGGTCGCGGTGTCGTTCATCCGGTCTCCCTCTGGCTGGCTACAGGCATGAGACGTCGAAATCGGCGGTGATCCCGCCGTAGGGGTTGAGCACGCGGAGCTTGCGCACCAGGGGCGCACCGGCGACGGAGATGGTGTGCGGCGCCCTGACGATCAGGTGGCCGTCCCTCGTGGCGAGCACGCTGGCCGACATCCCGTCGATCGTCACCTGAGGCTCGGCATCGGTGGACGCGCCCTCCTGCGCGGTCAGGTCGGTGCCGAGCACGGTGAACTCCTCGCCGTCGTGGAGCGGCAGTGGGAACACTCCGGTCACGACCGGCTGGCTGCGGGTGACGGCCTTCTTGCCGACGTAGACGCTCGCCGACACACCGGTCAGTCCGAGCAGCGTGTCGGGGATCGTGGGCAGCCCGGTCCCGTCGGGGTGCAGGAACTGGGTCACGAAGTAGACCGCGGTGATCAGGTTGAAGATCAGGTACTGGAAGTCGCCGATGTCGGTGGTGCCGTCATCCGCGCTGAAGATCTCGGTCACCCGTGCGAGCCGCTGCCCGGTTGACTTCGACGCCGGCCGCTTGGTCTTGAAGCCGTTGCCGTTGACGTTGCTCTGCGTGATCCCCTTGGCGGTCACGGCCGCCGCCCCGGGGATGCCGAGCAGGATCAGATAGGCGCCGGAGAGCGGCGCCTTGAGGAAGTTGTGCCAGCCGAGCTGCAGCAGCGCCAGCTGATTGCCCCGGCAGGCGGCCCTGGCGTGGTGGTGATGCAGCACGCACCCCCGGATGGTGAGGAACTGCCCCGCGATCAGCAGCGCGAAGAGCGCCCAGGCCACCAGCAGCGTCCATAGGAGCACGAACGTCTTCGAGGTCGAGGTGCGCCCGTCCGCGCCGAGGATCACGCTGCCGAAGAACCCCTTCTTGGGGTTCACCACGAATGCGAGCAGTGCGAAGAACCCGAGCAGGACGACGACGCCCGCGCCGGCAACGGCCGCGACCCCAGTGAGGCTCATCCGCTCACCCCCGATTGCGGCTCGACGTCGTCTGCGCCCAGCAACCGTCCCGCCATGAGCGGCCCCCGGATTCCCCATTCATGTCTGCCGGGCGTCCCACCGCCCGGCACGTTCACCTCACGGAGCCTGTTCGGCCCCCGGTCGCGCCATTCTCACCCATCGGATGAATTCGGTCAACTGGTGGCGAACGGCTCCGCGGCGGGACCTACATCACCACGGGAGGCGCGCTGTCGGCCTGCGCGGGCCTGCGCTTCGGCAGGAAGAGGCTCGCGACGAAGGCGACGATGATCAGCGCCAGCGCCCACCAGAAGGTGTGGCCAAACGCCGCCGCCAGCGGTGGGGCGACGTGGGCGCGTTGTGACGGGGCGATCGTCGCGCCCGCATTGAATGTGCCGTGGACGTGCAGCTGGGACACGATCGCCGCCGCGAGGATCACGCTCAGCACGGCGGTGCCGATCGAGGCGCCGGCCTGCTGGATGATGTTGAGCAACGCCGAGGCACGGGCCGCCTGAGAGGACTTGATCGTCTGGATGGCGCCGGTGAAGATCGGCATCATCGTCAGGCCCATGCCGAGGCCGTTGAAGAACAACGCGACCTCCAGTTGCCAGAACGGCGTGTAGGCGCCGATGCCGGTCAGCCACAGCACCGAGCCGCCGATGATCACCAGGCCGAACGGGGAGATCTTGCCTGAGCCGGTCTTGTCGGAGAGGATCCCCGCCACCGGCATCATCAGCATCGAGCCGACGCCCTGGGGGATCATCAACAGGCCGGCGTCGAGCGCCGACTGGAAGCGGACCAGCTGCAGGTAGTACGGGAGCAGCAGGAAGGTGCCGAACACGCTGATCACCATCAGCGCCAGCGTGATCGAGGAACTGGTGAACACGCGGTCCTTGAACAGCCGCAGATCGATCAGCGGCTGCTTGGAGCGCAGCGCGTGCCGGACGAACGTCGCGAGCAGCAACAGCCCGACCACCATCGGGATCAGGACCTTCGCCTGCCCGAAGCCACCCGGATTGGACTCGGCCAGGCCGTAGATCAGCAGCGCCAGGCCGGGCGAGGCCAGCAGCAGATCGACGAAATCAAGGCGCTCGCTGGACTCGCCGACGTCGGGCTTGAGCACGAGGTAGGAGGCGATCAGCGCGATCACGCCCACGGGCGCGTTGATGAAGAAGATCCAGCGCCAGGAGACATCTGAGACCAGCCAGCCACCGAGCACCGGGCCGAGGATCGGGGCGACCATCATCGGCACGCCGAGGATCGCCATCACCCGGCCGATCCGGTTGGGCCCCGCGGCCTTGGTGAGGATCGTCATGCCGGCGGGCATGATCATGCCGCCGCCGAGGCCCTGGAGCACGCGGAAGACGATGATCTCGGTCGCCGAGCCGGCGATGCCCGAGAGGGCCGAACCGACGATGAACAGCGCGATCGAGGACATGTAGAGGCGCTTGGTCCCGAACCGATCGGCGATCCAGCCGCTGAGCGGGATCACGGTGGCGAGCGCGAGGGTGTAGCCGGTCGCGACCCACTGGATCGTCGGCAGGGTGGTATGGAAGCTCGCAGCCAGCGTCTTGATCGCGACGTTGACGACGGTCGTGTCGAGGATCGACATGATCGCGCCCAACACCACCACCCCGGCGACCAGCAGCAGCGCGCGGTCGATCTGATCGCCGGCGTGGGGCGCGCTCTCGCCATTGCCGTCGACGCCCTGCCCTCCGCTGTGCCTCTGTTCGTCGATCGTTGCCATAGGTAACGACCGTAGCGGGTCGGCGGGTCCGTTTCTTCGCCGCGCAATAAATGCGTGACGTGTTACTGCAAGGTGACGCGCCCGCGCGTCTGAAACGCCACCCGCATGTCATCTGGCCACGGCCGCGCGCGGGTACGCTCCGCGTCGAGCAGACAGCACACGATCTCACCATCCGCGACCGGGTTCTCGTCGAGGTCGGTGACGCGCAGCGCGTAGCGCAACGACGTCCGCCCGACGGCGGTCACGGTGAGCTCCGCCCACGCCTCGTCGCCGAAGCGCAACGGTCGGCGGAACTCAAGCTGCACGCGCAACCGCGGGGTGAGCTCGAGCGTCTGCGCGGGGATCCCGAGCGCCTGGAACAACGCTGCCTCGGCAGCTTCGGCGAACCGCCCGATCGTCGTCCAGTGATAGATCCCCGCGGCGTCGGTGTCCATCCACTCGACGCGGCGGCGGATGCGGATCGACGCGGGCTCGGCGGAGGTCAATACGTGGCCCGGCCGCCGCTGAGGTCGTAGACCGCACCGGTGGAGAACGACACCCGGTCCGATGCGAGGAACGCGATCAGTTCGGCGACCTCCTCGGGGCGGCCGACGCGCTGCATCGGGATCAGGCTGGTGATGTGAGCGAGCACCGAGGGCTCCGTCTCGGCGTTCATCGGGGTGTCGATCACCGCGGGGGCGATCGCGTTGACGATCACTCCGGAGAGCGCGAGCTCCTTGCCGATCGACTTGGTCAGTCCAATCACCGCCGCCTTGGAGGCCGAGTAGATCGAGAGGTTCGGGTTGCCGTCCTTGCCCGCCATCGAGGCGATGTTGACCACTCTCCCCCAGCCCCGCTCGACCATCCCGGGGGTGAACGCGCGGATCGCGTTGACGGTGCCGAGCACGTTGACCTCAAGCACCTGGCGCCACTGCTCGGGCGTGGTGTCGAGCAGCGGGACTCCGGGGCCGACGATGCCGGCCGAGTTGACGAGGATGTCGACCTCGCCGAGCTCATCGGCGATCCGCCCGAGTGAGTCCGTGTCGGTCACGTCGACGGTGATGTCCGCGCCGGGGGTGAGGTCGAGCGTGGTCACCGACACGCCGTCAGCGCGCAGCCGGCGCGCCGCCGCGGCACCGAGCCCGCGCGCGCCGCCGGTGATCACGGCACTGCGGGGCGAGGCGTCCGGCACCTCCGCGGGCCAGGGCCGGTCGGCGGTCTGCGCGTCAGTGCGACTCACGGGTGACCTCGGACCCGCTGGCGCCGATCAGGAAGTCGAGGTCGGCGCCGGTGTCGGCCTGCTGGACGTGATCGACGTACAGGCGCTGCCAGCCCCGGGTCGGGCTCGCGAACCCCTCACGGCTCGGGGTGCGGGCGGCGAGGTCGGACTCCGGAACGTCGAGGTCGATGCGGCGAGCGGCGACATCGAGCACGATCGGATCGCCGTCGCGCGCGAGCGCGAGCGGGCCGCCGGCCGCCGCCTCGGGCGCGACGTGGAGCACCACGGTGCCGTAGGCGGTGCCGCTCATCCGGCCGTCGCAGACCCGCACCATGTCGCGCACCCCCTGCTCGAGCAGCTTGCGCGGCAGCGGCATGTTCGCCACCTCCGGCATCCCCGGGTAGCCGCGCGGCCCGCAGCCGCGGAGCACGAGCACCGAGTCGGCTGTGACCGGAAGATCCGGGTCGTCGATGCGGGCGTGGAAGTCCTCGATCGAGTCGAAGACGACCGCGGGGCCGGTGTGGCTGAGCAGGTGCGGTGAGGCCGCCGAGGGCTTGATCACCGCGCCGTCGGGCGCCAGGCTGCCGCGCAGGACCGCGATCCCGGCGTCATCGACGAGCGGCTCGGCGCGGGTGCGGATCACCTCGGCGTCCCAGATCGGGGCCTCGCCGAGATGCTCGACCAGCGGCTTGCCGGTGACGGTGATGGCGTCCGGATCGAGCAGGTCGGAGATCTCACCCAACACGGCCGCCAGGCCACCCGCGCGGTGGAGGTCCTCCATCAGGAAGCGGCCGGACGGCTGCAGGTCGACGAGCAACGGCACGTGGGAGCCGAGACGGTCGAAGTCGTCGAGGGTCAGCTCGACGCCGACGCGGCCGGCGAGGGCGAGCAGATGGAGCACCGCGTTGGTCGATCCGCCGACGGCGGCGAGGGTGACGATCGCGTTCTGGAACGCGCCGCGGGTGAGCACTGCGCTCGGCCGGCGGTCGGCCGCGACGAGCTCGACGACCAGGCGACCTGTCTGATGCGCGGCCTGGAGCAACCGGCTGTCGGGCGCCGGGATTCCCGCGGTACCCGGCATCACCATCCCCAGCGCCTCGGCGACGATCGCCATCGTCGACGCGGTCCCCATCGTGTTGCAGTGGCCGCGACTGCGGATCATCGCTGTCTCCGAACGCATGAAGTCGGCTTCCGACAGCGTTCCGGCGCGGACCTCCTCCGACAGCCGCCAGACGTCGGTGCCGCAGCCGAGCGGCGTTCCGCGGAAGGTGCCGGTGAGCATCGGGCCTCCGGGCACGACGACCGCCGGAAGGTCGACCGAGGCCGCTGCCATCAGCAGCGAGGGGATCGTCTTGTCACAGCCGCCGAGCAGCACCGCGCCGTCCACCGGGTTGGCGCGGAGCAGCTCCTCCGCGGCCATCGCGGCCATGTTGCGCCACAGCATCGCCGTCGGCTTGACCTGAGTCTCCCCGAGTGAGACGACCGGCATCTCCAGCGCGACTCCGGAAGCCTCGTGGACGCCGCGCCCAACCGCGTCGGCGACCTCACCCAGGTGCGAGTTGCACGGTGTCAGCTGCGAGGCGGTGTTGGCGATCACGATCTGCGGGCGACCGGCGAACGCGTCGTCCGGAGCACCGCGGCGCATCCACGCGCGATGAATGTACGCGTTGCGATCCTCGCCGCCGTACCACGCTGAGCTGCGGAGCGTCATCGGGCCCCGATCCTACGCGGATGAGAGACTGCGGGCCATGCGCGCCTTCGTGCTCACCGGGCCCCGGGAGTTCGCGGTGAAGGACGTGCCCGCGCCGGAGGCGGCCCCGGGCGACGTGGTGGTCAGCGTCGAACGCGCGGGCGTGTGCGGGACCGACGTCGAGTTGTTCACCGGCGAGATGCCCTACCTGCAGCAGGGACACTCCAGCTATCCGCTGCGTCCCGGCCACGAGTGGGCGGGCACCGTCGCCGCGGTCGGTGAGGGCGTCGAGAGCTCGTGGTTGGGCCGGCGGGTGATGGGCGACACGATGCTCGGCTGCGGTGAGTGCCGGCGCTGCCGCCGCGGAGTGCAGCACACGTGCTCCGCGCGTCAGGAGGTCGGGATCCGCGGCGGGCGTCACGGCGCGCTCGCCGAGGCGCTCTCTGTGCCCGCGCGCTCCCTGCACGCGCTGCCCGACGACATGGACTGGGCGCTCGGGGCGCTCGTCGAGCCCGGCGGCGGCGCGCTGCGGGCAGCGCGTGCGGCCGGCTGCGGGGACGGCGACCGGGCACTCGTGCTCGGGCCGGGGACGGTCGGGCTCCTGACCGCGATGTTCCTGCGCAGCTTCGGTGTCGAGGTCCATCTGCTCGGGTCGGTGCCATCGTCCCTGGAGTTCGCTCGCTCGCTCGGGTTCGATTCGTGCTGGAGCGCGGACGAGCTGCCGCGCGACCTCGCGTTCGACGCGGTCATCGACTGCTCGGGCGCGTCCGCGCTGCCGGCGCTCGCGGTCGAGCTGGTGCAGCCCGGCGGTCGCGTCGTCTGCATCGGGCTGGCGGTGACGCCGAGTGAGATCGACACCCGCGAGCTGGTGCTCGGCGACATCACGATGGTCGGGGTCCTGTCCGCGTCACCGGGCCTGGAGGAGACGATCGCGCTGTACGCGGCGGGCGCGGTCGACCCGCGACCGATCGTGGCAGCAACGGTGGGGCTCGACGAGGTCGGCGATGTGCTGCGGGGGCGGCGGCCGGTGGGGGCGGGGCCGGGACCCAAGATCGCTGTCGACCCGCGGCTCTGAGCCGCGGGCCAACGGACAGCAGCTCACGGTCGAATCGCGGCGGGAACGGTGCCCGCGCGGGTCCAGGGTCCTGCGCGATGTTTCCAACCCACCTGGTGAATCGCGCATCTCGGTTGTGCGGCGCCTCAGCGATATGTATAACGTCTGCGTTATGGATGTCTTCGACGCGATCGCCGACCCGACGCGGCGGCGGATGCTCGATCTCCTCTCGGGGCGGCCGATGCCGGCCACGGCGCTCGCGGAGGAGTTCGCGGTGAGCCAGCCCGCGGTGTCCCGTCACCTGCGCGCGCTGCGAGAGGCCGGGCTCGTGTCGGTCTCCGGCGATCGCGGCGACGGGCGGGTGCGGGTCTACAGCGTCGAGCCGTGGCCACTGCAGGACGTCGAGCGGTGGCTGCACAGCTTCTGGCAGGACCAGCTCGACGCGTTCGCCGACTATGTGCAGGACCGGACGTGAACGAGGCCCGGGCGACGGTGCTCGTCGCCGCCGAGCCTGCGCGGGCGTTCACGCTGTTCACCGACGAGGTCGATCGCTGGTGGCGTCGTGGCGAGCGCTACGGCGGCCCGGAGGTGACCGGCCACCGGTTCGAGGGCCGCGTCGGCGGGCGCTTCCTGGAGCTGAGCGGTGAGGCCGAGCAGACGCTCGGGTTCATCACCGTGTGGGACCCGCCCGGGCGGCTCGCGTTCACCTGGCGCCAGGGCAACTGGACGCCTGGCGAGGTCACCGAGGTGGAGATCACGTTCGCCGCCGAGGAGAGCGGAACGCGGGTGACGCTGCGGCATCGCGGCTTCGCGCGAATCCTCAGCGAGGTGGGGTGCGAGGTCGGGTACGCCGCCGGATGGCGCGAACTGCTCGGCTGGTACCAGGAGTCGATCGACGAACTGACCAAGGAGAGGGCATGTACGTGAACCTGTCGGTGATGAAGCCGAACCCCGGCCAGGACGCGGGCACCGCGGACTCGATGCAGCGGTTCGCCGCCGCGGCCCGGGCGCAGCCGGGATGCGTGATGTGCGCCGCCTTCCGCAACGAGGAGTCCGGCGAGCTCTACGGCCTCGGCGTCTGGGAGTCCGAGCGGGCCTCGGCCGATGGCGGCGCCGCCTGCATGTCGGCGGTCGCGGACGACGACTTCGACGTGCTCGTCGCGGATATGGAGAATCATCGTCTGATCGAGCTCTGAGCTCGGATCCGGGATTCGGTCCCGCCAACCCACCGCCCCGCACCAAAGGAGACGATCGTGGCCTCACGCGCGCACAGCGACCTGCTGCTCGTCGGCAGTCTGCCCGCGGACACGACCGAGGGCGCGCTACGCGCCGCAGCCGAGCTGTTCGGCGACCTGGTGTTTGCGCTGCCGGACGGGGAGACCGGTCCGCGCGGCGCGTGGGTCGGCTACGAGCGCGAGCAGTTGACGCGGCCGAACCCCGACGTCGTCGTCGTACAGGAGACCGCCTCGCCGACCGGGATCCCGCGTCACGTGTACGACACGCCGGTGTTCGGGATTCGCGACGGCGCCGAGCAGATCCGATTCGAGAGCTGGCCGCGGATCGACGAGGCGATCGCCTCCTACAAGGTGTTCCGGGCGCTGCGCGAGGAGGGAGCGGTCGCCGACGGGCTTCGCTTCCAGATCGGGCTGCCGTTCCCGGCGAGCGCGATGAACGCGTTCAAGGCCGACTTCGGTCGCGACTACCCGATCGCCGCGCGCGCGTACGAGGACCTCGTCGCGCGTGAGCTGGGCCGGCTGGTGGCGGCGATCCCGCCCGGGGAGCTCGCGATCCAGTGGGACTGCGCATACGAGACGCAGGACATCGAGCGCGTGCTGGCGTGGACCGACGAGGGGGCGTGGGAGCGGTTCGCCGGACCGGTGACGCGGCTCACCCAGCTGATCCCGCAGGACACGCTGGTCGGATATCACCTCTGTTACGGCACGTTCCCGGAGTGGCCGATGTACGAGCCGCACGACATGTCGGTGCTCGTGCAGATGGCGAACTTCGCGGTCGCGAACTCCGGGCGCACGGTCGACTGGCTGCACCTCGCCGGGCCGCGTGTGCTGCGTAGCGAGGACCGCCGGTTCTTCCGGCCGCTGGCCGATCTGGAACCGGGCAGCGCGCGGGTGTTTCTCGGGATCGTGCTTCCGGCCGACGGCATCGAGGGGCTCCGCCGCCGGCATGCGACGGCGTCGCGGTACCTCGAGGACTTCGGCGTGGCGATGTACTGCGGATTCGGTCGCCAGCCCGGGCGCGACGGGATGGAGACGATGCGCGACCATCGCGAGACGGTGCTCGCGGCCGGCCGCGGCTGAACGGCGGCAACGCGCGGCGGGCGTCGCGACTCAGGAGTCGGCGACGGAAGGGGTCAGCGACGCGCGAGCCACTCGCGGTGCTCGCGGCCGAGTTCGGTCGCGGGCTCGGCGCCCTCGATCAGCTCCTCGAGCAGCCGCCCCCATGGTGCGCAGGCCCTGGCGAGCGCGGCGGTCTGGAACAGCAGTCCCTCCATCCGGCGCAACAGGAGCGCCTCGGCGGGGACGGTCATCCGGCGCAGCTGCGCGATGTGCTCGGCGGCGACGCCGGCCTCGCGCAGCTCGTTGGTGCCGCGCCACAGGTCATCGGGCCCGAGTCGCAGCGCATCGTCGGCCTGCAGCCACCAGGACACCTGGCGCATGTAGGTGAGGAGGAGTGCGCCGTCCCAGTCGGAGACGTCGCCGGGCAGATAGCCGAGGTCGTGCATGCCGGCGATCACCCCACGCTCGTCGCTCTCCCGCACCGCACGGGCGATGACGCCCTCGCGGCGGACGTACCCGGCCGGCAGGTGGCGCATCATGCCGAAGTCGAAGAAGCCGACGCGGCCGTCGGGGCAGAGCAGATAGTTCCCGGGGTGGGGATCGCCGAGCGCGAGCCCGAGGTGGTTCGCGGTCTCGTAGAAGAAGCGGTAGACGATCTCGACGTAACGGTCGCGGGCGGCATCGGGCTCGGCGCGGACGGCATCGAACCCGATCCCGTCGACCCATTCGGTGACGAGCACCCGCCGATGGCTGAGCTCGGTGTCGACCGCCGGCACCAGCACTGCGGGGTGGCTGCGCCAGAAGCGGGCGACCCGGCGGTGGTTGGCGGCCTCGAGCTCGTAGTCGCACTCCTCGACGGTGCGTTCCCGCAGCTCGGCGAGCACGTCACCGACCTCCAGCCCGGGCATCAGCTGGCGCAGCAGCGGCGTGAGCAGCCGCAGGTTGCGCATGTCGGACTCGACCGACTCGGCCACGCCGGGGTACTGCACCTTGACCGCCAGCTCGCGGCCCTCGGCGTCCCGCGCACGATAGACCTGACCGATCGACGCCGCGGCCGCGGGCTCCGAGTCGATGTGGGCAAGCGCCTTCTCGGGCGCCTGGCCCCACTCCTGCTCGAGCACCTTGCGCATCTGGCGCCACCCGACGGCGGGCACGTTGTCCCGCAACGACGCCAGACGGTCCTGCAGATGCGCGTTCTGATCAGGGTCCAGGCCCGGGAACTCGATCGTCGAGAGCACCTGGCCGGCCTTCATCGCGGCGCCCCGCATGACCGCCAGCTGGTCGACGAGCGCGTCGATCGTGGCGACGACGCGGTCGCCACGGCGCCGCCGGCGCTCCTCGTCGGTGCCCCGAGTGTCCAGGCGCCCGCCCGCCCAGCGACCGGCGCCGCCGACGGCGACGCGCCCCAGCCGGGCGGTGCGGGCGACGCGGCCGCGGGTGGGGGCACGGCCGGTGCTCGGGGTCGTCGGGGCGTCGTCGGGCTGCTCGTCGGGGCCTGGGTCGACGGAATCCATCCCTCATCTGTAGCCGGTCGGGCGGGGTGGGTGGTGGTTGGGGGGTGGTTGGTCGGTTTGCGGACCCCTTGCGGGGCGGTTTGTGTGAGGTTCGCGAGGTAGCGACTTCGTCTGCCCACCACTCGGGCACGTGTCCCCGGACGGGACGTTTCTCGCACTCGCCACCGTCTCCGAGGCCGTGTGCGTGATCCGGTGCGCCCCGCGCGACAGATCACCCACCCCGACGCCGCCGCCCTCGCGTGTGGGTGATCAACACCGCCCCGGGGGCACGATCCCCGCACCCTCCCTCCCCCGCCGCCCCAGGAGTGCCTTTTGGCCCGTGGTCGGGCACACGAAGTGGACCCGACCTCATTGCCCATGGCATGACGGGGCGACGGCAGTCAAGCGGCGCCACCCCCGCCCCACGGAAGCCAAGCAAGCTGCGGGCGCCGCTTGACGGCCGGCGTCACGGCATGCCAC
>DASXZK010000047.1:0-52418 GCA_036501965.1 Solirubrobacteraceae bacterium
GCTGAGGTCGTACAGGCTCTGGGTGTCCGGCGGCGCAGTCGCGCGTGCCCGTCCCTGAGAAGATCCTGAACGTCGGCGACATCGCCGACTACTTCTGGCCGCGCGCGATGGCCGGACAGGATCGGGCGGATATGGCGTTCCACACGGTCCGGTGGGCGTACCTGCTGGCGCAGGTGGACCAGCTGGTCAACCAGCGCTCACCGGACGGTAAGGTCCGCATCCTCGACATCGGGGTCAGCCTGCAGACACGGCTGCTGCGCCACAACTATCCGGGGTGCGTGGACACGCTCGACATCGTCGACAGCGACCCGAACCCCGGTGACGGACAGGAATCGCAGATCTTCGATCTGAACGACCTCTACTACGAGGAGCGCCGGCCGGCGCTGGGGCCGTTCGACGTGATCGTCATGTGCGAGGTGATCGAGCACCTGTACACGCCGTCGATCACCGTGCTCGGGAGCATCGCCCAGTGGCTGGCGCCGGGCGGCTACCTGTTCATCCAGACGCCGAACGCGGTCGCGTTGCACAAGCGGGTCAAGGCGCTCGCCGGGCGCCATCCGTACATGGACCTGTCCGACGGCACCCGCGACGCGCCGCCGCACTTCCGCGAGTACACGATGGGCGAGCTGATCTCGGCCGGGCGCAGCGCCGGGCTCGACGTCGTCCACCACGAGGCCCACAACTACTTCACCGGCCGCAAGACCGGCACCGGCGTCTACAACGCCCTGTGCGAGCGGCTACCGCCGAGCTTCCGCGCCGGCCTCAGCATCACCTACCAGCGCGTCTAGCGCAGCCGCTCGAGGATCAGCCGCCGGACCTCTCCCCCGTCGGCCCGGCCTCGGGTCTCCTTCATCACGAAGGCGACGAGCGGCCCGATCGCCTTGTCGTTGCCCTCGCGCACCTTCGCGGACGCGTCGGGGTCGGCCGCGATCGCGCGGTCGACGATCTCCGCAAGCCCGTCCGAGAGCGCGCCCAGGCCCTCGCGCTCGACGATCGTCTGCGGGTCACCACCGTCCTCGACGAGCTTGCTCAGCACGTCGCGCGCGGCGTCGCGGCTGACCTGCTTGGCAGCGACCATCCCGGCCAGCTTCGCGAGGCTCGCCGGCGAGACCTTGGTCGTGGTCGGATCCGTCTCGGAGCCGATCCGCTCGACCAGCGGCGCGATCCAGTTGGCGATCGTGACCGGGTCGGCGCCGTCCCCGTTCGAGCCGACGGCGCTCTCGTAGTAATCGGCCAGCTCGGTCCGGAACGCGAGCTCGTGGGCGCGCTCGGCGCTGAGGCCGAAATCGCGCACGAACCGCTCCGCCCGCTGCGCCGGCAGCTCTGGGATCGCGGCGCGCGCGGCCTCGAGCATCTCCGCCGTCGGGACCAGCGGCACCAAGTCCGGCTCGGGGAAGTAGCGGTAGTCGTGTGCCTCCTCCTTGGAGCGCAGCGAGGTGAGCCGGCCCGAGCCCGGATCGAAGTGGAGCGTCTCCTGCACGACCTGCTCGCCGGAGTGCACGAGCGCGGTCTGGCGCGCGATCTCGGCGTCGACCCCGCGCTCCAGGAAGCGGAACGAGTTCATGTTCTTCAGCTCCGTCTTGGTCCCGAGCTGCTCGGAGCCGGCCGGGCGAATCGAGACGTTCGCGTCGGCGCGCAGCGATCCCTCGTCCATGTTCACGTCCGAGACCCCGAGCTGGCGCATCGTGACCCGCAGCAGCGAGAGGAACTCGTGGGCCTGCGCGGCGGAGTGGATGTCGGGCTCGGTGACGATCTCGACCAGCGGCGTGCCGCAGCGGTTGAAGTCGACGACCGAGCGGTCAGAGCCGTGGATGCGCCCGCTCTCGCCGATGTGGCTGAGCTTCGCGGCGTCCTCCTCGACGTGGACGCGGTGGATGCGCACGCCGCCGAGCTCGCCGCCCGAGCACAGCGGCACGTCGTACTGGGAGATCTGGTAGGCCTTCGGCGAGTCGGGATAGAAGTAGTTCTTGCGGTGGAAGATCGACCGGTCCGCGATCTTGGAGCCGAGTGCGAGGCCGATCCGGATCGCGTAGTCGATCGCGCGGGCATTGACGACGGGCAGCGCTCCGGGCAGGCCGAGGCAGGTCGGGCAGACGTGGGTGTTCGGCGGATCGCCGAACGAGAGCTCGCAGCCGCAGAACATCTTCGTGCGGGTCTTCAGCTGGACGTGGATCTCCAGCCCGATGACGGGCTCGAAGCCACCGGTCAGGTCAGCCACCCTGCACCCCGCTCGCGGAACGCACCGCCCGTCCGTCGAAGCCGATCGCGCGCTCGAGCGCGTGGGCGGCCTCGAGCAGCCGTCCCTCGCTGAACGCCGGGCCGGCGAGCTGGAACCCGACCGGCAGCCCGTCGCTGAGCCCGCTCGGAATCGAGATCGCGGGGATGCCGGCAAGCGACATCGGCACCGCGAGGTAGTCGTTGAGGTACATCGCGAGCGGGTCGGCGGTCTTCGCGCCGAGCTCGAACGCGGTCGTCGGGGCCGTCGGGGTGACGATGAAGTCGACCTCGGCGAACGCCGCCCGGAAGTCCTCGGCGATCTTCGTGCGGACCTTCAGGGCGGTGCCGTAGTACGCGTCGTAATAGCCGCTGGCCAGCGCGTAGGTGCCGAGCATGATCCTCCGCTTGACCTCCGCGCCGAAGCCCTCGCCGCGCGTGCGGCTGTACATCTCCTCCAGGGAGCGGTCCCCCGCGACGCGCAGCCCGTAGCGCACCCCGTCATACCGCGCGAGGTTGGCCGACGCCTCCGCGGGCGCGATCAGGTAGTAGGCCGACAGCGCGTGGGGCGCGTGCGGCAACGAGCAGGTCTCGATGCTGGCGCCCAGCCCCTCCGCGAGGTTCAGCGCCGCCTCGAACGATGCCCGCACACCGGGCTCGATCCCGGTCCCGTCCCCGCCATCGTCTCCCAGCAGGTCGGCGGGCACGCCCAGCCGGATCCCGCGCAGGTCCTCGGCGGTCGGCAGCTCGATCGGCGAGGGCAGGCCGGTGCTCGTGCTGTCCATGTGGTCGCGGCCGGTCATCTGCGCGAACAGGAGCGCCGCGTCGGTGACGTCGCGGCTGAACGGACCCGCCTGATCCAGCGAGGAGGCGAACGCGATCATCCCGTAGCGCGAGCAGGCTCCGTAGGTGGGCTTCAGCCCGACGATCCCGCACAGGGCGGCGGGCTGGCGGATCGAGCCGCCGGTGTCGGTGCCGATCGCCCACGGCGCGCTGCCGCCGGCGACCGCTGCGGCGCTCCCGCCTGATGAGCCGCCGGGCACGCGGGTGCGGTCCCACGGGTTGAGGACCGGGCCGAACGCCGAATTCTCGTTGGAGGAGCCCATCGCGAACTCGTCCTGGTTGGTTTTGCCCAGCAGCGTCGCGCCCGCCTCCTGCAGGCGGGCGACCACCGTCGCGGTGTACGGCGGGCGGTACCCCTCGAGGATCCGCGAGCCGGCCTGGCTGGGGATGCCCTCGGTGCAGAACAGGTCCTTCACCGCGACCGGCAGACCCGCGAGCGGGGCACTTGCGGCCGGCATCTCGGCCGGCGCCCCGTCGGCGACCCAGGTGTAGGCGTTCAGCTCGTCGTCCGCCGCCCGCTCGCGGTAGGCGTCGAACAGCTCGCGCGCGGAGATCTCGCCCGCGCGGATCTCCGCGGCCGCCTCGGCCGCGCTGAGGTCGGTGAGCTCGCTCACGCTGATCGCCGCCGCTCGGCATCCGGCCTCGCCTGAAAGGCGGCGGCGTGAGTCGTCCGGCTTCGGGGCGCCGCGCGATCCAGGTTGGTCGTCATTCGGCCGGTCCCGGGCTGGGGACGCCGAATGATCCGTCGACCGGCTCGGGAGCGGAGGCCAGCGCCTGCTCCTGGGTGAGGCCGGGAACGGGCTCGTCGGGCCGCATCGTCGCGACCGCCGACGCCGCGTCGGGCGAAGCGGCGGTGCTCGCGGTCGGCTCCACGCCGGTCAGATCGAGCTCGCGGATCCGGTCGATGTGCTCAAGCACCGAGGAGAGCTCCCCGGCCATCCGCTCGAGCTCCGATTCGTCGAGCTCCAGGCGGGCCAGGCGGGCGACGTGGACGACCTGTGCGCGTTCGAGCATGTCCGCTGAGTGTAGGCGGGCAGGCGCTGCGGAGACGCCCGCCCGGCCACCCCTTCCAGGACTAGACGACGAACCCCTCGTCTCCGAGCTCGGCCGCCATCTTGGCCTTGCGCTCGCTGGTGATGCCGCCCCACACGGTCCACTCCGGCCCGAACCGCGGCGCCCGTTCGAACCGCTCTCGCAGCTTCTCGTAGTAGCTCTCCGTGGTGGAGACTGAGCGGGCCGGATTGCCGACCGCGACCGTCCCGGACGCGACGTCCTGAGTGACCACGCTCGCCGCGCCGATGATCACGTCGTCGCCGATCGTGACCCCAGGCAGGATCATCGTCCGCGCTCCGACGAACACCCGGCTGCCGATGCGGACCGGGGCGATCCGGGTGTGGCCGGTTGCCGGCTTGGAGCTCGCGTCGTGCGCCAGCACGTACACCTCGGGAGCGAAGGTCACGTCGTCGCCGATCGTGATCAGCCAGCAGTGCGAGCGATCGAGCTCGAACGGGAGCTCCAGCGCGTGACGCTCACCGATCGTGAGCCCCTGCGCGATGTACCACTCGACCGAGCGCTGCCCGCGCAGATACGCCGCGCCGCCGCGGGCGGCGTCTCGCACACGCCATCGCAGCCGTTCGGCGCTAGGCATCCCGGTCCCCTCCCTGGCCATCGTCGGACAGCTCGATCAGCTCGACCTCGCGATCACGGCCGGGCATCCAGCCCTGCTCGGTCCGCAGTGCGCGGAAGGCCCCCAGTGCCGTGAGCGCCGCCGCGCCCACCCCGACCCACGCCCCGGTCCACACCGTTGCCCCGGTCGTGATCAGCCGGATCGCGATCAGGATCGTGGTCAGTCCCGCGACGAGCATCCCGAGCAGATCGAGCGTCGCCGCCAGCGCCGGGCCGCGCATCACAGCCTGGGTGAGCACCAGTGCCAGGCCGAGCAGCGCCGAGACGAGGATGAACCAGCGCAGCGTCGGGATCGCGCGCCAGGTCCCAATCGTCGGGTTGCAGTACCAGTTGAGCGCGAACAGGGCGACCAGCAGCGCCGCCGACCCGACCGCCGCGAGGTACTCACCGAGCCGCAGCCTGGACAGGATCACCGCCGGGTGATGGGGGCCGAGTCGGCGATCAGCTTGCGCTCCGCGCGGTCCTTGGCGAAGCGGATCACGACGATCCCACCCGGTTCCAGGCCGGTGACCACGCCGTCCCCGAGCGCCGCGTGGACGACGTCGTCGCCGAGCCGGAACGCGGTCGGCGCCGGACTGCCGGCATCCCACAGATCGCCGCCCGCGCCCGACCGATCCGAGCCACTCCCCCATGAGCTTCCCGGTGTGCGTTCCCAGCTGGTCATGCGAGCGCGCGGGGAGCGGGCGGGCTGGCTGTCACGGTCAGTCAGCTCGGCCGGGATCTCGGCGATGAACCGGCTCGGCGCGCCGAAGCTCCGCGTACCGAACACCGTCCGGGTCCGCGCCGAGGTCACGTAGAGGTCTCGCTCGGCACGGGTGATCCCGACGTACGCCAGGCGCCGCTCCTCTTCCAGGCCGCCTTCGTCGAGCGCCCGTGAATGCGGGAACACCCCCTCCTCGCAGCCGATCAGGAACACGATCGGGTACTCCAGGCCCTTCGCGTTGTGCAGTGTCATCAGCGTGACCAGGCCCTCGTCGTCCGTCCGCGCGTCGGCGTCGGCGACCAGCGCGACCTGCTGCAGGAAGTCGGCGAGGCCATGTTCGTTGCCCTCCGCGGCGGCGGTCGCGTCCGCGTCGTACTCTGCGGCCCCGCTGACCAGCGCCTCCAGGTTCTCGATCCGGCCCTGGGCCTCGATCGTGCGCTCGTTCTCCAGCGCCTCCAGGTAACCGGTCTCGGAGAGCACTTCCTTGAGCAGCGTCGAGATCGGGACGGGGTGGGCGGGGTCGGAGTCGATCCGTTCCGCGAGTACCTCCATCGTCGCCATGAACCGCCGCAGCGACTTGACCGCGGCCGCGCCGAGACCCGGCACGTCCTCAGGCGCAGCGGCGAGCTCCCAGACCGTCTCGCCGGTCGTGTTGGCGTGGCTCAGCAGCCGGCTGATCGTCGTGTTGCCGATCCCCCGCCGCGGCGAGTTGACGATCCGGGTGAACGATCCCGCGTCCTGGTGGTTGACCAGCACGGTGAGGTAGGCGATCGCGTCCTTGATCTCGGCACGGTCGTAGAACTTCGTGCCGCCGATGACCTGGTAGGCGATCTCCGCGCGGCCGAGCGTCTCCTCGAGTACGCGCGACTGGGCGTTGGTGCGGTAGAAGACCGCGACCTCTGCGCGCGAGGTCCCCTCGTCGACGAGCCGCTGGATCTCGCCGGTCACGTAACGCGCCTCGGCGTGCTCGTCGTCGAGCTCCCGGACCTTGATCGGGTCGCCTTGCCCGATGTCGGTCCACAGCGACTTCGGCTTCTGCCCCCGGTTGTTGGAGATCACTGCGTTGGCGGCATCGAGGATCGTCTGCGTCGAGCGGTAGTTCTGCTCGAGCTTGACCACCTGGGCGTCGGGGTACGAATCCTCGAACTCCAGGATGTTCGAGATGTCAGCTCCGCGAAACCCGTAGATCGAGTTGTGGGTGACCAGGCCCTCGGCGACGAAGTTGTGGGTGTGGGCGATGTCGAGGTCATAGACAGCACAGTCGAGCGTCACCCGCTCAACCGACTCGACCGTGTCGTAGCCACCGGTCTCGTCGAACATGACCAATCCCGGGCGGACCCGGTGAGCGACGCGGAATGCGAGCGCGGCGCCGTCGCGTCCGAGCCGGGCCGTCGGCCTCGCGAGCACTCCCCCGTGCGCCGTCAGCGTGTGTACGGATCTGAGATCGCTACTGATCCTCGTGAGACCGCCCGACCCGATGAGGTGACGACCACGTCCCGCGCCGCAGAGCTCCAGGTCGATGACGGGAGCGCCAGACGCGAGAAAACTGTCCTGCGAGAACAGTTTTCTCGTTCGAGACCCCGCGAAGTGCGTGTGCTCGGGGGTGCTGACGATCCGCCGGCCGGATCTCATGGTGATGGCGATGCCGTCCTGGCGGACCGACCGATGGACGCGGAGGACCTCTGCCCGGCGGAAGTCACCATTGCCAGAGGCGGACCGCACCTGGTCCCCGACCCGCACTTCCTCGATCGGCTTGGTCGTCCCGTCGGCCATGGTGACGAGCGTGCCTTCGGCGAGGCACTGAGCATCGTCCCCCACCACCATCAGGTTGCGGTGCTCCTCGGAGAGCAGTTGCAGCCACCGGTACTGGGCGTGGTTGGTGTCCTGGTACTCGTCGACCAGGACGTTGCGGAAGCCGGTTGCGTAGCGCTCCCGGACCTCGGGGAACAGCTCGAGCACGTTGACGGCACGGACGAGCAGGTCGTCGAAGTCCATCGCGTTGGCGCGATGCAGCTCCCGCTCGTAGGAGCGATACACGTCTGAGACCGTCTGCTCGAAGAATGAGCCCACCATCTGCCCGTAGGCCTCGGCGTCGCGCAGCTTGTTCTTGGCGTCGGAGATCTGGGAGCCGATCGCGGCCGGGGTGAAGCGCTTGGGGTCGATCCCGTGCTCGTCGAGGATCCGCTTGATCAAGCGGCGCTGATCGGCCGTGTCGTAGATCGTGAACTGGCGCGTGTAGCCGAGCCGCGCCGCCTCGGCGCGCAGCATCCGCGCGCACGCGGAGTGGAACGTCATCACCCACATCGCACGTACCCGGCGGCCGACGAGCAGTTCGGCTCGGTCGCGCATCTCCGAGGCCGCCTTATTGGTGAACGTGATCGCGAGGATCTCGTTCGGCTTGGCGGCGCCGGTCGCGACCAGGTACGCGATCCGGTGCGTGAGCACGCGCGTCTTGCCCGACCCCGCGCCGGCCAGGATCAGCTGCGGGCCGGGGCCGTGGGTCACCGCCTCGCGCTGGGGCTCATTGAGGCCTGAGAGCAGCGCCTCCAGCTCGTGTGTCAGCTCGGTCATGGCGGCGCGGACGACGTTAGCGAGCGGCCCGGCGGTGGCGGCCATGCGATCGCCGCGATGCGGGGGTGGGCATCCGGGCATCATGTGAGCGTGACCGCGCCGGAGGCCCGCCTGTCTGTGCTGACGCGCCTCGAGGTCCGGGCGCGCTCGTCGCTGTCGGTCGCGACGGGGCTGCTCGCTCACGCCTCGGCGACCATCGGCGAGCACGTCGGGTCGGCCTCCCCTGCCTCGGCGGTCACCGCTTCGGACATCGTCGCCAACTACGCGCGCGGGTGGGTGCTGTTCGGGCGCCCGGACGCGCGCCTGGCGCCGCTCATCTGGCGCCGCTTCGACAACCGGGCGATCATCACTCCGGAGAGCGGCAAGGTTCCGCGCAGGCTGCGCTCGGTGATCCGCAAGCACGAGCTGGAGATCCGCTTCAACGAGGACTTTGAGGCAGTCCTTGAGCAGACGCGTGTCGGGCGCGCCGATTGGCTGAGCCCCGGCGCGGCGCGGGCGTACCGGCAGGTCGGAGCGCTCGGCCTCGCCTCGACGGTCGCCGCCTACCGCGAGGGCGAGCTCGTCGGTGGGCTGTGGGGGCTGGAGGTCGGGCGCACGTTCGGGATCCTCAGCATGTTCCATCGCCAGAGCCATGCCGGATCGATCGCGCTCGCCGCCCTGGTCGAGTCGGTGCGTGAGCGCCGGCGCTGGACGCTGATCGACTGCGGCGGCCTGAACGAGAACTTCGCGCGCTACGGCGCCTACGAGGTCCCGACCGCGCAGTTCTCAGCGCTCGTCTGGCGGGGCACGCGCTCGGAGGCTGCGCCGGCCGGTGACCCCGGCACCGATGACCAGCCAGATCCCGCGTGAGCATCACCGGCCCCACCGACGAACTGCGCGCTGCCGCCGCCGAGGTCGCACGGCGAGCCCGCAGCGTGCGCATCGAGGAGACCGCGGTCGGCCACTACGCCCGCACGCTCGACCTCACGGCACTCCGGCTGGACCCGGACGCGGACGAGGCTCCCGCCGCTGGTGACGCCGCGACCCGCCGGGAGCGCGCCCGCTACTGGCTGACCCTCGACGCGATCAACTTCGGATCGGGCTGGTTTCCGACGCTGCGTAAACCGTCCGGCCGGTCCGGCTACGGGACGATCTCCCGGGCGTGGCAGGCTCACTGCGCGAGCCGCGGCACACCCGATGCCGCCGCGCTCGCCGCGATCGAGCCCCCGGCGATCGCGGAGATCCTGTCCCAGGACCCCGACCACGAGCTGATGGAGCTGTTCGCACTGTCGCTGCGCGACCTCGGCGAGCGCCTGCTCACCGAGTGCGGCGGCGACGTGCTCTGCCTGATCGACGGTGCGGGCGGCTCGGCGGTGGCGCTCGCCGCGCGACTCGGCGGCTGGCCGTGCTTCGCCGATCGCTCCCGGTACGAGGAGCTCTCGGTGCCGTTCCTGAAGCGCGCCCAGATCGCGGCCGCAGACCTCGAGCGAGCGGGCGTCGCCGGCTGGCGAGACATCGCCCGGCTCACGATGTTCGCCGACAACCTCGTGCCTCACGTGTTGCGGCTCGACGGGGTGCTGCGGTTCGATCCCGGGCTGGTGGAGCGGATCGAGCGCGGCGAGCTGATCGAGCACGGCTCGCCCGAGGAGGTCGAGATCCGCGCCTGCGCGGTGCACGCCATCGAGCTGATCATCGCCGCGCGTGCCGATGGCGTCACCGCCGCCGAACTCGATCAGCTGCTCTGGCACCGCGGGCAGGACCCGTCCTACAAGGCGCGACCGCGTCACCGCAGCCGCTGCACCGCCTACTGAGCGGACCCGCCGGCGCAGGTGCCGAGCGACACGCACGGCTTCACCGCGACCAGGTAGCGGCTGAGCTCGTTCTCGAACCATGTGTCGTGTGAGAGCTGGAGCGAGTAGACGGTCGGCGGGCCTCCCGGCGAGGACGAGTAGCCGACGATGTTCGACCCGTCGTCCTCGGCGGCGGCGAAACTCATCCACGGATCGCCCCACACCGAGTTGCCCGGCTTCGGGAGCTGGTAGCTCTCGTCGTTCTGGTAGCGGATCGACGTCTGCCGGCTCGGCCCGTTGGTGTCGACGACGATCGCGCCGTAGTAGTCGAGCGCGAGCAGCAGGTTCTTCTTCCACTGAGGCTCCGCGGAGGCGTCGATCTGCGTGGCAGGGGCGGTGAGCACGAACCGCTGCCCCATCTCCGGCGCGCCGGACCGCTTGCCTGGGCACGGCGTGCCGTCGTTGGCCGCCGCCGGGTAGCTCGCGTTGCCCTGGTGGTGGTCGGCGGTACACGGAACCGAGATCGCGAGCGCATGGAGAACGCTCAGACCCTGTGGCGCCGCCTGATCAAAGCCCGCGCCGAATAGCTCCTCGGCCCGCAGCGCGCCCGCCTGCAGGGCGTCGTGCGCCGCGTCGGCGCCCACTCCCCCGCTCCCGGTCTCGCGGCCGTCGCCGGTGACGGCGTCGCTGCCGGCGTTGAGGGCATGGATCAGGCACGGATGGCAGGGCGCGGCCGAGATCGAGCGCACTCCCCACATGTCGTACTCGACGGGCGGGCCGTCGCTCTGGTCGACGATCGTGAGGTGGTGGTCGGCGTCATGCTCGGGCCGGACGCCCGCCGGGACGTGCACGCTTCTCGACGCGGGGCACGTGTACGAGCAGACGATCTTGTAGACGGGATCCTTTGGCGAGCTGTAGTACACGGGCCATCCCGTGCTGTCCTTGCCGACGCTGATGTTGGAGATGCCGTGGACGAGGATGTCCTTGACCATCGCCGCCGAGCCGGAGAGGACCGGTGGATCGGGCGCGGCGCCGCTCCTCGGGGATTGCCGGCTCCAGGCCGTCGCGGCTCCGTCGGCGAACGGCGGACAGGTGTAACTCGGCATCGCGCCGAAGTTGACCGTCGCGGTCGCCAGCGAGAGGCCGTAGCCGCCCTGCGCCGCCGCGCAGCTCAGCGTGGTGAACGTCGACAGCGTCGGTGTGGAGCCGGCGGCTCCCGTGTCGGCGACGCCCCGCGCGTCAAAGCACTGCGTGCCGGACAGGTTGTCGCACACCTCGTATTCGTATTTCGTCCGCGCCGCGAGGTCATAGGCCTCGAACCGGTTTGGCCCGGCGCGGTCCGCGCTCGGCCCGGTCGTCCACGGCGCACTCACGGCCGATGACGCCGGGCGCCAGCGCGTCCACACCTGACAGCCGCTCGCGCACGTCGGAAGTGCCGTCGTTCCGAGCGTCGCGTTCCCGCTCGAGATGTTGGTCGCCTGTGTCGTCGCCAATGTCGGTGCGGCCTGGGGGATCTGCGTGGCGGCCGGGGCAACGGCGATGAGCACCCCTGCGCTCGCCGCCGGCCCCGCCCCCGTCGCGCTCACCGGTCCCGTTGGCGCCGCGGGACGCCCCGTCTCAGAGGCGACCATCTCGGCGATCGCGCCCGCACCCGTGCCCTTCACCGAGGTTTGCTCGCTGAACCCCGGCGGCGGCACCCATCCCGGACCGGGCGCTCCGATCCCGACGAAGACGAGCGTCGAGCCGGGGGCCGTGGGCGTGATCGAGGGAGCGCTCACGCCCGCGGCGGCGCTCGGATTGACCTGCGCGGCGGCGGCCTCGACGGGTCGGAGGCCATCGGTGCCGTCGAAGTCGGTGATCACGACGTCCCAGTCCCCATGGGAACCGCTCGGGAAGGTGTACTCGGCCGGCGCGGAGCTCCCGGCGACCGTGTAGATCGTCTCGGTCCGCACCCCGCCGGCGGCGATTCGCGCCTCCGCACCCGGCACCTCGGTCCACCCGGGCGGCGAGGTCACTCCGTCCGCGCCGGCTCCGTCGACGGCGATCGATGCGAGCAGCAGGTCACCCTGGCGGACTCCCGCGGGCGCGGCCACGGTGAGCGGTTCGGTGGGGTTACCGCTCGCCGAGGAGGACGACACCGCCACAGGGGTCGACGCGGTCACCGTCGGGCTCGCCGGCGCCGCAGCGGCCCCGAATGCACCTGTGAGCATCGCCACCGTCGCCGACAGGCGTGCGATCCGTCGCAACTGTCACGTCTCCCGGCCTCGTTGACGTCTCGCACCGCAAACTACCAAAGCTCACAAAAGCTGTCGAAATGCTGCTCAGCCTGGTCACAACCCGGGAGTCCACCGCCGCGTCGCCTCGGTAGGCTGCCGCGATCACGGCTGCAGCCCCCGACCCCAAGACGATCGTCTTCTTCCCGGAGGGAGCCTTCGGACCGACGAACAACTGCGTCGGGATCGGTGACGTACTGCGGCGCCGCGGCCACCGCGTCGTCTTCATCATCGAGGAATCGTTCGCGGGCACCCTCGAGGCCAAGGGGTTCGAGGAGCGCTTGATGCGGCTCGGGCCGCCGCCGGAGCTGCCCGAGGCGCCCGGGCAATTCTGGAAGGACTTCGTCCGCGACACTGCGCCCGTCTTCCGCACGAGGACGCAGGACCAGCTCGAGGGGTTCATCGCGCCGACCTGGCAGGCGCTCGTCGACGGAGCCCGCTACGTGGACGAGCGCCTCACCGAGATCATCGATGAGCTTGCCCCGGACATCGTGGTCGAGGACAACGTCTGCGCGTTTCCGGCGCTGCTGCGCAGCGGCCGGCCGTGGGCGCGGATCATGTCCTGCAACCCGCTGGAGCTGCGCGATCCTGCCCTGCCCCCGGTCTTCTCGGGCCTGCCGACCGGCGATCGCTCGCAGTGGGCCCGATTCGACGCCGAGTACGAACGGCAGGTCGGCCCGTTGCAGCGGGAGTTCAGCGCGTGGTGCGTCGAGCACGGCGCGCCACCGCTGCCCGGGATCGACATGATCCACGAGTCACCGTGGCTCAACCTCGGGCTCTATCCCGACGAGCTCGGCTACGACCGCCATGAGCCGCCCGCGCCGACCTGGCACACGCTGCAGGCCTGCGTGCGGGCCACTGACGAACCGTGGACGCCGCCGGAGTCCGACGGCCGCGCGCTCGTGTACCTGAGCCTCGGCTCGCTCGGTTCCGCCGACCTGGAGCTCATGCAGCATCTCGTGTCGCTGCTCGCCGGCACCCCGCACCGCTACATCGTCAGCACCGGTCCGCGCCACGACGAGTACACGCTTGCCGACAACATGACCGGGGCGGAGTTCCTGCCCCAGACCTCGGTCCTCCCCCACGTCGATGCGGTGATCACGCATGGCGGCAACAACACCGTCACCGAGGCGATGTGGTTCGGGCTGCCGATGATCGTGCTGCCGATCTTCTGGGATCAGCATGACAACGCCCAGCGCGTCCAGGAACGCGGGCACGGGATCCGCCTGCCGACGTATTCGCTCACCGCCGAGGCGCTGAGCGGTGCGCTGGACAGGGTGCTCGGCGACGCCGCGCTGCGCGCCCGCTCCGACGCGGCCGCCGAGCGGCTGCGGGCGCAGCCCGGGACGGTGCGCGCCGCCGAGCTGATCGAGCGCGTCGCGGAGAGCGGCGAGCCCGTCACGCGCTGACCTGCCGGCGGGCCCGGGCTATGTCTCCTTGAGCGCCTTGGCCCGGTCGCGGATGATCTTCCTGGCCGCCGTATCGCCGACCAGCCGCTCGGGCCGGAGTGTGCCGCTGGCGAGCGCGTCGATCGCTGGGAACCGGCCGGTGGTTGCGCCGGCGAGATCGAGCGCAATCACCGTCGTCTCCCCGCCCACGGGCTGACCGGCGGTGGCGATGATCGTCACCGAGCCACCGTCGGTGATGTTGCGCGCGGCGGCGATCAGCTTGCGCGCGGCGTACGCGCTCAGGCCGTCGAGCGTGTCGATCAGCACGACCGCGTGGGTGCCGCGGGCCGCGAGCCGGCGTGCCTGGTCGACGACCGGCTCGAGCGCACCCGCTCGCGCATCCTCTGAGGCGGCGAGGCTCACGGCACCCGCCGGGGCGGGCAGCGCCGGCTCTCCGTCTGCGGACCAGGCGCCGATCTCCTCGGGGCGGACGCCCGCCAGGGCGACCGACACGGTCAGCTCGCTCTGGCCCGACAGCCCTGCGGCGATCGTGCGCAGCAACTCGGTCTTGCCGGCGCGCGAGGGACCGGTGATCGTGACCCGCGAGCCCCTGCCGAACGGCGCGACCGCCTGCACGGCCTTGAGCGCTGCGTCGGCGCCCGCCAGATCGATCAGATCCGAGGGCAGCGCGGCGGGCAGATCGTCGAAGCGGACTGTGTCGGCCTGTTCGGAGGCCGGGCGGCCGTTGATCGTCTCGATCCGGATCAGCGAGGCGTAGCGCTCTGAGCGGCGGGGCGACCGCTTGGGGCCGGTGACCGTATCGCCCGAGACGAGCTCGCAGCGCTTGACCTGGGCCGATGAGATGTACACGTCACCGTCCGGTGAGCCGCCGAGGCGCACGAAGCCCGAGCCGTTGGCGAGCACCTCGACGGTTCCTTCGACGGTCTCCTCGTCGGCGTCAGCGCTCTCGGGGCGCTCCTCGGTTGCCTTGGCGCGCCCGCGCCGGCTGCGCACCGGCTTCTCCTCCTCCACGTCGTCCGGCTCGGTCGTCGCCTCCTCCTTGGGTGCCTCCTCAGGCTCGGATTTGCGCGAGCGCGACCGCGCGCGGCGCGGCTTGGGAGCCTCCTCGGCCTCCGCCTCGCTCTCGGCGGGCGCCGCGACGGCCTGCTCGGGCTCGGGCTCGGACTCGGTGTCGGTATCGGCGGCGGCGCGCCCGCCGCGACGGCTGCGCCGCCGGCGTGTGGTGGTCGTCGACTCCTCCTCGGGCTGATCGGCCTTGCCCTCGGCGGGGTCACCGCCCTGCTTCTCGATGATCGCGTCGATCAGCTCGTCACGGCGCAGACGACGGAATCCGTCGATCGAGAGCTCGGAGGCGATCGTGTGGAGGTCGGCGAGAGGGCTTTCGACCAGGGCACTGCGGTCAAGCACGGACATACGGGACTCCTTGGGATGATCGGTGGGCTCCGGTCGCGTAGGGACAGCGACCGGCGAACGTGCAGCCCGCACCTTAGTACCCGGTCAGGCGGACGGTGGCCAGGCGGATGGCCTCGGTGCGACGGGATCGTCGCCGCGCGCCCAGCGCAGGCCGTCTGGGACCTGCAGCGCCGGGTCGACCGGGTCGGTGCCTTCGAGCGCGTCCAGCACCGCGAGGAAGTCGTGCGCCGGAGCGACATCGTGCAGTCGCAGCATGTGCGCCCCGCAGCGCACGCCGTGGGCGACCGCGCCGAGCGTTCCGCCCAGGCGCTCGCGCGGCGGCCGCCCGGTGAGCGCGCCGACGAAATCCTTGCGCGAGACCGCCAGCAGCAGCGGACAGCCGAGTTCGTGCAGCGAGGGCAGCGAGCGCAGCAGCTCGATCGACTGAGCCGGCGACTTGGAGAAGTCCGGGCCGGGATCGACGATCAATTGATCCAGGGCCACTCCATGTGCGACGGCGCGCTCGATCCGCTCGGTGAGGAAGCGCCGGACCTCGCCGACGATCCGTCCGTCCAGGGCGCGGTCGTGAAGCCGCTGCTTGGGCGGCGCGATCGTGTGCATGACGACCAGCCCGGCCCCGGTCTGCGCGCAGACGTCGGCGAGCTCGGGGTCCCGCAGGCCGCTCACGTCGTTGACGATCGAAGCGCCCGCGGCGATCGCGGAACGCGCGACAGCCGGCTTGTAGGTGTCGACGGAGATGCGGGCGCCGAGCTCTGAGCGGAGGGCCTCGATGACCGGGACGACCCTGGAGATTTCCTCCTCGGCGGTGACCGCCGGCCGGTCCGTCGTCCCGGACTCGCCCCCGACGTCGATCACCGCCGCGCCGTCGGCGAGCTGGTCGGCGGCGAGCGCGACGCGCTCATCCAGGGTCTGATGCAGCCCCCCATCCGAGAACGAGTCGGGGGTCGCGTTGACGATCCCCATGATGAGCGGCGCTGTCTCGCCGCCAAGCATCAGCGAGCCGTCGCTCGTCAGCAGACGTCGCTGCGGACTGCCCACGCGGGGTCGTCAGCCCTCGGGGCCGGCGCCCGAGCGAGCGAGCACCAGCGACTTGATCCGGTCGACGGTCTCGTCGGACATCCGCCGGATCTCCCAGTGGCTGAGCTTGAGCAGACGCATCGGCGCGGTGGCGACGACATTGGCGCTGCGCGGCTTGTGCTCGAGTAGCCCCATCTCGCCGATCACGTCACCGGCGGTCAGGCTGGCGACGACCGTGCCGTCCCGGATGACGTCGGCGGTTCCCTCCTCGATCGCGATCAACTCGGTCGAGTAGTCGCCCTGGCGCATCAGGACCTGGCCCTGCGCGGCACTCGTCTCGGTGGCGAACGCCGACAGCCGTCGCGCCTCCTCGGCCGACAGCTCCGAGAACAGCGGGATCGCGGTGAGCCGGGCGACGTCCACGGCGCTGGACCCTACCGGACTTCAGAGTGCCTGGACTTCGGCTGTGATGTCACTCACCGAAGCTTTGGCGTCGCCAAACAGCATGGACGTCTTGGGGTCGTAGAAGAGCGGATTGTCGATGCCGGCGAAGCCGGAGGCCATCGAGCGTTTGAGCACGATCACGGCGGCGGAGCGGTCGACCTCGAGGATCGGCATGCCGTAGATCGGGCTGCCCGGTTCGTTCTTGGCGGCGGGGTTGGTGACGTCGTTGGCGCCGATGATGAGGGTGACGTCGGTGCGGCTGAACTCGGGGTTGATGTCGTCCATCTCCCGAAGCAGGTCGTAGGGGACGTCGGCCTCGGCGAGCAGAACGTTCATGTGGCCGGGCATGCGGCCGGCGACCGGGTGGATCGCGTATTTGACGGTGACGCCCTTGTCCTCAAGCGCTCGCTCGAGCTCGCGGACCGCGTGTTGGGCCTGCGCGACCGCCATCCCGTATCCGGGGGCGATCACGACCTGGCGGGCGTAGGAGAGCTGGATCGCGACGTCCGCGGCGCTCGTGGCCCGAACCGTCCCACCGCTTGCGCCCGCCCCACCGACGGCCGGGGCCTCGACCGTCCCGCCGAACCCGCCGGCGACGATGCTCGGCACCGAGCGGTTCATCGCCTTGGCCATCTGGTCGGTGAGGATCGTGCCCGAGGCGCCGACGATCATCCCGGCGACGATCATCACGGGGTTGGAGAGCGCGACGCCGGTCGCGGCGGCCGACAGGCCGGTGAACGCGTTCAACAGCGAGATCACCACCGGCATGTCCGCGCCGCCGATCGGCAGCACCAGCAGGTTCCCGAGCACCGCGGAGCACAGCAGGATGCCAAGGATGAACAAAAGCTGGGAATGGGTGCCGGCGCACAGCACGACCGCCGAGCCGACCGCGACCAGGAGCAGCACCAGGTTGAGCAGCGACTGGGCTGAGCCGGGCAGCTTGATCGGCCGTCCGGGGAGGATCTCCTGGAGCTTGCCGAAGGCGATACCCGAGCCCCAGAATGAGATCGACCCGACGATCGCGCCGAACAGCTCGAAGATCTCCACCCGCAGCGGCCAGAGGTGGGTGGGGACCGTATCCCCATGAGCAAACCCGTGGCGGTATTCGACCCAGGCGATCAATGCCACCGCGCCGCCGCCGACGCCGTTGAACAGCGCCACCATCTGCGGCATCGCGGTCATCTTCACGTTGCGGGCCGCCGGGACCCCGACGGCCGTGCCGATCACCAGGCCGACGATGATCAGCCACACCGTGCTGGAGCCGTGGAACTCGCCCTGGCGCAGCAGCGTGGCCACCACCGCGACCGCCATCCCCACAGCTGCGATCTGGTTGCCGCGCACGGCGGTCCGAGGGCCGGTCAGCCCGCTCATGCCGTAGATCATCAGCCCGAAGGCGACGATGTAGCAGGCGTCGATGAAGTTCGTCGTCTGCAGGAACACCGTGGCCAGCGGCAGGCTCACTTCCCCGCCTCCTCATCCTTGGGCGGGTCTTTGTGCTTGAACATGCCGAGCATCCGGTCGGTGACCAGGAAGCCTCCGACGACGTTGATCGTGCCGAACGCGACCGCGATCACCAACAGGATCTTCTCCAGCACGCCGTGGGATTCGGCCATCAGCAAGAGCCCGCCGAGCACCACGATCCCGTGGATCGCGTTCGTGCCCGACATCAGCGGTGTGTGCAGCGTGCCCGGCACCTTGGAGATCACCGCATAGCCGACGAAGCCCGCGAGCACGAGCACCGCAAGGTCGATGACGAGACTGTCCATCTGAAAAGACCCGTTCCTCTCCTGTCAGGCGGCGCCGGCGGCCTGCTTGGCGCCTGCGTGCACGATCTCGCCGCCGCGGGTGATGCAGGCGCCGGCGATCACCTCGTCCTCGAAGTCCAGCGACAGCTCGCCGTCCTCGCCGGTCATCAGCTTCAACAGCTCCTGCAGGTTGCGCGCGTACAGCTGGGAGGCGTGCTCGGCCATGCTCGAGGGCACGTTGAGCGGCGCGCAGATCTTCACGTCGTGGCGCAGCACCGTCTGCCCCGGCTCAGACAGCGCGCAGTTGCCGCCCTGCTCGCCGGCCAGATCGACGATCACCGATCCCGGCTTCATCAGCTTCACCGCATCCTCGGTGACCAGGATCGGCGCCCGGCGGCCCGGCACCAGGGCGGTCGTGATGGCCACGTCCACCTTGCCGATCGCCTCGGCCATCAGCGCCTGCTGGCGGGCCTGCTGCTCGGGCGTGAGCTCGCGCGCATAGCCGCCCTGGCCCTCCAGATCGCCGCCGAGATCGAACTCCAGGAAGGTGGCGCCCAGCGACTGCACCTGCTCCTTGACCGCCGCGCGCACATCGAAGCCCTGCACGACCGCCCCGAGCCGGCGCGCGGTCGCGATCGCCTGCAGGCCGGCCACGCCGGCACCGAGCACCAGCACCGTGGCCGGGCGGATCGTTCCGGCGGCGGTCATCAGCATCGGGTAGTAGCGGCCGAGCTCCTGGGCACCGATCAGCGCCGCGCGGTAGCCCGCGATATTCGCCTGGCTGGAGAGCGCGTCCATCGACTGCGCCCGGCTGATCCGCGGGACCGCCTCCATCGCAAAGCTCGTCACTCCCGCGTGCGCGAGCGCGCTCACCCCCTCGCCGTTGGTCAACGGGGCGAGAAACCCGAGGTAGGTCGTGTCAGAGCTGAGCGCTCCGATCTCCTCCTCGCTGGGCGGCGCCACCTTCAGCACCACGTCCGCGCCGAGCGCGGCCGCCGCGTCGACCAGCTGTGCCCCGGCGTCTGTAAACGCCTCGTCGGGGATCACCGCGCCCACGCCCGCGCCGCGCTCCACGAGCACCTCGGTGGACTCCGCGGAGCTCAGCTTGCGCACGACCTCGGGCACCAGCGCCACGCGCCGCTCACCGTCGGCCGTCTCTCTCGGGACGCCGATCCTCATGGGGCGGGCAGACTACCGGTCAGCGCTGGGCGGCGCTGTGTCCTAACTCACAAGCGTCTGTCATCTCAAACACGCGGCCACCGTCAGAATGGCGCGATGCTCTCGCTCGGCGACACGGCGTTCCTCATCGCGGCAGGGATACTCGCCGGGATCGTCGGGACGGCGGGGGCGATCACCTCTCTCGTGTCGTTCCCCGCGCTGCTCATCGCCGGCGTGCCCGCGTTCGGTGCCAACGTCGCCAACATCGTTGCGATCACCACCACGTGGCCGGGATCGGCGCTCAGCTCGCGGCCTGAGCTCGCCGGCCGCGCGGCGTGGCTGCGGCGCTACGGGGCGGTGGCGGCGGTCGGCGGGGCCGCCGGGACGGCGCTGCTGCTCGCCACGCCCAGCGGCGCGTTTGAGCGGATCGTGCCGTTCCTCGTCGCCGGCGGGGCGCTCACGCTGCTGGCCACGCCGCGGCTGCGGCGCCTGACCGGCATCGGCGAGCCCGGTAATGCCCACCGGGACCCCGCCTGGATGGCTGCCGTGCTGCTGATCATCTCGGTCTACAACGGCTACTTTGGCGCGGGGTCGGGGGTGATGACGCTGGCGCTGCTGCTGATCGCCTCAGACGACCGCCTGCCGGTCGCCAATGCGCTGAAGAACATGCTGGTCGGGGTCGCGACCGTCGTCGCCGCGGTCGGGCTTGTGCTGTTCGCCTCGGTCCGCTGGGGCGCGGTGGTTCCGCTCGGGATCGGCGCGTTCGTGGGCGCGATGGTCGGTCCGCACGTGGCCCGCCGGCTGCCCGAGCGCGCGCTACGGGCTGCGGTGGCGGCGATCGGGCTCGGGCTTGCGGTGCAGTTGTGGCTCACCCACGGCTCGTGAGCGCCGGCACCGCCGTGGTGGGCGCGACGAACGGCAACGGCGTCCCGGTGAGCGCGAGCAGGGCCTCGCCCGTGACCCACACGGGCGTGACCGACTGCCCGCGCGCGTAGCTCACCGCTCCGCTACGGGAGACGAGACCGACGAGATAGCCGAGAGGCGTGTGCCCGTCACGGCGCAGCGTGGCCGGACTGACCCCGGCGGCGATCAGGCCCTGGATCGCCCAGGCGGTCGACTGCGCGTTGGAGCCGGCGCCCGGGTCGGCGGGGAAGCCACCGTCGCGGTCCTGGTCGCGGCGCAGGTACGCCACCGCGCGGTGGCGCGCGCGGCTGGTCGCGGTCACGGACTCATCGGTCCCGCCGGCCCCGCAGTGCAGCGCCTCAAGGACCGCGCCGGTGTCGTCGGCGTCGCTTTGTGAGCCACGCCCGGCGAACCCGTAGCCGCCGTCGCGACCCGACTGCCCGGCCAGCCATCCGTCGGCGCGGCCTTCCAGCGCGGAGGCCGAGGGCTCGTCTGCCGCGCACAGTGCGAGCACGCCGAACGCGGTGAGGTTGACCAGCTTGCTGACCGATCCCTGGCGCGAGAAATGGCGCGCGAGTTCGCCGGCGAGATCGTGACCGGCGACGCTGGTCACCGAGGCGCCGCCAGCTCGCAGCGCGAGGATCGTGCGCTCGAGCGATCCGCTGTCGGTCGCGCCCGCGTGGTGCTCGAGGTATTGCAGCAGCGTCGGGGCGGAGGCTGTCGGCCGCACTCCGGCGACTGCGACGCCGTCGGATGCCAGGCCAAGCGCCGCCCACCCCGAGAAGAGCGGCGAGGAGCGCTGCCCGGGTGCCTCACCGAATCCGCCGTCCCGGTTCTCCACACGCTTCAGATACGCGGCGGCGCGGTGCGCCGCGGCGGCGATCGACGGGGCGACCGGTGATCCGCCGCCGGCCGGTAGGGTGACCGCGCGGGCCGCCGCGGGCGCCAACAGCAGCGCGAGCGCGAGCCCGGCAAGCAGCCTGCCGGCGCGGCCGCTGATCAGCGCGAGGGCACGGATCACGACCCGCTCCCGGCCAACGGCAGCGGGTAGTGGGTGTCGCCGTGCACTGCGAGCGCAAAGTGTCCGGATAGCGACCGGGCGGTGAGCGCACGCACGGCGGCACGCACGCCGGCGGCGTCGGTCCCGACGACCAGCCAGGTCGGGGCCGGGTCGTCGGAGTTCGCGGTCGCGGCGATCAGCCCCGAGTCGGGACCGAGCGTCTTGACAACCTGGCCGGCGGCGTTCTCGAGCGCGATCCGACTGCCCCCGTCGATGAAGCGGGCGTACACGCCGCTCGCGCCTGGGCCGTACTTGATCAGTTCGGCCGCGACCTCGCCGTACAGCTGGTGCCAGGTGCCGATGTTGATCGACAGGGTGTCCGGGCCCGACCCGTAGCCGGGACCTCCGGGGGCGGCGACCACTCCATCACGGCGCAGTTCGCGGGTGACCGACTGTCCTTCGGGTTTGAACCCGTTGCTCCACTCGATCGTCGTCGGGTACCGCTGGCCGTTGATCCCGTTGGTGAACGGCTCGGGGAAGGAGCCGACCACCGCGGGAATCGTCCCCGCCGCGCTCTGATCGTGCAGGTCGAGCCACACCTGGTCGCCCTTGTGCACCTTGGTCTCCGAGGCCGACTTGGCGGCGTGAACGCCGTTGATGAACAGGGTCCAGCGCTTGGGCGCATGGGCCGCCAACCGGTTGACCGAGACGATGCCGCTGCTGGTGCTGCCCAGCGGTACCGACGTTGTCGTCACCTTTGGGAACCGGCGCTTGAGCAACCCGAGATCGGTCTCCCCGCCGGCCGGCTTGGACAGCGAGACGGATCCCAGTTGCCGCGCGCCGAAGTCCTGGGTCACCCGCAGGCGCACGGCCCCGGGCTTCAGCCCCAGGCCGAAGCTGCAGCCCGCACACGCCAGCGCAGCGGCGAGCGCGATGAGGACTGCGGCCAGGGCCCGGGACCTGCCCATCTCTACTTGACGATCTGGATCGTCGTCGCGGCCGAGCGGATGTCGCCCTTGGCCGACACGACGAACGTCAGCTTCCCGGAGGTCGCGCCCGAGACGGTGAACCGCAAGTCGCCCTTCGGCGCGGTCGCCGACCGGGTGACCTTCGGCTTGGCGCCGCGCATCATCGACGAGGTCCAACGCTCGTGCCACGCACTGAGCGGCTTCGTCGCGTTGCCTTTGCCGGTGTAGACGAACGCTCGCAGGTCGAACGGCTTGCCGGCGGTCACGGTCTTGGGGGCGGTCACGACGATCGGCTTCGGCGCCTGGCCCTTGGCGGGCACGGGGGCGAACAGCAGCGACTCGCCCATGACGATCTTCGTGTCGCAGATGCCCTTCGGCGCCAGGCGATTGTCGACGTAAAACCCCCAGTAGGAGCCCTTCGAATAGCTCAGCGTGGTGCCGAGGATCGTTGAGACATCGATTCCCAGTCCCTTGAAATACGAGCCGCTCCACCGGCCATGGGTGGCGGCGTCGAGCGCACCCGCGGCGGAGTCGGACGGACAGGTCCCGGACGACGTGCCGCCCTTGGTGATCGAGCCGGTCCTCGGCGCGCTGACGGTGCTGGCGGGGAGGAGCGTCTTGGTGGCGCCTTCGACGCGCACGGTGACCGCGGGTGCGGAGCCGGCGGCGAGCGCGGTGGACGCGAGGGTCAAGCCGGCGGCCAACGGCGCACCGGCCAACAGGAGAGAACGTCTGAACTGCATGGAGAGCCACCCCTTTCCACGAGGGTTTCGGCAGGTCGGTCGGAGGCTGGTCTCCTGGCTTCCGGGCCTATCGGCCGCGCCTTCCCGGTCGGCGGATGCCGGACCAGTGGCCGTGTGCGACCGACGTCCCCGGTCACAGTGGCGGGTCCGCGCCGGCATCTCACCGGCTTCCCATGACCACCGACCCTGAACGGCGAACGATCGTAGCCGCTCGCCGTGGCGAGTCGAGCCGGTCGGGCTGCCTGCTCGGTCTGCGAGACTGGCCGGTGATGGCGGTCAACCTCACGCGCATCTACACCCGCCACGGCGATGGCGGCGACACGCATCTCGGCGACATGAGCCGCGTGCCGAAGACCCACCATCGGATCGGGGCCTACGGCACCGTCGACGAGCTCAACTCCCAGGTCGGCTGGGCCCGCACGGTGGTCGGGATGCCGACCGCGTACGCGCCATGGCTCGCCCGCATCCAGAACGACCTGTTCGACGTCGGCGCGGACATCGCCGCGCCCGAGGACCCCGCCAGGGAGCGGCTGCGCGTGAGCCCAGAGCAGACTGCGTGGCTCGAGGCCCGCTGTGACGAGGTCAACGCGACGCTCGAGCCGCTGCGCTCGTTCGTGCTGCCCGGGGGGACGGCCGCGGCCGCGGCCCTCCACGTCTGCCGCACCGTCTGCCGGCGCGCGGAGCGCACCGCGATCGCCTGCGGTGAGGACTGCTCGCCTGAGGTGGTCCGCTACCTCAACCGGCTCTCGGACCTGCTGTTCATCCTCAGCCGAGGAGCGAACGCCCAGGCCGGGGGCGGCGAGCCGCTGTGGGAGCCGGGCCGCTACCGCGAGCCGGAGTCGCAGGACGACGCAGCAACAGGCTGAGCCCGGTCGCACAGCCGAAGCTCAGCGCGACGAGCCCCGCGGCGGCGGTGATGAAGGCGACGTGGGAGCCGGCGAACCCGATCGCCGAGTGCGCGCGGGTCGCGGCAACCATCAGGCCAGCGCCGAGCGCGGCCAGAAGCGTCGCGAGCGGTGGCAGCACCGCACCGAGGACCGAGACCCTCGCGCCGGCCTCCGACAGCCGGGTGGCAAGCGCCGGACGGTGCGCCTCGTAGGTCCACAGCGCGCCGAGTGCGGCCAGGGTCCAGGTCACCGCCACCTCGAAGCCGCCGACGATGTCTGACGGATAGTGGGCACCGAGCGCGAGCAGCGAGTAGACGACCCCGATGACGAACAGGGCCATCAACCCCGACATGACGGGCCGCAGGCGGCCGGGCACGCAGATGATGAGCGCGAGGGCGAGCGACATCGCCGCGGTCGTGTGGCCGCTCGGCCACGTCGCGTTGGTGAGCATGATGCCGGGGACGGCGACGTGATCGCGCGGCCCCGCGGTCAGCGGCTTGAGCAGCTCGGTGGTGGCGTTGGCGCCTGCGAGCAGCACAAACGCGGTCGCCGCCAGCCGGCGGCGACCGCGCAGGAGCGCGATCACGACCGGAGCGGCCGCCAGCACGACGTAGTGGGACGGGTCGCAGCACCAGATGAACGCCTGGGCGATCCAGTCCACGCGCGGCCGGTTGAGCTGAAGGAAGCCGAGCAGGATGTTGACGTCGACTCGTCGCAGCCACGCGACCTCATGAGCCGCATACCAGGTGAGCGCGAGCGCGAGCACCCCGAGACCGGCCCCCGTGAACGCTGTCCGTGCGCGCCGTGGGATCCCCATCCCATCAGCGTATTGCGCCTGGCCCCAGAAAGTTGAAGAACTCTATGAGTCGCTGCGGTGCGACGCGGCCTGCGCACGCGTGATCCGGAACTCCGGAGCGACGCCGGTGCGCCGCATGTGGGAGTAGAGCTCGAGGTCCTCGGGCGAGGCGACCTCGACGGTCACGCCGTTCGCCACGCGGACCCGCGTGGCCTCGTAGAGCAACTCCTGGTAGCGCGCGCCGTCACCCGCGGGCCCAGCCGGTTCGTGCGGCCCGTGGACGGAGTGCGCAGGCGCCTGAAGGTTGGAGCTCTCGACGTCGAGGTCGTATCCGGCGAAGTGCAGGAGCCAACGTCGCCCGCGAGCGAGCTTGTCCGCGTCGAGGCGCACCTCGGCGCGCGGATCGGCACCCCGCACGCCCCGCTCGGAGCGGAGCGTCGCGCTCTGCTCGGTGAGCGCCGCGGCGAGGCGCTCATAGTTGCGCAGGTACGGGGCGGGCACGATGCCGACCGAGCCCTCGCCCGACTCCTCGCCCTGGATCGCCCGGGCGACCGGGCCGACGAGGACGTAGTCGATCCGCGAGGTGCCCAGCCAGCGCAGGACGGTGATCCATCTCGGCTGGAGGTGCTCGAGTCCGGCTGCTGGTGTGGCCGGAGCGGTGTCGATCTCCGGAGAGCGATGGCGCAGAAGCATGCGGTCAGGTTTCGCGCTCCGATTCGCCGTTCCTGCCTATCTCCCGAATGGGGTGCCCGTACGACGCTGTACGCTCGCTCGGCGAGCGAACGCATGGATCAAGAGGCCTTCACGCGCCGACGCGCCGAACGCGCGCGGGAGCGCCGCCGCCGTCAGCGGCGCCGTCGCATCGCCGCGTCCGGGTCGCTCGCCCTGATCGTCGCGGTCGCCGCCGCAATCGTGCTGCTGGCACTGCCAGGCCACGCGCCGCATGGGCACGCGGGCGCGCGCCGCGGCGCCGGCGCACGGACCACCTCACGGCGGCACAAACATGACACGCGCGTGGCGCATGTCACCCACACCGTCCGCACCGGGGCGCGCATCGGTCCGCCGGCCGGCCACCCGGGCGCCGCGGTCGCCCCGATCCTGATGTACCACGTGATCAATCCGCCGCCGGCCGGCGCCCCGTATCCGGGTCTGTACGTCCCGCGCAGCGAGTTCCTGGAGCAGATGCTCGCGCTCAAGCACGCCGGCTACCACCCGGTGACGCTCGACGACCTGTGGGCGAACTGGCGTCACGGCGACCGGCTGCCGAGGAAGCCGATCGTGATCACGTTCGACAACGGCTACCGCTCGCAGTACACAAACGCGCGGCCGATCCTGCGCAGCCTGCACTGGACCGCTGACCTGAACACGCAGCTGAGCGGCCTGCCTCCGTCCCAGGGCGGACTCACCAATGCTCAGTTCCGCGGCCTGCTCGCCGCCGGCTGGGAGCTCGACACCCAGGGGATCAGTCACGCTGATCTCGTCACCGAGGACGCCGCCGGGCTCCGGTACCAGATCGATCACGCCCGCACGACGCTGCAACGCCGCTTCCGCGTGCCGGTCCACTGGTTCTGCTACCCGTCCGGTCAGTATGACCCGGCGGTGATCGACGCCGTCCGCGCGGCCGGGTTCGTCGGTTCGACGACGGTCGTGCCCGGGTGGGCGAGCCGCGGCGACGATCCGTACGCGCTGCCCCGGCTGCGGGTGCTCAGCGGCACGAGCGGGTCCGAGCTGCTCGCACAGATCGCGGCGGCGCGCGGCGCGTCCGCTCCCCCTGGCTCCTACGAGACGAGCTGATGGAGGGCGCCCCGATGACGAGCGTCACGCACCCACCCGAGCAGTCGAGGTCCCGAACGGGCGCGTTCGGTCAGCGGGCGCTGCTCGTCCGCCGGCCCAAGGCGGCCGTCGGCATCGTCGTCTCGCTGCTGGTCGTTGCGGTGGCGACGGCCGCGATCGCGTTGCTGAAGCAGGTCGCGCCGGTGGTGTCGCTGGGCGTCGTCTATCTGCCGGCGGTGCTGCTCGTCTCCATCTACTGGGGGATCTCGCTCGGGCTGCTCTGCTCGCTGTTGAGTGCGGCCGCCTTCAACTTCTTCCACGTGCCGCCCACCGGGCGTTTCACGATCGCCCGGCCCAGCAACTGGGTGGCGCTGGCCGCGTTCGTCGTCGTCGCGCTCACGGTCTCCGCGGTCGCCGAGCTCGCCCGCTCCCGCGCGATCGAGGCCGAACGACGGCGCCGCGAGGCCGACCTCGCCGCTGCGATGGCGCGCGAGTTGCTGCTCGGCGAGGACACCCAGCGCGCGCTCGGGTCGACCGCGCGCCGGGTCGCCGAGGCGCTCGGCCTCAGCGCGGCGGCGATCATCACCACGCCGCTGGCCGAGGTCGACCCGAGTGAGCTTGCGCGACGGCTGGTGATCCCGCTTCGGCTGGCCGATGGGGAGACGGCCGGCGCGTTGCTCGTGCCGCTCGACGTCAGCCCTGACATGGTGCTGCGGCTCGCCGACCAGGTTGCCCCCACTCTGGCCGCGCTCGTCGGCATCGCGCGGCGCCGCGACGCGCTTCAGGCCCAGCGGGTGCAGACCGAGGCGCTGAGGCGCTCTGACGACATCAAGACCGCGCTGCTGCGCGCCGTCTCGCACGATCTGCGCACGCCGCTCACGTCGGTGGTGGCGGCCGGTCATGCGCTCGGCTCCTCGTCGCTTGAGCCCGGCGAGCGCGCCGAGCTCTCGGAATCGGTGGTATCGGAGGCGACCCGCCTGGCCGACCTCGTCGACAAGCTGCTCGACCTCTCCCGTCTGCAGGCGGGTGCCGCGCCGCCGCGCACCGACTGGGTCTCGGTCGAGGAGCTGATCACCGCGGCCGCCGAAACCGGGCTGCGGGACCCGCTCAACTACACGCTGACGGTCGACCCCGGCGTCCCGGAGATCCGCGCCGACGCCGCCCAACTCGAGCGCGCGGTCGCCAACCTGCTGGAGAACGCCCGCCGCTACAGCGGCGGCGAGCCGGTGCACGTCCACGTCCGCACGGCGCGCGCCACCGCCGAGAGCCAAGCCGAGCAGGTGCTGATCTCGGTGGTGGATCAGGGCTCGGGCATCCCCGCCGAGGAGCAGCCGAGGATCTTCGAGCCGTTCTATCGCGTGCCGGTCACGACTTCCGCCGGCCGCAGCGCCGCGCCGGCGCCCGGGATCGGGTCCGGACTCGGGCTGGCGATCGTCAAGGGCTTCGTCGAGGCCAACGGTGGCACCATCTCGGTTGCCTCGCTCCCGGGCCAGGGGACGAGCTTCACGATCGCGCTGCCGATCGCCGAGGAGACGACCGGCGAGCCCGCCGAATCCGCAGCCACCCCATGACCGACCCACAGAGATCCGACGGACACACCCCCGCGCACCGCCCGCGGGTCCTCGTCTGCGACGACGAGACCCAGATCCTCCGCGCGTTGCGCGTGATCCTCCGCGACGCCGGCTTCGAGGCGCTCCCTGCCTCGACCGGCGAGGAGGCGCTCGACGTCGCCGCCGTATCCCGACCGGAGGCGGGCATCATCGACCTCGTCCTGCCTGACATGGACGGGATCGAGCTGTGCCGGCGGCTGCGCGAGTGGACCAACATCCCGCTGCTCGTCCTCTCGGCGGTCGACGACGAAGACGCCAAGGTACGGGCCCTGGCCGTGGGCGCGGATGACTACGTCACCAAGCCGTTCGGGCCGCGCGAGCTGATCGCCCGCCTGCAGGCGAACATGCGACGGATCGAACCCGACCGTGACACGCCGGTCATCACCACCGGTGAGCTGTCGATCGATCTCGCCTCGCGCACAGTGACGGTCGCCGGCGAGGAGGTGCGGCTGACGCCGACCGAGTTCAGCCTGCTCGCGCTGCTTGCCCGCAATCGCGGCCGGCTGATGACCCACCGTGATCTGCTCGTCTCGGTCTGGGGCGCGGGGTACGGTGACGACACCCAGGTGCTGCGGGCACATATCGCCAATCTGCGCCGGAAGCTCGACCACGCCGGAGATGAGCCGGTGAACGGGGGCGCAGCACGGAGCGGCGGCTACATCCGCACCGACGCCGGCGTGGGCTATCGGTTCGCCGCATGACCGATCGCGGCCCGATCCGACGGCGGATTCACGTCCGCAAGCCTGTATCGTCGCGTCCGGACACCGTGGAGCCGCAACGACCGATCGACTCCGGGGCCCCGCGGTCTGGCAGGCGCAGCTTCAACGAGGCGGCCCACAAGCTCGGCAACTGGCCCGTCGGACCCGCCCCGCGCCGGGAGCGTGGCCCCTCCGATGCTTTCCGCGCCGCGACCGACGACGACCGTGACGTCGTCGCGCACGCCCCGAAGGCCGTCCTCGGCCTGGGCGCGCTCGGAATCGTCTATGGCGACATCGGCACCAGCCCGCTCTACACGGTCCAGACGATCTTCACCGCCCACCGGGATGCCGCGCACCCGACAGCCGCGGGGGTCTATGGAATCGCGTCGCTCATCTTCTGGGCGCTGATCATCGTCGTCTCGATCAAGTACTCGATCGTCATCATGCGCGCCCATAACCGCGGCGACGGCGGGATCATGGCGCTGGCGGCGCTCATCCAGCGGCGTCGGGTGCCGCGCGCCGCAGCCCTGGTGACGCTGGGACTGCTCGGTGCCGGCTTGTTCTTCGGGGACGGGATGATCACCCCGGCGATCTCGGTCACCTCGGCGGTAGGTGGCCTCACCGTCGCTGCGCCCAGCATCGGCCATCTGGTCGTGCCGATCTCGCTGGTCATCCTGATCGCGCTGTTCGCCGCCCAGCGATTCGGCACCGGTAGAGTCGGCTGGCTCTTCGGGCCGATCATCCTTGTGTGGTTCATCATCATCGCGGTCCTTGGCGCCCGAGAGGTGGCGATGCATCCCGCGGTGCTGCAGGCGCTGTCGCCGACCTGGGGGGCGCGTTTCATGCTCGACCACGGCATCGCGGCGTGGCTGACGCTCGGCGGGGTCGTCCTGTGCGTTACCGGGGCCGAGGCGCTGTACGCCGACCGCGGCCACTTCGGCGCCGGCCCGATCCGCGTCACGTGGTTCTCGGTCGTGCTGCCGGCGGTGATGCTCTGCTACCTCGGCCAGGGCGCGCTCATCCAGACCCATCCCGGCCTCGTCGCCCGGCCTAACTTCAATCCGTTCTACCTGCTCGTGCCTGAGTGGGGACGGCTGCCGATGGTGTTCGTCGCTACTGCGGCGACGATCATCGCCTCCCAGGCGGCGCTCACCGGCTCGTTCTCGGTCGCGAAGCAGGCCGTTCAACTCGGATTCCTCCCGCGATTGCGCATCCGGCACACATCCGAGCATGAGGGTCAGATCTACGTCCCCATCATCAATTGGTCGTTGGCGGTAGGCGTCGCCGTGCTCGTGCTCGTGTTCCGCAGCTCGAGTCGGCTGGCCGACATCTACGGCGTTGCGGTCACTGGCACGTTCATCCTCGACACGACGCTGTTCCTCGCTGTCGCCCGGTCGCTGTGGAAGACCCCGAAGTGGCGGCTCGCGCTGCTCGGGTCCGTCTTCTATATCGTCGAGGTCTCGTTCTTCTCCGCAAACGTGACCAAGGTCGCCCACGGAGCATGGTTGCCATTGTGCGTCGGGCTCGTGGTCGCCCAGGTGATGGTCACGTGGCAGATGGGCCGCGAGCTCATCACCCGCCGGCGCAGCCAAGCCGAAGGTTCACTGCAGGAGTTCCTGGAGGGCCTGTGCGAGGCGGCGGCGCCGAAGATCGTGCGCCTGCCCGGCACGGCGATCTTCCTCGCCCCCAGCAAGGCGACCACGCCGCTCGCCCTCCGCGCCCAGGTCGACCACTACCACGCCTTCCAGGAGAAGGTCGTGATCGTCTCGCTCGACACCGTCGCCATCCCCCACGTCGACCCCGACGACCGCTTCAGCGTCGAACGCGTCGGCAAGGGCCTGTTCAAGATCGCCCACATCACGATCCACGTCGGCTACCGCGACCGCCAGAACATCCCCGAGCAGCTCACCCTCGCTCGCAAGCGCGGTCTGCTCGAGCGCAACCTCGACCTCGAGCACGCCTCCTACTTCATCTCCCGCATGACCATCAAGCCCGAGAACGACCCGGGCATGCCCCGCTGGCGCAAGAAGCTCTTCGTGCTGATGGCGCGCAACTCCTCGAGCCCGATCGACCACTTCGGGCTGCCAGGGAACCGGACCGTTTTGAGCGGGTCGCAGATCGCGCTGTAGCCGGCTAGGGCGTTCGTGGTGATGCGGGGGTGGCTGGTGGCATGCCGTGTCGCCGGCCGTCAAGCAGCGCCCGCAGTCTTTTGGTCTGCCGTGTGGGGTGGGTGGCGCTGCTGTGACTGCCGTCGCCCCGGCATGCGTTTGGCAACGATGTCGGAGCCCACTTCGTGTGCCCGGCGACGGGCCATTTGGCACTCTCGAACGCGCGTTGGCCGACGGTGCGCGATCGGGCCCGCGGGGCCGCATTTGTCGCCCACTCGCGGCCGTGCCCGCGTCCGGTTGGGTGATCCGGTGCGCGGAGCGCGGCCGATCACCCACACGGCTTCGGGGGGTGCGACGGGTGGGGAAAAGACGCCGCGGCCGGGCGCCTCGGCCTGCCGGACCACGCCGGCCCGCCGGCCTGGCGGCGCGGGACCGATGTGTCCGATCTGGGCGGAGGGGACGCCTCGATCGGACACATCCCATCCCCCCCGGACGGCGGGCACCAGTCCAAGTGCGGGGCGCATCTGTGCGACACCCACGACTCCACCCGCTCTCGACACCCGCGACTCCGCCCGCAACAATCGGATAAGACTCAGGGACCCGATCGGCAGCGACGAGGAGGCACCGGACATGACCGCGGACTACACGCTCTCCCCAGGGACACATGCGACCCCCGACGACGGCCGCTGTGCGATGGAGTGGGTCAGCTATCTGGCCGGCGAACAGCACTCGGACTCCCCGGCGTGCGTCAGTCCGGTCCTGCGGGCGTTGTGCATCGCGCTCAACGACGGATTGCCCGACGGGCCGCGGCAGCGGCTGCGGCCATATCTGACGCGGACGATTGGGACCGCCGGGGACGGTCTGGACGAGGAGCGCGCCTGGCTGGCGATGGACTGGCTGATCCGCACGTACGCGCCGCGGTGGCTGGCGCTCGTGTCGCTCGACGCGGAGGCCTCACGGCTCGCCGACGGTCCGGAGATCACCGGCCCGGACCCGCTGCACGCCGTGATGGAGCCGCTTGAGCAGGCGCGCGCCGCCGCCCGCCGGTCCCGAGCTTCCGCGTTCGCGGCCGCCGGCAATCCGTTCACCAGCTGGGCGGCGCAGGTGACGCTCGGCCGCACCGAGCGCGAGGCGGCCTGGGCGTGCGCCGGCGCCGCAGTGTGGGCAGCGGCGCGGCTCGGGATCGGAGAGCAGGACGGTGACCGTGCGCGGGCGGGCGCGCGGTCGCTCGCCGGGGACGCGGCGGCGGTCGCGGTCCGCCGGTTGCGCGACGACGACGTGTGCGGCCGGCTCGCCGGGCGCGACGCGCTGCGGACCGCGCTCGGTCCGACGCTGCAGTCGCTCGCCGACAGTTCGATCGAGCTGCTCGACCGCATGCTGCCCACCGAGACGGTCGGGTGGCCCGGGTCCGAGCCGGCCCCGCGAGAGGCGCCGGTGCTCAGCGCCGCGGCGGTCTGAGCGGAGGCGTGGCCGACCCGGAGCGCATCGCCGACCGCCTGGAGCAGCTCTGGCAGATCGCCCTCGGCCCCGGCGGCGGCGCTGACCGGCCGGCGTACTCCGAGGCGGAGGCCCAGGCGATGCGGCTCGTCGCCGGCTGGGCGGGCGAGCTCGGGCTGAGGGCTGGGATCGATCCCCACGGCAACCTGTGGGCATTGCCGCCTGACCACGGCGGGCCGCTGCTCACCTCCGGGTCGCACGTCGACACGGTTCCCGACGGCGGTCGGTACGACGGCGCCCTGGGCACGGTGCTCGGGCTGGAGCTCGCGGCGGAGCTGAGGAACGGCCCGTCGGCGGCCGGTGCGCGTCCGGCGCTGCTGGTCTGTGCCGCCGAGGAGGCGCCCCGGTTCGGCGCGGGCACCGTCGGGAGCCGCCTGCTCGCCGGCTCGCTCCCCGGGTCCGCGCTCGCCGAGCTGCATGACGTCGACGGGGTGAGCGCCGCCCAGGCCCGGGACGAGTACCTGGCCGCGCTGGCTGATCTCCCCCGGCTCGATCGACCCCCGCTCGACCGGATCCGCGCGCACGCCGAGGTGCACGTCGCGCTCCGCGCGGGTCCCGACGAGCTCGGGATCGTCACCCGGGTCGCCTCCCCGCGCCGATTGGAGATCGTGATCGGCGGCGAGGCGGGCCATGCCGGTGAGATCGGGATGGACGAGCGGCGTGACGCGCTGGCCGGCGCCGCTGAGATCGTGCTGGCCGTCGAGCGCGCCGCCCGGGCCGAGCCGCGGCCGACCGTCGCCACCGTGGGCACCCTCGCGGTCTCGCCGGGGGCCGTCAGCGTGATCCCTGGCGAGGTGCGGCTCGGAGTCGACATGCGCGCGGTCGAGCCCGAGCCGCTCGACCGGCTCGAGGCGGCGATCCGCGAGGCCGTTCGGGCCGCCGGCGCGCAGCGGAACCTTCACACGCGCACCACGCTCACCCGCGGCGGAACGCCGGTCGCGCTCGACCCCGGGCTCGCCGGTCAGGCGCTCGCGGCAGCGTCGGGCCGCGGGATCGCGGCTGCGGAGACGTGGTCCGGCGCCGGCCACGACGTCCAGCACATCGCTGCCTACGCCCCCGCGCTGCTCGTCTTCGTGCCACTTCGAGGCGGGCAGAGCCACACCCCGCAGGAGGGCGCGGATATGAACGACATCCTCGCCGCGGCGGACGTGATCACCGACGTGATTCGAACTAAACTGATCGACTAACTGGGTACGAAGCTCACCAAACGCCGCTGTTCCTGTCATGATGCAGCACTTGTTGCGACTTGCGGTGAGGGAGGAAGTGCCCGCCATTCGACCAGTGGGCTCGACTGGGGAGTCGAGTGCCAGATCATGCGGTGGCCGGTGGCGGCTGCCCGTCCGAGAGGTGAATTGAGGATGCGTACCGATTCCCGTCGTCTCGATGCGGCCCGAAAGGGCCGCTCGGAACTCGAGAACCACTACATCGACGAGCTCGTCGCCGGCCGCCTCGGCCGCCGTGAGTTCCTGCGCCGTGGTGCGGCGCTCGGCATGTCGGCCGGCGTCATGGGCGCCGTGCTCGCGGCCTGCGGCGGAGCGAACAAGACCGGTGGCGGCGCCGCCGCGACCAGTTCTACCTCGGCGGGCGCAAGCACGACCCCGGCGACCAAGGGCGGCACGATGCGGCTCGCCAGCCAGGTGCCGTCGGGCGCGGTCAACCCGCTGACGGTGTCCGACGCCGGCGGGCTGTGCATGCTCGCGATGACCGGCGAGTTCCTCACCCTCGACAACAATCAGGCGCTGCAGCTGCAGCCGATGCTCGCGACGAGCTGGAAGGCGAGCTCCGGCGGCAAGGTGTGGACGTTCAAGATCCGGCCGGGCGTCAAGTTCCACGACGGCAGTGCGCTCACCGCCGACGACGTCGTATGGACGATCCAGCAGCTCGCCGACAAGAAGAACGCGTCCAACGCGCTCTCGACGTTCAGTGGCGTGCTCACCCCCGCGGGCGTGCGCAAGGTCGACAGCCACACCGTCGAGTTCCATCTCGAGGCCGCGAACGGCAACTTCCCCTACCTCGTCTCATCCGACAATTACAACGCGATCATCGTGCCCAAGGGGACCGACTGGGGCAAGTGGCAGACGACGTTCATCGGCACCGGTCCGTTCAAGCTCGGCAGTTACACACAGAACCAGGGCGCGACGTTCAAGGCCAACCCGGACTACTGGGGCGGCAAGCCCAACCTCGACACCGCCTCATTCAGCTTCTATGCCAGCCAGGCGCCGCAGATCACGGCGCTCTCCGGTGGCAACGTCGACGTGATCGTGCAGTTCGTCGCGCAGGGCGCTCAGGCGCTCACCAACAGCTCGTCGTACAACATCATCAAGCTGAAGTCCTCCAACCACCGCGAGCTGTCGATGCGCTGCGATCAGGCGCCGTTCAACGACCCGCGGGTCCGTGAGGCGGTCGCGCTCAGCCTCGACCGGCCGGCGATGGTGAGCGCCCTGCTCCAGGGCCTCGGCCAGGTCGGCAACGACAGCCCGTTCGCGCCGAAGTTCCCGTCGACGGACACGAGCGTGCCGCAGCGAGCCCAGGATCTGGCGAAGGCCAAGCAGCTGCTGTCCGCGGCCGGTCACTCGCACATCTCCACCACGCTCTACACCGAGCAGTACGAGGAGATCCCGGCGCTCGCCCAGGTGATCCAGCAGTCGGCCTCCAAGATCGGCGTCGACATCAAGCTGAAGGTCGAGACCCAGACGGCGTACTACGGCAAGGCGACGTTCGGCCAGTCCGACTGGCTCGACGGTCAGATGAGCCTTGTCGACTACGGCGACCGTGGTGTCCCGAACGTGTTCCTGGAGGCGCCGCTGGCCACCGGCGGCCCGTGGAACGCAGCGCACTTCAACAACAAGCAGTACGACGCCCTGGTCAAGCAGTACGTCGCGGCGGTCGACCTCTCCACGCAGAAGTCTCTCGCCGGAAAGATCGAGCAGCTGCTGCTCGCCCAGACGCCGCTCGTCATCCCGTACTTCATCGACGGGCTGTGCGCGACGACCCAGAAGGTGAGCGGGGTCAGCCCCACCTCGATCTCTCAGATCTTCCTGCACAAGGCCTCGATCTCGGCGTAGGAGCGGTACTCGGGACCCAACGTGCTCGGCTTCGTCCTCAAGCGCATCGCGCTCGCGATCGTCACGCTGTTCATCCTCAGCCTGATCGTGTTCTTCGCGGCGCAGGTGCTCCCGGGCGACCCCGGCCGGGAGGTGCTGGGGCCGCTCGCTGCCGAGTCGGCGGTGCACGCGCTCGACGTGCAGCTGGGCACCGATCGGCCGGTGATCGCCCAGTACGGAACGTGGCTCGGCCACATCGTCAGTGGCAACTTCGGGACCTCCACCCAGTACCAGGCGGCGATCGGCCCGATCCTCGGGAAGGCGGTCGTCAACTCGCTGAAGCTGGCCGCGCTCGGCTTCGTGATCGTGGTGCCGCTCGGGATCTTCGGCGGGGTGTTTGCTGCGCTCCGGTACGGAACGCGCGTCGACCGCCTGATCAGCGTGTTCGGTCTGTCGGCGACGGTGATCCCGGAGGTCGTCTCCGGGATCATCCTGATCGCAGTGTTCGGCCTGTGGCTGAACGTCCTCCCGGTACAGGCCACCGGCGGGGTCGGGTTCGGCGGCACGATCTACCACCTGCTCCTGCCTGCGATCCCGCTCGTGCTGGTGCTGTTCGGATACATCCAGCAGATGGCTCGCGCCGGGACGATCGAGGCGCTCAACTCCGACTACGCCCGAACCGCGACGCTCAAGGGACTCCCGCGGCGGACGCTGATCCGCCGTCACATCCTGCGCAACTCGCTGCTGCCGACGATCACGGTGATCGCGAGTCAGACCGGCTATCTCATCGGCGGCCTGGTGCTGGTCGAGGTCCTCTTCCGTTGGAACGGCATCGGCTCGTTGCTCTTCAACGCCGCGACCCATAAGGACTTCTCGATGCTCGAGGCGGGCGTGATCGTCATTGGTGCGGCCTACATGATCGTGACGCTGCTGGCCGACATCCTCTACTCGCTGCTCAACCCGCGGATCCGGGTGGGGGGCGCCGAATGAGCCTCACCTCCGTTCCCGTCGAGTCGACCGCCGCGCTCAACGCCGCCCAGGGCGCGCCGGACCTGCGCCGCGAGTTCCTGCGCTCGCTGGTGCGCCAGCCCGCGTTCATGATCGGTTCCGCGATCATCCTCTTCTGGATCGTGTCCGCGATCTTCGGCACGGACTTCGCCGGCAGCCCGTACTCCCAGAACCTGCTGTCAATCAACAAGGGGCCGTCTGGAGCGCACTGGTTCGGGACGGACGGCCTTGGGCGGGACATGTTCGCGCGCGTCATCGCGGGCTCACGCGACATCCTCATCATCGCGCCGCTGGCGACGCTCGTTGGAACCGTGCTCGGCACGATCCTCGGCCTGTTCATGGGCTACTTCCGGGGGCTGTTCGACGACGTGGTCGGACGGGTCGTCGAGGCGTTCCTCGCGCTGCCGCTCGTCGTCACCGGGATCCTCGGCGTGATCGCATTGGGGGGCTCGAACCTCACGCTGATCATCGTGATCGGGATCGTCTTCACCCCGCTGATCGCGCGCACAGTCCGCGCCGCCGTTCTGGGTGAGCGCGATCTCGACTACATCGCGGCGGCGCGGCTGCGCGGGGAGAGCTCTCTCTACATCATGTTCGCTGAGATCCTGCCGAACGTACTGGCTCCGATCATGGTCGAGTTCACCGTCCGCGTCGGCTATGCGGTGTTCACGATCGTCACGCTGTCGTTCCTCGGCTTCGGCCTGCAGCCGCCCTCGGCCAACTGGGGAGCGGACATCTCGAACAACTACACGTTCATCACGACCGGCTACTGGTGGGAGTCGCTGTTCGACGCGCTCGCCATCGCGACGCTGGTGATCGGGATCAACATGTTCGCCACCTCGGTCGAGTCCGCACTCGACGCCTCATGAGCGATTCCGTCGACAGCGCTCCCGAGCGCGACCCCGCGCATACCGGCTCCGGCGGGACGGTGACCGCGGAGGCGCCGGACACGCTCACCCTCGACGACCTGCAGATCGGGTACAGCGTGCGCGGGAAGGTCCAGACCATCGTCCGCGGCGTCTCCCTGCATGTCGCGCAGGGCGAGTCCGTCGGCCTGGTCGGCGAATCCGGCTGTGGCAAGTCGACGATCGCGCTGGCCATCGTGCGCTATCTCGCCCGCAACGGACGCGTCACCGGCGGGCGAATCGACATCGACGGCACTGACGTGCTGTCGCTCCGCGCCGAGGAGCTGCGCCGGCTCCGCGCCCGCAAGGTGTCGATGGTCTACCAGGAGCCCGGACGGGCGCTCAACCCCTCGATCGTGATCGGCCGCCAGGTGGCCGAGGTGTACGAGATCGCCGGAGCAGGCCGTGACGAGGCGAAGGCGAAGGCGCTGGAGATGCTCCAGCGGGTGCGGATCGCCGACGCGACCTCGGTCATGGGACGCTACCCGCACCAGCTCTCGGGCGGGATGCTCCAGCGGGTCGTGATCGCGATGGCGATCGCCGCCGAGCCTTCGCTGCTGATCCTCGATGAGCCGACGACCGCGCTGGACGCGACGGTCGAGGCCGAGGTGCTCGACCTCGTCCGCACCCTGCGCAGCGAGACCGGCACCTCGCTGCTGTTCATCAGCCACAACCTCGGCGTGATCGCTCGCATGTGCGACCGCGTCGGCGTCCTCTATGCCGGGCAGCTCGTCGAGGAGGGCGAGGCGAACGAGGTCTTCCGTTCGCCGCGCCACCCATACACGGTCGGCCTGCTGCGCTCGATCCCACGCCGGGAGCCGGTCGACCGCGCGGCCACCACGGCCAAGCGCCCGGCGCTGGCCACAATCCCCGGCACGCTGCCCTCCCCCGGGGCGGCGATCACCGGGTGCATCTTCGCGGAGCGCTGCGGGCTGGCCGAGCAGCGCTGCCACGACGAGCCGCCGCCGATGTACGAGCTCGGGGGCGGTCGCGGATCGCGCTGCCACTTCCACGAGCGCGCCCAGACGGTGCCGGCGCAGACCAGCGAGACCGATGCCCAGGAGCTCGACGCGCTTGAGCCCGTCGCGACGACGACGACCGCGGACGACGGACCCGTCATCCGCATCCGCGGCGCTTCGAAGACCTTCCGTCAGGACGGCGAGTCGATCCGCGGCCTCGCGGGCGTCGACCTTGACATCTCCGCCGCCGAGACAGTCGGCCTCGTCGGCGAGTCCGGCAGCGGCAAGACGACGCTCGCCCGGGTTCTCATGGGTCTCACCGGTCCGGACGAGGGCGCCGAGATCACTTTGGACGGGCGGCCGCTCGCGCCGCTGGCGACCAAGCGCTCCTCCGAGGACCAGAAGGCGCTGCAGCTCGTCTTCCAGAACCCGGACTCGGCGCTGAACCGCCGCCACTCGGTCCGCGGGCTGATCGGCCGATCGCTGTCCAAGCTCGCGGGGCTGAGCGGCGAGCAGCTGGAAACGCGGCTGCGCGAGCTCGTCGCCGCGGTGCGGTTGCCCGAGCGCTACCTGCCGATGCGCCCCTCCCAGCTCTCGGGCGGCCTCAAGCAGCGAGTCGCGATCGCGCGGGCGTTTGCGGGCGAGCCCCGGGTGGTCGTCTGCGACGAGCCGACCTCGGCGCTCGACGTGTCGGTCCAGGCGGCGATCCTGAACCTGCTCACCGAGCTGCAGCGCTCGCAACGCGTCGCGTATCTGTTCATCAGCCACGACCTCGGCGTCGTGCGCTACCTCGCCGACCGCATCGTGGTGCTCTACCTCGGGCGTGTGATGGAGGTCGGTCCCGCCGAAAAGGTGTTCGCCGGCCCCCACAACCCCTACACCGAGGCGCTGCTCTCAGCGGTGCCGAGTATCGACGACCTCGACCGGACCCGCATCCGGCTCGAGGGCGAGATCCCGAGTGCGGCGAATCCGCCGTCGGGCTGCCCGTTCCAGACGCGCTGTCCGCGCAAGATCGGGGAGATCTGCGAGACGACCGAGCCGGAGCTCAGAGAAGAGGAGCCGGGGCACGGCATCCGCTGCCACATCCCGCTCGAGGAGCTGCGCCGGCTCCAGAGTGCCGGTTCGAACGGGACGGCGGCCTCGAACGGCACCGCCGCTCCGGACGGGCCCGCCTCGCCGGACTCGCCCTCGGCGCAGCCCCACCCCTGACCGCCGCGTCCGGGCCTCCGACGGGCAGCTCTCCCGCCGCGCTCGCGGGAGTGCGGCGACGAGCACGATCGTGATCAGAATCGACGGGACGATCGCCGCCAGATAGGCGACGTGCGGGCCGGCGTGCTGGACGAGGGCGCCCGCGCACCGCGGCGTGAGCACGTTGGCCGCCGCCCACGCGCCGCCGAGCAGGCCGAACACCGCGCCGCCGCCGCCCGACCCGCTCTCCCCGCCCGTCCCCGCGCGCTGTAGGCCACGACGCTGATCGCACCCCGCGGTGCGGCGGTGAACATCAGCGCCGCGATCAGCACGGCCGGCGCCGAGCTGACCAGGACCGGGGCGAGCGCGATCGCGCCCAGTCCGGTGACGACCACGTTGACCAGCGGCGTATGTCCTCTCGCGCCGACCGCGACAAAGGTTGAGCTGACGACGATGTAACCGACGGCGCAGGCCGAGAAGGCGAGGCCCGTCGCGCCGGTGGAGATGCCGTCGCCGTGCAGCCCGCGCGCGATCAGCAGCTGGGTCGTTCCACTCAGCGCGCCGGAGACCACGAGCGAACCGGTCCCCGCGATCACCCATCGGTTGCGCAGCAGCTCTCTCACTGACAGGCGGCGAGTCTCTGCATGGTCCTGCACCGTCGCCGCCTCCTGATGGCGCCCGGGCGCACGTGCCACCGCGACCGCCACGACCCCGGCCGCCGCGGCGATGAGCGCAAACGGAACCCTCCCGCTGGCGCCTGTGGCCAAGAGGCCGCCCAGCGTGGGGCCGATCATCGTGCCCACCGACGAGCAGATGATCGCCGGCCCGACCCGGCGCGGGCTACCGAGCTCGGCGAGCCAGGCCGCTCCGGCAGTCCACCGCAGCCCGAACGACACGCCGTACACCGCACGGCCGGCGAGCAGCGCCGCCCAGGAGTCGCCGCACCCGATCAGACAGCCGAGCACGAGCAGGACTCCGGAGGCGAGCGTCATCCGCCATGCGTGGCAGCAGCGGCACGATCGCCGTCTGGTTGAGGCCGGAGACGAAGAACAGCGCGTCGATGAGCAGCGCGGTCGCAACGGCTGCGCCGGGCAGGTGGCGACGGGCCCGAGCGGGAATGAAAGTGGTGGACGGCATCGGTCAAACAAGATACGATCGGATCTGCAGGGTGTTACATGACGGTTTTGAGCAGTTACGATCGGTCTCATGGATCAAAACGCGATTGACCTCAAGAACCTCCGCGCCCTCGTCGCGGTCGCAGACGAGAGCTCGTTCCGGGGCGCCGCGCGCATGCTGGGGTACACCCAGTCCGCCGTCTCCCACCAGATCGCGACGCTCGAGCGTGGTCTGGACGCGGCGCTCTTCACCCGGCCGGGCGGGCGCGGTGCGATCACCCTCACTCCGGCGGGCGAGGTGGTCTACCGGCGGGCGCTGCGCGTGCTGGGCGAGGTCGAAACGCTCGGCGCCGACGTCGCCACGCTGAAGACCGGCGAACGCCAGACCTTGCAGATCGGCACCTTCCAGACCGCCACGACCGAGCTGTTGCCGCAGGCGCTGCGCGAGCTCCGCGGACACTGGCCCGACGTCGAGGTCGTCCTCTCCGAGATCCAGACCAACGCCCGCGCCTACGACGATCTCGCCGCGGGCGGGCTCGACGTCGCGTTCATCATCAACCCGGTCCCCGACGAGCGGATCCGGTCGATCCCGCTGCTCGACGACCCGTGGGTGATCCTCACCCGGCGCGACTCAGAGCTCGCGACCGCAGAGGACCCGACGTTCGACCTGCTCGACGGCGTCGACATCGTCGCCTGGAACCGGCGGTGGCGGACGCAGATCGAGCTCGAAGAGGCGTGGCGGCGCATCGCGATCCGCCCGCGCGTCGTCTATCGCACCGACGACAACCTCGCGCTCCAGAGGCTCGTCGCCGCCGGCTTCGGCCACGCGTTCCTCGACCGTCTCGGCGCCACCGGCGTGGTGGAGCCGTCCCTGACCTGGCTCGAGCCGCGGGAGATCCTGGTGCAGCGCACGATCGCGCTGTGCGTCCCGCGCCACCGCGACCTGAGCCTGGTTGCCGTGACCCTCATGGACTCCGTCCGCAACCAATACGCCGCCTGAAAGCTCGAACGCCATGACCGCACTCTCTCCCTCACCCCTCACCGACGCCACTCTGACGATGCGCGCGTGCGTCCTGCGCGAGCCCTTACGCCTCGGGATCGAGACGGTCTCGCTGGCCCCGCCCCAGGCGGGAGAGGTGCGGGTGCGGATTGCGGCGGCCGGGGTCTGCCACTCTGATCTGCACCTTGTCGACGGTGCGCTCGGCGACGGACGCTGGCCGCTGGTGCCCGGGCATGAGGGCGCAGGGATCGTCGACGCCGTCGGCGAGGACGTCACCCAGCTCGAGCCCGGCGACCACGTTGTCTTCAGCCTCGTCTCGCCGTGCGGCGCGTGTCCCGCGTGCCGCGCCGGGCGGCGCACCCTGTGCGGCCCGGCCGGAGCCCGCGGCGTCGCAGGCGTGCTCGGCGACGGCACGTCGCGGCTCACCGCGCAGGACGGGACGGCGCTCCAGCACGGGTTCACCGTCGCCTGTTTCGCCGAGCACGCGGTGGTCAACGCGGCCGGCGCAATCCGCATCCCGGCCGACGTGCCGTTGTGGCAGGCGGCGCTGCTCGGCTGCGGCGTGCTCACCGGCTTCGGAGCGGTCACCCACGCGGCCCGGGTCAAGATCGGCGAGCCGGTCTGCGTCGTGGGCTGCGGCGGCGTCGGCCTGCAGGTGATCGCGGCGGCGCGGCTCGCCGGGGCGGGCACGATCGTCGCCGTCGACCGGCGCGAGGACAAGCTGCAGCGGGCACTCGCCCGCGGCGCGACTCACGCGGTCGACGCCAGCGCCGGCAACGCCGCGCGTGAGGTGATCGCAATCACCGGCGGAGTCGAGCACGCGTTCGAGGTCGTCGGCAGCCCGGCGACGATCCGTCTGGCCTGGGACGTGCTCGCGCCGGGCGGCACCGCGGTCGTCGTCGGACTGGCGCCCGCCGGCGTCGAGTTCACGCTCCCCGCCATCGAGCTGCTCTCCGAGAAGGCACTGATCGGCAGTTACTACGGCTCCGCCGATCCGGCCGAGACGCTGCCCGGGCTCGTCGAGCTCGTCCGCGCCGGCCGGCTCGAGCTGGCGGGCGTCGTCTCGCACCTGATCGAGCTTGCCGACCTTCCGAGCGCACTGGAGCGGCTCCGCACGGGCGAGGGCGGCCGCTCCGTGATCGTCCTGGACCCCGAGATCGCCGGGGTCGAGGCGATCGGCGAGATTCCGCACCACGAGGAGGCACGATGACCAGCAGCGCGATGTTCGACGGGCGGATCGGCGAGGGCTGGAGCGGCACCGACCCCGACGGCGCGCATGTCAACCTGGTGCTCGCCGAGCGCGGGTCTCCGACACATGCGGCCCTGGTGGGAACGCTGACCGCGCCGACACCCGGTCATACCCCGATCCTGGTCGTCGTCGGCGAGGACAAGGACCACTACCAGCCGGTGTGGCCGCCGACGATCATGATGAACAAGGCGACCGCGCTGGAGGAGCGCCACCAGACGATCACCTGGGGGGCGGCCCAGCTTGGCATCGCCCAAGGGGTGCTCGACGGCGTCGCGGAGGATTTGATCCCGTGCAGCGGCGACGTTCTGGTGTTCATCGCCATCTACATCGATCCGGCCGCCGACGACGAGACCGCCGTGCGGCTCGCCGCGCGCGCGGCGACGCTCAAGGCCGTGCGGGTGGCGAGCCAGGGCCGTGACCAGGAGGCCGCCCGCGCGCTTGTGGAGCGGCGGGACTCGGTCACGAGCCCGTTCTACGGCGGTCAGCCGTGAAGATCACCCGGATCTCGGTCCAGCACCTGACCCTGGAGCTCGACCCTCCGTTCCTCGCGGCCTGGGACCCCTCCCCCCGCACGAGCTTCGACGCGGCGATCGTCCGCGTCGACACCGATGAGGGCATCACCGGGATCGCCAGCGGCGACGCGATGGCCGGCCTCGCCGGCTACGAGCACCTGTTCCTGGGCCGCGACCCGCTCACGCTCGCCGCGCATGCGCGCACGCTCGAGACGATCGCGTTCCACGCCGGCCGCTGCTGGCCGCTGGAGGCGGCGCTGTGGGACATCGCCGGCCAGGCGCTCGGAGCGTCCGTCGCGACGCTGCTCGGCGGCGCGTGCGACCGCCTGCCCGCCTACGCCTCGCTCGGCGAGCTGCGCTCCCCCGCGGAACGCACTGAGGACGCCCGGGCGCTGCTGGAGACCGGCTTTCGCGCGGTCAAGGTGCGAATCGCCAGGGATCGGATCCCCGAGGGGATCGCCGTCGTGCGGGCGATCCGCGAGGCGGTCGGCGATGCGCTGGAGATCATGGTCGACCTCAACCAGGGCTGGCGGATGGCGGGCGACATCGTGCCAGGGCTCGGTCCGCACGCGGCCCGGGCGGTGATCGACGAGCTCGCGGAGCTCGAGGTGTTCTGGGTCGAGGAGCCACTCGCGTCGGAGGACCTCGCCGGCCTGCGCATGCTGCGCCAGGAGACCGGGCGGCGGATCGCCGGCGGCGAGATGGCGGGCAGCTTCGGCGAGCTGCGCCGGGCGCTGGAGGCCGACGCCTTCGACGTGTTCCAGCCCGACGTGGTGCTCGCGCTCGGGATCAGCGGGGCGCGCACGCTCGGCGACCTCGCGCTGCGATCCAACCGCTGGTTCACCCCGCACACCTGGACGAACGGGATCGGGGTGCTCGCCAACCTGCACGTCGTGTGCGGGGTCGGTGGCGGGCCGTTTGTCGAGTTCCCGTACGACCCGCCGGGATGGACCCCGGCCCGGCGTGACTTCATGCTCGCCGAGCCGGTGACGATCGATCGCGACGGGATGCTCGTGATCCCGGACCGGCCGGGGCTGGGAATCGTTCTCGACGAAGCGGCCGTCGCCGCACGGGAGGTGTCGCGGTGACTGTCAAGACGCGGCGGGTGGCCTTCATCGGCCTCGGCCACATGGGCAGCCACATGTGCCGCCATGTCTGCACCGCCGGTCACGAGGTGTCCGCGTTCGACCTCAACCCGGGCGCGCTGCGCGCCGCCCGGCGCGACGGGGCCCGTCCCGCACGGTCGATCGCGGACTGCGTGGCGAGCGCCGAGGTGCTGATCAGCAGCCTGCCCGGACCGCCCGAGGTCCAGGCGGTGCTGTGCGGCGCGGAGGGCGCGATCGCCCACATGGATCCCGGCGGGCTCGTCATCGACATGAGCACGAGCTCACGCGAGGTCGGACGCGCTGTCCTGACCACCGCTCGCGCCCACCGGGCCGAGTTCGTCGACGCGCCGGTCGCCGGGCAGACGATCGGTGCCGAGGCGGGGACGCTCGCGATCTACGCCGGCGGCACGCGGCGGGCGTTCCGGCGAGCGCTGCCGCTGCTGGAGACGATGGGCGACTCGCAGCGCATCCTGCACATGGGTCCGAGCGGCGCGGGTTACGCCGTCAAGCTGCTGCTCAACCAGCTGTGGTTCATGCACGCCGTCGCGACCGCCGAGACGCTCACCGTCGGGGTCAAGGCTGGGGTGCCGCTCGATCGCCTGCACACGGCGCTCGTCAACTCCCCCGCCAGCTCGGTCTTTCTCGAGCGCGACGTGCGGATGGTGCTTGACGACGGCGACTACGACGAGGGCTTTGCGATGAAGCTGGTCACCAAGGACCTCGGGCTCGCCGTCGAGCTGGCCCGCGACTCCGGGGTTTCGGTCGAGCTGCTGGGCCTCGTCGAGCAGATTCACCGCCGCGCGCGGCTCGTGTACGGCGACACCGCCGGGGAGATGAGCGGGGTGCGGCTCTACGAGGACGTCGCCGACGCGCCGCTGCGCTTCCGCCCCTAAGGCGTCTCGGCCGCCGGCGACGGGCCGGATGGCGGCGAGATCCCGGGCACGACGATTCCCGATTCGTAGGCGATCACCACGAGCTGAGCCCGGTCGCGGGCGCCGAGCTTGGCGAACAGCCGAGCGACGTGCGTCTTGGCGGTGAGCGGCGAGACGACGAGCGCCCGCGCGATCTCGGCATTGGAAGCTCCGCGCCCGACGAGCGCCAGCACCTCACGCTCGCGCGGGGTGAGCGCCTCGATCTGCTCGGCCGCCTCCCCGCCGGCGAGCGGGCCCGCCCCTCCACCCGCGACGAACGCCTCGATGAGCCGCCGAGTGAGCCGCGGCGCGAGCAGCGCCTCGCCGGCGGCGACGACGCGCACCGCCGAGAGCAGGTCGGCGGGCTCGAGGTCCTTGAGCAGGAATCCCGACGCGCCCGCCCGCAGCGCGCCGAACACATACTCGTCGAGCTCGAACGTGGTCAGCACGACGACGCGTGTGCACGAGAGGTCCGGGTCGGCCGTGATCCGGGCGGTCGCCTGCAGTCCGTCGAGCCCCGGCATCCGGATGTCCATCAGCACCACCTGGGGCCGGTGCTGGCGGACGAGTGCCAGCGCCGCCTCGCCGTCGGCAGCTTCGGCGACCACCGCGATATCCGGCTCGGAGTCGAGCAATGCCCGGAAGCCGGCGCGCACGAGCGTCTGGTCGTCGGCGATCGCGACGGTGATCACGTCGGTGCTCATCCGCCGCGGACGGGCATCCGGGCGCGGACGGTGAACCCGCCGCCGGCGCCGTCGCCGGCCTCGAGGGTGCCGCCGAGCGCCCGGGCGCGCTCGCGCATCCCCTGCAGGCCGTTGCCGGGCCCATCGGTGGCGCCGGGGCCCGCTCCGCGGCCGTCGTCCGCGATCTCGACGAGCAGTGCTCCGTCGTGACGCGCGACCGAGACCCGGGCGTGGGTCGCGCCGCTGTGGCGGGCGATGTTCGTGACCGCCTCCTGGACGATGCGGTAGGAGGCGTGATCGACCGCGACCGGCACCGCGTCGAGGTCCCGCACGTCGAGCTCGATCGCCACGCCGGCGGCGCGGACGCCGTCGAGCAGCCGGTCGAGGTCGCGCAGGCCTCCCGTTGGGGCCAGCGGCGCTGAGTCGGAGGGGTCGCGCAGCGCGGCGAGGGTCGACCGCAGCTCCGTCAACGCCTCCCCACTGACGCGCTTGATGTCGCGCAGCGCCCGGTGCGCCTGGTCAGGGTCGCGCTCGAGCAGATGGGCGGCGACTCCGGCCTGGACGTTGATCGCCGTCATGCCGTGAGCGACGACATCGTGGATCTCGTGTGCGATCCGCAGGCGCTCGTCGGTGAAACGGCGCAGCGTCTCCTGCTCACGCAGGTCGGCGGCCCGCTCGCTCGCCTCGCGGCGGGCGCGCACCGAGTCGCCGGCGGCGACGGCGCCGAGGCAGAGGACGAGGTTGCGGGCGATCAGATACGCGGTGTGCTCGGGCCCGGCCGCCCACGGCAGCACCCCGGCGAGCACGCCCGGGACGCAGATCGCGGCGATCTGCAGCGCGCGGCGGCGGTCGTAACGCCGGGCGAGCTCGTAGACCGCGACCATGGGCAGCAGCACGACGGTGTTGCCCGGATGCAGCTGCCACATGATGAGCAGCACCCCCGCGATGACGAGCGACACGAGCGGCACGATCGTGAACCGCCTGCGGCCGGCAAGCGGCAGGCAGACGACGACCCCGCAGATGACGTTCAGCGGGGTCAGCGGCTGTCCGTCGGCGGAGATCACGGCGTCGAGCACGAACACCGGCGGCAGCACGACCACCGGTGCCCAGTCGATCGCCCACCGCGGCGGGGCTCGCCACCCCCGGCTCATACCGTCACAGGCCTGCCCCGCGGGCGCCGGCGTCGCACCGGCGCCCACCAGTTCAGGCGCCCGAGCAGCGCCATCAGCGACGGGACGAGCAGCGAGCGCACCACGAAGGCGTCGAGCAGCACGCCGACGGCGACCGCGACGCCGATCTGCTGGATGAACGAGATCTCACTTGTCGAGAATGCGCCGATCGCCACCGCAAGCAGGATCGCAGCCCCGGTGACGACGCGGCCGGTCGCGCCCAGGCCGGCAGCCACGGCCTCCCGCTCCTGCGCGGCGGTGAGCGGCTCGTCTCCGCGGCGGGCGGCGAGCAGCCGCTCGCGCGCCTCGCGGATCCGCGCGAGCAGGAACACGCCGTAGTCGGTGGAGAGAGCGAACACGACCGTCGCCGAGACGACGAAGTCGGTCGGTTCCACGCCGCCGTCGGGCGTGTAGTGCAGAAGGCCCGTGAGCCGCCCGTGCTGGTAGACCACGACGATCGCGGAGAGCGCGGCGCCGACCGTGAGCAGGTTCATCACGATCGCCTTGAGCGGAAGCACGAACGAGCCGGTCATCAGCCACAGGATGAGGAACGTGAGCGCCGCGAGCAGCCCCAGGGTGAGCGGCAGCTGTGAGCCGATCGCCTGCTGCTGGTCGATGAACGCCGCAGCGTCGCCGCTCACCCGCGCCGTGAACGGCCGGGGCGTCGCGCGGATCTCACGCACGACTCGCTGAGCCCGCGCCCCGCTGGAGTCGCCGTGGACCTGGGCGACGAGCTCCCAGGTCGCGTGCCCGAGGTCACGCAGCGCGGGGCGTCCGTCGACGTCGGCGATCTGGCCGACCCGCCGGGCGAACGCGTGGACCTGCGCCGACCCGGAGCTCGGTGCCGAGATCGCGACCGTGACCGGCGCGTCAGTGGTTGCCCCGAAGTCGCGGGTCAGTGCGCCCGAGACCGCGCGGGCGCTCTGGCCGGCCGGGACCACGGACGGGTCGTTGGACGGCGACCAGCTGACAGACAGTGCCGGCACCGCGGCCGCGGCCATCACCGCCGCGGTGAGCAGCGCCACCGGGCCGGGCCGGCGCATGACCGCGTGGGCCAGCCGGTACCAGCGACCGTCGCCGCGGGTGCCCCGGGTGGTGTCGGCGCGGGCGAGCTTGCGGCCCCACAGGCCGAGCAGCGCCGGGGAGATGCAGATTGAGGCACCCGCCGCGACGAGCGCGCAGATCGCGCCCGCCAGGCCCATCGACTTCAGGAACCCGAGCGGGAACAGGATCAGGGTGGCGAGCGCCGCGGCCACGGTGGCAGCGCTGAACAGCACCGTCCTCCCCGCATGGCGCATTGTCTCCGCGATCGCCTCCGCCGTCTCGCGCCCGGCGTGGAGCTCCTCCCGGAAGCGTGTGACGATGAACAGGGTGTAGTCGACGGCGAGCCCCAGCCCGAGTCCGATCACCAGGTTCAGGGCATAGATCGAGAGTCCGTAGAGCTCGTTGACGCCTCGCATGACCACGAACGTGCCGAGCACCGTGCTGACTCCGACGACCACCGGCATCAGCGCCGCCCGGCCGCGGAACAGCAAGATCGACAGGATGATGAGCAGCGGAGCGGCGAGCGCCTCGGCCAACCCGAGGTCCTTGGTGATGGTCGACCCGACCTGCTTGGCGGCGACGGCGCTACCGCCCACCGACACCGCTCGGTCACCCGCGAAGGCCTGCATCGCCGCGGAGGCGACGTCGGCGTCGGACGCTGAGGCACGGATCGTCCCCGCGACGAATCCCTCGTCCCCGTCGGGGGCGGTCCCCGCGATCGCGGTGCGCGCGATCCCGTCGACCCGCGCGAGCCGTGCGCTCGCGGCGGCGAGCGCGGCCCGGCCGGCCGCGCTGTGGGCACCCTGTGGGGTGCGCACGAGCAGCGTCACTCCCGCGGCCGGCTCGGCGCCGGTGGCCCGTTCGATCTGGCGGATCGCGATCTGCGAGCCCGCGTTGGGGGGCGCGAAGCCGCCGGAGCTCCGCAGGGAGCCGGCGACCGGCCCGCCGATCACTCCGGCGAGGATCACGAAGATGAGGACGGCGAGCAGAGTGCGGCGAGGACGGCGGCTGAGGAGATGCGCGAGCGTCGAGAGCATGGCGCGAATTCTGGTTGCGCGCCCACCCGCTGACAATCGCCTCGGGGATGTGTCTTTGGCTACTCCCCGGGGTGTACGCCGCGACCGTGCAGCGCGCGCACATCCGCGCTGAGGACCGCTGCGGAGGCGCATGTGGCAAGCGCCCAGCCGAGGTTCTCCTCGCCGACGGACGCGAGCTCGGGGTGCTCGAGGTCGATCTCGATCTCGGCGACCGAGTCCAGCCCGAGCGAGGCCCGGCCGGTACCGGAGGTCACGTCCCACAGCTCGCCGCCGGCGGCGGCGAGCAGCGCGTCGCGCGTCTGGCCCTCGCGGCGCGCGAGCGTCTCCATCTCGCGCAGCTCCTCGAACGGGTCGATCCGCGTCTGCTCGTCGGTGCCGATCGCCAGCCGGACCGCCGCGTCGCGGTAGCGGAGCCCGGGCAGGATCCCGTCGCCGAGGTTCCCCTCGGTGGTGGGGCAGGTGACGACGATCGAGTTGCTGTCGGCGAGCCGCCCGACGTCGGCGTCGCTGACGTGGATCGCGTGGACCACCGAAGTGCGCGGGCCGAGGAAGCCGGTGCGATGCAGCAGCTCGATCGGCGAGCAGCCGTGCTCTGCCTCGCACTCGGCCAGTTCGCGGCGCTGCTCGGCTGCGTGGACATGGCGCACGAGGCCGTGGCGGTCGGCGTACGCCGCGATCTCCTGGAGCCACGCCGCGTCGACGGCGCGGACGGAGTGCGCGGCGACGCCGACGAAGACTCCGGTGCGATCCGCGGCCCAGGCACGCAGACCGTCGACACGTTCCAGATACGCCTCGACGCTCGGGTCGCAGAATCGCCGCTGACCCTCGCTCGGCGGGATGTCGGCCCCGTCCGCCCAACCGGCGCGGTGGTAGGCGGCCGGCAGCAGCGTGATCTGCAGACCCGCCTCGCGCGCGGCCTCCGCGAGCGCGATCGCCATCGCGTTCGGCTCTGGGTACGGCGTGCCGTCGGGTTGATGCTGGACGTAGTGGAACTCGCCGACGGCGCCGTAGCCCGCCCGGGCCATCATCCCGTACACGCGTCCGCCGACCCCGCGCATCGACTCGGGATCGTGCATCCCGGCCAGGCGGTACATCTCGGTCCGCCAGCTCCAGAAATCGTCGCCCCCGCCGCGCGTGACGCGCTCACCCACGCCGCGCAGGTCGAGCTGGAACGCGTGTGAGTGCGCGTTGACCATCGCCGGGATCCGTCGCCGCCGTTCAGTCATCGCCGAGCCTTTCCGCAGCCGCCTCGTCTCGCACGTACACGACCTCGCCGCCGATCAGCGCGATCTGCACAGGATCGTGGCCAAAGCGATAGGGAATCCGCTCGGCGGGACCGTCGAGCACGAGTAGATCGGCGCGCTTGCCGACCTCGATCGAGCCGCGATCGTGATGCAGGTCGAGCGTCCAGGCGGCGTTGAGCGTCGCCGCCCCGAGCAGCTCACGCACCGAGAAGCCATACATCCGCGCCGCGAGCCCGAGCACGATGGGCATCGAGACGACCGGCGCGGTCCCGGGGTTGGCGTCGGTGGCGAGCACCGTGATCGCCCCGGCATCGACGATCTCCCGTCCGGGGGCGCGCAGCTCGGCGCCGAGGAACTCCGCCGCGGGCAGCAGGACCGCGGCGCAGGGCGCGGCGGCGAGCGGGGGGATGTCGTCGAGATGGACCTGGGAGAGATGGTCAGCCGACCGCGCCCCGGCGGCGAGCGCGACCGGGACCGCGCGCATGCACGACAGCTGCTCCAGATGGGTCCGCAGCATCAGGCCCGAGGCCGCGGCGAGCTCTCCCATTCGCGTGAGATGGTCGAGGTCGAATGCGATCGACTCGACGAAGATGTCGAGCGCGGTGACGCTGCCCGCCGAGAGCACCTCCCCCATCATCTGGGCGACCACCCCCATCCACTCATCGGCCGTGTAGCCGTCGGGGACGGCGTGGGCGAGCAGCGCGGTCGAGGTGGTCGTCTGGGGAACCGCGACCTCGAGCTCGCGGGCGAGCGTGAGCGCGCGCATCTCCGCCTCACGCGACAACCCGTATCCCGACTTGCATTCGAACGTCGTCGTGCCGTGGGCGAGCATCTCGGCGGCGAGATCGGTCGCCTGCGCGAGTACCTGCTCGTCTGTGGACTCCCGCAGCGCCCGGGAGGAGGATCGGATCCCCCCGCCCGACCGTGCGATCTCCTCGTACGGGACGCCGGTCAGCTTCTGCTCGTACTCGCGCTCGCGCCAGCCGGCGAACGGCAGGTGGGTGTGGCAGTCGATGAACCCCGGGAGGACCGCGCAGCCCGAGCAGTCGATCGCGAGCTCGGCGATCGGGTCGTCGTCGAGCGCCGTGATCCGGCCGTCGCGCACGGACAGCGACCCCGGCTCCAGCGTCTGCGCGTTCAGTTGCCCGCCGCGTAGATGGGCAAGGCCGGGCTCGGGCGGGAGCAGCACCTGCGCCGCGCCGCGCAGCGCAACGGACGGGCGCCCTCCGGCGAGGACGGTGGCCTCACTCACCGGCGGGATCGAGCATCGGCATCGCGATTCCGCTCTCGCGAGCGGTGTCCAGCGCCAGGTCGTACCCCGCGTCGGCGTGGCGGACGACCCCGAGCCCAGGATCGGCGGTGAGGGTGCGGTGGACCCGCTCGGCGCCGAGCTCGGTGCCGTCGGCGACGACCACCTGCCCGGCGTGGATCGACTTGCCCATGCCCACGCCGCCGCCGTGGTGGATCGACACCCAGCTCGCGCCGCACGCGGTCATCAGCATCGCGTTGAGCAGCGGCCAATCCGCGACCGCGTCCGAGCCGTCCTGCATCGCCTCGGTCTCCCGCTCGGGCGAGGCGACCGACCCGCAGTCGAGGTGATCGCGGCCGATCACGATCGGGCCCTTGAGCTCGCCGGAGGCGACCATCTCATTGAAACGGGTCCCGGCGCGCTCGCGTTCGCCGTAGCCCAGCCAGCAGATGCGGGCCGGCAACCCCTGGAATTGGACGCGCTCGGAGGCGAGCTCGATCCACCGCGCGATGTGCTCCTGGTCGCCGAACAGGTCGAGGATCGCCCGATCGGTGGCGTGGATGTCGGCCGGGTCGCCCGACAGCGCCACCCAGCGGAACGGTCCCTTGCCCTCGCAGAACAGCGGACGAATGTAGGCGGGGACGAACCCCGGGTAGGAGAAGGCGTCCTGGTCGCCGTGCTCCTTGGCCAGACCGCGCAGCGCGTTGCCGTAGTCGAACGCCTCCGAGCCGGCCTGTTGCAGCGCGCGGATCGCAGAGACATGGATG
>DASXZK010000048.1:0-108217 GCA_036501965.1 Solirubrobacteraceae bacterium
TCGCAAGGCCTCGGTCAGCAGCGGAGCGATCTCGAGGAGCTGCTTCTGATGCTCGGCAGAGAGGTCGCCGAATACCCGGCTGATCTCCGCTTGGCGCTCATCCCAGCCGGCCTGATGCTGCACCGAGCCCTTCCGGGTCAGCGACACCATCGTGCTGCGACCATCCTTGGGGTGGCGCTGTCGGCGCACCAGGCCGTCGGCCTCCAACGCGTCGACCAACGCCGTGATCCGCCGCGGCGTGACATCGAGCGCGCTCGCCAACTCGGACATGGTCATCACATGGTCCTCGTCGATGTCCAGCGCGCGCAGCAAACGCAGGCGCACATAGCTCACCTCGGGATCGCCGATGTTGACGCTGAGCCAGCGCCCCCACGCAGGACCGAGCTCGGTAAACGCCGCCACGAGCTCGTCAAGCCGAGATTTCTTGGTATGTCGGGGCATCCGGGACCGCCCGCGAGCCCAGGTCGCGATGCGGAGGTAGTGTACGGAGCCAATGAAATTGACGGGCGGGTGCGAGACCCCGTCAATGGGGCAATCTACGGGAACGCCATAGCGAGTCCGCCGAGTGGGGATCTCGTTCTACCCGCCGTAGATCTGAGTTCCACCGGCGGCGCGCAGGTAGTCCTCGTGGCTGCGATCGATCCGTGCGGTGGGGTGCAGGGCGTGGAGGCTGACCAGGCGCTCGGTCGCGGGGGTGATGGGCAGCTTGCGCAGGCTCACGTGGATCACCTGCTGGTGTGGGGTGCCGGGCTGGTCGACTTCCTCGAATGGCAGATGGGTGGTCGGGTCAAGGTAGATGTGCGCATCGCCCGATTGCTCGCCGTTGGTGGATCCGACCAGCTCGAGCGCGGTGCGTCCGTCGACGGTCCCTCTGCCGACGTAGTGCAGCATGTGGCTTCTGATCTCGTCCTGGACTGTCTGCGCGTAGCCCGGCGCGTTCCCCGGGTAACGGACCTTCACGCGGTCCGTGCCCTCGATGGGGATGATGGCGACCGTGCCGTTGCGCAACGCTCGCGCCTGGGCGGCCGTGAGGGCCACCGGGCGATTGATGCTGAGCGGCGCCCCCCTCGCGTACCGGTAGACGTACGTGCCGGGCCGGCGGCCGGGGTGCAGGTAGGACCCCCAGATGCTCGACGCGTAGATCGTGTTGGTCGCCCGGGAGTAGATCTCCTGGGTGCCGTCGCCGTAGGCCCAGCCGGTTTGGGCGGCGTTCTGATGCAGCGCTTTGGGGTCGGAGTACGTCGTCAGCACGGACTGCGATCCGGACCCGGTGGGTGTCTCCAGAACCTGATCGATCGTGTACGGGTGGCCGTGGACCGACGGTCCTGAGACGTAGGTCTGATCCTCGACGAAGATCGCGCCCGACGTGGCGAGGGCGTGAATTGCGGCGCGGATCACGGCGGCGCCGGCGGGTTGGGTGCCGCTGCTGTCCGGGCCCGAGAAGGCCCCGGCGAGCAGCAGCACGACCACGGCGGCGACCGGGGCCAGGGCGAGACCGACCCGCGGGAGCACCCACTGTGGGCGCGTCCAGCGCTCGCGTGACTTCGGGGAGGTGGTCGAGGTCGAGCCGGCGAGCACGCGCTCGGCGATCGCCCGGGCGCTCGGACTGTCCGGCGAGAGGTCGTCCTCGCGAACGGGCGGGCGGACGGCGGCGATCCTGCGGATGACGGGATCGTCTTCGATCGGGCTTTCAATGGGCACGGCCGTCCTCCTGCGGTGAGACAGACGCGGGTGACGAATCGGCCCGCGATCTGGAATCCGACGCGTCCGACTCCTTCAGCAGGGCGCTCATGCGTTGGCGAGCCCGGTGCAGACGCGAGCGCGCCGTCACTGGTCGCAGCCCGAGCACCTGACCGGCCTCGGCTGGGGTCAGCTCGTCCCAGGCGACCAGCAGGATGAGATCGCGATCGACGGCCCTCAGCTGAGCGAGGGCGGCCATGACCTCATCGCTCGCCGCGCGATCTTCGATCGGCATCTCGCTCCAGGGCACCGTCACCGTCGACAGCTGGCTGACGAACGCCGCCTCGCGCTTTGACTTGCGCTGGGCGTTGCGCGAGAGGTTTCGAGCGATCCCGAGCAGCCAGGGCAACGCGTCGCGCCCCTCCGGGACCTTGTCCATCCGCTTCCAGGCGACCTCGAAAGTCGCGGCGATGATGTCCTCCGCGTCGGCCGATCCGTGGCCGCGCGTGTGCACGAAGCGCGCGACCGCACGGTAGTGCTCCTCAAATGACGCGCGAAAGCGCTCCTCCCGGCTCACAAAGGGTTTATGTCCCCTGGGTCGCGGGCGTTGCACGACGGACGACAGAAATCCGACCAAGCATATTTGAGAGGAATGCGACGAGGGCGCTCGGAGAGCGGTCACATGGTGGTTATGTCGCGCCGCTCCCAGACGTTGCACGATCACCTTTGTGCGGCATCCCGCGTGAGCCGATGGGTCGCCAGAAAATAGATGCCGCCGCTGCAACGCCGGGCCGCCTCACGACATATCCCCCTATGAGGGACTCGCGGCGTCGAACCCGACAACGAGACCCCGCACCCCCGGCCTTATACGACAAAGGAGACCTGACCCATGCGTACGAGACTTTCATCGACCCTTGGCACTTGCGGGAGCCCTGTGCACGCTCCTTGCCCTGACGGGAGCCGCGTCGGCCGCCACCGAGCTGCACATCGCCTCAGGAGTACGGAAGGTGACGCTGTCCCCTGCAGGCGTCCGTCAGCTCGTCGACGGGGGAGTACGCGTCCTCGTGAGCACCCAGGAGGTGGGTGTACACCCGGCTGAGGTTCGTCTGTTCGTCTACCAGAGGTCCCTCAACCGAGGCGGACAGGCGCCAGGGAAGGCGCGCATACCGGCGTCGTGGAAGACCTTCGTCTCTCCCCTGGCTCACCTTCGGTTCACACAACCCGGCACGCAGCACGTGACCCTGCACGTCGATCCCGTCTACCGCGCCGGCCTGCTCCGTGCCGGCTCGCTCATCCTCGGCATCAGGGCCAACGGCTACTGACGTGCTGAGACCGCGGCTCACAGGAAGACCCTGGCCTATCCAAGCCACCCGCCTGACGGTCGTGCGCTTGATCGCGGCCCGGATCGGAGGGTGAACCTCCACGAGGGCGATCCGCGCCCGGCGATGCACCGGGAACCTGTAAGAATCCCCGGCCGTCATGAAGAAATACATGCTGCTCTGCATCGTCGCGTGGCTGCTCGGTCTCGCCATCACCTCGACCGCCTCGGCAGCCCAGCCCCGCGTGGCGGTCGGCAACGCCTCGCACCTGACCCGCGGCGCCTCGCTGCAGGGCGCGGTCGCCCGCTCGCACCGGATGCGGGTGACCATCGGCCTGGCATCCCGTGACCCGCTCGGCCTGAAGGCGTTCTCGCAGGCGGTCACCACCCCCGGGAGCGCGGAGTACGGCCGGTTCCTCACCGTCGGCCAGTTCGCCCGGCGCTACGGGGCCCGCAGCGCCGCGATGGCGCGGGTGCGCCGTGCGCTGCGCGCCGACGGCCTCAGCGTCGTCAAGACCTACGCCAACGGCCTGTCGATCATCGTCGCCGGGAACGCCGCCACGCTGGAGCACGCATTCGCGACCCGTCTGGCGCAGGTGCGGACCGCCGACGGCCGGCGGACCGTCGTCAACACGACGACGCCGACCCTGCCGGCGTCGTTCGGCCACGACGTCCAGGCGGTGCTCGGGCTCAACGGGCTCGCCGACCCCTCGCCGGTCGGGCTGGCCGGCCACCGCGCCCTGCGCGGCGCTCACCGAGCCAGCACCGACGCCCGTGCCCACGTGGCCACCGGCGGACCGCAGCCGTGCGCGGCAGCCACCGCGGCGGCGGCGCCGCTGCCGAGCGGCCAGAGCGCCGTTCCGTACTTCGGCTACACCGCGGACATGATGGCCGCCGCCTACGGCGTCCCGGCGCTCTACGCGCAGGGCGACTTCGGCCAGGGCCAGACCGTCGCCGTCTACGAGCAGGAGTCGCTCAACCCCGCCGACATCGCCACCTACCAGTCCTGCTACGGGACGAACGCCGCGGTCACCATCCGCAACGTCGACACCCCCGACCCGGTCGACACCGGCGGCGACGGGGACGGAGAGGCGTCGCTTGACGTCGAGCAGATCATCGGCATGGCGCCGCAGGCGTCGGTGATCGTCTACGCCGCCTCGCAGTCGGACATCAACGGCGAGGGCGAACTGCTGTCGGCGATCGCCTCGCAGGATGCCGCGAAGGTGGTCTCGATCTCCTACGGCGTGTGCGAGGCGGAGATCGGTCAGGCCGGCGCTCAATACGAGGCGACGGTGTACCAGGAGATGGCCGCGCAGGGACAGTCGGTGTTCGCCAGCTCCGGCGACCAGGGCTCGGAGGAATGCTCGCCGCCCGGCGGCGACGATACGACCAGCCTCGCGGTCGCCGATCCGGCCAGCCAGCCGGACGTCACCGCCGTCGGCGGCACCTCGCTGTACTCCGGGAGCGCGACGTCGGCCGTTCCGTGGAACGGTTCCAACGCGTTGACCGAGGGCATCTGGAACTCGGGCACCTTCCAGCAGGAGGGGCAGACCGTCGGCGCGGCGACGACCGGCGGACTCTCCAGCCTGTGGACGATGCCGGCCTTCCAGTCCTCGGCGGCCGCGGCGCTCGGCGTCGTCAACTCCTTCACCCCGACCGGGAGCTGCGGCGCCTCGGCCTGCCGCGAGGTGCCGGACGTGAGCGCCGATGGCGACCCGTCGACGGCGCCCGTGATCTATGCCGACCCCAACGCCGACGGCACCGGCGGGAGCTCGTGGCTCACCTACGGTGGCACGAGCGCGGCGGCGCCTCTGTGGGCCGGGTTTGCGGCACTCACCAACGTGCAGTCGAACTGCCGCGGCCTGTCGGTCGGCGACATCAACCCGTCGCTGTACGCCCTTGCCGGTGCCAACTATGCGGGTTACTTCCGGGACGTCACCGCCCCGAGCGCGTTCACCGCGGCAACGAGCAACGACACCACCGGCGCCCACCCGGGCATCTATCCCGTCACCGCCGGCTACGACCTCGCCACGGGACTCGGAACACCCCTGATGCAGAACCTCGCGCCGGCGCTCTGCGCGCTCCGCGCGCCCGTCTACACCGTGTCCGTCGCCAACCCCGGCACGGTGAGGGCCCTGATCGGCGCGAAGGCATCGCTGCAGATCACCGGTGCCGACTCGGGCGGCGCCGCGCTGGCCTACTCGGCGAGCGGATTGCCGGCCGGCCTGGCGATCGGCGCGACCACCGGCACGATCACCGGGACCCCGACCAAGACCGGGCGCTACGCGGTGACCGTCGCCGCCGAGGACTTCGCCTCCAACGCGGCGAGCATGCAGTTCACGCTCGTCGTCGTCCAGCCGTCGGCGCGCTTCGGCCGGGTGTCGCTCACGGGCATCACCAAGCGCCGGGCGCGCCTGAAGTTCAGCGTCACCCGACCGCACGGGCGCAAGCTGCGCTCGGTCACGTTGCACCTCAGCAAGACCAGCGGTCTCTCGTTCGGGCGGCTGCGCCGCCATGTGTCCGTGACGACCGACGGCGGGCGGCACCACCGCGCCATCGCGTTTCGACTGCGCGAGCGGCACGGCTCGGTCACGATCCGCTTCCGCCAGCCGCAGACCAAGGTCCTGGTGGAGTTCGGTCGTGGCGCGATCCGGGTGAGCGGGAAGCTCGCGCGTCGCGCCCGGCGTCACGGCGCGCGCGTCCCGGTCGGGCTGAGCGCGACCGATACCCGCCGCCACACGTCCCGCAGAACGCTGCGGGTCCGGGTGCGGGCGACGGTGCACCACAAGCGCAGTCACCACCACAAGCACCACCACAAGCGCAAGCACCACGCGAAGCTGTCAAGCGTCAGCAGCCAGTGGAGCGACCTCGACTATTACGTGGCGCAGCACGCTGACGAACTCGTCTTCGGCTACGGCGAAGCACCGAAGTTCCTGTCGGACAGGATCAACTACGCCACCGCCGTGTTCAGTCCGATCTCGCTGAACGACTGGTCCAGCTGGGAGCTCAAGCAGTAGAGGCATGCGGCGCCGTCAACCGGCCGAGCTGTGACAATCGCGCGCCGTGATCAGGAGACCGATCAGGATCTGGGTCGTGGCGGCCGCGCTCGGCCTCGTCGTGGCCTCGTCCGCGCGCGCTGCCGAGCCCCGCGTGCCGGTCGGCAACGCCGCCCGCCTGTTCGGTGGCGCGTCGATCACCGGGACCGTCGCGCCGGCGCATCGGATGCGCCTGACGATCGGCATGGAGTCGCGTGATCCGCTCGGCCTGAAGGCGTTCGCGCAGGCGGTCAGCACTCCGGGCAATCCCTTGTACGGGCGGTTTCTCGCCGTGCCTCAGTTTGCGCGGAGGTACGGAGCCGCCGATGCGGCGCTGGCACGTGTGCGCGGCGCGCTGCGCGCCGACGGCCTCACCGTGCTCAAGACCGACGCCGACCACCTCGCGATCCTCGTCTCCGGACCGGCTCGCACGATCGAGCGCGCGTTCGCCACCCGTCTGGCACGGGCCCGGTCCGCGCACGGCGCCCGCGCGATCATCGACACGACCGCGCCCACCCTCCCCGCACCGCTCGGACGCGATGTCGAAGCGGTGCTCGGTCTGGGCGGCCTCGCCGAGCCGGAGCCGGACCAGATGACCACCCGCGCGGCCGGCCGTCGACGCCGGCCTGCCCCGCGTGCTCGCCCGCGGTCGGTCTCCGGCGCTCCGCAGCCGTGCGCCGGCGCCAGCCGCGCCGCGGCACAGCTCGGCAGCGGGCAGGGCCACATCGCCTCCTTCGGCTACACCGCCGACACGATCGCGGCCGCCTACGACGTTCCGGCGCTCTACGCACGCGGCGATCTCGGCCAGGGACAGACGGTCGCCGTCTACGAGCAGGAGTCGCTGAACCCCGCCGACATCGCGACCTATCAGGCGTGCTACGGGACGCACGCCGCCGTGCACATCCACAACGTCGACAGACCCGACCCAGTCGACACGGGCGCCGGGGGCGACGGCGAGGCGGCGCTCGATGTCGAGCAGGTCATCTCGATCGCCCCGCGAGCGTCGGTCATCGTCTACGCCGCGTCTCAGTCCGACCAGAACGGAAACGGGGCGCTGCTGTCGGCGATCGCCTCCCAGGACGCCGCCAAGGTCGTCTCGTTGTCCTACGGCTCGTGCGAGGCGGAGCTCGGAAGGGCGGTCATCCAGTACGAGGCCAAGCTGTTCGAGGAGATGGCCGCGCAGGGCCAGTCGGTGTTCGCAAGCTCCGGGGACCAGGGGGCGGAGTCGTGCTCCCCGCCCGACGGCAACGACTCGTCGGCCCTCACCGTCGCCGACCCCGCCAGCCAGCCGACCGTCACCGCGGTCGGCGGGACCTCGCTGTACTCCGGCGCCGCCGCCAGGCCCGTCCCGTGGAACGGCACCGACGCGCTGACGGAGGGACTGTGGAACTCGGGTCCGTTTCAGCTGCACGGCGAGACGGTCGGCCAGGCGACGGCGGGTGGCCTCTCGAGCATGTGGGCGATGCCGCGCTTCCAGTCCTCGGCGGCGGCGTCGCTCGGGGTTCGCAACGGGTACACGCCGACCGGGAGCTGCGGCGCGGCCGCCTGCCGCGAGGTTCCGGACGTGAGCGCCGACGCCGACCCGTCGACGGGCGTCGTCACGTACGCGGCAACCGGAGCCGGCGGCAGCGGCGGGAGCTCGTGGAGCGTCGCCGGCGGTACGAGCGTCTCGGCGCCGCTGTGGGCCGGATTCGCGGCGCTCACCAACGTGCAGGGGAGCTGCCGCGGCCTGTCGATCGGCGACATCAACCCGGCGCTCTACGCGCTCGCCGGCGCTGACTACGCCGCCTACTTCCGGGACATCGACGCGCCGAGCGCATTCACCAGCGACACCACCAACGATGCCACCGGCGCACACCCCGGTCTCTATCCGATCGGCCCTGGGTACGACCTGGCCACCGGCCTGGGCACCCCGCTGATGGCGAGTCTCGCGCCCGCGCTCTGCTCCGTCCGAGCCCCGGTCTACGCCGTCGCGGTGACAAGCCCGGGCATCGTGCGGCTGCACGCGCACGCACGGGCGTCGGTCCCGATCCGGGCCACCGATTCGGGGCGGGCCCGGCTCACGTACACGGCGCGCGGCCTGCCAACGGGCCTGTCGATCCGCCCTCACACCGGCCGGATCACCGGCAGGCCGACGCGGCCCGGGCGCTACCGCGTCACCGTCGCCGCCACCGACTTCGCCTCCAACCGAGGGCGAACCCGGTTCACGCTCGTGGTGCGCGCACGTCAGCGCTCCTCACGCAGCCCACGGTCAAGCATCGCGACCATCCGCTCCCAGCTCTGCTCGAGGTCGACCTCCATCTGGAAGCCACCCAGCTCCTCGAGCGTGATGAAGCCGTGCACCGCGGAGCGGACGGCCCGCACGCTGTGGACGGCGTTCTCCCCCTCCAGGCCGTAGCTGCGCATCACCGCGAACAGCACCTCGACGACCGCTTGCGCGGCCGCTGTCGCCTCGGGGTGATCGGCGAAGCCGTGCGCGATCGTCGCGTACCGCCCCGGGTGTGCGCGCGCCCACGCGCGGTAGGCATCGAGCACCGCGCGCAGCGCCTCTCCTTCGGCCCGCCCGAGCGCCGCGTCGGCGACCGCGTCACGCAGGCCGTGACAGGCGTCGACCGCCAGGCGAAGCCGCAGGTCCGCCAGTCCGCCGACGTGTGCGTACAGCGACGGGGACCGCACGCCGAGCCGCTGCGCGAGCGCGGCGAGGGTCAGGTGGTCCAGGCCCTCGGCGTCGGCGAGCTCGGCGGCCGCGCGCACCACCAGCTCGGAGTCCAGGCCGGCTCGTGCCATCAGCGCCCCGCCGCGCCGAGCTTGCGCTCCGCGCGGGCGATGGCCGCGTCCATCGCGGCCGCCGGAGAGCGCACCTCACGGCCGTGGCCGACGACGAGCACGGCCGGGTCGAGCGCTCGCAGCGTGCGGGCCGAGCGAAGGTTCTGCGGCTTGTCGAAGGTCGCGAACCCCGCCAGCGGGAAGCGCCAGTACAGGTGGCTCGCCACCGCCACGCCCCCGAGGGAGCTGAACACGTCGCCGGCGATCAGCACCCCGCTGCGGGGATCGACGAACGCGATGTGGCCGGGCGTGTGCCCCGGGCTGTCGATCACCTCGAGCGAGCCGACGCGGTCGCCTCCCTTCAGCCGCTCGTCGGGCGTCATGCGCAGCTTCGGCCAGCTCCCGGTCGGCTTGCGGTCGGTGAGCTTCTCCCCAGCGTGGATGCGCGCGTCGATCTCGCCCATCAGGACCGGGACGTCGGGGCCGAGCGTGTCGCGCAGCTCGTCGAGCGAGCCGATGTGGTCGCCGTGCCCGTGGGTGAGGGCGATGCGGCGGATCTCGCCTCCGGCGGCGCGTGCGGCGGCGACGAAGTCGGATGCGTGCTTGGGCAGGGTCGTGTCCACGAGCGTGAAGCCATCATCCTCGCGGACGAGATAGGCGTTGACGAAGCCGTGGAGGCTGAGCCGGGTGACGGTGTCGGTGACGGCGGTGGATTTCATCGGGACCCCTTCGCGTGAGTGGCTAAGGCCATTAGGAATATACCTAAGAGCATTAGATTATGCAAGCGATGGTTATTCTCCGGCGCGTGAGGTGGCGTCGTGGCAAGCGGCTGACCGGCTCAACGCCGGCCCTCGCAGCTGCATGCGCGTTCGCGGCGAGCGGGCCGCTGCTCGCCGGATGCGGGGGGTCCGCGCCCCCCAAGCCCGGCCCGACGCTCCACACCTTCCTGACCGCGTGGGGCCATGGCGACTGGGCGACGATGCGCGGCCTCGTCGACGACCCGCCGGCGGATTTCCGGACGGCCAACGCGCAGGTCTTCACCGCGCTCGGCGTGAAGGGCGCGTCGTTCAACGCCGGCCCGCTGCACACGGTGAAGGCCAAGGGCGCCCGGCCTGAAACCGCCACCGCCGCCGTCGCCGCGCACTACACGCTGCCCCAGATCGGCGCGTGGTCAGAGACGAGCACCGTCCATCTCGTCCTGCGCCACGGCGCCTGGAAGATCGCCTGGTCGCCGCAGACGATCAGTCCGCAGCTCCACTCCGGGGAGACGATCGGTGTCCCCCGCAACTGGCCGGCGCGCGGGTCGATCCTTGGCGCGGGCGGGGCGCCGCTCACCCGCTCCGGGACCGAGGTCACGATTGGCATCGTCGGCAGCCGCGTCAAGGATTACGGCGCGGTGCGGACCGACCTGCTCGCCGCGGGCGCCACCGACGCCGAGGTCACGCAGGCGATCGCTCAGGCGCACGCCAACCCGCAGGACTACGAGCCGGTGTTCGCGGTGTCGCTCGCCCGCTTCACCGCGCTCAAGGACCAGCACACGTCCGAGAACGTGTACGAGGTACCGGGCACGCAGTTCCGCACCTCGACGCAGACGGGCGCGATCACCGACCAGCTTGCGGCCCACGTCGTGGGCACGGTCGGCCCGATCTCCGCCGCCGAGCTGAAGAAGCTCGGCGCGCCGTACGACGCCGAGAGCGTGGTCGGGCAGACTGGGCTGGAGCAGAGCCAGGAGCGAACCCTTGCCGGCACGCCGACGATCGAGATCAACGTCGATGACCCCGGGGGCAACCCGATCGCCCGGCTGGCGACCTATCGCGGCCACGCCGGACGGAGCGTGCGCACCTCGATCGATCCCCGGGTGCAGCGTGCCGCCGAGGCGGCGCTCGCAAGCTCAACGCGGCCAAATGTCTCGATGGTGGCTGTCCAGGCCTCCACCGGCCGCGTGCTGGCGGTGGTCTCCGATCCGGTCACGACCTACAACACCGCGCTGCAGGGCGCCTACCCGCCCGGCTCGACGTTCAAGGTGATCGACTCGACCGCGTTGTTCCGCAAGGGCCTCGGGCCCGGCTCGCCGGCGAGCTGTCCCCCGACGATCACGATCGACGGCGAGCCGTTCCACAACGCGGGCGACGAAGCGGCGACGCCGACGATTACGCAGGCGTTCATCGAGTCGTGCAACACCGCGTTCATCGGCCTCGTCACCCAGCACCTCTCGCCTCCCGACCTGCCGTCCGCAGCGGGGATGTACGGCTTGGAGGGCAGCCCTCATCTCGGACTGCCCGCGTTCTACGCCAACGTGCTGAAGGCCAACAGCCAGACCGAGTTCGCCGCCGACGCGATCGGCCAGGGCAGGATCACGTTCTCCACGCTCGGGATGGCGACCGTCGCGGCCGCAATCGACACCGGCGTCGTGCGCGCGCCGACGCTCGTGCAGGGCACCGCGGCCGACCGCGCGGCGAAAACGTCGAAGCTGTCCTCCGCGATCGTCGCCGGGCTGCGGCCGATGATGCTCGGCGTCGTCGAGAGCGGCACCGCGGCGGGCACCGGCCTGCCCTCCGCCACGTACGCCAAGACCGGGACCGCCGAGTACGGCACCGGCCCGGAGGCCGACCTGAAGATCGACGGCTGGCTGATGGGCTACAACGGGAACATCGCGTTCGCGATCGTCACCCAGAACACCGGCGGCCTCGACGGCGGACCGGTCGACGGACCGATCATCGCCAAGTTCCTCGGCGCGCTCGGCGGCTGATCCGAGCCGTTTGGGAACCCCACCAACTGGGTTTTCTTTTGCCATGAGCGAGTTCGAAATCTCCTGGTTCGCGGCGCTCTGCGACGACGACTACGAGTTCCTCGGGGTCAGCGACCCCGCCCTGCAGTCCAGCTGGGCGCACTGCCGGGACATCGCGCTCGCCGCCGAGGCCGGCGGCTACGACAACCTGCTGTTGCCGTCGGGGTACGCCATGGGAATCGACTCGGTCGCGTTCGCGGCCGCAGTCGGGCCGCTGCTGCGCCGGATGCAACTGCTGCTCGCGGTGCGGATGGGCGAGCTGTGGCCGCCTCAGCTCGCGCGCCAGCTGGCGACCGTCGACCAGATCCTCGGCGGCCGGCTGACGATCAACATCATCTCCTCCGACCTCCCCGGGGCGCCGCTTGAGTCCGCCCCCCGCTACGCGCGGACGCTCGAGGTCATGCAGGTGCTGCGCACGCTGCTCGACGGCCGGCGGGTCTCGCATCACGGCGACTTCTACGACCTCGAGCTCGACCCGCCTCGCACCCGACCCGAGGGCGGCTGCCCGCCGTTCTACTTCGGCGGCCTCTCCGAGAACGCCAAGGAGGTCGCCGCGCAGGCCGCCGACGTCTTCCTGATGTGGCCCGACACGCTCGACGCAGTCGCCGAGACGATCGCCGACGTCCGTGCCCGGGCGGCCCGCCACGGGCGTGAGCTGCGGTTCGGCTACCGGGCGCACGTGATCGTCCGCGACACCGAGCAGGAGGCGCGCGCCGCCGCGCGGCGGCTCGTGTCCAAGCTCCAGGGCGACGCCGGCGAGGTGATCCGCGCCCGCTCGCTGGACACGACCTCCCGCGGCAACGCGCGCCAGGCCGAGATGCGCGAGGCCTCGGCCTCCGACGAGGGCTTCATCGAACCGAACCTCTGGACCGGCATCGGCCGGGCACGGTCGGGCGCAGGCGCCGCGATCGTCGGCGACCCCGACCAGGTGCTCGCCAAGCTGCGCGCCTACCGCGAGCTTGGCCTGGAGGCGTTCATCCTGTCTGGCTATCCGCACCTCGCCGAGGCCGACCTGTTCGCCCGCCACGTGCTGCCCGCGCTCGACCACGGCCCGCTGCTGCCGCGCAGCGCGACGCCGGTCAGCAGCTCCTGAACCACGCGCGAGGCGACGAGCGCCGTGATGTCCGCGGCGCCGATCTCGGTCGGGCACACCTCCACCACCTCGGCGCCGACCATCTCGACGCGTGAGGCGAGCTCGCGGCAGGCCCGCAGCAGCTCCAGCGAGGTCATGCCACCGGGCTCCGGCGTCCCCGTGCCGGGCGCGAACGCCGGGTCGAGCACGTCGACGTCAACGCTGATCGCCACCGGCCCCGCGCCGACCGCCGCGGCCGCCCGGTCGATCACCTCGGCGATCCCCCACTCGGCGACCTCGTGCATGAAGATCGAGCGGATCCCGCGCTCGCGCTGCCAGGCGAAGACCTCCGGCCCGGGCCAGTAGCCGCGCAGCCCGATCTGGACGTAGCGGTCGGGGTCGACCGACCCCTCGCGAACGAGCTCGTACATCGGAGTTCCGTGCGAGAGCGCCACGCCGAAGCACTCCCGCCCCGTGTCGGTGTGGGCGTCGAAGTGGATCAGCCCCACGGGTCCGTGAGCCGCCGCACAGGCGCGGATGTCGGGCAGCGCGATCGAGTGGTCACCGCCGAGCAGCACCGGGATCGCCCCCGCCGCCAGCACCTCGCCGACCGTCGCCTCGATCGCCGCGTGTGAGCGCTCGGGCGCCGCGGGGAGCACCGCCGCGTCGCCGTAGTCGATCACGCGCAGCTGCTCGAACGGATCGACCCCCGCCTGCAGGTGTGCACCCGGAATCGCGCTGGCGGCGCGGATCGCCCGCGGGCCGAGCCGGGTGCCGGGCCGCTCGCAGACGAGCTCGTCGAGCGGGGCGCCGACGATCACCACATCGGCGCCGGGCAGGTCCTCCGGGTCCTCGGTGTAGGGGACGCCACAGAAGCTCGCGAGCCCTGCGTAGTCGGGCTTCTCACCGACGTGGCGCCAGCGTCGCTGGGGGTCAAGCATCGATCAGCTCTCCGGCCGGGCCGACGACCTCTCGCCGGCGGTTGAAGTACGGGCGCAGGAACGGGGTGAGCGCGAACGCCAGCACCACGCCGAGCACGAGCGAGCCGATCCCGATCAGGATCGGGATCTCGATCCCGGCCACCGGCGGCGCGTAGTTGACGAGCGCGCCGTCGATCTTGTGACGCGAGTAGTGGGTGAACGCCTCCACGAAGATCGCCGCGAGCATCAGGAAGCCCGCGAGCGGGATCAAGCCATCGCCGAGGAACCGCCCGATCGAGTCGCGCAGCCGCCGCCGGTAGAGCACGACGCAGGCGAGACCGGTGAGTCCGTAGTAGAAGGCGATCAGGAACCCGATCGCGGTGATCGAGTCGCCGAGCACGCTCTGCGCCGGATCGGCGAGCAGCAGCACGACCGTCCACACTGCCGAGATCCCGCCCATCAGCAGCGTCGCCACCGACGGCGTCGCGAAGCGGGGATGGATGCGAGCCAGGGTCGTGGGCAGCGCACCCCAGCGGCCCATCGACAGCAGCGTGCGCGCGGTCGGCATGATCGTCGTCTGCGTGGAGGCCGCCGTCGAGGTGAGCACGACGAGCACGAGCAGCTTGTCGAACGGCGCGCCGAACACCCGCACGCCGAGCGCGTCGAGCACGTCGGTGGAGTGAGCGCTCAGGAACGCCGGCCCGGCGGTCGCCTGGCCCGCGGTCGAGACCAGCGCGAAGATCACGAGCAGGATCAACGTCGAGAGCACCGCCGCCCGGCCCGGGCCGGTGGCGGAGTCCTCCGACTCCTCGTTGACAGTCACGCAGGCGTCCCAGCCCCAGTAGACGAACACGCCGAGCAGCACGCCGTCGACGAGCGCGCCGGGCGAGAGCGCGAACGGGTTCAGCCACGACAGCGACGGGGTCACCGTGCCGGCGTGATGGCCGCTGTACACGCGCACGAGCGCGACCACCGCGAACGCGACCAGGATCGTGAGCTCGAGCCCGAGCAGCGCCTGCTGCAGTCGGGCGCTCAGCTCCACGCCGCGATAGGCGATCCAGGTCATCACCGCGATGAACGCGACCGCGGCGAGCGTGAGGGCGATCGTTGAGTGGGCGGCGGCCTGCCAGCCGACGAGCAGGAACAGGTACTTGCCCGCGATCTCCGAGAGCGTCGCCATCACGATCACGTCCGCACCGAACACCGCGAAGCCGCTCACCCAGCCCAGTCGCGGCCCGAGCGCCCGGGTGACCCAGGCGAACGTGGTGCCGCAATCGGGGTCGATCCGGTTGAGCGCCCGATAGGCGAGCGAGATGCAGAACATCGGCACGAACGAGACGATCAGCACCGCGGGCGCGTGCACGCCGACGCCGGTGACCGCCACGAGCAGGCCCAGCGTCGCCGCCAGCGAGTAGGCAGGCGCCGTCGAGGCGACGCCGATCGCCACGTTCGAGGCAAATCCGATCGCTCCCGCCCGCAGGCCCGGCTCGGCGAGGGCGGGCGCTGTCGGTGCTGGCGCGGCTGCGCGCGGCGGGGGGACGGGGTGCGTCGATAGAGTGGACGCCATGCGACTCTCCTCAGGCTTGGAACCCATGCGAGAGACGAATATAGTTGTGGCTAGCTTATTTTGCAACTACTTCCGTTGCAGGTCGAGATGACCCCCGCCCGGCAGGACGGACAACTCGACGCGATGGACGAGGCGATCATCACCGTCCTGCAGGAGGACGGGCGTCGTTCCTACGGCGAGGTCGGCGACGCCGTCGGACTCTCGGAGGCGGCCACGCGCCAGCGGATCAACCGGCTGCGCGAGTCGGGGGTGATGCGGATCGTCGCGGTCACGGACCCGGTCGCGCTCGGGCGCGGGGTGGTGGCGACGGTCGGCGTGCGCGTCGGCGGCGACGCGCGGGAGGTGGCCGCGCGGCTCACCGAGCACGACGCCGTCGAGTACGTGGTGCTGGTCGCCGGCTCGTTCGACCTCATGTGCGAGGTCGTCTGCGAGGACGAGATCGAGCTGGTCGACGTCATCAACGGCGGCATCCGTGCGGTGGAGGGCGTCCGGGAGACGGAGACCTTCATGCACCTGCGCACCGACAAGAACGTCTTCTCCTGGGCCCGCCGGCTGCGCAGCTGAGTCCCGTCCAGCCGTCCCACCCCCAGGGCCGGACGGAGAGCCCCACCCGAATGGCGCGCTCTCCGCCCAGCCGTGGGTTCAGACGAGCGCGGGCGGCGCGGCGATCACCGAGTACTCCTCGGCGTCGCCGACGCGTGGCACGCTCATCCGGCCGTCCGGACCGACGGGCACGTCGCCGGCAACCGTGATGCGGTGCAGCAGGCGGGGCTGATCGTCGTAGTCCGAGACGGCGTAATGCTGTGTGGATCGGTTGTCCCAGATCGCGATGTCCCCGTCGCGCCAGTTCCAGCGCACGGTGTTCTCCAGACGCACGATGTGGCGCTGGAAGAGCGCGAACAGGTCATTGGAATCGGCGGTGGATACGCCGAGGAACGAACGGACGAAGTGGCCGAGCAACAGTGCTCGCTCGCCCGTCTCCGGATGGACTCGCACGACGGGGTGTTCGGTCTCGAACTCCTGCTGGGCGAACTCCTCGCGGTACGCCTGCTCGTGAGTGTCGATTCCCCCGATCCAGCGCGACTCGTCGTCGCGGACGTAGTCGTAGAGGTTGGAGTGGATCGCACGCAGCGAGTCGGCGAGCGCCCGCAGCCCGGGGTGCAGCGACTGGTAGGCGAGCACCGTGTTCGCCCACACCGTCGTGCCGCCGTAGGGCGGCAGGGTGATCGCACGCAGCACCGAGATCGCCGGCACCCGGTCGACGAACGTCACGTCGGTGTGCCAGCTGTTCGCGCGGCTGCGCTCGGAGTCGATCGGCAGCACGCCGTTCTCGCCGGCGACCGTCGGATGCGGCTTGGTGAGCGTGCCGAGCAGCCGGGCGAATTCCTTCTGGTCGGCGTCGCGCGCGTGCTGCTGGTCGCGCAGGAAGATGACGCGGTGGGTGAGCAGCGCCTGACGGACCTCGCTGACGACCTCGGGAGCGAGGTCGCCGCCGATCCGGACGCCGTCGATCTCGGCGCCGATGTTCGCCGCGGCCTTCGTCACGTCGATGTGTTCGTAGGTGTGCGGTCCGATGGGGGTGAATGTGGTCATGAGTTCTCCTGACTCATCGAGTGCCGTCAATGAAGGGAGCTGTTGAACGCGGTCGAGACATAGGACGCGAACGAGTAGCTCTTCGGGATCAGGCCGGCCTTGGAGAACGCGCTCACCAGCCCCTGTTCGGAGGAGGCGATCGTCGAGTTCACCGGCACCGGCGTCTCGTCGTCGTCCTTGGCGGCCTTGAGCATCACGCTCTGGGGAAGGCCGGTCGCCGCCGCCCACGTCTTCGCCCACGCGGCCGGATGGGTGTTCACCCACACGTGCGCGCGGTCGAGCTCCCGCAGGTACTCGGTGATCTCCTTGGCCCTGGTGGCGTTGGCGACCGACGACTGTGAGGCGACCTCGTAGGAGTACACCGTCCCGTACCCGGCGCCGCCGGCGATGATCTTTGCGCCCTTCTGCATCACCGACTGCTCGATGTAGGGCGACCAGATGTCCCACGCGTCGACCGCGCCGGAGGAGAACGCCGCCAGCGCCTGGGCGGGCTGCAGGTAGTCGAGCTGCACGTCGTGGGGCGAGAGCCCCGCCTTGGTGAGCACCTGGAGCAGGTGGTAGTCCCCGGAGCTGCCCTCGGCCACGGCGATCCGCTTGCCCTTCAGCTGCGAGACGGAGGTGATCTTGGAGCCCTTCGGCACGAGCAGCGCCGCGCTCTTGGTGTTGTTGCGCAGCGCGCCGACGATGTCGATCTTCGAGCCGCCAGCCGCCGCGAACACAGGTGGAGCGTTGCCGACGCCGCCGATGTCGAGGTCACCCGCCCCCAGCGCCTGAAGGATCGGTGGACCCGAGGTGAAATCGGCGAACTTCACCGTGAACGGCAGCTTGTGCAGCAGACCCGAAGCCTGCAGCAGCGCCTCGGCGCCGGTGCCGGCCTGATCGCCGACGCGCAGCGCGGGGAGCGAGGACTTGTCGGCGGCCGCGACGGTGGTCGTGGTCGTGGCCGTGGTCGCCGCCGCCGCGCTCGCGGAGCCGGAACTCGCAGAGCCACTCGCGGCGCCGGACGGAGACGAGCCCGAGCCGGCCGACTTGTGCGAGCTCGATCCGCACGCGGCGGCGAGCAACGTGACCGCGACCAGCCCGACGAACACGACGAGGCGACGGACGCGCGGGCGGGGTGGCGTCTTGGGGGCGGGAGGTGTCATGCGTGGCCTTTCGTGTCGACGCCGAGCTCGCGCAGGAGCCGGTCGTGGAGTTCGATCAGTTCGGCGGAGTCCCGAATTCGGGGGCGGGCGGCCGCGATCCGGGTCTGGTGGGCGATTCGGCCGCCCGAGAGGACGAGGACGCGGTCCGCGAGCGCGAGCGCCTCGTCGACGTCATGGGTGACGAGCAGCACCGCGGGGGCGTGGCGCTCCCACAGCCCGAGCACGAGCTCCTGCATCGCCAGGCGCGTGAGCGCGTCGAGGGCGCCGAACGGCTCGTCGAGCACGAGCAGCCGCGGCTCGCGGGCCAGCGCCCGGGCGAGCGACACGCGCTGCGCCTCACCCCCGGAGAGCGTGAGTGGCCAGGCGTTCGCGCGTTCGGCCAGCCCCACCTCCTCGAGTGCCCGGCGGGCGAAAGTCCCGGGGTCGTCGACCCGCAGGCCGAGCGCGACGTTGGCGGCAACCCGCTTCCAGGGGACGAGCCGCGCGTCCTGGAAGGCGACGGCGACCTCGCGCCCGGGGCGCGCTCCCTCGCCGGCGACGCGGATCTCGCCCTCGATGCCGGCGTCGAGCCCGGCGACCGCCCGCAACAGGGTCGACTTGCCCGAGCCGCTGCGCCCGATCAGCGCGACGAACTCGCCGGGCTCGACCTGCAGCTCGAGGTTTTCCAGCACCACACGGTCTCCGAACGCCCGGCGCAGTCCGCGAACCGTGACCGCCGGCTCGGTGCGGGCGGGGATGGCAGCGGGCGCGTCGCTGAGGGCGCTCATGCCCGCGCTCCCGCCGGCGTGCGCCAGGCGAGCGCGCGGCGCTCGAAGATGCGCACGATCCAGTCAGTGAGCAGGCCGAGGATCGTGTAGACGATCAGCGCGACGAAGATCACGTTGTTCTGGTTGAACTGCTCGCCCTGGTTGATGATGAAGCCGAGGCCCGAGTTGGCGTTGATCTGCTCTGCGACGACGAGGGCCAGCCAGGCGACGCCGAGCGACTGGCGCAGGCCGACGAGCGTCGCGGGCAGCGCGCCGGGGAGCACGATCTGGGTGATGGTCTCCCGGCGACTCAGGCCGAGCGACCGGGCGAGTTCGCGCAGACGGCCGTCGACCCCCCGGATGCCACTGAACGCGTTCAGGTAGAGCGGGACGACCGCCGCGATCGCGATCAGCAGGATCTTCGGCAGCTGGCCGATCCCGAACCACACGATGAACACGGGGACGAGGCCGAACAGGGGCAGCGTTCGCACCATCTGCATGAGCGGGTCGACCGCGTCCTCGCCGCGGCGGGAGAGCCCGGCGACGAGCGCCAGCAGCAGCGCGGCGGCGCCGCCGCACGCGAAGCCGATCGCCATCCGCTCCAGCGAGACGAGCAGCGCGTGCTGGAGCGTGCCGCCATAGGCGGGCGAGTTCGTGGTGATCAGCGTCCACGCCTCGCTCACGACCTTGGTCGGGGGCGGCAGCTTTGTCGGCGAGACGAGCTGCACGACGTTCGTCAGCTGCCAGACCACGAGCAACACGATCGGGCTCACCGCGCGCTGCCAGCCGGCGGTCCGGGCACGGCGGCGGCCCGGTCCCGGCTCGGCCGCGGCCGGCGCGCGCTCGCGGACACGGACGCCGGGAAGCGTCTGCCAGCGTGGGTTGGTCGTGCTCATGCGAACGGGTCTCCTGATCTCGAGGGGACGGTCGGAGTGGGCGACCGGCACCTGGAAAACCGCCCGCCACGGCAAATCCTACCAAGTCAATTGAGAATGTTGCCTTTAACCGATTCAGGAGTTGACACCCATCTGACGAGGCCCCGTTGGGGGCAAAGCGACCTTCGCCCCCGCTCCGGCCCGCTCGCCTCCGAGGCGCGCGGGCCGGTCCGTCTCCCCTACACCCGGCCCGTGTCGCGCCGGTAGGCGTAGGCAGCGCTGGCAGCGAGCACGACTGTCCACCCGGCCATCACCAGCCAGCCGGTCGTGCCCCAGGGCGCGCCGCCCGCCCCGACATGTCCGGCGCGGGCGAGCCAATAGGAGGGCAGGCACTGGCCCAGGTCATGCAGGAAGCCGTGGGTGACCGGGAACCAGACGCCGCCGACAAGCGCCAGGAGGGCGGTCAGGCCACCCATCGCCGGCCCGATCGAGTCGACGGTCAGCAGGTGCCCGAGCGTGATCCCGAGCGCGCCGAACGGCAGCAGCCCGACCAGCACCAGTCCGGTCATCTCCAGCCAGTCGCTCGCGGACAGGCTCACGCCAAGGATCACGCCCGAGATGTAGAGGGCGGCGATCGTCATGCACGCCATCGCGTAGGCCGTGAGGACCTTGGCGCGGAAGTAGGACCGCGTCGAGAGCGGCGTCGTGCGCAGTTGCCGGGTCCAGCCCGCCTGACGCTCGCCGGCGATCCGCGCGCCGGTAGAGATCATCGAGCTCATCGTCCCGAACGAGAGCAGGCCGGCCATGTAGAAGAGCGGCGCCGAGACGCCGCTCCCGGCGAAGTTGGACTGGTTGCCCTGCGGCGCGGCGATGACGAAGTACAGGATCAGCGGGAAGCCGAGCGAGAAGAAGAAGAACCGCCGGTTGCGGAACGCCCGCACCAGCTCGTACCGGGTGTAGACGATGCCGGTCATTGCGCCACCTCCATGACGTCGTCGGGTTCGGCCGGACCGCCGGTCAGCTCGATGAACGCGTCCTCGAGCGCCGCGCCCGTGATCTCTATGTCCCGAGCGGCCGGGTGCCGGTGCAGCAGTGCACGGATCGCCTGGTCGGAGTCCGAGCAGCGGAGAATGACCGAGTCGCCATGGCGGTCGGCGCTCGCCACCCCGTCGAGCGAGGACAGCTCGCCGCGGTCCACCCCTGGCAGCGTCGTGCGGATCGTGCGGTGCCCGATCCGGGCCTTGATCTCGGTGGTCGAGCCGTCGGCGACGATCCTTCCGTGGGCCATCATCACCGCGCGGTCGGCGTTCGCGTCGGCCTCCTCGAGGTAGTGGGTGGCGAACAGGACCGTCTTGCCGCGCGAGGCGTAGTCGCGCATCGTCGTCCAGAAGTCGCGCCTGCCCTCGACGTCCATCGCGACCGTCGGCTCGTCGAGCACCAGCAGCGCAGGGTTGGCGACCAGCGCGATCGCGAGCCGAACCCGCTGCGTCTGACCGCCGGACAGCTTCTGGGTGCGCTGGCCGGCCGCCTGGCGCAGGCTGGTGAGCGCGACCACCTCGTCGACGTCGAGCGGGTCGGGGTACAGCGAGGCCATCACCACGACCAGTTCTCGCACAGTGAGGTCGCGGATCAGCTCCCCGGTCTGGAGCATGCCGCCGATCAGTCCCGCGTCGACGGCGTCGCGCGGGGTCTTGCCGAACACCGTCACGGTGCCGCCGTCGGGCCGGCCGAGCCCGAGCAGCATGTCGATCGTCGTCGACTTGCCCGCGCCGTTGGGCCCGAGCAGCGCGACCGTCTCCCCCGGCGCGATCGAGAAGTCGATTCCCCTGACCGCGGGCACCGGTCCACCCGGCCCGCGATACGTCTTGGTGAGTCCCTGGATCTGGATGCCTGCGTTCATGAGAACCAAAATAACAGACTCAGTAAAAGTTTGTACCCGGTATGATTCTGGCTACATGGCAGGCCTACGCGAGACCAAGAAACGCAGGACCAGAGAGGCGATTGCCCAGGCGGCCGCCGACCTGTTCCTCGAGCGCGGATTCGAATCGGTGACCGTCGATGACGTCGCCCGCGCCGCCGACGTCTCTCGCCAGACGGTGTTCAACTACTTCCCGACGAAGGAGCAGATGCTGTTCGACCGGGAGGAGGAGATCGGCCGGGCGCTGCTCGCGCTCGTCGCCGATCCGCCCGATGGCGCCGCGCTGGTCGCCGCCTTCCGCACGCACACGCGGACGTTCTGGGAGCGCTTCGGTGCGGTCCTTGACGGCGAGGGGGAAATCCACGGCTTCTGGGAGATCGTGCGTAGCAGCCCGGCGCTGCGCGACTACGCCGAGTCGTCGTTCGGGCGCCAGGCCCGGCGCGTCGGCGAGGCGATCGCGGCCGCCTGGGACCGGCCGCCCGAGGACCCGACCTGCCAGGCGCTCGCGCGGGCACTGTGCGGGGTCAACGTCGCGTTCCTGATGGGCGGGATGGAGCGGCTCACCAACGGGGAGGACCCGGCGACCGTGGTCGATGAGATGATCGACCAGTCGGATCAGGCGTACGCGGTGCTCGAGCGGGGGCTCGCCGCCTAGGCACCCGCCTGACCGGCGCGTCGCTACGTCGGCACCGCGGGCTCGAGCTTCGACTGCGGCCGCTGCCCGGGGCAGCCGGAACCTAGAGGCCTGCGAACTCCTCGAACAGCGCCCGGGCGGCCGCGATCCCCTGCTCGACGTACTCGACGAGCAGCCGCTCGTTGGGCGAGTGGATGTTCGCGTCGGGCAGCGAGAAGCCGGTGATGATCGTTGGGATCCCGAGGCGCGAGAGCGCCGCGACGATCGGCAGCGTCCCTCCGGAACGGGTGAGCAGCGGCCGAACGCCGAGCGCCCGCTCGAACGCGTCCTGCCCAAGCGCGACCGCGGGCGAGCTGGGGTCGACGATCCCCGGGTCGGCTCGCGACATCAGTTCAATCTCGAGCGAGGCGCCCTCTGGTGTCGCCGCTTGCAGCAACCCGGTGAATGCGGTCGCGATCGCCTCCGGGTCCTGGCCGGGCGCCAGGCGGATCGAGACGTTCGCCTCGGCCTTGACCGGCAGCACGGTCTTCTCCAGCGTCGGCGAGCCGCCGAGGATGCCGTTCACATCGAGCGCGGGCTCCGCACACGTGCGCAGGTAGTAGTCGCGCGCGGCGGTTGAGTCCATCGGCGCCACCGCGGCGAGCGAGAGCTCCTGGGCGCCGAGCGGCAGCGCGGCCCAGCTCTGCAGCTCCTCGGCCGTCGGGGCCCGGATGCCGGCGCGCAGTGGCTCGGCGAGCCGACCGTCGCGGGCGCTGACCGACGCGAGCAGCTCGCACAGGGCAGTGACGGCGTTGAGCGCGGCGCCGCCGTAGTGGCCGGAGTGCAGGTCGCGCTCGCCCGAGCGCAGGGTGAGGTGGAAGTAGACGAGGCCGCGGGTGGCGATGTTGAAGGCGGGCACGCCGCGGGCGATCATCTCGCTGTCGAAGATCACCGAGGCGTCGGCGCCGCGGTCGTCCTGGGCGAGGTATCCGAGCACGGACTGCCCGCCGGTCTCCTCCTCGCCGTCGCAGACGAAGCGCACGTTGACCGGGAGCGTCCCGGCGGCCGCCAGCTCGCGCGCGGCGGCGAGCATCAGGTAGAGCTGGCCCTTGTCGTCGGCGACGCCCCGGCCGTACAGGTACTCGCCGCGGATCTCGGGCTCGAACGGCTCGGACTCCCACAGCTCAAGCGGGTCGGGTGGCTGGACGTCGAAGTGTCCGTAGCAGAGCACGGTGCGGGCGGAGTCGGCTCCGCTGCTGGCTCGGACCTCGCCGACCGCGAGCGGCTGGCCATCGAAGTCGACGAGCCCGGCCTCGCCACCGGCGCCCCGGATCAGCTCGCACACCCATTCGCCGGCGCGGCGCACGTCCCCCTGGTGGGCGGCATCTGCGCTCACCGACGGGATTCGGAGGAACTCCGACAGTTCGTCGAACCACTCGGGCACGCGCCGACCCTAGTACACCGGCTGATTCGAGGCGGCGCGGCTCGTTAGTACCCTTTTCGTCCGGTGCAGGCTCCCATCGGGGGCCGTCGCATGGACCGGGCCACGCCGCGCGTCTATTGACGTTTGGTTGAGCCGCGTGCCTGATGGCCCGTCCCGCCTCTCCGATGTGCAGAATGGCCGACGTGTTTTCAACGACCTCCCTCTCGCGACGCGCGCTCGGCGCCCTCATCGCCGCCGTGGCGATCCTGCTGTGCCTGAGCGCCGCCGGCGCCCGCGCGGCGACCGTGACCGTCACCACCACGCCCGCCGGCGGAGCCACCCCCAGCGGCTTCCTGGGCATCTCGATCAAATACCCCTCGCTGCTGAAGTTCGCAGGCAGCAATCCGTCGAAGGTCAACACGGCGTTCCTCAACCTGCTCGGTGACATCGCTCCCGGGCAGCGGCCCGTGCTCCGCATCGGCGGCGAGAGCGCCGACTGGAGCTGGGTGCCGATCAAGGGGCAGAAGCGGCCTCCGGGCGACTCGTACTCGATCGACTCGAGCTGGCTGAAGCTGGCCGCGGCGACCGCCAAGGGGATGAACGGCCAGTTGCTGCTCGGCCTCAACCTCGAGGCCGCCAACAAGACCGACACGGTCGGAGAAGCCCAGGCGTTCATCAAGAGCATCGGGGCCTCCAACATCCTCGCGCTCGAGCTCGGCAACGAGCCGGAGCTCTACCGCGCCTTCGCCTGGTACCACACGTCCGACGGCACCCGCGTGCTCGGCCGGCCCGCCAACTGGTCGCTCCCGGTCTACCGCTCCCAGTTCGCAGATTTCGCCAACGCGCTGCCGAAGGGCGTCACGATCGCGGGGCCGACGAGCGGCATCGGCACCTGGCTGCAGTCGCTCGGCTCGACGCTCAAGGCCGAGCCGAAGATCGGGCTGGTGACGATCCACGCCTACCCGCTGAAGCACTGCAGCGCCTCGCACAACGTCACCATCCCGCAGGTGCTGGCCAGCTCCTCGTCCTACGGCTTCGTCAACGAGCTTGCGCCCTTCGTGAAGACCGCGCACGCCGATGGCAAGGGCATCCGCGTCGACGAGATGAACGCCATCACCTGCGGCGGCACCCGGGACGTCAGCGACTCCTTCGCCACCGCGCTGTGGATGATGAACACGCTGTTCGGTATGGACAGGCTCGGCGTCCAGGGCCTCAACATGAACGACCCCGCCGGCACGATCAACGCGGTCCTCAACCCGGTCCTGTCCCATGGCCGGATCACCTTCCAGGTCCAGCCCGAGTACTACGCGATGATCATGTTCGAGCAGGCGGCCCCGCCCGGCTCCCAGGTCCTCGACATGCACAACGACGTCCCGAGCACGCTCGCCGCCTGGGCCACGCGCGAGACCGGCGGCGCCACCCACGTCGTGCTCGTCAACAAGAGCGCCACCTCCAGCGAGTCGACCACGGTCCGCGTCCCGAACGCCGTCGGCCCCGCCTCGATCTCGATCCTCCACGCCCACGGCCTCTCCTCGACCAACGACGTGAGCCTCAACGGCCAGTCGTTCGGCTCCTCGACGAGCACCGGGCTCTTGTCCGGGACCGCAGGCACCGACGTCGTCTCCCCGGTCAAGGGCACCTACACGGTCAAGGTTCCGGCCGCGAGCATCGAGATGCTCTCGTTCACGCCCCAGCCCGGGGCGCTGCTGATGTCGGCGCTGCGGGGGAAGCAGGGGTTGCTGGCGTCGCTCTTGCCGACCTGGTAGCCCGCGCTCAGGGTTGCTCGGGGCGTTGGCGATGTGGCAGCGAGGTCGGGGTCACTTCGTGTGCCCGACCCCGGGCAAAACCTCACTCTCGGGGCGGCGGGGGATGGACGGTGCGTGATCGTGCCCTCGGACCGGCGCGCATTACGCACAAGCGGGGGCGCCCGCGTCGGGTTGGGTGATCAGCGCTGCGGGGCGCACCGGATCACCCACACGGCCCCGGAGCACGTCGCGAGTGCGAGAAACGTCCCGGCCCCACGAAGCGATGGGCATCAAACGCAACCATGGCTGGCGTGAGATGCCCAGGTGCCTGCCCCCGGGGGAGACGTGCCCGCGTGGTGGGCAGACGAAGTCGCCCACCACATTGCCGACCAGCGCGGCGGGGCGGCGGCAGTCACAGCAGCGCCACCCCCGCCCCCCGGCAGCCGCCGGAGCTGCGGGCGCTGCTGTGACGGACGACGACCCGACGCGCTACCCCGCGAACGCCCCGGACATCAACGAAGCGGCGACGCCACCCCCCGCTCCACCCGCCGCAACAGCCGCTCCAGCTCGGCCGCCGGCATCCGCGGGTTGCACAGCGGCGAGCGCCGCGGCTCGGTCAGCATCTGGCGGCAGAGCGCCAGCGCCGCCGGCTCGGTCGCAGCCTGGGGCGCAGCGATCGCATCGGCGAGCTGCCGCAGCCGGGCCGCGGCGTCGGCAGCGCGCGCCGGGTCGACCATCAGCGGTGCGTTGACCGGCACGCCGTCCCCGTGCTCGGCGGCAATCCGCAGGCTGCGGGCGAGACGCACCCGCTCGCGCGGGGAGGCAAGCGTCGCGGCGGCGCTGCGGACCTCGGGCAGCTCGGAGCCCTGGGCGACGAGCGCGACCAGCAGGCGACGCCGATCGCCGCGGGACAAGGCGGCCAGAGCCACCGCAGCGCCGCCGCCGACGAGGAGGGCGACACCCGACGCCCGCAGGTGCCCGTTGAGCACGACCGCCCCGCCACACACCGCGAGGCTGAGCGCGGCCGCGAGGCGCAGGCGAGCCCGGTGACCGAGCTCGCGCAGCCGGCCCTGCGCGTCGGCGGGGTCGGCCGGCGAGACGTCCAGCAGCGTGGGCACGCCGGGAGTTGTACCCCTCCCGGGCCTCCCGATCCAGCCGTCACCGAGGCCATCGGTCAGCCGGAGACGAGCTGGTGGTTGCGCAGCCCTTTCTTGCGGTCGAGCACGAGCAGCGCCCCGTGCAGGACGCCCTCGCCGTACTCGCTGCCCGGGTTGATGCAGACGGTGCGGCCGATCTTCGTGACGCCGCGCGACTCGTGGATGTGGCCGTGGAGGGCGACGAGCGGCTGGTGGCGCTCGATCAGCTCCCGCACCGCCTGAGAGCCCGCGGCGGTCATCACCACGGATCCGCCGCGCACGACCGGCTTGAGCGTCTCGTCGAGCGCCGGCGCCTGGTCCAGGGCGGTCGCCTTGGGCGGGACGTGGAGGTTGAAGACCGACCGCGACGGATCGTCGAGCTCACCGGCGAGCGTCTCCAGATGGGCCGCGAGCTGGTCCTCCGGCATCTCGCGCGGGGAGTCCCAGGGGGTCGGGTTGGCGATCCCGCAGGAGAGCATCTGGATCTGCTCGGCGAGCTCGACCGGGATGTCCTCGCAGGTCACGGCGAGCGGCGAGGCGTCGAGCACCTGGGACAGCGCGGGCTCGTCATCGTTGCCGAGCATCATGTAGAGCCGGATCCCGGTCCCGCCAAGGCGCTCCTCGGCGAGCTCGAGCCAGCGCCGCACGCTGTCCGCCATCGCCCGGCCGAACAGCTCGCCGACCTTCGCCTCGTCACCGTGCGCCTCGGCGAGCTCATCGTCGGTGGTCACGTAGGGGTAGAAGCCGCGGTCGCGGATCCGGCCCTCGATCGACTCGAGTTCCTCCTCCGGGGCGACCCGGTCGCCGATCAGCTCTGCCACGCGCAGCCCGTCGGCGGAGCGGACGATCGGCACGACGGCTTTGCCGGTGATGTCGCCGCCCATCACCAACACGTCGGCGTCGTAGAACTTCCCCGCGTTGACGAATTTGCGCCACAGCCGGTCGGAGCCGTGGATGTCGGACGCGTAGTAGACGGTGAAGCTCAACGACGGACCTCCTCGGGGACCTCGTACCACCGTTTGCGGCGACCGACCTTTGCGCGCATCCGCCAGGCGCGCGACTTGGGAGCGTCCTCCAACCGCCGTCGCAGCGCCGCCGAGCGGGCCGCCAGGAGCTCGCCGCGCTCGCTCCCGAGCTCGAGCGACGGAGCGAGCCCGTCGAGCGTCGTCAGGTTGTCGGTGACGGTGGTGAACAGCCCCCAGTCCGCGCCGCAGGTTCCGTCCAGGCGCGCGCCGCCGATGCGACCCGGGCCGTCCTCGTCGCCGAGCTCGTGGTCGAGCAGCAGCATGGCGGTGTCGGTGAGGTCCTTGTGGTTGATCTCGGCGACCTGCAGCTTGGCGAGCAGCAGGTCGGCGGCGGACAGCGTCGGCTCCTCGACCTGGAGTCGTTCCGAGAAGTCGAGCGTGTGCGACATCTCGAACTGGTCGAGGAAGACGTCGATGTGGAACGACCCGTCGGGCGCGTGGTAGATCAGCCGCCGGTCCCCGTGCGCGGCGTTGAACGTGCGCTCGGGCTCGTACCCCTCCTGTTCGAGCAGGTCGCGCAGTTCGCGGGACCCCTTGCGATGGGCGACGTAGTCAAGGTCGCCGTAGTCGCGGCCGAGCGCCTCGCGCGTGGCTGGGGCGGAGCGGTGCCAGATCGCCACTCCGCCGAACAACCTCAGCACGAGACCGCCGGCCGCGGCGACCTGCACCAGCCGCGGTCCTTCCTCGAGGAGCGTCACTCGGGCGGGATCTCCTTGAACGTGTTGGCGAGCGAGATCCCCTGGCTGCGCCGGTACATCGACACGCCGGCGTACCAGACGACCGCGATCGCCGGGGCGACGAACACCTTGATCATCGGGGACCAGCCGAGCTTGCCGCCGAAGCCGGTGTGCAGTGCCTCGAAGATCACGAACGCCCACGAGACGCCGGAGACGATCGCCGCCAGCGTGATCACGGGGATGCCGGCGATCTTCGCCCGCGCCCACCCGGGCGCCTCGGCGTGCATCGCCTTGCGGCGGAACGGGACCGCCCCCGCCGCGATCGAGACGACGATGAACGCGAGCCCCATCACCACCAGGATGTTGAGCAGGAACGCCCCGAGGCCCTGGTAGATGTTGAGGTAGTTGAGCAGCTCGACGACGAGCGCGACCACCCCGGTGGCGAGCACCGGCGTGTGGAAGCGGTCGGAGACGTCGGTGAGCCGGGCGGGCGCCAGCCGATCGAACGACCAGGCGAACAGGTTGCGCGTGCCGAGCATGAACCCGGTGGGCGTCCACCAGAAGATCGCCATCAGGAAGCAGAGCACGACGATCACGCCGAGCACCTGCCCGCCTGGAAGGAACTTCACCAGCGAGGGCAGGTACGGGCTGAATCCGAGAGTCCAGTGCGCCGATCCGCCACCGAGGCCGAGGTACACGATCGAGCCGAAGAACTTGTACCCGTAGTACTTGTAGACGAGCAGCGCCGCGACCATGTAGATGACCGCCGCGGCACCCAGCCCGCCGAGGATCGAGGTGACCGCAGTGCGGCGGGCGTTCTTGATCTCCCCCGCGAAGTATCCGGTCCACTGAAAGCCCGTGTAGACCTGGAAGCAGTACACCATCGCCGCCACGGTCGCTCCCAGCTGGAGCGTCCCTCCGTTGTGGAAGCCGAGCGTCGAGGCCTTGGCGATGATCCCGGAGTAGGTCGAGCCCGAGTCGTGGTTGAAGTGGTTGACGAACGAGCCGTGGCTGCCGATCAGCATCAGCACCAGCCAGATCGCCATCCCGACCCAGACGATGGCGAACGTGACCTTCATGTACCGCGCGACCGAGCGCACGCCAACCATCATCAGCGCGGCGAAGGCGATCGTCAGGCAGGTCGCGATGATCATCATCTCGCCCTTGGAGGGGGCGTCGATCGCGGAGCCGTGGATTCCGGCGACGTAGCCGAACGCCGGCAGCACGATCGAGAGCATGAAGGTGAAGTTGAACGCCACCCAGGTGAGGAACACGAAGGTGAGCGCGAAGTTCACCACGAACCCCAGGAACGGGGAGAGGATGCGCGATACCCAGACGTAGTCACCGCCCGAGCGCGGCATCAGCGCGGTCAGGTACAGGTACACCACCCCGAAGCACGCCACCAGCGGGGTCGCGATCAGGAACGACACGAACATGTTGGCGTGTGGCCAGAACTGGGGCGCGAACCCCATCACCTGCGTGATCCCGACCGGTATGAGGACGGCCGAGAACACGAGGTTGAACGCGTCGAAGGCGCTCAGCTCGCGGACCAGACCGGTCGCGTTTCGGGTGAACAGCGTGGGAACGCCGCTCGATGTCTGCTCTTCGGTTGCCATCTCCTCCACCTTTCCCAACCTGTGACTCAGTCCATGAATGCGCCACCGTTGACCGCCACCGCCTCACCGGTGACGAACGCTGCATCCGGCCCCGCGAGGAACGCGACCACCCGGGCGACGTCCTCGGGTTGCTCGAGCCGGCCCATCGGCGTGTCCGCGATCCACATCTCCCGGACGTCCTCGGGCGCGATCCCGCGCAGCCCCGCCTCCCAGGCGAGCTCACGGTCCTGCATCGGCGTGGCCACGTAACCGGGGCACACGCAGTTGACGCGGATGGAGTCGGCGGCCAGTTCGAACGCCATCGCCTGGGTGAGCCCGACGACGCCGAACTTCGAGGCGACGTAGTCGGACAGGTACGGCACCCGGCCTTGCTTGCCGGCCATCGACGCGAGATTGACGATCGCGCCGCCGCCGCCGAGCCGCCGCATCGTCCGCGCGGCCGCCTGCCCGCAGACGAACACGCCGCGCAGGTTGATCGCAAGCGTCCGGTCGAGCTCCTCGAGCGTCACCTCGGTGAAGGGCGCCATGTGCGAGATCCCCGCGTTGGAGACCCACACGTCGAGCCGGCCCTGGCGGTCGGCGACCTCCTCGGCGAGCGCGGCGACGGCCCGGGCGTCGGTGACGTCCAGCGGCGCCGCCCAGCCGTCGAGATCCTCGGCCACGGCACGCGCCGCGTCGCCGTCGACGTCGGTGACCACGACGAGGAACCCGCGGCCGCCCAGCTCGCGGGCGATCGCCCGCCCGATTCCGGAGCCGGCGCCGGTGATGACCGCGACCGGGGCGCCGGACATGGTCGTGCCACTCATCGCTCACTCCAGTCTCCGGCGGCGAGCCGGTGTGAGATCGGCCGCAGCACCGGCTCGAGCGCGCGGTAGACGCCGTAGAGCTCGTCGTAGCGCTCGCGGTAGGCGGTGCGGGGCTCGATCGGCGAACCGAGACGCGCGAGCTCGCTGACCACCGACCAGCCCGGCGCGCTGCCCACCCCGACGCCGGCCGCGAGCGCCGCGCCGAAGGAGGCGCCGGGATGGTCGAGCACCGGCGAGAGCGGCGTCCCGAGCACGTCGGCCAGGATCTGCTTCCAGAGCGTGGAGCGGCTGCCGCCGTTGGTGACGCGCGCAGCCGACAGGCTGACCCCGAGCTCGTGGAAGACCTCGACGTGGTGACGGAAGCCGAACGCGACCGCCTCGAGCGCCGCACGGTACAGATGGCCGCGGGTGTGACCGAGGTGCAGGCCGACGAACGCGCCGCGCTGGCGGGGGTCGTGCAGCGGCGACTTCTCCCCCAGGAAGTACGGGAGGCAGACGACGCCTCCGGCGCCCGGCGGGATCTCCGCGGCCTCTGCGTCGAGCGTCTCCAGGTCGACGCCCCCGCAGACCGCGGCCAGCCAGCGCACCAGCGACCCACTGGTCGCCATGCAGCCGTTGGGCAGCCAGCCGCCCGCGGGGTGGGCGTCGAGGTACAGACGCCCGTCGAGCAGCGGGGCCTCGCTCACCGCCAGGATGTCGCCCGCCCCCCCGAGCTTCACGAGCCAATCGCCGTCGCCGACGAGCCCTGCGCCGTAGGCCGAGCTCACATGATCGGCCCCGCCGACCACGATCGGGGTCCCGGCGCGCAGCCCGGTATCGGCTGCGGCGCCGGCGCTCACCTCGCCGACCACCTCGCCGGGTGCCGCGACGTCCGGCAGGAGGGCCGGACCGACTTCGCTGCGGGCCATCACCTCGCGCAGCGGGCGTCCGTCCAGGCCGAACAGGCCGCTCTCGAGCGCCCAGTTGCGCTCGACGTGGGGACGGGCGCCCAGCTCCATCGCGATCCAGTCATAGGAGCCGGCCAGCGATGCGGTCGCGTCGAACAGGTCGGGCTCGTGGCGGCGCAGCCAGCGGACCGTCGGGGCGACCGACTGCTGGGTGAGCGCGGAGCCGGTGAGCGCCACCAGGTCAAGATCCGACAGCTCATCGGCGAGCTCCTCGACCTCGGCGTCCGCGCGGGCGTCGTTCTGGAGGATGGCGCGCCGCAGCGGGCGGCCGTGCTCGTCGAGCGCGAGCACCGCGGGAACCATCCCCGAGCACGCCACCGCCTCCACCGGCGCGCCCTCGGAGACGAGCTCGCGGGTGACGGCGCAGACTCCGGCCCACCACTGCCCTGGATCGGCCTCGGCCCAGCCGGGATGCGGCGAGTGCAGTTGCACGCCTGCCTGCGCGCTCGTGATCGACCCGTCGGCGAGATCGACGCGCGCACCCTTCACCCCGGAGGAGCCGATGTCGATCCCGAGCAGGGTCATCGGCTGAGGGTCACCTCGCGGGCGTTCTCCACGAATCGCCGGGCGCGGTCACGGTCGACCGGGTTCCACGTGTAGCCGTCGACCTTCAGGTCCGAGCCGACCACGCAGCCGTCCGCGATCCTCAGGTACTCGGCGATGGTGTCCGCGCGGGCGCCGGTGTTCAGCAATACGGGAACCTCGGCGGGCACCGCCTCGCGGACGGACTGAAGGGTCGCCCGGTCAGGCTCGGCGCCCGCCATCGGACCGGAGACGAGGATCGCGTCGGCGAGACTCGACACCACCGCGGAGTGAGCCGCGTCGGCCGGGCTGCGGCGGCCGATCGGGGAGGCGAACTCCGGGGTGATGTTCATCATGATCGCGAGCGGTTCTGCATCCAGCCGCCTGCGCTCGCGCAGCACATGGGCGGCCTCGCCCTGCCACAGGCCCATGTCCGACTCCCACGCGCCGGTGAGCACCTCGCGCATGAACGAGGCTCCGGTCGCGACCGCCACGGCGAGCGCGCAGCGTGCGTCCCACAGGAAGTCGACGCCGAAGATCCGGCCGCGCGGGGCGCACTCGGTGACCACTCTGGCCATCACCGCCGCGGCCTCGGGGCCGGCCCGCAACTCGTACGGGCGATCGCCCTCGTTGCAGAACATGTACCCGTCGAAGTCGGCCTCCAAGAGCAACTCGAGGTCGCGCTTGACCGCGTCCACCAGTCCCTGCACGCCCGCCGCCGCGTCGTACAGCGGGGTGCCCGGAAGCGGCGGGACGTGGACCATCGCGATGAGCGGCTTGCGCTCCCCGAACAGCTCCTTGAACCGGTGGCTCATGCTTTCTCCTGCAACTCGTGGGATGAGACGGACACGACCTCGACCCCGGCCTCCCGGACCGCGTCGAGCACGGGGTGGGCTGGCTCGGCGTCGGTGATGAGGACGTCGATCTCCTCAAGCGTGGCGACCTGCGCCAGGCACACGCGGTCGAGCTTGGAGCGGTCCGCGAGCACGACGCAGCGCGCGGCTGCGCCCAGCGCGGCGCGCTTGACCCGCGTGTCGTCGAGGTTGTACTCAGTCAGCCCCTTCACCGCGTCGATCCCGCCGACGCCGAGGAACAGCACATCGCAGTTGAAGCGCCGGAACGTCTCCTCGGCAAGGTCGCCGACGAGGCTCAGCTCGCCGGGCCGCACGATCCCTCCGGTGAGGATCACCCGGGTCGTCGGCTCGTTGGCCAGCTCGACCGCCGCATTGACGCTCGGCGTCAGGATCGTCAAGCCGCCGCGGTCACGCAGCGCGCGGGCGAGCGCAAGCGTCGTGGACCCGACGTCGAGGATCGCGGTCTCCCCGTACTCGACGAACGCCGCCGCGGCGTGCGCAATCAGCGCCTTCGCCTCCCGCGCCTCCTGGGACCGGGCGGCGAGCGGCGGCTCGTAGCTGCGGCTCACGGTCGAGATCGCGCCGCCTCGGACCCGCCGGGCCACGCCCCGTTCCTCGAGCGTCTCGAGGTCTCGCCGGATCGTCATCTCCGACACCTCGAACTCGGTGGCAAGCCCGGCGATCTCCACCTCCCCACGCTCGGCGAGGCGTCCGCGGATCGCGTCGCGCCGGCTGTCCGACGTCAGCATGGGCGCAAAATTACACCTGTGTGTGATCAGTTCACAAGTCTCTGTGATTAATTATCACACTCGTGTTGAGACAGATTCCGGTTGGAGGTCGGTCGCGGCCGTTGTGCGTGCACTGTGGGGGCGCCTGGGTTCGGTGCCTGGGCTGCGGCGGCGGATGGGACGCCGTTGCGTCCCGCGCGTTGCTCGGCCAGTAACTTCGGCCCACGCGCGGGCGGGCGGATCGAGGGTGGGCGAAAGTGCCGGAGAGCGCCGCTCGGTCCCGGGGGGGGTCGGATCACCCACGCGGAACGGTCGCCGCCCGTGCGCGGGGAGAACTGGCCGCGGGCGGCGCACGACCACCCACTCGGAGCCGCCGACGAGAGGGAGTGCGGGATAGGGATTGTGGGTGCAGCCCGATTGCCCACGCTCCCCGAAGACGCGCGGCGCGTGGGGAGAAACGCTCCCGCACCGGGGCCCCACGGCCGGGCAAGAGTCCCCTGGCGCGAGGTCGTGCACACGAAGTGGGCCCGACCGCACTACGACATCGCGAACGTCGCGCCCGGCCGCTGCTCAGAGCAGCCCGGCGGCCTGGCACCCCAGGCTGAGCAGCGAGACCGTCACCCAGAGCACCGCCCCGAGCGCCAGCGGCCGCAGCCCGGCGCGCCGCAGGCCGGCCAGGTCGACCGACAGCCCGACCGCCGACAACGCGCCGGTGATCAGCAACGTCGCGGTCTCGGAGACCGTGCCCGCCCAAGCGCCCGGAATGACCCCGGCTCCGCGCAGCGACGCCATCACCACGAACAGGACCAGGAAGCCGGGGACGATCCCCGCGGCGCCGCGCACCCGCGCGAGCATCGCGGGAGCGGCCACCCTGCCACTCCCGGCGGCCACGCCCGCCCGGGCCGTCGCCTCTGCCGCGCCGCTCCCGACGCCCGCGGCACCGGCCGCCTTGTCCCCACCCGCCGTCCCGAACCGCCGCCCGAGAATGATGCAGATCGGGACGATCATGAGCGTCCGGGTGAGCTTGACGATGACCGCGGTGTGCAGCGCGCCCGAGCCGTAGAGGGTCGCGGCGGCGACTACGGAGGAGAGGTCGTTGACCGCGGTGCCCGCAAACACGCCGAAGCCATGTTGGCCGAGGCCGAGCGCGTGACCGACCAACGGGAACAGCAGGACCGCCAGGACGTTGAAGAGGAAGATCGTCGCGACGCCGTAGCCGACCTCGGTCTCCTCGGCGTCGATCACCGGGGTGACGGCCGCGATCGCCGAGGCGCCGCAGATCGCGGTGCCGACGCCGATGAGCGTCCGCAGTCGCCGCGGGATGCCGAGCCGGCGGCCGAGCGTCCGCGCGACGAGCAGGCAGCCGGTCAACGTCACCAGGATCCCCGGCAGCGATCGCAGCCCCTCGGAGGCGACCGCCGCGAGCGGAAGCTCCGCTCCGAGTACGACCACCGCCGCACGCAGCGGCACCGAGGCCGACCAGCCCAGGCCCGGCTTCAGGACGCGGTGGGCATCAAAACGACGCCTGGCGTCGCTTAGATGCCCAGCGCCCGCCAGATCGAGCGCGGTCCCGACCGCCAACCCGAGCACGATCCCGAGCACCGGCCCCGACCCGGGCCCGACGACCCCGCTCAAGCCGGTCGCGCCCCCGGCGACCGCAAGCGCGAGCGCGACCCCCGGCAGGGCGCGCAAGACCGCCACCGGCCGTGGCAGACGGACGCGGCCAACGACCGGACGCGGTGAGGAGATCGACGACATCAAGGTTCACGATCCCGACCCGGGCGCGTTCGAACCAGTCCGATCAGGCACGCGGTATTCCAGACTGGAATACCCTGATCCGCCATGGGCTCCGTCGGCGATCCGGTGGCCAGTGGCGAGCTCGCCGCATTCCTGGCCGCGTACGAGGCCGGCACCGTCCAGGGCGCAGCCGATGCGCTGACGCTCACGCAGTCGGCAGTGACCAAGCGGATCCAGTCGCTCGAGCGCCGGCTGGGAGCGGCGCTGTTCGAGCGCGGGCGGCTCGGCGTCACGGCGACGGAGCTCGGGCGGACGATCTACCCGCCCGCCAAGGAGGCGCTCGCGCAGCTGGCAACCGTCGCGCTTGCCGCCGAGGCCGCCCGCGCCGGGGATCACGGCGATCTACGGCTGAGCGCGAGCCTCACCATCGGCGAGTTCCTGCTGCCCGCCTGGCTGTCCGCGTTTCGCGCGCAGGAGCCGGGCGTGCACCCGCAGCTCGAGGTGGTCGGCTCCACGGCGGTGCTGGCGGCCGTCAAGGATCGCCGAGCCGCGATCGGGTTCATCGAGGGCGGGGCGACCCCCGATGGCCTCGAGTCGCTTGTCGTCGCGCGTGACGCGCTCGTCGTCGCGGTCGCTCCCGACCACCCCTGGGCGCGCCGCGCGACGGTCCCGCTCGGCGCACTCACGAACGGCACCGGGGGCGCATACCTCACCCGCGAGCGGGACTCCGGCACCCGGGCCATCGCCACCGCGGCGCTGGCCACGCACGGGATCGAGCTGACGCCCGCGCTGGAGGTGGCCTCGATCCAGGGCCTGAAGCGGATGATCACCTCGGGCGGCTTCTCGCTGCTCTCGCGCCTGGCGATCGCCGACGAGGTCCGGGCCGGCACGCTGGTCGCGTGCGAGCTCGCATCCGTCGATCTCTCCCGCGAGCTGCGGGCGGTGCGACTGGCGCGACGCGGCGGCACCGGCGGCGACCGGTTCACCAGCGGCCCGGCCGCGGGACGGTTCTGGTCCTGGCTCACCGCGCGGGCGCGCACCGATCCGGACGCTCGGGCACACTCCCCCGCATGAACGCCGACATCGCCCCCTTGAACGCGCCGGCCCTGGAGCCGATCCTGTCCGCGGAGGCGGTCGACTTCCTCGCCGAGCTGCACACGCGTTTCGATCCGCGCCGCCGTGAGCTGCTCGCCGCCCGCCGCGACCGGGACGCCCCCACGAGGTTCCTGCCCGAGACGAAGGAGATCCGCGACGCCGAGTGGCGGACGGCGCCGCCGCGCGCGGACTACCTCGACCGCCGCGTCGAGATCACCGGTCCGACGGATCGCAAGCTGGTGATCAACGCACTGGGCTCCGGCGCCCGCGGATTCATGGCCGACTTCGAGGACGCGAACTCACCGACGTGGCGCAAGCAGATAGAGGGCCAGCAGAACCTGATCGACGCGATCGAGGGCACGATCACGTATGACGCCTCCGACGGGCGGCACTACCAACTCGTGGATGACCCGGCGACACTGCTCGTGCGACCGCGCGGCTGGCACCTGCCCGAGCGCCACATCCGCTTCGGCGACGAGACCGCCTCCGGAGCGCTCGTCGACTTCGGACTGTTCGCGTTCCATTCAGGACCGAGGCTGCACACCCGCGGCCAGGGGATCTACCTCTACCTGCCCAAGCTCGAGCATCACCTCGAGGCGCGGTTGTGGAACGAGGTCATCACCTTCGCCGAACAAACGCTTCAGATCCCGGCCGGGACGTTCCGCGCGACGGTGCTCATAGAGACCTTCCCGGCGGTCTTCCAGCTCCAGGAGATCCTCTACGAGCTGCGTGAGCACAGCTACGGCCTGAACGCCGGCCGGTGGGACTACATCTTCTCGGTGATCAAGACCAACCGGGCCGATCCGGGGTTCGTGCTGCCCGACCGCACCGCGGTGACGATGACCCAGCCGTTCATGCGGGCCTACACCGAACTGCTGGTGCGCACCTGCCATGACCGCGGCACGTTCGCGATGGGCGGGATGGCCGCTTTGATCCCGTCACGGAAAGACCCCGAGGCCAACGAGCGTGCGATCGCCGCCGTGCGCGAGGACAAGCGCCGCGAGGCCGGCGATGGTTTCGACGGCACGTGGGTGGCCCACCCCGACGTCGTGGGCGCCGCCACCGAGGAGTTCGACAAGGTCCTGGGCGAACAGCCCAACCAGATCGACCGGCTGCGCCCTGACGTCCCCTACGACGACGCGCCGCTCAGGGACGTCGTCGCGACGGAGGGCGCGATCACCGAACAGGGGCTGCGCAACAACCTGTCGGTCGGTTTCCAGTACATCTCGTTCTGGCTCGGCGGCCGCGGCGCGGCGGCGATCAACAACATGATGGAGGACGCCGCCACCGCCGAGATCGCGCGGACACAGATCTGGCAGTGGATCCACCACGGCTCCACGCTGAGCGACGGCCGCACCGTCACCCGTGAGCTCGTCACCGAACTGCTCGACGAGGAGACCGACAAGATCCATCAGGCGGTCGGCGACGAGGTGTGGGAGCGCGGGCGTCCCCGCGAGACGCGCGAGGTGCTGGAGGCCGTCGCGCTCAGCGACGACCTCCCGGAGTTCCTCACGCTCGGCGCCTACGAGCTGCTCGACTGAGCCCGGCGAGCGGCTCGCCGCAGCCGAGCTCGCCGCGGCACAGGCTCCGGCTCAGCCCTTCAGCGACCGCAGCAGCCGCCACGCGGAGGGCATCAGCACGCCGGCCAGCGCGGCCTTGATGACGCCGCCGAGGATGAAGATCGTGAATCCCTCGTGGATCGACCATCCCCAGGACTGGGAGGTGTCGACCTTCAGCCACGGCACGCCGACACCGAAGATGAGCAGCTGCCCGACCGCGAACGCCAGCGCGGCGCTCACCACGCGGCGGTCACCGCCGCGCTCGGCGATCAGGCCCATCGCCCAAGCGGCGAGGATGAAGCCGAACAGGTAGCCGCCGCTTGAGCCGAACAGCACACCGGTGCCCTGCGCCCCGCTCGCGTACACCGGCAGGATGAGGCCGAGCGCCACGTAGAGGAGCATCGAGAGCCCACCGCGGCGGGCACCGAGGCCCGCGCCCACGAGGACGACGGCGAACGTCTGGCCGGTGAGCGGCACCGGCGAGCCCGGGATCTTGATCGAGATCTGCGCGCACGCAGCGGTGAGCAGCGCGCCGGCGATGACGATCAGAACATCACGGACGCGCGCTCCGGGAAGGGCGTCGGCGAGGACGGGGCGTGGGACGGCGGCGGTGGATGGGGTCATTGCGCTCCTTGGTGATGACGACGGCCGCATCCTGCCAGGTGTGGCGCGCGCCCGGCGTGTCGTCGGTCTCAGAGGGGGTTCACAAGGGGCGGCTGTAGTGGAGCGCGAGCGCGTCCTCGGAGCCGACCTCGTGGTTGTCGAAGCCGAGGTCCTCGTAGATCTCGCGAGCCCGGACGTCGGAGGAGCCGACGGCGAGCTCGATGAAGTCGGCGCCGTGCGCGCGGGCGGCGTCCATCGCCGCCTCGACCAGCTCACGCTCGAGCCGGCCCCCTCGCAGTTCCGGGACGACGTAGAGCTCGACCAAGGACGCCTCGAGCTGCGGGGTCCAGATCGCCTTGCGCAGCCGCACGACCGCGATGCCGCCCGGCGGATCCTCGGCGAGCACGATCTCGGTATCGCCGCCGCCGAGCAGCTCGGCGACCCGGGCTGCGAGCACCTGGGGCGTCGGTGTCTCGTCCTCGACCTCGAGGTTGAGGTCGTGCAGCAGGCGGCCGACCAGGTCGAGCTCGTCGCCGGTCACCGACCGGATATCGAGGCGCCGGATCACGCGTTCACACTGCTGCGGCGCGGATCGCCTCGGCGAATTCCTCGGGCGCCTCGAGCGGGGTGAAGTGACCGACGCCCTCCAGCCGACGCACGGTCGCCGCGACAAAGAACTCCTCCAGGCGGTCACCCCACTCCGGCGGGAACAGCGGATCGTGGGTCGGCCACAGCACCGTCGTGTCCATCGCGAGCCGGTCGCCGGGCGCCGGCGGCTCCTCCGCCAGGCTGGTTGCGACCGTCCCCGCACCGGCCCGGTACCAGGCGATCGACGACAGGAACGCGCCGGGAGCTCCGTACACGCTCACGAGCTGCTCGAGGTCCTCGGCGGGCAGCGTGAAGTCGGGACCGGACCAGTGCGACCAGAAGTGCGCAAGGTAGGCTCGCACCGCATCCGGGCGGCCGTCGATCAGCTCCTCGGGCAGTCCCAGGCGATGGAAGGGCTGGTACCAGTACTCACGCTGGGCGTCGGGCTCGAGCACGCGCCGGCCGACGCCGGGCATCGGCGGGGAGAGCACGAGCGCTCTCACACGGCCCGGTGCGTCGCGCGCGACCCGCTGGGCGACGCGGCTGCCGACGTCGTAGCCCGCGATGACCGCCGCAGCGATCCCGAGCTCGTCGAGCAGGCCGATCACGCTGCGCGCCTGTGCGGGAGCCGCGTACAGGTCGGTCACGTCGCCCTGCGGCCGATCGGACTCGCCGAAGCCGCGCAGGTCCGGGACGATCACCTCCAGCTCGTCGCCGAGCAGCGGGCGCACCGCGCGCCAATCGGCGCGGTCGCCCGGCCAGCCGTGCAGGAGCACGACCGCGGGCCCTGAGCCCTCACGCTCATAGGCGAGCGAGACGCCGTCGATGGCGGTCGAGCGCACCACTGTCGGGCACCCTAGCGCCGCCGTCCCGAGGGCGGCGGCCCGAGAGTCAGATCAGGTCGAGCAGATCCGCCGGCCGCTCGAGCAGTGCGTCCGCGCCGGAGACCTCGAGCTCCTCGCGCCCGCCGTAGCCCCAGAGCACGCCGAACGCGCGCAGTCCGTGGGCGTGTGCGCCGGCCACGTCGTGGGCGCGGTCGCCGACAAGTGCCGTCGCCCGCGGCGCTCCGAGCGCCTCCATCCCAGCGAGCGCTCGAGCCACCACGGTCGCCTTGGCGGTCCCGAGCTCGTCGACGCGCGTCCCCTCGACCACCGCGAACCCACCCCGCAGCCCGAGCGCCTCCAGCACCGGCTCGGCGACCTCGATCGATTTCGAGGTGGCGATCCCCATCGCGACGCCTCGCTCGGCGAGCGCGCTGATGAGCTCAGGGATGCCGGGGAACGCCGGGACCTCCGCCGCAGCCGCGACCGAACACCGCCGGTAGGCGGCGACGATCTCGGCGATCCGGGCCGGCGGAGCGTCGGGCACCAGCGTCCGCGCGACCTCATCCACGGGCGGACCGGCGAGCCTGCGGATCTCGGCGCCCGGCGGGAGCGCAGCGCCGAACCGCGGGAGCGTGCGCTCCCAGCAGCCGCGGATTGCGGGGAGCGAGTCGACCAGGCAGCCGTCGAGGTCGAACAGCAGAGCGTCAGTGATGGTGATGATGGTGGTGCTTGGAGATGGTCGGCAGCGTGCGCGCGTAGCTGCCGCGCCCGGTCAGGAGCCGCTCGGAGTAGCGCCGCGCACCGAGATAGTGCAGACCGGGCGCGCTCATCGTCACCTCTCGCCCGCCGCCGACCGCGACGTGTCCGCCGCCGAGATAGACCCCGACCCCATCGATCGCGTCGTGGCCCCCGCCGAAGAAGACCGCGTCGCCGGGCGCCAGGTCGGACCGCGGGACGGCGGCGCCGACCTCGAACTGCTCCGCGGCGGTGACCGGCAGCTGCACCCCGTGTGCCGCGTAGGCGCTGCGGACAAGGTCGGCGCCCGCGCTCACGGACAGGCCCGCGTCCGAGGAGCTCGCGTCGAGCATCCCCGCGGCGTGGTTGTGGTGGTGGTGAGCGTGGTGCGCGATCGCGGAGTGCCTGACCGCCGCGCCGAGATCGACGTGATGCACCGCCTCGGTGGCGCCGGGAGCGCCGGCCGCGCCGCTGACCGCCGCGCCGCCGGCCAGGCTCGCGTCGCCGCGGAGCAGCTGCACCGCCTCGCCGAGCTGCAGCTGATAGCGGCCGCGATACTCGGCGGCCGGGCGCTCCACGTCGGCGACCCACTCGCTCCAGCGGCTCGGGTCCGAGGCCAGGCTCGGGTCCGACCCCCTGACCGCGAGCGCCTCGTTCAGGAACCATTCGATCTGCTTCTGCGGATCCGTCAGGTAGCCGGCGTAGGGCCCCTCGTCCCAGATCGAGGTCCGCATCTGGAAGAAGCCGACCGAGTCGCGGTCGCCGTAGTCGAGGTTGCGCAGCCCCGACTCGGTGAGCGATGCCATCACCGGCAGCTCCGGCGGCAGCCCGACGCGACGTGCATTCGCTCCCATCCAGGCGGCGATCTGCTGCGAGGTGGCATCGTTGCCGGGGTACGCGTAGGGATCGTGGGCGGTCAATCCGGCCGCGAGCTCGGGCGCGTGGTGCTCGTGGTGCGGAGCGGGCGCGCTCACCGGCTCCGCACCGGCGCGCGCGGAGGCAGCCGGCGCCGCGGCCGGCGCAGGCCCGGCGGGCGCGGCGGCGTGCTGGATCGGCGTGGCCATCTGGCCGACGGGCGCGGGCTGGAGCTGCGGCACCTGAGGCTTGGGCAGGCGGTGGCTCTCATGCGAGACCGGCCGGGCCTTCGGGTGATGATGCGAAGAGAGCCTCTTGAAGAACTCGGAGATCGCGTGACCCGCGTCGCGTCCGAGCCGCGGAGCGGCGTGCTCGGCGACGTGGGTGAAGTCGACGCCCTCCGCGGCCGCGGCGACGATCACGCCGGCCAGCGAGGAACGCGATTCGCGCAGTTCGAGCGTGAGCATCGCCCGCTCGCCTGGCGGCAGGCCTTCGGCGAGCGCGTCGAGGCCGCGCTCGCGCAGGACCGACGACGGGTCCGAGCGGAAGCTGCGCCGCAGCTCGGGGTCCGCGAGCAGCTGCTCGATCAGCTCGGTGCCCCGGGTCAGATCATCGGCCATGAGGTCTCCCAGGATGGCGAATCACAGGCGTACACTGATGATCGTGCGTTATGCGGGTACCGCGCTGCTCTGCGTGGTGGCTGCCTTCGGGGCGGCCTTCCTGGTTCGACGCGCCGTCGATCACGGCGCCCCGACCCCGCGCGGCACCGTGGCCGCCGACACGCGCACCTCGCCGCCCGGTCCCGCGCCGGCGGCGAGTGGTCACACCGAGGACGCGGTCAACCATCGCTCCCACCCCCCGCGGCTCGCCGCCGAGTTCGCCCCCGGCGTGCAGCGGATCACGCGCAAGCGACCAAAGCCCAAGCACAAGAAGAAGCATCGCGCGGTCTCGCACAGCTCCGGCAGCAGCGAGCCAACGGACGGGACGAGCACTCCGACGTACACGACGAGCACACCCACCTACACGCCCACCACGACCCCGTCCGCGCCGACCACCGGCAGCAGCGGCTCCACGGGCAGCAGCGGCGCCGGAACGACCCATCACAGCTCGGGCAGCGGCACCGGCACCACCTCGATCGGCGGCTCGGGCAAGGGCTCGGGCACGACGACGATCGGCTGACCCCGCCGCGCTCCCCGCCGGCACAACCGCTACTCGAAGTCCGTCGGCCGCACGGCCATCGACTGCAGTGCGCGCTCGGCGAGCAGGAGCCGCTTCTGGTTCTGCGGCGCCTCGTCGAGCCCGAAGCGGCTGTACAGGACCCGCAGATGTCCCTTGACCGCCGACAGGCTGAGAAACAGCTCGGAGGAGATCTGCTCGTTCGTCGCCGGAGCGGCGGAGTCCGAGCGGGTGAGCGGACGGCACAGCGCGACGAGCACCCGGCGCTGCGCGTCGGAGACCTCGGGCGGCGCCGCGGTGGGAGTGGTCACGGTCGCGTTGAGCGGCTGGTCCTGCGGCAGCCGGTAGCCGATCGCGGTGTCCCCGACGGTGATCACGTCGCCGTCGCGGAGCGTCCGCTGGCCACGCAGGCGTTCGCCGTTGACGAACGTGCCGTTGCGGGAGAGCCCATCGTCCTCCAGGACCCAGGCGACGCCCCGCCGCTCCAGGTAGGCGTGAACGCCCGAGACCCGCGGGTCCCAGGAGATCTCCAGCTCGCTGCCCGGCATCCTGCCGATCACCATCCGGTCCTCGTCGAGCCGGATCAGCTGCTGCGCACCGTCGCCGTCGCGGAGGAACAGGAACGGCACCCGCAGCCGCTCTGCCTTGATGAGCGCCTGAAGCTCCAACGGGCTCATGTCGGCCCCGAGGACCGCCCTTCGCTGAGCGCGCACACACCAAATCTAACCGCCGTCCGCTCCGCACGTCACATGTCGGTGGGATGCAGGATCTGGTTGAACGAGGCCAGATACTCCGGGCTGGGCGTGAAGCGGTGCACGTCCGGAGCGCCGCCCGAGGAGATCCCGCCCTCCTCGTAGAACTGGCCGTTGATGTCGATGATCACGTGCTGATCGCCGAGCGGGCAATCGGTGCGGTCGTAGATCGTCACGTAGCGTCCGTGGCCGGCGAGGATCCCCGGCTGGGTGGGGAGGGTGGACGTCGTCTGCGGGCTGCCCAGGTAGCCCGCTGAGTGGAGCACACCGGAGACGAACCCCGAGCAGTCCAGCCCGCCGTTGGGGTTGAACGAGGCGTGGCCGCCCCCATAGACGTACTGCGTGCCCATCACCGATTTCACGTATGTCTCCATCCGCGCGAGCTTCTCGCGAACGGTGGCCGGGACCGTCGAGCCCTCGCCGTGCCCTGATCCGCCGGCGCCGGCGATCGGCACACCGCCGTCGCCGCCCGAGTGGCCGTGGTGCACGACGCGGACCGGCCCTGAGCCGCTGCCCGTCGCCATGGCCTGCGGATCGCCGAGGAAGCTGCCGGCGGTGATCGAGTGGTGCGCGGCGGTATCGATCGCCGAGCAGAGCGTTGAGCGCGCGGTGTTGAAGTCGACGAGCACGCTCATGCCGCCGCTGCATGCCTGCTCGTAGGCGGGCGAGGCGCGACGCAACTGTGCGGTGGCCTGGGTCACGTCGGCGGACAGGGCGAGCACCTGCCTGGTCGAGACATCGGCCCCGCGAGCCTGCGCGGTCAGCACCTGCTCGAGGCTCCGGGTGTCCGCCGACAGCGCCGAGGACGCGGTCTGATACGGACCCTGCGCCTGATCGATCGCCGCCACCGCACGCGTCCAGCGCAGCTTCAGCTGATCGATCTCCGTCTGGTAGGCCTCGAGCGCGGCGCGCACGCCGTAGTAGCTGTTGAGCACCTGGTCCAGCTGCCGGGGCATCTTGCCGATCGAGCCCTTGAAGGCGTCCGCGGCGCCGCCCGTCCACACCGTCTCAGTGGCCGCGGCGGCAAGTCCGCGCGAGGCGAAGGAGGCGCGGCGGGTGGCGTCGACGAAGCGGCCGATCAGCGCCGAGAGCGTCGAATCGTCGATCGCCATCAGCTCGGTGGCGCGTGGATCGGTGCACGGATCGACGGTCATGGCGATCAGTATCGAAGGGGACCACGGTCCCGGGCTATGGCCCGGGGTATCGACCGGGCGATACCGCCTGCAGGCGGTCAGTGGGCCGAGGCGACCAGGCGCGCCTGAGGCCGGGCGCCCTTGCGGATCGTCAGCCGTATCCGCTCAGCCGAGCGATGCGGTGCCGTGACGGTGAGCAGCAGCGCGTCACCCGGGTGCAGACGCAGTCCGCCCAGCCGCCGCTCGAGCGTCGCCACGCCGGACCCGTGCACCGAACCCGACGGCAGCGACGGGCACTGCGGGCCCGTGCACGCGACCGCGACCCGGGCCGAGCGCGGGAGGCGCGATGCGGCGATCGTGCGCAGTTCGGTGCTCGTCCGCGCCCAGCGCCAGCTGATCGAAAACCGGGCGCGGAGGCCGTGCCCCGGGCGCGGCGTGAGCTGGGGATTGTCGGTGGAGATCGTCCGTCGCAGCGCCGTCGTGGTGTTGCCGGCGGCATCCGTGACCGAGACGGCGAGGCTGTGGGTGCCGTCAGGGAGCTTTGCGGTGGGCACGCGCACGGTCGTGGTCAGCGACGTCGGACAGGGTTGCGCCCCATCGAACTCGAGGGCGCCGGTGACCGAATCGGTGCCGACCGGCACGCAGGCTCCTCCGTTGCGGCTCGGTGTCGCATCGTGCATGGTGCGGCCGTCGATCGTCACCGCGATCCGGTACACGCCGGGCCCGCCGGGATCCGATGCCTGGAGCCGCAGGCGCCCGGTGCCGTGGACGGTATGGCCCAGCAGCGTGCCGCTGAACTGGCGGGCCGTCGGGCTGGCGATGTTCTGCAGCAGCAGCTCGGCCGAGCTCACCTGCACGAACGCCCAGGCGTCGTCTCGCTCGCCATTGTCACAGGTGAGCCCCGCCGTTCCATTGCATGCGGCGGTCAGATACAGGTTGCCGCCGACGTTCTTGGGCAGCGAGAAGGGGCCGCTGTAGTCAGTCGCCGAGGACCCACACGTCTTGCTGCCGGCCCCGCAGCGAAGCCGCGCGTCCGAGCTTGTCTGCGCGGGCTCGTCGATCTCTGCGTCGGCGGCGGCCCCGGTGCCCGCTCCGTCGGCGGAGAGCGCCACCTGCAACGTCCCCCCGACGAGCGTGGACCCGGGCGGCGGCGTGTACACGAGGCCGGCCGAGTTGAACACCGGCGCGGGCAGCCCATCGCCGAGCGCCGCGGTCATGGGCGTGCCCGGGGCACACGCGGAGGTGGCACCGGATCCGTACGGGGTGCCGCTCGTGAACGGGGCCCAGCCGGCGCTCGTCGCGGCGCTGCCGTTCGGGTTCACGCACGCGATCTGCGCCCACACCCCGGCGCGTGCCCCGGGCGCGATCGCAGCCACGATCACGAGCACGACAGCCGTCAGCGCGACGTTCGCCCCCCAAGCCCTTGCGGCCAACCTCACCGTGGTCAGTCTACGCAGGCGTCCGCTCAGTCGACGCGGCTGAGCGTCATCCCGGACAGCTCGGCGTACGTGGCTCGCAACGTCGAGCCGCCGTCATACCCGCTCGACGCCCAGCCGGAGGAGGCGATCGCCTCGATCTGGGCCTGCGGATCGCTGCCGACGCTCAGGATGTGCCGGATCCCGGCGGTGGCGCCGCCCCACGACCCGTCGAGGAACTTCGCGGTCTGCTCGGCCGCGGTCGTCGGGTTCTCGAACGCCTGGTCGTAGGAGATCGCGCCACGTCCGCTGTCGAAGTAGCCGATGTTCAGCCAGTTGTTGTTGTTCTCGGCCTCCCGCGACCGGGCCGCCGACCCCGACTCCTCGGCCAGGCACCACGCGGCGACGGCGCGCGGCGCCAGGCCGGTCAGCGCCGCCAGCTTGCTCACGAACGTCTGCTGGTCGGAGGTGAGCAGCGAGGAGTGGACGATGACGCTCTGTCCGCCGCCGATCGTCGTCGTCCCGGTCCCGGTCCGGTGACCGTTCCCCGAGCCGGAGCCAGAGCCGGCTCCGCCGATCGTTGTCGTTCCGCTGCCCGTGCCCGATCCGTGGTGGCCGCGTCCGCCCGACCGGTGGCCGTGTCCGCCGACATGGGCGAACCCCCAGCGACCGAGGTCGATCGTTCCCTTGGCGCCGTGCTGGACCTTCTGCTCGATCAGCTCGTAGACGCTCTTGGCGGTCATCAGGCGGCGGCTCATCCCGCTGATCTCCTCGTCGATGACCGACCGCCCGTACCGCCAGCTGTCGTCGAACTGCTCCAGGTGACTCAGCACCGACCGGCCGCCGAGTTCCTGCGAGGTCAGCCCGTTCGTGGTGCTCGTGATTGCCGAAAAGTCCTGCGACAGCGCGGTGAGCGCGTTCGACACGTACTGCAGCGTGTCGGTGTCGACCACGAACTTGGACATGGCGCGAGTATCCGGCGCGCGGAGGAACGCGACCAGTGGCCGGGGGTATCGACGCGGCCGTACCCGCCGGCACGCTCATCTGCGCTCCGCGCGGCTCAGCGCTTGCGGAGCCGAGCGACGGGCATCCGCCCTCGCCGGAAGAGCAGCTCGATCCGCTCGGGGCGGCGGTGTCCCGAGCGCACCTCTATGAAGACGCGGTCGCCCGCGTGGAAACGGCGGCCACGCAGTGAGCGCAGCAGCCGGTGCACGGCGCGCGCACCGGTGGCGCTGTGGCGGCGGAGCGCCGGGCAGTGTCGACCCTGGCACGAGACGGCGACCCGTCCGTGACGCGGAAGCCGCCGTGCCGACGCCGAGTCCAGCCGCGTGACCGGCCCGTTCCAGTCCCAACCGAGATAGAACCGCGTGCGGATCCCGCGCCGCGGAGCGGGCGTGGCGCGCGGATTGGAGGTCGAGATCTCGCGGTCGAGCACCGTCGAGCTGTTGCCGGCCGCGTCGGTCACCGAGATCGCGAGCTCGTGGCGGCCGTCGGGGAGGCTCCTGGTCGGCACCGGAATGTCGACCGTCTCGCTCGCCAGGCAGGGCTGCGCGGAATCGAACATGAGCGCACTGCCGTCGGTGCCGGCCGCGACGCAGGCGCCGCCGTTGTCGTTCGGCTGGCCGCTCCACACCACCCGGCCGCCGACGGCCGCGGACACCGAGTAGACGCCGGGGCCGTTTGGGTCCTGCGCCGTGAACACCACGTGCGCGGTTCCCCGCGCGCCGCGCTGCAGCCCGCTGCCGCTGAAGCCCTGCCCGACCGGGGACACGTCGGAGGTGAGCAGCAGGTCCGCGCTCGACACCTCGGCGCGGGCCCAGTAGCCGCTCGAGTCCCCCTGTTGGCAACTGCTGCTCGAGGAATCGCACTGCGCGAGCACCGTCACCCCGCCGCCCGCTCCCTGTGGCAGCGCGACCGGACCGGTATACGCGGTGGTCGAGTCCGTCGTTCCCGTCGGGCAGTACCCGAGGTACGGGATGCAACTGATCAGGCGATCGCTGAGGGTGTCCGCGGGCGAGTAGATCGATGTCTCGGAGACCGCCGCCAGGTTGGGGGCGTCGCTCGTCGAGCTGAGGCTGACCTGAAGCGTGCCGCCGGCGAGCGTCGAGCCGGCCGGCGGGGTGTACTGGAGGACCTCGGCGGAGCCACCCGGCGCGGCACCGTAGGCGCTCACCAGTCCCGCCGAGAGCGGCGTGCCCGGAGCGCAGGTCGTGTCCGCGGTCGATCCGGGAGGAGGCGATCCGAGGGCGCTGCCCGTCCACCCCTGGCTCGACGCCGGCGTGCCGTTCGGGTTCTCGCACGAGACCTGCACCCACTCCCCCGCGCGGGCGAATTCGGCAGTGAGCAGCAGACCGAGCGCGAGCGCGATTCCGAGCGACAGCACCCCGCGTGTGACGATGGACCGAGCCGGTGTCCTCACCGGCGCGCCAGTGTAGGAGTCCTTCACATGCGGCGGGCCGGTACCCTTGGCGCCCTTCGAATGCACGTGGTTCTCGAGACTCCCGCCGGTGGAGCGGCTGACGTCGAACTGCGACTGAGCACCGAGGACGCGACCGTCGAGGATTTGCTCGCCGCGATCGGCGGCGGTGCCGGGGCCCGAGGGGTTCTGATCGACGGTCGCTTCTGTCACCTTGACCTCGCACTCACCGAGATCGGCCTCTACGAGGGCGCGCGTGTGCGCCCGGCGGACGGCGCCGCCGGCGGACCCGACGATCGCACGCCGCCCTCCCTCGAGCTCCGGGTGATCGCCGGCCTCGACGCGGGTCGCCGGGTCGCGCTCTCCCCGGCGGCGATCACCGTCGGCCGCGACGAGGAGTGCGAGCTGTCGCTGCTCGACGACGGCGTCTCGCGCCGCCACTTCACCGTCGCCGCCACACCGAGCGGGCTGCACGCGACCGTCACCGACCTCGACTCCGCGAATGGCACCTGGCTCGAGGGAAAGCGGATCTCCGAGCCGGCCGAGACCGAGCCGGGCGCGGTGGTCGAGGCGGGCGACGTCGCGTTCAATGTCGCGGCTCCTGGAACGCCGCTCCCGCTCGACCCGGTGCGCCAGGCGAGCCTGGCGGGCACGATGGCGTTCAACCGGCCGCCGCGTGCCCTCTCCACGAGCTCCTCCGGCCCGATCGAGGTCCCCACCGAACCCGGCGAGGGGCAGAAGGCGCGCTTCAGCATCGCCTCGGCCGTCGGGCCGCTGCTCATGGGCGGGGTGATGGTCGTCCTGCTGCACAACATCATCTACGCGCTGTTCATGCTGCTCTCGCCGATCCTCGTGCTCGGTAACTACCTCGAGCAGCGGCGCCAGAACAAGCGATCCTCGCGCGGCGATCAGCGGTCGTTCCGCGAGGCGCTGGATCGGTTCCGCGTCGAGGTGTCGAGCCGGCGCAGCGCCGAGCGCGACCGCCTGCGCGCGGCCTTTCCCGATCTCGCCGAGATCGTCCGCCGCGCGACCGCGCCCGATCCCCGGCTCTGGGAGCGCCGGCCGGACCACGAGGACTTCCTCCACCTGTCGGCGGGATACGGCGAGGTGCCGTTCCGGCCGGAGGTGACCGACAACTGGCAGGCAACGCAGGCCGCCGAGCTGATCCTCGCCGAGCACGGCTGGCTGGAGCTCGCGCCGATCGACGTCGACCTCTCGGGCGGCGGCGTCGTCGGGATCGTCGGCGACCGCGCCCCGTCGCTGGCGCTCGCCCGAGCGCTCGTCTGCCAGACAGCGGTGCTGCACGGACCGGCCGACCTGGCAATCGCCACGCTCGCCGAGGACACCTCCGGCGGCGACTGGGACTGGGTCAAGTGGCTGCCGCACGCCCGCCGGACCGGCGGTCGGTCCGGGTCGGGACTGGCGGTCGGGGCCGCCGCGGCCACGGCACTGGCCGCCGAGCTCACCGACGGCGACCCCGACGATCCGCGCACCACGCTCGCGGTGCTCGACATCCCGGCGCTGATCGAAGGGCGCGGCGCCGCCGGCCGCGCGCTGTTGCGCGCCGGTGAGCGAGTGAGCGGGATCGTGCTCGCCCGCACCACCGAGCGGTTGCCCGCGGCGTGCACGACCGTGATCGAGCTCGACGAGGAGGCCGGCGAGGCGGTGCTCTCCCGCCCTCAGCTCGGCCAGCGGATCGATCCGCTGCTCGTCGCCGGGCTCTCTGAGCGGACCGCTCGCGCCTGCGCGTTGGCACTCGCGCGATTTGAGGACGCCGACCTGCAGATCCCCGGCGGGTCGCTCCCGGACTTCGTGCCGCTCCCCGGCCTGATCGGGCTCCCCGCGCCTGACGGCGAGCTGATCCGCTCGCGCTGGGCGGTCACCGAGCACGCCACCGAGCTGATCGCGCGGTTCGCGGTCGCCGAGGACGGACCGCTCGACATCGACCTCGTCGGCGACGGTCCGCACGGCCTGATCGCCGGGACCACCGGCGCCGGCAAGAGCGAGCTGCTGCGCTCGCTCGTCGCGTCGCTGGCGGCCGCTCATGGCCCGGCGCGGGTCAACTTCGTGCTCGTCGACTACAAGGGCGGAAGCGCATTCGCGGAATGCGCGGAGCTGCCCCACACCGTCGGGATGGTCACCGATCTGGACGAGCACCTCGGCGAGCGCGCGCTGCTGTCGCTCGAGGCCGAGCTCCGCTACCGCGAGCGCGTGCTGCGCGCGCACCGGACCGCCGACATCATCGAGCACGACCGGCTCGTCGCCGCGGGCCAGGTGCAGGCGCTGCCGCGGCTCGTGGTGATCATCGACGAGTTCGCCACGCTCGCGGCCGAGCTGCCTGATTTCATCGCCTCGCTCGTCGGGATCGCCCAGCGCGGCCGCTCACTCGGGGTGCACATGATCCTCGCCACCCAGCGCCCGGCGGGCGCGGTCAACGAGAACATCCGCGCGAACACGAACCTGCGGATCTGCCTGCGAGTGCAGACCCCGCAGGATTCCAGCGACGTGATCGACGACCCGGCCGCGGCGAGGATCCCGCGCACGCAGCCCGGCCGGGCGCAGGTCCGGCTCGGGCCCTCCGAGCTCGTCCCGGCACAGACGGCGCTGGTCAGCGGCGCGAGCGCGGACGGGCCGGTGAGCGCGGTCACGGTCGTCCCGTTCGCCCCCGGGCGCGAGGGGGCGGCCGGCGGGGCTCGCTCCGGCCCGGCCGGCGCGGCAGGCGCGCCGAACGGGGACGGCAGCGGAGCGGTCTCGGATCTCGCGCGGCTGGTCGCCGCCGCGGAGGACGCCGCCGCCGGCTCCCCGCCCGCGCGCCGGCCGTGGCTCGAGCCGCTCGGCGAGGACGTCGACCTCGACCGGGTGCTCGCGCTCGGCCCGCCCCGGCCGATTGCCGGGGATCCGACTCCGCCCGCGCCCGTGGTCTGCCTCGGGCTCGCCGACGATCCCGGAGCCCAGGCCCAGTATCCGATCGGCTGGAACCCGAGCGCCGGCAATCTGCTGCTCTACGGGATCGGCGGCAGCGGCACGACCACGGCGCTGCAGACGATCGCGCTCGGCCTCGCGCGCACGACCGACGCCGCGCGCGTCCACGTGTACGCGATGGACTTCGGCGCCGGCGAGCTGTCCGCGCTCGCCGCCCTGGCCGGCGTCGGCGCGGTCACCACGGCCGCCGAGCACGAGCGCCAGTCGCGGCTGCTGCGCCGGCTGCGCGGCGAGCTCGCCGTCCGCCGCTCACTCGACCCGGCCGGCCGGGCCGCCGCGCCGCGGATCGTGCTCCTGCTCGACGGCTACGCCGGCTTCGCCTCCGAACACGGAGACCTCGCCGGGGACGCCTTGCGTGAGGCGCTCGCGCGGGTGTGGGCCGACGGCCCGGAGCTCGGCATGCACACCGTGATCGCCGCCGACCGCCTCGGCGCGGTCCCCACCGCGCTGGCCTCGCTCTCCCAGCAGCGGATCGCGTTCCAGCTCGCGGACATCGCCGACTACGCGCAGTTCGGGCTCTCACGCCGGGCGATCCCCCGGTTCTCACCCGGCCGCGCGGTGATCGGCGGCACCGGCCAGGTCGTCCAATTCGCACGCGTGCGGGACGTCGCGGCCGCGATCGGTGAGCTCGGCACCGGCGCGGCGCCGTCGATGGCCGAGGGCGGGCCGCCACCGGTCGCGGTGCTGCCGGAGAGCGTGCCGGTCGAGGCGCTGCTCGGCGGCGGCCGGATGTCCCGCGAGCCGCTGTTCATCCCGATCGGGATCGGCGACGAGACGCTCGAGCCGGTCGGGTTCGAGCTTTACGAGGGCGAGCACGCGCTGGTCACCGGCCCGCCGCGGACGGGCCGGACGACGACGCTGCTCGTCATCGCCGAGGTGATCGCACGCTCCTATCCAGGGGTCGAGCTGGCGGGGATCGCGGTCCGGCGTGGCTCGCGGCTGCGCGAGTTCCCGCAGCTGGCGCGGGTCGCGACCTCGGCGGAGGAGATCGCCGACCTGATCGCCGAGCTGCGGGCCTCGGAGCGGATGCAGGTGCTGCTGATCGACGACGCGGACGCCACCGAGGACCCGCAGCGAGCGCTCAGCGAGCTGTTCTCAGCCGGCGCCGCGGGCGGGCACATCCACGCCGTGATCGCGGGGCGCGCCGATGAGCTGCGGTCGCTCGGTCACTGGTCGGTCGGGGCGCGCAAGTCCCGGGTCGGCCTGCTGATCCAGCCCGACCTGCAGACCGACGGGATGCTGCTCGGCGTGACGCTGCCGAGGCGGCCCGCCCCGCCCACGCGGCCGGGCTGCGGCTACCGGGTCGACGCGGGCGGGTTCGAGCTCATGCAGGTCGCGGTCGCGTGACCGGCCCGGCGCCTCGCTTCCTGACGGCCGCCGAGGTCGCGACGTTCGGCTTCGCCGAGGCCGCCGACGCGCTCCAGGCAGGGCTCGCCGATCGCTCGTCGCAGACCCTCGACCCGGTCCCGCGCAGCGCGATCCAGCTGCCGGCCGAGCCTGACGGGACAGGCGACCGCGAGCTGCTGCTGATGCCCTGCCACGGGCCCGAGGGCGTCGGGGTCAAGCTGGTGACGGTCGCCCCCGAGAACCCGTCGCGGCACGGGCTGCCGAGGATCCAGGGAAGCTACGCGCTGTTCAGCCCGGACGGCCTTGAGCCGCGGCTGATCATCGACGGGGCGGCGCTCACCCGGTTGCGCACCGCCGCGGTCTCCGCGCTGGCCACCCGGCTGCTCGCCCGGCCCGACAGCCGGCGGCTGGTGATCTTCGGCGCGGGGGTGCAGGGAGCCGCCCACGCCGCCGCGATCCGTGCGGTGCGCCCGATCGAGCACGTGATCGTGATCGGCGCCGGGTCGGACAGCGCACGCGCGTCGGCGCTGGTTGCCCAGCTGCGCGCAGACGGCGCGTCGGCACGGCTCGGCGACGCCGGCGCGCTCGCCGAGGCCGACATCGTCTGCACGTGCACGACCGCGACCGAGCCGCTGTTCGCCGAAGGCGCCGTGCGGCCGGGCACGCACGTCAACGCGATCGGCTCGCACCGCCCGTCGATGTGCGAGCTCCCAGTCGAGTTGCTCGGCGGCGCGCTGCTCGCGGTCGAGACCGAACGGGCTGCGCGCGCCGAGGCCGGTGAGATCGTGCGCGCGATCGAGACGGGCGTGCTCCCGGAGACCGGCTTTGCCGCTGAGCTGTCCGCGCTCGCCGCGGGACGTGTCACCCGTCGTGACGACGCGCAGATCACCGTGTTCAAGTCGGTCGGCCTGTCGGTGGAGGATCTGATCGTCGCTCGCGCGCTGGCCGACCGCCTGGACCCGCCACCGGTTGGGGCGAGCTAGCGTGAGTCCCATGACCGATTCCGCCACTCTCACCGCCGTCGATCCCGCGACCGGCGCGCCTGGAACGTCGTACCCGGAGACCTCGGGTGAGGAGCTCGAAGCGCTGCTGGCCGCCGCCGCGGCAGCCGCCGGCGATGAGCGCTGGCGCACGGACGAGGTGCGCGCCGCGATGCTGTCGAGCCTCGCCGACTCGCTGCGTGAGCGCGTCGAGGAGATCGTGGCGGTCTGCACCGCCGAGACGGGCCTGTCGGAGGCCCGGCTGCGTGGCGAGGTGGAGCGCACGTGGCGGCAGGTGCTGCTCTTCGCCGACCTGATCAGAACCGGCGAGCACCATGAGGTGCTCGTCGAGACCGCCGATCCGGACTACAAGCCCGTGCCGCGGCCGGACCTGCGGCGGATGACGGTGCCGCTCGGTCCGGTCGCCGTGTTCGCCGCCTCCAACTTCCCGCTGGCGTTCTCGGTGGCGGGCGGTGACACCGCCTCGGCGCTCGCGGCTGGCTGCCCGGTGGTGTGCAAGGCGCACCCGGGACACCCGGGAACGAGCGCGCTCGTCGGCTCGCTGATCGACGGCGCGGTCGCCGAGCATGGCCTGCCGGCCGGCATCTTCGGGCTGGTGCAGACCGCATCGGTCGAGCTTGCGACCCGCCTGGTCTGCGATGACCGGATCGAGGCGGTCGGGTTCACCGGTTCGATCGCCGGCGGCCGCGCGATCTTCGACGCCGCCGCCCGCCGCGCGCGCCCGATTCCGGTGTACGCGGAGATGGGCTCGGTCAACCCGGTCGTGGTGACCGCCGCCGCGGTCCGTGAGCGCGGCTCAGCGATCGCCGAGCAACTCGCGGCCGCGGTCAGCCAGCACGCGGGTCAGCTGTGCACCAAGCCCGGCCTCGTGTTCGTCCCGATGGGCGCCGACGGCGACGCGCTCGCGCGGTCGCTGGGCGAGCGCGTCTCGGAGTCGGCGACGGCGCTGATGCTCGGCCCTCGGTTGCTGCAGGGCGCCGAGGCGGCCGCGTCGCAGCTTGAGCGCGCCGGCGAGGCGCGCGTCCAGCTGCTCGGGCGCAGCGCGCCGGCGGCGGACGGCGCGCTTGCGCTGCCCGCCGCCGTGTTCGCCACCGACGCCGCCGAGCTGCGGGCTGATCCGTCGCTGCGCGAGGAGCGGTTCGGGCCGATCACGCTCGTCGTGCGCTACGAGGGGCTGGACGATCTGCTTGCGACGCTGCACGAGCTCGAGGGTCAGCTCACCGGCACGATCCAGCTCGCCGAGGATGGGGAGGACCGCGACGCCGTCCGCGCGATCGCCCAGGCGCTCGTCGCCCGGGTCGGGAGGCTGGTGATCAACGGCGTGCCCACGGGCGTCGTGGTGAGCGCCGCCCAGTTCCATGGCGGCCCCTATCCGGCGACGACCGCGCCCGCAACGACCTCGGTCGGGTCGCTGGCGATCCGCCGCTTCCTGCGCCCGGTGCTGTACCAGAACGCCCCGGAGTGGCTGCTGCCCGAGCCGCTGCGCGGCTGAGTCGGATGCGTCAGGCGGCCGGGAGCTCGACGAGCACCCGGCCGTCCCGGACGCTCACCGGATAGACAGTGAGCGGATCGAGGCACGGCACGCGCACGGCGGCGCCGGTCATGTAGTTGAAGCGGCCGTTGTGCTTGGGGCACTCGATCAGCTCGCCCATCACCAGGCCGTCGGCGAGGTGCGCCTGCTGGTGGGTGCAGAGCGCGTCGGTGGCGTGGAAGCTGTCGGTCGGGCTGTGATAGATGGCGAGCGCCCGGCCACCCGCGGCGACCTCGATCACGTCCTCCTCCTCGACATCGTCTGTTCCGCAGACATCGATCCAGTCGGTCATGCACGTTCGAACACGGCGTCGTGCATCTCGGGCCGGAACGGGCTGGCGCCCTCAGGCAGCTCACGCCGGATGAAGTGGGTCGGGTCGTGCAACTGGCGCCACAGCGTGGGGACGATCTCGCGGTAGGCGGACCACAGGCTGGAGCACGGCGCCGGCAGATCCTCGCGGATCTCGGCGTGCAGGGCGGGGAGCGCGTGGTAGGGCACCATCGGGAACATGTGATGCTCGACGTGGAAATTCATGTTCCAGTAGAGGAAGCGCAGCACCGGGTTCATGCGCACCGAGCGCGCGTTGAGGCGATGATCCAGCACGTTCTCGGCCATGCCCGCGTGCTGGGTGATGCCGAAGATCGTCGCCAGCCAGCGCCCGTACAGGCTCGGCAGCCCGACGTACAGCAGCGGCAGCAGCGAGCGCGTGAGAACCGCCAGCGCGATCACCACCGCGTAGACCGCGAGCCATCCCTGCGCCTCCCGGTAGACCTTGTGGCGCTCTGACTCGGGGATGAACGTCGCCTCCTCGGCGGTCACTCGCCCGCCGGCGTGACGCACGACGGAGATCATCGTGTCCCACGCATCGCGCAGCCCGACGAAGTTGACGATCAGCCGCGCCAGGTCCGGCGGCCGCATCGCCGCGATCTCGCGATCGCGCCCGACGATGATCGTGTCGGTGTGGTGGCGCGCGTGGCTCCAGCGCCAGAACGTCGGCTCCTTCATGTTCATGAACGACGCGACCTGGTACAGCACATCGTTCATCCAGGTCGTCTTGAACGCAGTCCCGTGGCCGGACTCGTGCCAGCGCGAGTCGGTCGCCGACCCGTATAGCACCCCGTAGGCCAGAAAGCACGGGATGCACCAGGCGCTCGGCCACTCGAGGCCACCCGCCACTCCGGTCGCCGCCAGCAGCGCCAGCCACAGCGCGGTGTCGCGCAGCGCCGGCCCGTCGCTGCGGCGCATCAGCTCCTTCATCCGCTTGCGCGCGACCTCGGGGTGGTACCACTCCGCCGCCACCAGCCCCATCCGCTCCGCCGCCTCCGCGCTCGGCCCGATCAGCGAGTAATCACGCGGTGGCGTCGCCCGGGCCATGGCCCTGGATTATGCCCGTGGGGTGAGGCGGGCGGTGAACCCGGGGTGGAGGCGCGGGAGGGGCATCGCGTCGGTGCCCGACCGGAGCTGATTTGCGGACGATGTGGTGCCGGGTCGGCCGCGCGGAGCCGCCCGGCGGGGCTACGTGATCTGCTCGACGATGCCGGCGGGCTCTTCGCCGAGGTAGGCGGTCGCCGCGACCGAGTCCCAGTAACCGAAGGTGCGCCCGCTCGCAGATCCGGGCCCCCAACCGTTGAAGGTCATGACAAGCGATCCGAGGTCGGTGGCGAGCGCGTACTGCTGCGTGCTGAGCGACTGCGCGTCGTCGCCGCGCTCGGGATACCGAGCGATGATCAGCAGGTCGCGCAGCACGTGCTTGGAGACGTGGGTCTGCTCGTGGCGGATGGTGTCCCAGCCTTCGGGCTCGGAGAGCTCGAAGGACTTCGGCAGGCTCGTCAGCGGCGTGTAGAGCACCGACAGCGTGTGATACGGCTTCGTCGGGTCATCTTCGTGGGTCACGGCACCGACGAGCACCACCCCTGGCGCCTGCCCGAGCGCGCCCAGTGCGCCGGTCTGGCGGGCGAGCAGGTCCTGACCCTCGCGCGCCTCCTCGGCTGACTTCTGGTCGTTCGCGGCTGCCGCGAGTTCAGCGATATCGGTCCATGCGCTTCCGTTCGGGAGCCGCAGTTGGAAGTACAGAGGCTCCCGGCCCGCCGGGCGGGGAATCCGGCGCTCGACCTTCACCCCCCAGCCCTTGGAGGCGTAGGCCTCGTCGATCTGCTCCGGCGAGGAGTCGGGCTGATGGTGGGTGAACGGGTTTCTCACGAGCCGGCGCCGACGGCGTCCTTCAGCTTGTCCTTCAGAGGATCGACGCCCAACGTATCAATGAAGTGCCCAAGGTCCTCGATCGGCGCCTTCGCCGTCTCCAGCGCCTCCGTCTGCTCCTTGAGCGCGGCGGTGATCGTCTCCGATGAGGGGTTGCTGCCGGCCAGACCCTCCGGGACGTTGCCGTCCTCGAACGCGAGATCCTTGCTCATCTGGTCCGAGTACCCGAGGTTGCGGTACTCCTGGTAGGACTGCATGCTCGAGAGCGTCTCTCCGGCCTCGTTGGCCGCCGCGGCGTCTTCGGGCCGCAGCAGCGAGGCCGCCCCGTCGCCGAGGCTGGCGGCCGAGAACGCGCCATCGATGAGCGCCGCCCTGTAGTTGCCCTGGGCCGCCTCGGACACGGTGCTCGCGACCCCGGCCCGCGTCGCGACGCCCGAGCTGTAGGACTGCACGGCCTTGGCGCCGGACATGAACTTGCTGCCCGCCGTCTCGGCCTCCTCCTCGCCGGCACCGGAAGCGCCCTCCTCAGCGGCACCGGCGGCGCCCTCCTCAGCGGCGGCGGCGCCACCTTCTTCGGCCGCGGCCACGCCGCCCTCGGCCGCGCCGGCGGCTGCCTCCTCAGCGCCGCCCGCGAGCAGTGCCTCCGGGGCGACCACGACCGTGGCGGCGAGCGCCACGACGGTCGCCGCCGCGCCGACGTCTTCGGCGAAGCGCCCGAGCGCGTCCCAGCTCGGGTGCTCCCACAGGTTGACGGCGGCCGCCGGCAGGTCCTTGATGTGCTTCCAGAGGTTGGTCGCGACCCCGGCGACGCCCTTGACGATGTCGTCGCCGATGCTGACCAGGCTCCCGAAGAAGCTCGAGTGATGCTGCGGGGCCTTGCTGCCCGCGCCGTCGATGGCCGAGCGGCAATGGCCGCGGACCGTGTCGAACTCGTCGAGCAGCTGGCAGCCGTGACTGCTCAGTCCGCTCACCTCGCCGGACAATCGGTTGACGGCACCCTGGGCGCTGCTCACGTTGGTCTGCGCGGTGGAGACCGCCCCCTTGGCGGTGGTGACGGCCGGATCGGACGGCTTGGCCTTGGGTGCGTTCTGCGTGGTGGTCAGATTCGATTGGGCGGAGGTCAGCGAACCCTGGGCGTTCGACAGCGTGCCCTGGGCGCTCGTCAGCTGACCCTGCGCGCTCTGCAACTGCTGCGCGAGTGACTGGAACTGGCTCTTGATCGGCGCGACGTTGGTCGCGTAGGTGCGCAGGGCCTGGGCGGCGTCGGCGTAGGAGGACTGCACGGTCGATAGGTCCCCGGGCAGCTTGCCGAGCTTGGCCCGGAAGGCGTCCGCCGCGCCGCCGGTCCAGGTCTCGTCGCCGTGCGCGCCCTGGAGCCCGGTCGACGCCTGCTCGGCCTGGCCGGAGACGGTCTGGAAGAACCCGGCGAGGCTGTCGATCTCGTCCGGGCTGGTCGCGAGCAGCTGCGCCGCGCGCGGATCGGTGAGCGGATCGGCCATCACTGACCCCCGTGCGTCTGGGCGGCGTTCACGATCGACTGCTCGGACTTCCCGTAGCCGGCCGCGGCGTAGTCGAGTCGCTGCACGACGTCAGCCATGTGCTGCCCGAGCTGCGAGATGCCGTAATGCCATGTCGAGCAGAAGCTCGACACCTCGCCCTCGAGGTCGCTGCCGCCGAGCAGCCCCTCGTAGCCCGACGCCACACCCTGCATTCCCTGCATCTGGTTATGGATGGACGACAGGGTCGAGGAGAGCCCGGACAGCGAGGCCGGATCCACGGTGAACGTTCCCATGACCGTGCCCTTTCTGAGTCAGAGACCCCCGCCGCCTACTGCATCGAGCTGCGGATCGCGTCCTCGGTGCTCTGATACTGCGTCCCCGCGTTGTTCAACAGCCGCGAGATCCCATCCAACGCATCCTTCAACCCCGCCGCCGAACGCTGCCACTCATCCCACAGACTGTTGAACTGACCCGACGCCGCACCCTGCCAATCGCCGCCCACCACATTCAACACCTCATTCTGCATCCGCGAGAGCTGATCCTGGATCTGCGTCGAACCCGTCGACACCTGACTGGACAGACTGTGCAGATCCTCCGCGGTGACCTTGATGAGACTCATGACTCGAACCCTCCGACTGGAAGTTGTTGGCCGCGCCGTCCTATCGACGCTGGCGACAGTCTCCAGCCGCGCCGGGGGCGCGGGAAGTGGCCGAGGGTATGGACCCGCCGATACCCGGCGGACCGCCCTACAGCGTGTCGAGCTGCTTCTGCAGCGCGCGCTCGTCGGCGGTGATCGCCATGCGCGCCGCGTTGAAGCCCGAGCTGCTCTGCTGCTGGGTGGCGGTCGCCAGCCGGCCGTACGCGGACGCGACCGATCGCAGCCGCCTGGCAAGCGCGCCCGCCTTCGGCGTCTGGCGCTCGTAGCGGGCGACGCCGCGCGCGACCCGCGTGTAGTCGCGCTGCACCGTGCGAGCGCCGGAGATCTGCCGTGACGGCGTGGTCGCGTTCTGAAGCCGGGTGACCGCGCGCGAGCGGCGGCCTCCGAATCCGGTCATCAGCTTCACCACGGCGTCATTCCCGTTCGCAACCACGGTCGCGCGTTCGCTGCGCAGCGCCGAGGCCTGCGAGCGCGCCACCGCCTGCTGCGCCTGGCGCTGCTGGGCGGCGGTCGGTGAGCTCGGACCGCTCGGCGCGGCGAGCAGCACGCCGGCCGCGGCCGCACCGGCCATCGCCACCAGGATCCCGACGATCGCCGAGCGACGTCGCCAGGGGCTCGCTCGGGGCTGGGCCTCGTCCCCGCCGGCGTCGCGGTGACGTCGCGCGGGGCGCAGGATCGTCGTGTAGCTCGGGCGTGGCCGGGATGTCGGCGCGACCGTCTCCATTCCCCCGACCGTCTGCGGAATCACGGGCACCGGGTCCTCGGTGTCACGCATAGGGAGCCGGGGCACCGGATCGGCGTCGGCAGGATCGGGCGTCGTCAGGTCGGTGTCGGTGAAGCGGGCCGGGGCGAGCGGTGCGCGCTCCACCGTCGGTGTGTCGCCGACGGCGAGCCGGGCGTCGCGACGCCAGCGCGGCCCGAGCAGCTCGAGAACCGCGTCCTCGAGCGCGAACCAGGCGTCGTCCGCGGTCGGGAAGCGGTCGGCCGGATCCTTGGCCAGCATCCGCGCGATCCACTGCTCGATCCGCTCGTCGACCTCGGGGTTGGCCGAGCGAACCGGCGGAACCTCCTCGTGGACCTGGCGGTAGAGGACCGCCACCGGCGTATCGGTCTGAGCGAAGGGCGGCGCGCCGGCGAACATCTCCCACGCGATCACCCCGAGCGAGTAGAGGTCGCACGCGGGCGTGAGGTCTTCGCCGAGAGCCTGCTCAGGAGCCATGTATGCCGGGGTGCCGATCGTCGTACCGCTCACGGTGACGACCGCCCGGGTGCGCGCGTTGTTAAGCGCGCGCGCCACGCCGAAGTCGGCGATCTTCACCCTCCCGTCGACCGACACGAGCAGGTTCTCGGGCTTCAGATCGCGATGCACGACGCCGTGGAAGCCACCCTGCGAGAGGCCGGCCAGCACGCCCTCCAGCACCCCTGCGATCTGGGCCAGCGACAGCCCGTCGATGTGCTGGCGCAGGGAGCCGTAGGGCAGGTACTCCATCGCGATGTACGGCACGCCCGCCGTCTCGAAGAACTCGTGGACGGTGACGATGTTCGCGTGGTTCATCGCGCCCGCCAGCCGGCCCTCCTCGACGAACCGCTGCGCGAACGTCTCGTCGGCCGCACGGAACGGCGCAAGCTCCTTGAGCGCGACGTACCGCTGCAGATCGGACTGGCGCGCCAGATAGACCACCGCCGCCCCGCCCCGGCCGATCACCTCGAGCAGGTCGTAGCGGCCGACCCGCCTCAGTGGGACCTCTTCCACGATGCGGTCGAGTCTGCCACCGTTTCCGCTCACTATGCAGTGTTCGGTCTGCAAACGCAGGGTCTTGAGGACCGACACCCGTTGTCGAACCTGCGGGACTCCCCTCGACGGGGAGCGCCACCTCGACGTCGTGCTGCCGGGCGGGGAGCGAGTTCCGCTCGACCGGCGCCTGGTCGTTGGACGCTCGCGCGCCTGCGAGCTGCGGCTCGAGCTCCCGAGCGTCTCCCGGATTCACGCCGAGATCGACCTCACCCCGGACGGTGCGGTGTTGTGCGACATGGGCTCAAGCCACGGGACCTTTGTCGACGGTCGCCGGGTGCAGGATTCCGTGCAGCTGGCCGCGGGGATGCGAATCGACCTCGGCGACTGCCGGCTTGATGTCGCCGAGCGCGTCGACGAGGCCGCAGCCGGGATGACCGTGTCTGTCCCCGCCGGCATGTCGGTGGTGGTGCCCGCGGTGAGCTCGCGGCGGGCGTCCCGGCGCGCCCGCCGGGCGGGCGGGAGCGGAGTTTCCGCGCGCAGGCCGCGGATGCACTCCGGCTGGTCGCTCAAGCGCCTGGAGTCCGGCGAGGGCGACAAGCGCCACGTGCTCAAGGACCACCGCAGCGGTGACCTGCTCGCGCTCGCCGACCCCGAGGCGGCACTCGTGCCGATGCTCGACGGCCGCCACGACCTGCCGGAGCTGATCGCGGAAGCCGAGGCGCGCTGTGGCCAGGAGGGTCTCGAGCGGCTCGCGCGCCTGCTCGCCGAGCTCGCCGACCACGGCATGCTGGCGGGCATCGCCGACTCGCGCGATGGAGTCGGTCCCCACCCACCCGGCCTGCTGGAACGGATGATGACCCCCCGGACCTACGCGCTGGACTGGCTCCCACGGCTGATCGGGTGGGTCTATGCGCACGGCGGCTATCTGCTCGTGACCTCGCCCGCGCTCGCGGTGTTCGCGGCCGTCGCCCTCGTGGGGCTGGTCGCGTTCGCGCTGCTCGTCGCCGGTGGCGGATCCACGCCGCTGGTGGTCGCCAGCCAGGTCGGGCTCGGAGCCGTCGTGTTCGTGCTGGGCCGGCTCGTGCTGGTGCTGTGCCACGAACTGGCGCACGGGCTCTGCGCCGAGGCGTTCGGCCGGCCGGTCACCCGGGCGGGCCTGAAGATCGCGCTCGTCTTCCCCTACGTGTTCGTCGACACGACCGACGCCTGGTTCGAGCCGCGCCGCCGGCGGATCGCGATCTCGCTCGCGGGGCCGGCGAGCGACCTCACGCTGGGCGGGGCGTTCGCCATCGCGTGCCTGGCGTGCGGCCGCGGCACGGCCCGCGACGTGCTCTTCCAGCTCGCATTCGGCGGATACGTCGGCGCGCTCTTCAACCTCAATCCGCTGCTGCAGCGTGACGGCTACCACGTGCTCGTCGACGCGCTCCGCGAGCCAGGGCTGCGCCGCCGCGCCTCCGAGCGCGTCAATGCCGCGATCGCCGGAACGGCCGAGCCGGCCGCCCCTGGCGTCCGTGATCGGCTGCTCGGCTACGGGATCGCGTCGCTCGGCTGGTCGCTGGTGATGGTGGCCTTCGCGGTCGTGGTGTCGCTGCGTTACTACGACCGTCTGTCGCGGCTGATCCCGCCCACGCTCGTGTGGACGGTGCTCGCGGCGTTCTACCTGGTGCTCGCGCTGCCGCTCACCGTCACGTTGCTGCGCCCGTTGTGGGCGCGCGCAACGCGTCCGGTGTGACAGAGGCGAACAGCGCCTGCTGGGTGAAGCCCGGCGCGCCCTCGATCTCGAGCATCTGGCGCTTGGTGCTGATCCCGCCGGGAGCGGAGAAGCCGTGGAGCGAGCCGTCGGCCGCGAGCACCCGGTGGCAGGGGACGATGATCGGCGTCGGGTTTGCGCCGAGCGCGGCCCCCACTGCCCGGGCAGCGCCCGGATCGCCGAGCGCGCGGGCGATCTCGCCGTAGGTCGTCGTCTCCCCCGGACCGACCTCGCGCGTCGCGGCGTACACCCGCCGCGCGAACTCCTCGACCCGGGCGCCGTGGCTGACGGCGATCCCGGAGAGATCGACCGACTCCCCCGCCAGCAGCCGCACGATCAGCTCGGCAGCCTCACGGACGTACGCCGGGGTGTCGACCGGCTGGTGTGGCTCGCGCGCGCCGGACAGGCGTGGCATGTGGACCCGGGTGATCCCGTCCGCGTCCCAATCGAGTGCGCTGTCGCCGAGGGCGGTGGTGAAAGTGAACATGAGCGATGGACTCCTGAGTGACTGACGATAGGTCACCCGTAAGACGTCACCACGGCCGTGTCCGTGAGACGCGGCGGCCGGTCAGAACCCGGTCGCGTTGAACGGCGCCAGCGCGCTCGCGAACATCGCGTCGGCGCGCTGCAGGGCGCCGCGGGTGTGCTCGGCGACCGTCCCCGCGATCGACTGCGCGCGCAGGCTGACACCACCCAGATACGCGGCCGCGAGCGCCGTCTGGGCGAGCGTCAGGTCAGGGCTCGCCGCGGTCGGCTCCGCGGCGGCGTGATCGCCGTCGGCGGTGAGCCGGACGCGACCGCCGGCGCTCACCTCGGACTCGTCGACGACCTCGAGCACGAGCTCGCCGGGCACCGTGTAGCGCCGTGCCGCCAGCGCGGCGGGGACGTCGAGCAGCTTCACCCAGAGGTGATCGGCGATCTCATTGACTCTGAGCGCCCGGGCGTCGGTGAGCAGCCAGGTGGCCGGCTCGTCCACCGGCCCCCACAGGTCGATGCGGTCGACCAGATCCAGGCCGGTGAGGTAGGCCCACAGGTCCCGGTCCGCAGTGTCCGTCGCCGTGAACAGGCCGTGCACCTTGACCGTCGCCAGCAGCGGTTGCGAGTTTCCGGAATCGCCCCTCGCCGTCCACGCGAGGATGCCGTCCGGGCCGTCGTCGCCCTCGTGGACGAGGTAGTTGTGGGGCAGCCGGTGGGTGACCTCCCAGCCGTCGATGCCAAGCTTCTCGTCCCACCAGGGATCGTCCCGGTCGACCTGCCCGGCGCGGCGGCGGCGCGAACGCTCGAACACGTCGGGGGCGATCGCTGCGTACTCCCGGCGGCTGACCTGGCGCACGCGCGTGAGATCACCGGCGACCGTCGTGCCCCGCCGCTCGCGATGCAGCGTCCGGTCAGCGGTGAACGCCGCGGGCGCGTAGCCGAAGCGGCCATAGATCGGCCATTCGGCCGAAATCAGCATCGAGACGGGGTCGCCGCGCTCCTGCGCCGCGCGCAGCGAGTCGGTGAGCATCCTGGTGAGCAAACCGCGGCGGCGATGGGTCGGGGCGACGGTCACCGAGGTGAGCGCGTCCGCTGCCACCACCTCGGTGCCGCCGTCATGGCCCGGCACGGTGAGGGTGCGATCCTCGGTCTCCAGCGTCGCGACCCAGGCGCCGCGGTCGCGCGCCCCCCACGAACGCTCGGGGCTCCACCGCCGCCCGAGGCTCCACCGCCGCTCGACGTTCTTCACCCATTTGGCAATGTCCTCGCCCTCGGGGTCCTCCAGGAACGTCGACGCCATCGTCGCCAGCCAGCCGGGCAACTGGTCGGCGGCCAGGGGGTTGACGATCTCCAGGGTCGACGTGGTCATGCGCGCAGCGTGCCACACTGCTCGCCGCCGTGGAGGGCGTAGGGTCTCGTCGGACCAGATGGCCGATCCGACCGATGGCGAGGACCCTCAGCTGACCCGCGACAAGGAGCGCGCGTTCGCCGCGCTCACCGAGGTCGGTCAGGCGATCGAGCGCGAGGACGGCGACGAGGCCGCGGCGGCCGCCGGCCGGCTCCTGTCGTGCTTCGAAGCGCGTGCCGGCGTATACGACGATGAGAACGGCGCGCTCGCCGGGTTCGGCACCATGGTGCTCGACGCCGCGTTGTGGCTGCTCGGCGGCCGGCGCACCGCGGAGGCGCTCACGCTCTGCGACGTGCTCGTCACGCGCTTGGTGGAGGGCAGCGAGGCCGAGCGCGCGGTCGCGGCGGGGGCGCGCTTCCTCGCGGCGCAGGCGGCCGCCCGGCAGGGCGAGGCCATCCGCGCGCGCTCTGAGGTTGAGGCGCTCTGCGAAATGGGTGAGCCGGCACTCGCCGGGCTGGACCGCCTTACCACGCGGCTGGTGGCCGCGGACGCGGACCCGGCCTGGCACGCCCAGCTCGCCGCGGCGAGCGTGACGGTCCTCTGGCGGCTTGGGCGCGGTCCCGAGGCGCGGGCCATCGCGGCCGAGGCCGCGGGGGCGTTCGAGCGCCACGGCGACGCGGAGCTCGCCCGGAGGCTGCTCGCGCTCGAGCAGGAGCTCTCGCGAGGCGAGAACTAGCCGGTTCTGCGAAAACGAGTCCCGGCTCAGACCAACCACTCGTACATCCGTCGATTCACGGTGCGAATCGCTCAAGCTCCGCCCACACGTGCCGAACGCGCTGAGACATGCCTTGGCAAGGGTTCACGCGTCGGCGGACGGCGCATCGGCTGACTGCGCTCTGCGGTGCCCTGCTCACCATTGCCGGCTTCACCGGGACCGCATCGGCGGCCGTCACACCTGATCCGGCGAGCGACTACCCCGAGCAGATCCCCTCGCTCTGCACCACCGCGCCCCAATCGGCGCAGTGCACGCAGGCCGGCATCGTCGAGCTCGACGCCGCCCGCGCCTCGGAGAACCAGCCGCCGTACCAGCTGCCCGGCGACTTCCTCTCGCTCTCCGGCGCCCACCAGATCGTCGTCCTCACCAACCTCGACCGCCAGGCCAACGGCCTGCGGGTCGTCCCCGGCACCACCACTGCGCTCAACCGTGCGGCGATGGCCGGCGCGGAGGCATGGACCGACCCCGTCGTCGCGAACCCCAAGCTCGCCTGGGCGGCCAACTGGGCCGGTAACTTTCCCGCCGCCGTCTGGGCCTATCTCACCTGGATGTACGACGACGGATACCCCAGCCCGAACATCGACTGCGCCACGCCCGGCGCTCGGGGCTGCTGGGGTCACCGCCACGACATCCTCGCTCGGTTCTCGCCCGGCGGCACGCTCGAGATGGGCGTCGCCGACCTCAACGACAGCAGCTACGCGCTGATCATCGCTCAGAGCCTGCCGAGCGCGCCAGTGCACTACACGTACCGCTTCCCGGCACCGACGCCGGCGCCCTGACCGGTCGCCGGGCCCCCTCGCGTGGCGGACCGGCTGACGGGTAGTTGGTCGGACATGGACGCCGGCGATCGCACCCACCCGTGACCGACGAGAGCGCGCGCAGCGAGCGGGCCGAAGCCGACCGCGACGAGAGCCGTCAAGAGCGGCTTGACCGCAACACGATGGAGCTGCTCAACGAGCTGCGCGTCGCCAACACCGGGATTCAGGTGATGTTCGCCTTCCTGCTCGTGGTCCCGTTCCAGCAGGGCTGGTCGCACGTGGACGGCTTCGAGCGCACCGTCTACTTCGTCACCCTGTTGCTCGTCGCGCTCGCGGCGTTCCTGTTGATGGCCCCGTCGATCCACCACCGGATCCTGTTCCGCCAAGGCGAGAAGCCGTTTCTGGTGGATGTCGCCAATCAGTTCGCAATCGCCGGTGGGATCTTCCTCGCACTCGGCTTCGTCGGCATCCTGCTGCTGATCTCCGACGTGGTGGTCGGCGCCGCCGCTCCGGGCATCGTGGCCGGCGCGGCGGTGGTGACCGTCGGCACGCTGTGGTTTGCCGTGCCTCTGGCTCGCAGATAGCTGCAGCGCCGATCGCACTGCGCTCGCCTGGCACGCCTTCCTCTGGGACCCCTGGTTCCTGGCCTGGGGGCTGCTCCTGTGCGCGGCGCTCCGGTGGTCCTCGGACGTCCGCTCGTGACGGTCGCCGGCTGACGGAGAGAGGGTCGAAGGCCGGGTCGGAGCGGCCACTGTGGAGCCGCTCGGTCCTCCCGAGAAAACTGTCCCGCCAGGACATTTATCTCGGAAGTGCGGGGCGCTCGTCGGAATGGGCGGTGACGGGCTCGAACCGCCGACTTCCTCCTTGTAAGGGAGGCGCTCTACCAGCTGAGCTAACCGCCCGCGGTGGTCGATCCTACCCACGTGCTCTGGGGCCGGGGGGTGATCTCCGGCCCGCCGGAGACTCTTACGAGGAGAAGCTCACACGATCGACTGGAGGATGTGATGGAGGAAGTTCGACGCGAGGGCGAGCAGGTGGTGGTGAGCCTGGCGCTCGACGAGCTGCGGCTCATCGGGGCAACGATGAACGAGGCGCTCAACGGTGGGTACGCCATCCCGGGAGACATCTGGCTGGAGCTGATCGGGCAGCCCGCGGAGCGGGCGGAGTCATTGCTCGAGGCCCTGCTCGCCGTCGTCGAGTCGTGAGCGAGGAGCTCGGGCGCTATCTGCGTGACGGCCCGGAGCAGCGGCAGCTGCTCGCCGTGATGGCCGATGGACACGCGCGACACAAGCACGGCCGGGAGCTCGGCTCGCCGGAGCCGGCGGTCTACCGGGCGCGGGTGCGAGCTCACCTGGCCAGTGCATCGGTGGCCAGGGTGGCGTTTGACCCGAAGGGCCAGAGGACCTACCTGCTCGCCGACCCAGCGCGCAATCAGGTCGCGTGGATCGCCCCGCATAAGGAGGGCCGCTCGACGTTCTTCCAACCTCGCCAGGGGGCCGCGGCGTATGTCCGTCACCAGCGCTCGTTCGCTTCGTCGCTGCCGCTCGACCTCACCGCGGTGCGCGTCGCGGCACGTGAGCACGCGCGCGCCGTGCCTCACTCGATCACTTCGGTCGAGCGCGGTCGCCACGGTCCTGAGCGTGGTCGCTGAGTTGGCGCGATCGGCCCTACCATCCTCTCCGTGAGCAACGGCTTCGGAGGCTTCGACCCCCAGCGAGCGATGGACCAGATCAAGCGTCTGGCCGGCGACGCGCCCGCGCATCTGCAGGGCGGGTTCGAGCGGCTGGTCCGTGAGTCTCCGCCCCAGCGGCTGGAGCAGCTGATGCGCTCGCCCGCGCGCAAGCCGGTGCTCGACGGGATCTTCTGGCAGATGCCCAAGCAGGTGGACGCGAGCGTGGTCGCCGAGGGATCCACGCTCGCGATCAAGTGGGTCGTGACGGGCCGCCCGGACGGGGCGAGCGACGTCTACCAGCTGGTGATCGAGGACGGGCGGGCACGGACCGAACGCGTGGAGACGGTCGACGCGCGCCTGACGGTGACGCTCGACGGGGTCGAGTTCCTCAAGCTGGCCAGCGGCAACTCGGACCCGATGCAGGCTTACTTCACGGGCCGGATCCAGCTCAGCGGCGACATCATGGTCGCGGCGAAGCTCGCGCAGATGTTCCGCATGCCCGGCGCGCCGAACCCCGACACCGGGAGCGGCAACGGCACCGAGCCGTCGCCGTAGGGGCCGACGGTCCGGGGAGCGGGACGACCCCCCGAGCCGCCGCCTGGCTCGATCGCCGCATCTATGCTCGTTGCATGGGAGAGGAGGCAGCTGCGGCGATCGAGCTGCGCGGGGTCGTCAAGCGCTTCGGACAGCTGACGGCGGTCGATGGGATCGATCTCACCGTCCCGCCGGGGATCTGCCTCGGGCTGCTCGGGCCCAACGGCGCGGGCAAGTCGACGACGATGCGCATGCTCACCGCGCAGGCGATCGCCGACGAGGGGACGATCAACATCCTCGGGTATCCGCTGCCGGCCGAGTCCAAGCGGGCGCGGATGGCGATGGGCGTCGTCCCGCAGCTGGACAACCTCGACACGGAGTTGACCTGCCGGCAGATCCTGAGCGTGTTCGCGCGGCTGTACCGCGTCCCCAAGGTCGAGCGCGCCGACGCGATCGACCGGGCGCTCAGCATCGCGAACCTGGGCAACCGGGCGGACACGATCGTCAAGGAACTGTCGGGCGGCATGCGGCGCCGGTTGCTCGTTGCGCGAGGGCTCATCCACCGCCCCCGGCTGGTGCTGCTTGACGAGCCGACGGTCGGCCTCGATCCGCAGGTCCGCCAGGAGCTGTGGTCGCTGATCGACTCACTGCGGGCCGACGGGACGACCGTCTTGATGTCGACCCACTACATCGAGGAGGCCGAGCGACTGGCCGACACGGTCGCGGTGATGTCGAAGGGCAAGATCATCGCGCGCGGAACGCCCGGTGAGCTCGTGCGCGCCCACGCAGGGCGCGAGGTCATCGAGGTGTACGGATCACCTGACCACCTCGCGACGGTCGAGCGCCAAGCGGCCGACAACGGTTGGCTGCATCGGCGCAGTGGTCCGGCGGTCGCGCTGCTCGGCGCCGAGGAGCTCGACGGTGAGGCGCCCGAGGGCGTGCGCCGACCGGCCAACCTGGAGGACGCATTCGTGGCGCTGACCGGGGAGACGATCGAGTGAGCTCGGCGATCTCGCGCGCCCGAGTCCCCCGGCGGATCCACCGGCTCGAGCCGGCCGCGCTGGCCGGCGTGATGAGCCGCGACGTCGTGATTTTCAAGCGCTACTGGAAGGCGACCACGTTCTCCTCGATCGTGCAGCCGACGATCTACCTGCTCGCGTTCGGGCTCGGGTTCGGCTCGCTCGTCTCGCGGGTCGGCCATGTGCGCTACGTCGAGTACGTCGCGACCGGCGTGGTCGCCACCGCGGTGCTGTTCTCCTCCGCGTTTCCCGGCATGTTCAACACGTTCATCCGCTGGCAGTTCCAGCGCACCTACGACGCGCTGCTCGCGGCTCCGGTCGACGTCGAGGAGCTGATCACCGCGGAGATGCTGTGGATCTCAGTCCGTGCCGGGGTCTACGGGGTCGCGCCGCTGCTCGTCGGCTTCGCCTTCCATCTGACCCCCGAGCCGGGAATGCTGCTCGTGCCGCTGATCGGGTTCGTCGCGGGCTTCGGGTTCGCGGGCTTCGGCGTGCTGATCGCGGCGGTGGCCAAGACGATCGACAACTTCAACTACGTGACGAGCGCGGTGCTCACGCCGATGTTCCTGGTCGCGGGCACGTTCTTCCCGATCTCCTCGCTGCCCGGAGCGCTGGAGACGATCGCCCTGTTCAACCCGCTCTACCACTGCGTCGCGCTGGTGCGCGACGTGTCGCTGAACACGTTCCACGGCGGCGCCGACCTCATCCACGTCGCCGTGCTGTTCGTGTGGGCGCTGCTCACCTGGCGCCTCGCGGTCTGGCGCCTGGAGAAGCGGCTGATCGACTGATCGCCCGGCCCGCGACCGCATCCCGAGCGCCTTATCGGGCATACAGCCCGAAACCCGCTCAGAGTCTCGAGAGGGGAGGGCGGAGGAGAGGCGGCCGCGCTCAGGCGGGCGCGGAGATCGCCGGGGCGCTCACGCGGCCGGCGCCGAGCCCGGCACGCCCTTCAGCGGCGCCACGCGCTCCAGCAGCGTGCGCGCCGCCGCGATCACGAGATCGCGCCGGTAGGTGGTCGCAAACGCGAACCGCCGGTCCCCGTCGGGGCCGTCGTCACCGAGGTCCTGGGCGACCAGCGCCCCCGCGAAGTGCGGCCCGACGACGATCACGCTCCACTCTCCGGCGAGGCGATCATCGTCGGGGATCGACGCGCCGCGCACGCCCTTGACCGGCTCGGCGTCGAGGCCGACACCGAGCGCCGCGACCAGCGACGCGCCCTGGTGCAGGGTGCGGTAGCGAGCGGCGGTGCGTGCGGTGAAGTGGCGCGCGTCCTGGAACGTGGCGAGCAGCACGGCGCCTTCGCCGATGCGCAGCGCGCGGTTCTCCAGGTGGTGGCTCATCGGCAGCAACAGGCTCTTGGTCGTCTGCGCGGTCGCGCATGAGGCGGTGACGACCTCGAACGGGGTGCGCCCGCCGGACGCAGCGGGAGCCACCGCCGGCCGGCGCCAGGCGCCCGCGGCGGGGGCGCGTGGCACGACGAGCGGGGCGGGACGACCCCAGCGGAAGCCCTGTCCGAGCGTCGCACCGAGGGCACGGGCGACCGCCAGGTGCTCCTCGGTCTCGATCCCCTCGGCGAGGACGGCGGCACCGGTGCGCTCGCGCTCGGCGGCGACGGCGGAGACGATCGCCGCCTGATCGGCCGAGGGCCGGTCCTGGACCATGCGGAGGTCGAGCTTGATCACGTCGGGTTCGATGAAGGGCAGCAGGGCAAGCGAGCGCACGTCGGCGCCGACGTCGTCGAGCGCGATCCCGCGGCCCGCCGCGCGATGGGCGGCGACCTCGTGGAAGAGCGCCGCGGGGCGGCCGGTCACCGCGCGCTCGGTGATTTCGAGCACGAGCTCCAGCTCTTCCTGCGCGCGGGCCCAGATCTCGGCGTGGCGCGCCGGGCACTCCGTCCCGATCGCAGCGGGCTCGCAGTTGAGGAAGAGATAGGTCCTGCGATCGAGGCCCACCTCCAGCGCCGCCTCGACGGCACGGGCGCGGCACAGCCAGTCGAGCTCGACCGTGAACCCGGCGGCGTCCGCCGCCGCGAACAGGTGGTCGGGACGCTCGAGCACCGATCCGACCGGGCCCCGGGCCAGCGCCTCGTACCCGACGCAGCCATCGGTCTCCAGGGACACGATCGGCTGGAAGACGGGCGTCACCAACCCCTCGGCGAGAATCGTGTACAGCTCCTGCACTGCGGCCTGGGGATTGAACCCGGCGTCGAGCGCGTGCGGAACGGGCTCCGTGCTGTGCACATGCACCCGGTTCTTGCCCGTGTCCTTGGCGATCTGCATCGCGCGGTCGGCGTGACCGAGCAGCTGCTCGGCGGTCGCGGCGTCGCGCGGGTATCCGCTGACGCCGACGCTGACGCGGATGCTCACTGCGCGACCTGAGCCGGCCGGCAGCTCGATCGGCTCGCGCAAGCGGCGGACGATGCGCCCCGCGATCTCCTCGGCGAGGCCCCAGACGTCGTCGACGTCACGCACGAGAAGCAGGAACTCATCCCCGCCGGCGCGGGCGAGCATGTCGCCGGGGCGAACCGCGGTGCGCAGTCGATCGGCGACGGTCCGCAGCACGAGATCTCCGGCCGTGTATCCGTGCGCGTCGTTCACCTTGCGGAAGTCGTCGACGTCGACCCAGAGCAGCGCGACCTGCCGGTCGTTGACCTGCGCGGAGGACAGCGCCGCTGCCAATGCGTCGCGGAGCGCGGCGCGGTTGGCCAGGCCGGTGAGCGGGTCGACGCGCGAGGTGCGCTCGCCACGGCGACGTCCGGTGATGCGCGTGCTCACGTCCTTCTGCACGCCGAGGTACCGGACGACCTCACCCTGCTCGTCGAACTCGGCCGCCAGGGCGATCTCGTTCCAGAACGGCGTTCCGTCGCGGCGGTAGTTGATGAGCGTCACGTACGCGTCGCGGCCTTCCGCGAGCGCACGGCGCATGACGTCGACGGCCCGGGGGTCGGTCTCGGGGCCCTGCAGCACGCTGCACGGTCCGCCGAGCACCTCGGCGGCGGTGTAGCCGGTGAGCTCCTGGAAGCCCTCAGAGACGTAGAGCAGCGGGAAGCCGGGCTGCGTCGCGTCGGCGACGACGACTCCGGCCAAACGTTCGCGGCCCGTGCTCATGTCTCGCGCATCGGTCCGCCTGGATCCGTTCTTGAGAAGCGGCGCCCAATCCCAGCGTTTGGGCGTGTCAGGCGGCCACGGACGGCCCGGTCTGTGCCCTGGACGGCGGCTGGATGGACGGCGCGTTGCCAAACCGTCCGAGGTTGATCGTACCCGTCGCGCCCCCGCCCTTGCCGTTGTTGCAGACATCGGCGCGTCCGCCGCGGCGGGTCGGCCCGGTCGCCACGTAGCGCAGCGGATAGTGCACCCCACCGGCGGCGATGGCGATCGTGCTCGGCGTGGCGCCGGGGGCGTTTCCGGCGTCGCGGACGATGATCGCCCGGCGATGATCGATGATCGGCCGGCCACGCTCGATGGTGAGCCGGCCGTGATCCTCGGTCAGGCACCGGGCGAGCGTTCCCGGCGCGAGCGTGCCGAGCGAGTGGGTGAGCGACCGCCCGCTGTGGCCGGGCAGGGTCAGCCAGCGCCCCGCGAGCCGCCGCGCTCGCGCCCGGGCCGTCGCCGAGCGCCCGGCTTGCCCCAGCCAGAACCGCCGGTTTGCCCGCAGGTAGACCCGGGGGGAGAGCACGATCAGCTCAAAGCTCGAGCGACCGACCGTCGTCGACGCCACGTAGCGGTGGTTGGACGCCGCCGCCAGGTTGACGACCGTGCGCAGACCGTTCTGACGGAGTGCCGCGTGCATCGAGTAGCTCTGGACGTGACGCAGCGCATTGGCGGCCGCGCGCAGGACCGCCTGCGGCGAGTGGTCGGCGATCGCCGACCCGTGCCGATGAGCGGCGTTGGGCGCCTTGGGCGCCACCGCGGCACCTCCACTGTCGCCGCCCGCGGTCGTCTCGCCGGCGACCGTCGGCGTCGTCGGCGCGCTCGACGACGTTCGCGTGATCGTCGTGGTCACGTGGCGGATCGCCGTGCCACCGCACCCGGCAACCGCCACCGCGCAGACGGCGAGCAGCGCGGCGAGGAGTCGGGAGGGTTGCATCGTCATCATCGTGCCAGCTTCTGCCCGCTGGCGGACCAGATAGAACTCGGATCCCGATGCTCTACCGCCTGCTCTATGGCCGCGTGCTCTCGCGTCTCGACGCCGAGACGGTCCACGTGCTGACCGCCCGCACACTCGGCACTCTCGGCCGGACCGCTCCCGGCCCGGTGCTCGCGCTGCTGCGCGCGCTGGCGGGAACCGGATCTCCCGATCCGAGGCTCCGAGTCCATGCGCTCGGGCATGAGTTCCCGAGCCCGATCGGCGTCGCCGCCGGCCTTGACAAGAACCTCGACTGGTTCGAGGCGCTCGGAGCGCTCGGCTTCGGCTACGTCGAGATCGGAACCGTGACCGCCGAGCCGCAGCCGGGAAATCCGCGGCCGAGGATCCACCGCCTCCCCGCCGACCGCGCGCTGCTCAACAGCATGGGCTTCCCCAACGACGGCGCCGAAGCGGCCGCACTCCGCCTGCGACGGCCGAGAGACACGCTGGTCGCGGTCAACATCGGTCGCTCCAAGGTGGCGACCGACGCCGAGGCGGATTACCGTCGCTCGGTGACGCTGCTCGCGCCGCACGCCGATCTGCTCGTGCTCAACGTGAGCTCCCCGAACACCCCCGGGCTGCGGGACCTCCAGGCGGTCGACGTGCTGCGGGGACTGGTCGGGTCCGTCCGCGCGGCGCTCGACGAGTGCGGCGCCCGCCCCCCGCTGCTGGTCAAGATCGCGCCTGACCTCGACGACGAGGCGGTCGATGCGATCGCCGACGTGGCGCTGGAGCTCTCACTCGATGGCCTGGTGTGCACGAACACGACGATCTCACGGGCCGGGCTGGCGTCGCCGGAGGCGCTCACCGCGCGGCCGGGCGGCGTCTCCGGCGCGCCCCTGAAGCGCCGCTCGCTCGAGGTGCTGCGCCGCGTGCGGGCCCGGGTCGGCGACCGGCTGGTGCTGGTCTCGGTCGGAGGTGTGGAGGGCCCGGACGACGCGCTGGCGCGGATCCGCGCCGGAGCGACGCTCGTGCAGGCCTACACCGGTTTCGTGTACGGGGGGCCGGGCTGGCCGGCAGCGGTCAACCGCGGGCTGTCGGAGCGCGTGCGTTCGGTCGGGGCGCAGTCCGTGCAGGATCTGGTCGGTAGTGAGGCGGCCGCGGACGCCGGGTGAGCGCTGCTGCGCAGCTTTTGCATCGGCTGACCCGCGTGTTCCCACAAAATCCCGTTCCTCGGTGCGTCACTGGCCCAGAACGGAGAAGTACCACCCCACATGGCCCGCCCACTCGCTCGTGCACTCATGCTTCTCGTCCTGCTGGCGGCGCTCTGCGCGGTGGCCGGCGGACCCGCCCGAGCCGCGAGCTCGGGCTGCGTCTTCCTGAACCAGACCTCCTACACCGTTCACGAGAGCCAGGGTGAGCTGCAGATCACGATCGATCGCACGAACACCACCGGCCAGGAGCAGATCCGCTACGGCGTGCGGCATCTCGACTCGCAGCCGGGGCTGGATCTCGACACCGTTCCGAACACCTACCTCGTCATGCAGCCCGGGCAGGCGAGTGCGACGTTCGACGTGCGGATCATCGACCGCGGGATGAACGCGAGCCCGGTGTATGCGATGGCCTACATCTACGGTTCGGACCCCGACCGGCTGTGTGACGCGACGGGTAGGCGATACCGCCACGGCCCGGTGAACTCGCGGATCACGATTCTGCGCGATGACCCGCTCGACGCCAAGGACCCGGCCGACCTGCTCGGCTATGACGGGCTTGCGCCGCCGGTCGCGCAGGACACCTCGGCCGCGGCCACCGACCCGCTCACCGAGGCGCCGTTCTGGATCGAGGGGCTCAGGTCGCCAGCCGGAACCTCGGCGCACCGCTACCGCCATCGCAACCACGGTTGGTACAACTCGCTCGAGTTCCTGGCCGACCAGCCCGGCGTGCACCGGTTCTACTTCTGGAACACGCCCGCCTACCCGGCCCACACCGTCGCCCGCTTCCTGGAGAACGTCGAGGCCCACCAGCCGAACACGGTCGTCCAACTGTCGACCTACTCGCTGGTACACGGCGACTGCGGACGGGACACGAGCAGTCCCCAATTCATCAAGCGCTACCAGCGCTGGATCCGAGGGCTGGCCAAGGGCATCGGCAACTTCCACGTCGTCGTGTTCCTGGAGCTCGACTCGCTCATCACCACGCAGTGCATGCTCCACAAGCGGGTCAAGCTAGAGGACCGGCTGCTGGAGCTCCGCGACGCCGTGCAGACGCTCGAGACGCTGCCCCACGCCGTCGTCTACATGGACGCCGGCGCCGCCGACGCGGTGTCGGTCGAGCGCACCGCTTCGCTGCTGCGCCGCGCGGGCGTCGCTCAGGCGCAGGGGTTCTTCGTCAACTCGACCCACTTCGACTGGACGACCAAGGAGGTGGCCTACGGACAGGCGATCTCCTCAAGGCTCGGTGGCGCCCACTTCGTCGTCAACACCGGTGAGAACGGCCAGGGCCCGCTCCTCCCCACCTCCCGTAAGGACTTCGGCAACGAGAAGCTGTGCAACCCGCCCGGCCGCGGCCTCGGCCCGCTGTCGGTGCAGACCGGCGACACCGACGTCGACGGCTTCCTCTGGTTCACCAACCCGGGCGGATCGGCCGGCGACACGCGCGGCTGCGGCCGCGGCGCCCCGCCAACCGCCGTGTTCTGGCCCGCGCGCGCGGTCAGCCTGGTGCGTCACGCGGACTTCCACATCACCGGACCCGCGGAGCATCTGCGCCACGACGGGCCATACGCGGCGTACGACGCAGCGGTCGCCCGGGACCGCAGCCACAGTCGGCTGACACATTTCAATCGGCAGCATTGACGAGTCGTCGAGCGCCGGCCTGTGCGCTCAAGCGGCGAGCGGGCGGGACCGATGGCTCCCAGGTGTCAACACTCGACGCCCCCGTCCAACAACCGTCCGCCGCCGAGCAGGCGACGGCGCTTGAGATCGCGATCAACGTCCGGCTCGATGGACTCCTGGAACGCGCCGAGCAGCTGCGGGACCGAGCACTGGCCGAAGGTGACGCGCATACACGCGCGCGCGCCGAGCTGCTGATCGCCGACCGGCACGGACGCGTCGGGAAGATCGACCGGGCCATCGAGCTGCAGCGCACGATGCTCGAGCGCGCGCGCTCCGAGGGCCAGCCGACGATCGAGGGGCGCACCCAGTTCTACCTCGCCTCCAACTGGGACCGGATCGGGCTGCGCACGCAGAGCCTGGAGGCGGCCAACGAGGGCGTCCGGCTGCTCGACGCGAGCTGCCCCGCTCACTGGCACGTCGAGCACCACATGGTGCTCGCGATGCTCACCAATTACGACCGCGCCGGAGGAATCGACCTGGAGCTGCTGGAGGACAGCCTGCGCCGCGCCCGCGCGCTGGGCGACCCCGACGTCCTGCTGCTGGTGCTCAACAACTTCGCGTGGACCGCCCATCAGTGCGAGGAGGGACGGCCGCGCGCCTACGAGCTGATGGATGAGATGACGGCGCTCGTCGCCGAGGGCCGCGCCATCCCCTCGGCGGCGGACCTCGACACGATGGGCTGGCTGCGTCTCGCCAACGGCGAGGTGGAGGAGGCCGAGCGGCTGCTCGAGCTCGGGCTCACCCACACGGACCACGTTGAGCCCGACAGCGCTGCGGCACTGCGGATCCATCTGGCCGCCGTGCGCCGTCGGCAGGGTCGCCTGGACGCCGCCGCCCACCTGCTCCGGCACGGCCGCTCGGAGGCGCTCGCCACCAAGACCCCCGAGTTCGCGCTTGAGGCGCTGGACGCGCTGGCCGAGATCGACGCCGAGCGCGGCGACTACCGGCGCGCCTACCGCAGGCTGCGACGGCTGGTCGAGGAGCGCGCCCAGTTCGAACGCCACGAGAGCGAGCGGCGGGCCGCGGTGCTGCAGAGCATCTACGCGGCCCAGCGCGAGCGTGACCAGCGCCGGTATTACCAGGAGCTGTCGGTGCGCGACCCGCTGACCGGGATGTATAACCGACGACACCTCGAGGACCGTCTGGGCGAGCTGGTCGGGACCTGCGACCTCGCCTTGGCGATGCTCGACATCGATCACTTCAAGCGCGTCAACGACGAGCATTCGCACGAGACCGGCGACTCCATCTTGCGCGAGCTGGCCGAGATCCTCGCCGACCACGCGCAGCAGATGTCGCCCGACGGGTTCGCGGTCAGGCTCGGCGGCGAGGAGTTCGTGATCGTCGCCCCCGGCGTCAGCGCCACCGAAGCCGTCGGCTCGCTCTCGCGGCTGCGGCGTCACGTCGCCGCGCACCGCTGGAAGGGGGTGCCGTCGACGATCGCGCCGACGATCAGCGTCGGCCTGGCGACGAGCTCTCCGGGCGCCTCCGATACCCGGGCCACCTTGCTCGCCCGCTCCGACGAGCTGCTCTACCGTGCCAAGCGCGCCGGCCGCAACCGTGTGGTCAGCGACGAGACGGCACCTCCGTCGCTGCCGCCGCAGTTCGAGCGGGCGGACGCGCCGCTCGATTCGTAGTTGAACTCAGGTTCGGTTCATGGTGTGATGGCTCCGTCATGGAGTCCGCCGCCGAGCCCACGCCGCCACCGCGACGGGTGGATGTCGCCGTCGTCGGCGCCGGGCTCGCCGGACTGACCGCGGCACGAGAGCTCAGCCGCGCCGGTCGTTCGGTGGTCGTGCTCGAGGCGCGCCCGCGCGTCGGCGGGCGCACCCTCAACCACGAGATCGGCGGCGGCGCGGTCGTCGAGGCCGGCGGCGCGTACGTCGGCCCGACTCAGGTCCACGTGCTGGGGCTCGCCCGCGAGCTCGGAATCGAGACGTTTCCGGCCGGCATCACCGGCGATCAGGTGTTCGTACACGGACGACGCGTCAAGCGCTACCACGGCGACGTGCCGCCGGATCTGCTCGCGCTCCCCGGGCTCGGCCTCGCCATGGCCCGGGTCAACCAGCTGTGCCGGCAGATCCCGCTCGAGGCCCCGTGGAACCACCCGAAGGCCCGCGCCTGGGACTCGATCACCTTCGAGAGCTGGCTGCGGCGCACGACCACCGGGCTCGGACCGGGCGCGCTCGAGTGGTTCAACGTCTTCCTCAGCTCCGCGTTCGGCGCGGAGGCGCGCGACGTCTCGCTGCTGTTCAGCCTCTGGTACATCGCGATGATGGGCGACGAGACCCATCCGGGCAACCTCGACCGCGGGATCGCGATGGAGGGGGGCGCCCAGGAGGCGCGCCTGGTCGGCGGCAGCCAGCTCATCTCGCTCAAGCTCGCCGAGGAGCTGGGCGAGCGCGTGGTGCTCGATGCACCGGTCCGGCGGATCGAGCAGAACGGCTCGGTCTTCGTGCACTGCGACGCCGGCACCTGGACCGCCGAGCACGCGATCGTGGCCGTCCCGCCGCAGCTGGCTTCGGAGATCATCTGGGATCCGGCACTCCCGCCGGCGCAGGACGCACTGCTGCGGCGCCTGCCGTTCGGGACGCTGATGAAGTGCGACGCCGTCTACGACACACCGTTCTGGCGCGAGGACGGACTGTGCGGGATGGCGGCGCTGCGCGACGGGACGCCGATCCGCTCGATCTTCGACAAGACCCCGCCCGAGGGCACCCCCGGCGTGCTCATGGGATTCCTCGGCGGCGAGGACTGGCGTTGGTGGGCGCCGGTCTCCCCCGACGCCCGCCGTCGCGCGGTGCTGCACTGCTTTGCCAGGGCGTTCGGCCCGCGCGCGCTCAAGGCACGTGACTACTTCGAGACCGACTGGGTGAGTGAGACGTGGACCCGCGGCGGACCGACGTCGATCCCGGGTCCGGGCACGCTGGTCGACTTCGGCCACAGCCGCGCGGTGCCCCACGGTCTCGTCCACTGGGCGGGGACCGAGACCGCGCGGCACTGGAACGGCTTCATGGACGGCGCGGTCAGCTCCGGGCGTCGAGCCGCCCGCGACGTGGAGCAGCTGCTGTGACTCGGGCGCACCCACCGACCGATGTCGCCGAGACGCTCGCCATCCAGGCACCGATCGACGACGTCTGGGCGATCCTGTCGGACACCGGCCGCTACGCCGAGTGGGTGGAGACCTGCCTGGAGGTGACCTATCACCACGGGGAGGCGGTGCTCGGGGGCCTCTACAAGGAGGTCGGCCACAGATCCTGGCCCACCCACCCGATCCCGGCACACACCACCTGGCGGGTCGCGGAGATCGATCCGCCGCGCTATCGGCGGGACACTGGCATCGGCATGCCGCTCGTCAGCGGCCTCGAGTCGATCTTCGAACTGGAGGACGGGCCCGGCGGCGAGACGCGACTCACCTGGCGCAACCGCTACCGGCCCGCACTCGGCCCGATCGGGCGGCGGATCGACTCGCTCCAGCAGGGGGAGTTGCGTGGAATGATGCAGCGCTCGATGACCCGTCTGGCCGAGATCGTGGCCACCGAACCCGGGCGAGGCACGCCGTGACCATGGCCCTCGAGCCCGAGCTGACTGCGGCGCGCGAGCGGGTCGCCGCCGCCTCGCGCAGCCTCGCCGATGCCGGCCTCGTCCACGGCACCGCCGGCAACGTGTCAGAGCGCGTCTCCGATCTGGTCGCGATCACGCCCACCGGCGCGCGGCTGGCCGAGCTCACCGCGGCGCACATCACGGTCGTCGACCTCGACGGCACCGTCGTCGACGGTCCGCTGGCGCCAACCAGCGAGGCCGGGCTGCATCTCGGGGTCTACGCGCGTCATCACACCGGCGCTGTCGTGCACACCCATGCGCCGCTCGCCACCGCGCTCTCCTGCGTGCTCGACGAGCTGCCGTGCGTTCACTACCAGATGCTCGCGCTCGGGGGACCGGTGCCGGTCGTTCCCTACTTCACGTTCGGCTCTCCCGAACTCGCCGAGGCGACGGTCACCGCCCTGGAGGGCCGCCTGGCCGCGCTGATGGCCAACCACGGGGCGATCACCCACGGCCACGACCTGGCCGCCGCGGTCGAGAACGCACACCTGCTCGAGTGGGCGTGCACCGTCTACTGGCGCGCCGCCTCGATCGGGACGCCGCGGACGCTCAGCGAGGCCGACCTCGCGGCGGTGATCGAGACCGTCGTGCGCAGCGGCTACGGAACGACCCGTCCCCACGAGCAGGAGGCCTGACCGGATGCGCGTGATCACACTCGGCGTGCACGTCGTCGACACGCTCGCACGGCCGATCGAGTCGATCCCCGAGGGCCAGGGCGGCCAGCTGGTGGAGGAGATCCGGCTCACCCCCGCGGGCACGGCCGGCGGCACCGCGGTGACGCTCGCCAAGCTCGGCGCCGAGGTGCGCTCGGCGGGGGCCATCGGCTCGGACGCGCTCGGCGACGTGCTCGTCTCGATGCTCGGCCAGGCCGGCGTCGACACCGGCCTGCTCGTCCGCCGGGACGGGGTGCAGACTTCCGCGAGCGTGCTGCCGATCCGGCCCGACGGTTCACGCCCGGCGTTCCACGTGATCGGCGCCAATGGCACCTACAACTCGCAGGACGCGCCTTGGGACGCGATCGCGGAGGCCGACTACCTGCATCTGGGCGCTCCGGAGTTCATGGGCGGCGAGGAGGCCGCCAAGATCCTGCGCCACGCCCGCGCCCGCGCGACGGTGACCTCCGCCGATCTGCTCGCGCCCGGCGACCAGGCCGCCCACATCATCGACTGGATCGGCGCCGCGCTGCCAGAGCTCGACTATCTGCTCCCCAACGCCGAGCAGGTGCTCGGACTGTCGGGCGCCGCCGACCTCGAGGACGGCTGCCGGGCGCTGCTTCAGCGCGGCGTCGGCTGCGTGGCTGTCACCGACGGCGCGCGCGGCGCCCTCGTCGCCGACGCGTCGGGCGTGGAGCGGGTCCCCGCGTTCGCGGTCGACGTCGTCGACACGACCGGCTGCGGGGACGCGTTCTCCGCCGGCTTCCTGCGCGGCCTCTCGCTCGGGCTCGCGCGCCGCGACGCGGCCGCGCTCGGCTGCGCGACGGCGGGCTTCGTCGCGGGCGGGCTCGGCTCTGACCACGGGACCTTCACGCTGCGCGACGCCCAGGAGCTCGTCGCGTCCGGGACGGTCATCTAACCCCCAGGAGAGCGCGCGCCGGGTGTCCGCAATCGCCGAGGAATCGCTGAGGCGCCTGCCGACCCAGCGCCGTGCCCGAGAGCGCGTCGAGCGGATCCTCGACGCCGCCGACGCGGTGCTGGCCCGCGACGGCGTGCTCGGCACCCGCCCGGTCGCCGAGGCGGCCGGCGTCTCGATCGGATCGCTCTACCACTGGTTCCCGGACAAGGAGTCGATCGCGCTCGCGCTCGCGTTGCGCCACTGGAGCGAGCTCTCAGAGTTGGTCGCGGCGATCGCCGACCGCGCCGAGGCTGGCGCGCTGCCCGACCCGATCGGCGAGGCGTTCGCGGCGCTCGCCGGGGGGTTCCGGGCGCGGCCGGGGTTCCTCGCGCTGTGGTTCGGGGAGCTCCGCACGGCGCTCCTGCGCGAAGCGACGCGGCCGAGCCGCGAGCGCGTGGCGGGATCGGTGCAGCGGATCCTCGAGGTCACCCACCCGGCGTCGGACGCGGAGCTGCTCCCAATGGTCGCGCGGGTGGTCACGCTGCTCGGCGACGGCGTGCTGCGCGAGGCGTTTCGGGTCGACCGCGACGGAGACCCGCTGCTGCTCGCCGAGGGGACGCACGCGCTGCGGGCGTATGTCACCGAGCGCCTGGAGACTGTCGGCAATGATTGACGGCGTGTCCGCCGAATCCGTGTTGGAGCCGACCATCTCCGATCCGGAGGCCCAGCCGGCCGAATGGGCGGTGGTGATCGCATTCGCGCTCGTCGTGCTCGTCACCCAGCTGCTGTGGCTCACGTTCGCGCCGATCGACACCGACGTCGCGCGTGACTACGGCGTCTCCAAGGACGCGATCGGCTGGCTGGCGAACGTGTTCCCGTTGCTCTATGTCCTGATCGCGCTCCCCGCCGGGCTCGCGCTGGACCGCTGGTTTCGCTCGACGCTCATGCTCGGCGCGATGCTCGCGGCGCTCGGTGGCGTCGTGCGCCTCGTTTCGCCCACGTACGGCTGGGCGATGGCGGGGCAGGTGATCGGCGCCTGCGCCCAGCCGCTCGTGCTCAACGCGATCACGAAGATCGCCACCGGCTACCTCCCGCCGTCGCAGCGCGCAGTTGGGATCGCGATCGGGTCCGCCGCCCAGTTCCTCGGCGCGATCGTCGCACTCGTGCTGGGACCGGCGCTCGAGGCGCGGCACGGCATCACGCTGCTGCTCGCGGTCGAAGCCGGGATCGGCTGCGCCGCGCTGCTCACGCTCGCCGTCGGGCTCCGTACGCCACCCGCCGAGTCCGGGCCGGCCGCCGGAGCGGGACTGGCCGAGCTGCGCGCGGCCTGGAGCGTGTCGATGGTCCGCTGGCTGTCCGGAATCATGTTCGTCGGCGTCGGCGTGTTCGTCGCGGTCAGCACCTACCTGCAGCCGATCCTCCACCACGACCACATCTCCTCGACCGCCGCGGGGTTGATGCTCGCCGGGATGCTGTTGGCAGGCGTCGCGGGCTGCGCGATCAACCCCCCGATCGTCGCGCGCCGTGGGGCCCAGCGCGGCTATCTCACTCTGACGGTCGTGTGCGTGGCGATCGCGATGGCGCTGCTGTCGATCGCCCATGCGGTCGCCGCGTTCGATTTCGTGGCGATCGCGGCGGTCGGGTTCCTGCTGCTCGCCGCGCTGCCGGTGATCCTGGAGCTCACTGAGCGGCGGATGGGCAGCGCCGGGGGCGTCGCCACGGGAATCCTGTTGCTGATGGGCAACCTTGGGGGGCTGATCGTGGCGGTCGCGGTGGGCCTGGTGAGCGGGGCCCCGGTGGCGGCGTTCCTGTTGCTGTCGGGCGTGACGCTGTGCGGGCTGCCGATTGCGCGGCGCGTTCGCTCCGGGATACCGGTCCAGGACGCCGAGCCCGTCTCGCCGGCTCCGCCGACGCTCGCGGGCTGAGCTCAGCCCGGTCGCTCCGGCGCCCGTCCACGGGCCCCAACCGCTGCAAAGTCGACAGATCGACCTGCACCTTGGTCCTGGTCAAAGCTCATCAAACCGTCGGCAAGCTCACGTTCACTCGCTGGCACCGATCCGTAGTTACTACGGAATCTGAGCGCCGGCGCTCAAGCTTTTCCCGTGGTTGCCGACACGGGTTTGTAGATGGAGAGCGACCTGAGTGGAGGTCGTGAATGCTGCCCTCGTCGAAGGAACGGAATGCCATGACCCTCTTGCATCGGAATCGCGTCCACGGCTGGATCGTCCCTGCAATCGTCGCCCTCGCCACCGCGTTGGCCCTCGCCATGCCGGGGCTCGCACGCGCCGACGACACCTCACAGAGCACGGCCGCGACCCCCGTGACGGCAACCACCGCCACGACGCCCGCCGATACTTCCTCCACCCCCGCCACCGACCCGAGCGCGACGACCGACCCCTCCGCGGCAGGGACCGACGACAGCTCGGCGAACTCCGTCGCGACGCCGGCGACGAGCTCGACGGACGACACGAGCTCAACGGACACCAGCACTTCGACCACGGATGACACGTCGGCAACCGACAGCACCGGCTCGACGGACCCCAGCGACTTGGGCGGCGTCGCGCAGCCGGATGCCGCCAGCTGGCGGTAGCACATGAGTCACACCGTGACTGGGGACGGCGCGCTGAGCGCGCCGCGACGGCGCACGCTCATCCGCGGCCTCGCGCGCGGGGAGCTGAGCATCTGGCTGCTCAGCGCGGCGATGCTCGCGGGAGCCGCCCTCCTGCTGACGGTCGGCGGAGTCGGCGCGCTCAAGCCGGTCCCGTCCCCGATGCGCCTCCCCGTGTGGGCGCTGGCGATCGGCTTCGCGGTGGCCGAGCACCTCGTGGTGCACGTCCATTTCCGCCGCAGCTCGCACTCGATGTCGCTCGGCGAGATCCCGCTCGTGTTCGCGCTGCTCTACTCGGGCGGCTGGACGGTCGTGATCGCGTACACGGTCGGTCGCGCGTGCGCGCTCCTGATCCTTCGCCTGCCGGCGGTCCGCCTCGCGTTCAACGCCGCGGAGTTCGCGCTCGGTGGCTGCCTGGCAGTGGTCACCTTCCACGCGATCAGTGGCAGCGCATCGACCCAGGATCCGATGATCTGGCTGGCGGCGGCCGCCGCCGCGACGGCCGCCTCCGCGTGTGCGGTGCTGATGATCACCGTCGCGGTCTCGCTGTCGGAGGGCCGCCTCACCCTCGATCGGATCGTCTCCTCGATGCGGACGGATCTCACGGTCACGCTCGCCAACACCTCGATCGGGCTCTGCGCCGCCCGGTTGGTGGAGAACGATTGGCGGACGGCGGTGCTGCTCGTGGTTCCGGTGCTCGCGATGTTCGTGACGATGCGCGCCTACGCCGCCCAGCGCGCACGGCACGGGCGGCTGGAGTTCCTCTACGAGACCGCCCGCGCGCTGTCTATCTCCGCGGGTACGGGCGAGGCGTTTCAGAGCCTGCTCACCCGCTCGCTGGAGGCGTTCCGGGCCGAGTCCGCGGAGATCATCTTCTTCTCGCCCGACGGCGAAGAGGCGCTGCGCACGACCGTTGAGGCCGAGGGCAGCGCGACTCTGCTCGAGCCGCTCGGAACCGACACCGCCGGTCCGCTGCTCGAGGCGATCAGCGATGCGCCGGCGGCCTGCGCGGCGCGTGAGATCAGCGATCCGCTGCTCAGGGACTACCTGCGCTCGCGCGGCATCGGCGACGGGTTGTTCGCCACGCTCCAGGGCGAGCACAGCTGCATCGGCGCGATCGCGCTCGGCGACCCCTCGGGCGTGGTGGAGCGTTACGGCGCCGACGACGTGAAGCTGTTCGAGACGCTCGCCGCCAACACCAGCGTCGCCCTGGAGAACGATCGCCTCGGCCACACGGTGTGGCAGCTGCGGATGCTGCAGTCCGAGCTCGAGCACCAGGCGTCGCACGACCCGCTCACCGGCCTGGCCAACCGCTCGCTGTTCTCCGAGCGCCTGGACGGCGCGCTCGCACGCGCCGGCGACGGCACCGCGGTCATCTTCATCGACGTCAACGAGTTCAAAATGGTCAACGACACGCTCGGCCACGCGGCCGGCGACGAGCTGCTGAACGCGATCGCCGGACGGCTGAGCGACTGCGTGCGGCCGACCGACACCCTGGCCCGGCTCGGCGGCGACGAATTCGCGATCCTGCTCCAGGACGGCGCCACCCAGTCCCAGGCGGTCGACATCGCCGAGCGGATCGACGGGCGAATGGAGGAGCGCTTCTCGATCGCCGGCGAGCTGCATCTGGTGCGGGTCTCGATCGGGATCGCGCTCGGCGAAACCGACGGGATGACCTCCGAGCAGCTGATCCGCAACGCCGACCTGGCGATGTACCGCGCCAAGCAGGCCAAGCGCGCCGGGTACCAGCTGTTCGAGTCCGGGATGGAGGTCTCGGTCCTCCACCAGCACGGCCTGCGCCGGCGCGTGCGTGAGGCCACCCAGCGGGACGCGTTCTCGGTGTACTACCAGCCGATCGTCGACATGAACACCGGTGCGCTCACCGCGCAGGAGGCGCTCGTGCGCTGGATCGACGGGCCGCGCGGGATGATCGGTCCCACCTCGTTCATCCCCGTCGCCGAGGAGCTCGGGGTGATCGTGCCGCTCGGCCGCCGCATCCTGCACCGCGCCTGCCGCGAGGCCCAGACCTGGGAGGCCGACGGCGGGCAAGCTCCCGCGGTGCACGTGAACATCTCTCCGATCGAGCTCCGAGACGACGGCTTCCTGCCCGGCGTGCACTCGGCGCTTGAGCAGAGCGGCCTCGATCCCCACCGGCTCGTGCTCGAGATCACCGAGAGCGTCCTGCTCACCGACCCGGCGCGCTGCGTGGCGATCCTCCAGCAGCTCCGCGGCCTCGGCGTCCAGCTGGCGCTCGATGACTTCGGCACCGGCTACTCGTCACTCAGCCAACTGCGCGGTCTGCCGCTGGACTGGCTCAAGCTCGGCCGGCCTTTCGTCGACGACATCGAGCCCCACGGGACGAGCCGCCCGTTCGTGCGCATGATCATCGCGCTCGCCGCCAGCCTCGGCGTCCGCGTCGTCGCCGAGGAGATCGAGAGCCGGCGCCAGATGCAGCTGCTGCGCGCGCTCGGCTGCGGCTACGGCCAGGGGTACTACCTGGGCGAGCCGGCTCCGGGCGGGACGAAGGTCGCGCCGGTGGTGGCGACCGTCAACGCGTAGAGCGAGCGCGTCGCGGTGATGAACAGCGTCGTGCCGGACGGCCCGCCGAACGTGCAGTTGGAGACGACCTCGGGCACCGGGATCCGGCCGAGCCGCACCCCGTCGGCCCCGTAGATCTCCACGCTCTCGGACGCCGACGTCCAGACGTTGCCGTCGACATCGACGCGGAACCCGTCGAACAGGCCTGGATCGCAGACCGCGAACACGCGCCGGCGCTCAAGCCGCGTGCCGTCGTCGACGACGTCGAACGCGAACAGGTGATGGTTGCCGCCGTCGATCCGGTCCGCCGACGTGTCGGAGACGTAGAGGATCGACTCGTCGGGCGAGAAGGCGAGCCCGTTCGGGTCCTGGAGCGCGTCGCTGACGACCGTGAGCGACCCGTCCGCCGGATCGAAGCGGAAGACGAAGCAGCCGGCCTGCTCGGAGTCGGCCTTGTGGCCTTCGCGGTCGGAGACGATGCCGTAGGGCGGATCGGTGAACCAGATCGTGGCGTCGGACTTGACGACAACGTCGTTGGGCGAGTTGAGCCGGCCGCCCGCGTAGCGGTCGGCGATCGTGGTCAGCGTGCCGCCGTGCTCGGCCCGGCTCACCCGCCGGCCGCCGTGCTCGCAGCGGACGATCCGGCCCTCCTGGTCGAGCGTGTGCCCGTTTGAGTAGCCGGCCGGGTGCAGCGCGACCGAGGCCCCGTCCGGCTCGCTCCAGCGCAGCACGCGGTCGTTCGGGATGTCGCTCCAGTAGACGCAATCCTCTGCGGGGACGTAGACCGGCCCCTCCGTCCACTCCCCGCCGGTCCAGAGCCGGCGCAGCTCCGCCGCCGGGTCGACCAGCGGCGCCAGCCGCGGATCCTCGATCTCAACCGTCATCCGGCGGCCGAGGCGACGAACTTGGCGACGGCCGCGATCTGCGCCTTGGAGAGCCTGCCGGCGAAGCTCGGCATGGCCGCGCCGCCGCCCGTGACCTGATGGGCGACGCGCGCCTCGGAGGGCTTCAGCTCGTCGAGGTTGGGACCGACGTCGCCGGTCGCATGGGCGGCGGCGAGCGTGTGGCAGGAGCCGCAGCCTGCGCTCATGAACACCTTCAGGCCCGCCGCAGAGGACGATCCCGACCCGCCGCCCGCGCTCGTGCTGGAGGTGTGCGCCGAGGTGCTCGGGTCCGTCGAGGTCGCGGTGGCGCCGGTCGAAGTCGCGGCGGGTGACGTCGCGCCGGACGAACTCGTCGCGGTCGATGCCCCGCCGCCTCCGGACGACGAGGAGCCGCCGCAGGCCACCACCGAGCTCGCCACCCCGGCAGCGAGGATCGTCGCGGCCACGCGTCGACGAGCTGAGCGGGGCCACGACCTCATTCGCGGCGATCCTACTGACCGGACGCCGCGGAGGGCTCAGTCGGCGCCCGCGAGTCGACGCGTGTTCTCGACGGCCATCAGCCGGATCTCCTCCTCGCTGAACCCGGCCTCGAGGAAGCGGTCGGCCATGATCGCCAGGCCGTCCTCCACCGGCGGGTTGAACACCTGGCCGAGATCCGATCCCCACACGGTGCGGGCGGCGTCGACGGCGCGAGTGGCCTCGAACACCGCCTCCCAGGTGCACTTCCCGGTGTATGGCGTCGTGAACGCACGCTCCATCAGCGCGCCGCGGTCGGCGAGCTCGCGCTGGACGGCGGGCGGGATCGACTGCGACGGGAACTCGGGGTGCGTGACGACGATCGTCTCCACCCCGGCGTCGACCGCCGCGTCGACGACCGCGACGATCTCGACCTGGGAGAGATGGCCGGTCGCGAGCACGATGCCGTGGTGGGCGACCACCTCGAGGACCTCCAGCAGCGCCGGCAACGGGCGCCCGGCCTCGTCGAGCACCGGCACCGGCCCGGGTCGGACACCGGCCGCCCGGAGCTCGAGTTCGAAGCGCACCCAGACCGGGACGCGTCCGTCGGGATCAGTGTCCTGCACCTCCTGGAACTCATGGGGCGAGCTGACCGTCGGCAGCCACACGATCCGCGCCCCCTGGCGGGCGGCGACCTCGACCGCGGTCGCGTTCAGGCCCCCCACCGCGTGGTTGAGGGTGATCGTGCCGAGCGCCCGGATGCCGGGATGGGCGGCGGTGACGACCGCGGCCCGCTCGTGCGTCGCGGTGTAGTGCGACTTCAGGCCGAACCCGGCGAGCCCGACCTCCTCGCAGCGCGCCGCCAGCTGCAGGTCGCTGATCCGGCGCTCGGCGAAGTCAGGCGCGACGTGGACGTGCGGGTCAAAGCCGCCGCGCACCGCCTCCCGAGCGCGCGCGGTGGGCACCGGGTGCGCGCCCGGTGTCTCAGCTGACGCCGACACGACCCCTGTTGACCAGCCGCGAGAGCACCACCGCGATCACCACCACGACGCCGTGGAACACCGACTGCACATAGTCCCGGGCGCCGAGCAGCCCCAAGCGTTGAGGACCGCGATGATCATCGAGACCGTGCCGCCACTGTGACACCTGAGGATTGTAAACGATCTCGTCGGGGATCACGTCGAGTGCGCGTGGCGGAAGGACGGGAGGCGCCGGCCAGCTCCTCGCCCGCGGCGACCGAGCACGGCGTGTGCTGATCGCAAGATCATGGGAACCCGTCACCAAGATTGGCAACAATCTGGCGCGAGCGTAGATTGCCGCCACCCAAAACCGACGGAAGGGGATTGCGGACCTCCGCGAAGGGCCCCGCGTCATCGGCTGACCGCCAGCCACCCCCCGATCGCAAGACTGACCACCGCAGACGCGACGAACAACGTGGCGTACCCCACGTCCGAGATCAGCAGCGAGCCGAGCGCCTGCATCGGAGCCTGCGGCCCGAACAACGCGAGCGTGAGCGCGGCCGAGACCCGTCCCTGGAGGTGCTGGGGCGAGAGCCGCTGCGCGATGCTCAGCGTCGCCAGGAACACATACGGCAACGCGAAGCCGAGCACGAACGAGCCACAGAGCGCGGCCGGCAGCCATCCCGTCGCACGCAGCAGGTCGCCCGCCGCAAAGTTCGCCAGACCGGCGACCGCAACGCTCGCCTCTCCGAACCGATCGATCAGGCGGCCGGCCGAGAGCGCCGCGAGGATCGAGCCGGCGCCGAGCAGCGCCGACAGCACGCCGAGGAACGCCGGACGCTGCGCGAGATCGTGGACGAGGCTGTACTGGGCGGCCCCTCCGACGCCGGAGAGCGCCATCACCAGCGTCGCCGCCACGGCGACCTCACGCAGGCCCGGCGTCCTGCGGAGATGGGTGAGGCCGCCGCGCAGCGCTGGGCCGAACGGCTCGGCACGTGCGACCTCGGCGACCCCGGCCTCGTCGACGCGCAGGCGCGTGATGACCAGTGCCGCGACGACGAACGTCGCCGCGTCGAGCGCGGCGACCGCGCCGCCGCCGAGCAGCACGAACAGGCCGGCGCCGAGCAGCGGCGAGGCCAGCCTTCCGGTCTCCTGGATCGTCAGCCGCCAGCCGTTGATCCGTCGCCGGAACTCGGTGGTGAACATGTGGGCAAAGAGCGCGTCTTCCGCCGGATCCATGACCGTCGCCTCCACCCCGTAGGCGGCCATCACCGCGAACACGAGCCACGCCTCGGCCCCAGAGCGGACGAGCAGCAGCAGCGCCACCGTGACCGCGGCGAGCAGGTTGAGGCAGAGCAGCAGCGGCCGGCGCGGCACCCGGTCGGCGATCAGGCCGGCAAGGGGGGCGACGAGCGTCGCCGCGTAGACGCACGCCCCCACCAAGCCCGCCTGCTCGCTCGAGCCGGTGAGCGACTTGACCCAGATGCCGGCCACGAGCGACATCGCGCTGTTGCCGACCAACGACGCGGAAAGGCCGGTGAAGTACCAGCGCGCGTTGGCCCTTGCGACCTGGTCGTCGGTTGCCTCGGCGAGCGGCGGGACCCCACGGACCTCCACGCCGGACAGCATACCGGCCGTCAGTTGCCTCGGATCAGGAAATCTCAATCGTCATGACTCATATCTGCCGCGACGACCGGCGCTGCGCGCGAATGCTTCACCCAACGCTCGCACCGCTCCCTCCCCCAGCTGATTTGATGGCACGATGACCCGGTCGGGAAGAGCGGCCGTGCGACTGGCGAGGCTGGTCATCGCGCTGCTTGGCGCCGCGGCGCTCATCGACGCCGCGACGAGCTCCCGGCACCTCGGGCACTTCTTCAGCTTCTTCACGATCGAGAGCAACATCCTCGCCTGCGCCGTGCTGCTCGGCGGGAGCCTCGTCGACCCGGACTCGCCGGGGTGGTCAATGCTGCGAGCAGCCGCGACGCTCTACATCACGATCACCGGGATCGTCTACGCGGCGCTGCTCGCCCACCAGGACGTGGGGCTGACGGCCGCGTGGGTCGACGACGTCCTGCACCGCGTCGTCCCGCTCGTGATGCTCGTCGACTGGATCGTGTTCGACCCCTGGCCGCGCGGCTCGCGCTCGGCGGCGCTCGGCTGGCTCGCGGGCCCGCTGGCGTACCTGACCTACTCACTCATCCGTGGGCCGATCGTGCACTGGTACCCGTATCCGTTCCTCGACCCCAGGCGCAAGGGCGGCTATGTCCACGTCGCCCTGACCTGCGTGGTTCTCGCCATCGGCATGGCGTTGCTATCGCTTCTGATCAGCTGGATCGGGGATCGGCGTTCGGCGACCTGGGGTCCGCGCTGAGCTCGGCACGCGCCGGGCGGGGCGCTGCGAGAGACTGCTGCCGTGGAGAACGCCGAGATCGCGGACCGGCTGGACTCGTTCGCGATGCTGCTGGAGCTGAGCGACGCCAACCCGTACTCGGCGCGCGCGTACCGGCGGGCAGCCGAGGGGATCCGGGGGACGGCGGTACCGATTGCCGAGCTCGTACGAACCGGGCGGGTCCGCGAGCTGCGCGGCGTCGGCTCGGGGATCGAGTCGCGGTTGCGCGAGCTTCTGGAGACGGGCGAGATCGCCGAGCTCGCCGAGCTCGAGCGCGAGCTCTCCCCGGGACTGGTCGGCCTGCTGCGCTACCTCGGGGTGAGCGCCAACCGGGCGCTCGAGCTGGCGCGGGCGCTCGACGTGCACACGCCCGAGCAGCTGCGCGAGGCGGCGGCCGCCGGCCGGCTGCGGGACGTTCCGGGCGTGGGTCCCAAGACCGAGGCGCGCCTGCTGGGGGCGCTCGCCCGCGACGCCGAGCCGCCGGCCCAGACCGGCCTACTGCTCAACCGGGCGATCGACCTCGTCGAGGGGATCGCCGAGGCGCTGGGCGGCCGGGCGGCGGGCGACGTCCGACGCCGACGCGACCTCTGTGAGGACCTGTCCGTCGTCTGCGAGGCACCAGACCCCGGGCCTGTTCTCGATCGGTTCGCCGCGCTGCCGCAGATCGTCGCGCTCGCCGAGCGCGAGGAGCGGCGCGCACTTGGTGTGACCGTCGAGGGGGTGGCCGTGGAGCTCGTCGTCGCGTCCCCCGACCAGTTCGGAGCCGAGATCGTGCGGGCGACAGGGACTCACGTCTACGTGCGCGCGCTGGAGCCGCTGCCCGAGTTGCCCGACGAGACCGCCGTCTACGAGGCGCTGGACATCCCCTGGTGTCCGCCGGAGCTGCGCGAGGCCCCGTTCCGGGGCGAGCCGCCACGGCTGCTCGAGCTCGCGTCGATCCGCGGCGACCTGCACTGCCACTCGACCTGGTCCGACGGCCGCGCGAGCATCGAGGAGATGGGCCGGGCGGCTCGCGACCGCGGCTACGAGTACCTGGCGATCTGCGACCACACGCCTGCGGTGGGTGCGGTCCAAGGACTGGACGCGGACGCGGTCCGGCGGCAGGGGGAGGAGATCGCGGCCGCCAATCAGGCGCTGGCGCCGTTCGTCGTGCTCCGCGGGATCGAGTGCGACATCCTCCCCGACGGCCGCCTCGATCTCCCCGACGACGTGCTCGCCGCGCTTGACTGGGTCCAGATCAGCGTCCACGGCGGCCAGCGCATGGCCGCCCGGGAGATGACCGCGCGCGTCTGCGACGCCCTCCAGAACCCGCACGTCAGCTGCCTCAGCCACCCGACCGGCAGGCTCCTCACCCGCCGGCCGGAGAGCGCCGTCGATCTCGAGCAGGTGTACGCGGTCGCGGTCGAGCGAGGAGTGGCGCTCGAGGTCAACGGACTGCCGCCACGCCTTGACCTGAGCGGCGAGCATGTGCGCGACGCCCTCCAGGCGGGCGCCCGGATCGTCTGCTCCACAGACGCCCACTCGGTCGCCGGACTGACGAACATGGAGTTCTCGGTCGATACCGCCCGGCGAGGCTGGGCGACCGACGCTCAGGTGCTCAACACGGGTTCGCTTCAGAGCCTGCGTGCCTGGGCAGCACGGTGATCCGGGGTGACTCGCGGGGAACCGTTTCCCAAACCCCCACCCCGCTGATACGGTCGATCGACGGGAGCACCAGTCGACGCGGGCGGCCACGAAGGGCAGCGCCATCTGATCCTCCGAAATCGCATGACGCGTGGAGGTGGCGGTGGCGCTCAAGCTTGACTCGAAGGTGGTGGAATGCGCCGCGGCCGGCGAGCGTGTACCCATCCGCCGCAAGCTTCTGCTGAGCACGCTCGGAGCGCTCGCGGTCACCGGCGTTCTGGGAGTCGTGCTCGCCGGGCGTCGCGGGCAGTTCATCGCCGCACTCCACCACGCTCCGATCTCGCTGCTGGCGGTGTCGGTGGTGCTCCAGGTCCTCGCGCTGCTGACGCGGAGCGAAGCCTGGAACGTCTGCGTGCGTGAGGCAGGGGGAACGGTGCCCCGCCGCCTGCTGTTCCGGGCGGCCGGAGTGGGCTATCTCGCGAGCGTGATCAACGGCTCGCTGGGGATGGCGGCGCGAATCGCGTCGCTGCGTCGGATGTCGGGCAACAGCGCGCCCCGGGTCCCCGCACTCGTGGCCGCCGAGGTTCCGATCATCACGATCGAGGTCGTGCTCGCCGCGGTGTTCTCGTTCACGTTGATCGCGCCGCTGGGCGTTCCGTGGTGGGTTCCGGTGATCGCCGTGGTGCTGATGGGTGGCGTCGTCATCGGTCTGCGCAGGCTCTCGGAACGACGCCACACGGGGTGCTGGGCCGGATTGGCGGTCCTCCGGGGCAAACGGCGCGGTCACATGATCACGTTCACGCTGATCGCCGTGTGCGCGCAGGTCGCCCGCAACTGGCTGATGCTGCACGCGATCGGCGTCGACGTCTCGGTGTTCGCCGCGATGGCCTGGCTGATCGCGATGTTCACCCTCGGACAGCTCCCGATCGGGCCGAGCATCGGGCCCGCCGCCGCAGTCCTCATCCTCGGCGCCCACGGTGTGGCCGCGGCCGCCGCCGCCGGGGTGCTGGTGGCGGTCACCGGCATCACCGGGTCGCTCTGCTACGCCGCCTGGGCGGTCATCGATCAGGCCGTCGCACGCCGCTTCGGCCCCGCGCCCGAGCTCGTCGTCGCACCGGTCGCGGTCGCGCTGCGCTCGTGAGCCAGTGGGGCACGGGGGCGTTTGAGAACGACTCCGCTCGCGACTGGTTCTACCTCGTCGAAGAGGCGGTCGACCCGGGCGACCTGATCGCGTCGGCACTCGATGACGCGCTTGCCGAGGCAGGCGACCTCGAGGTCGATGCAGCGTCCGCAGCGATCGCCGCGGCCGAGTTGTCGGCCGCGTGTGCGGGCGCGGGCGCCGAGGACCTGCCCGACCAGATCCGGCGGTGGGCCGGCGAGCATCCGCACGAGCCCCATGCAGCCGAGACCGATCACGCGGTGGGGGCCGTCGAGCGCGTGCGTGCCGAGAGCGAGCTGCGCCAGCTCTGGGACGACGAGCTGGGCTCCGACAACGCGTGGCTGGGCAAGCTCGACGACCTGATCGAGCGGCTGAAGCGCTCCGGGTCCGAAGGCCCGACGGCGCTTCGACCGTAGGCTCGCGTCTGTCCGGTCAGACGTCGGGACCGACGATCTGGCTCGTCGGCGGGATCGGCGGTCCCGGGGGAGCGCCGGAGAGATCGGGCGTGCCGTAGGTGTGGAAGGTCGGGACGGTCGCCACGCCCCAGGCCTGACCGCGGCGTCGCTCCGACTCGGTCCAGACGATCGGCTCGTAATCCGGGTCGTAGATGAAGTGGGTGCCGGTCGTCACCTCGACACGGTTGCCGCCGGGCTCATAGACGTAGAGGAACATCCCCTGGGCGACGGCGTGCTTGGACGGCGCCGCCTCGATCGGCACGTCCCCATCGAGGAACAGGTCGGCGGCGCGCAACAGCTCCTCGCGGGTATCGACGAACCACGCGAGGTGGTGCAGGCGTCCCTGGCGCTGGGGGTGGGTGGGCGGGATCCGACTTCCATGATCGGCGGTGTAGATCAGCTCGTGGGCGGCAATGGTGAAGCTCATCCACGCCCCCGCCTCCTCACCGGAGTCGAGGACCACCTGCTCGTACAGACGGCAGCCGAGCGTCTCCACGGAGAACGCGCGGCAGCCGGCTACGTCGGCGGCGAGCAGGTTGGCGTGGTCCAGGCGCTTGACCGCGGCGCCGCGGTCGACGTGCCGCTGGGGCACGTTCTTCAGCCGCGGGCGGAGCTCCTCAGGCGGCACATAGCGCGACGCCTCGAACAGGATCTCCATCGTGTGCCCGTCCGGGTCGCGGAACCGGTAGGCCGGCCCGTGGCCGAGGTCGCCCTCGGTCCACCCCTCGCCGAGCCCCGCCGCCGCGATCGCGCTCACGCGCCGCGCGAGCGCCTCGGCGTCCCAGGCGCGCAGCGCGAGGTGGCCCAGTCCGGGCAGCGGCGCCTCGGTGAGCTTCAACCCGTAGACCTGCGTCTCGCCCCAGCCGCGCAGGAACACCGACTGGCCCTCGCGCGCGACCACCTGCATCCCGAACAGTTCGACGAAGAACCGCTCGCTGCGCTCCGGGTATGGCGTGAGCAGCTCCGCGTGGTGGATGTGCGCGACGTCGCGCGCCAGCGCGTTGTTGGCGGTCACCTGTGTCCCTCAACCCGAGCGCGCAATCCGTCAAGGTCGTAGGAGAGGCCCCCGGCGCGAAGCTTCTCGCGCTTGTCCGCCTCGCGCGACTCCCGCTCCAGCGACGACGCGAGCACTTCCTCGGCGCGCGCGGCCTCGATCACCGCCACCCCGTCGGCGTCCATCACGAGCAGGTCACCGGTGCTGATCACCGACCCACCGACCCTCACCGGCTCACCGATGGTCCCCGCGACCTCCTTGTCGGCGCCGTGCACCCGGACCCACCGCGCCCAGATCGGCAGGCCGAGCTCGCGCAACTCCTCCACGTCGCGCACCGAGGCGTCGATCAGCATGCCGACGGCCCCCTGGGCGAGCGCCTGGGTCGCCAACAGGTCGCCGACCAGCGCGATCGGGCGGGGCTCGGGCATCGTGAGCACGATGATCTCGCCGCGCTTCACCGAGGCCATCACCGCATGCACCATCAGGTTGTCGTCCTGGCCGCAGAGCACCGTCCGCGCCGGTCCCGCCACCCTCGAGCCGGGGACGATCTGGTGCAGGTCGGCGTCGACGAAGCGCCCGCGGCCACCCGCCTCGTACACGGTCGCCGAACCGAGCCGCGCCAGCTCGAGCCGGGTGTCCTGCGAGACCGAGACCGTCACAGCGCGCTCACCACCTGGGGGATCATCCGCTGGAATGCCTCGGCCTGCCGGACCGACTGGTCGCCCGACGCCCGTCGCGCGTGGTTTCCGCGATGGTCGGCGCGCTCGCGGTAGTAGGTCTGCAGATACGCCTGAGCCTGCATCTCCGCCATCGCCGCCACCTTGCGATCGATCGCCGCGGTGATGTCGACGAACGTCGTCGGCGTGAAGTTGCACAGCTCAGGCTGGTGGGGCTCGAACAGGAACAGCTGCGGCGGGCGGATCGTCCCGAACGAGCTCGGCACGCCCGCGCCCGCCGCCAGGCTGCGGGCGCGGTCGACCGCGCGATAGGCGACCGGATGGTCGGGGTTGAACGGGTCGGTGTCGGTATGCGTGATCAGCACGTCGGGCGCGAACTCACGGATCACGTCCGCGATCTGCAAGAGCGCGTCGGCGCCGATCTCGAGCGGATAGTCACCGAGGTCGAGCGCGCGGAACGAGGCGCCCAGGTGGCCGGCGGCCCGCTCGGCCTCCCCATGGCGGACGCGCTTGACGTTCTCAACCGTCTGGCCGTCCTCCTTCCACAGCTCGCCCGACTCGCCTCGCTCGCCGTAGGAGAGCGCGATCACCTGCGCCTCGCCGCCGGCCGCGGTGCAGACCGCGATCGCGCCGCCCGCGCGCCACACGAAGTCGGCGGAGTGCGCGCCGATCACCAGCAGTCTGCGGCCGCTCATCGGCGCCGCTCCCGCGCGTGCGCGCCGAGGAAGAGATTCGATGCGGCGATACTGCTGATCATGGTTCCCTCTCCCGTTGCCGACGAGCCATAGTACAGACGGCGTCGCACCAAATGTCAACAATTTTGCACACAGCCGTGTGTCAATCGTGGGTCACGGCGTGGTGCTCAGCCCTGCTTTGTTGACAATCACCGGAGCCGCGTCCTAGTCTGTGCCAGCCGTCGCGCCCCGCCCAGACGCCGCCGAGCAGCCATGAGCCCAGAACAGAGCCCGATCACCACCCTCACGGACCGGATCCGAGAGGCGATCCTCGACGGCAGCTTCGCGCCACGCCAGCGCCTGATCGAGGCCGACCTGTGTGAGCGATTCGGCGCCTCGCGCTTCCAGATCCGCACCGCGCTTCAGGACCTGGCGGCGCAGGGCCTGGTGGAGTTCCAGCGCAACCGCGGCGCGCGAGTCCGAGACGTCAGCCTCAGCGAGGCGATCGAGATCACCGAGGTGCGGATGCTGCTCGAAGGTCACGAGGCCGCGCGCGCCGCCAAGCGGGTGACGCGTGCCCAGGCCGCGGAGCTTCGGCAGCTCGCCAAGGACATGCGGACCGCCGTCGAGAACGGCGAGCTGATGAGCTACAGCGAGCTCAACGTGACGCTGCACGCGACGCTGCGGGAGATCTCCGGCCATACGATCGCCGCCCAACTGCTCGAGCAGCTCCGCGGGCTCACCGTCCGCCACCAGTTCACGCTGTCGCTCCTCCCCGGCCGCTCGGCCGTGTCGCTCCCCCAGCACGAGGCGATCGTCGAAGCCGTCGTCAACCACGATTCCGTGGCTGCCGAGAAGGCGATGCACGAGCATCTGCGCAGCGTGATCGAGGCGTTCACCGCGTTCGCCAACGCCTCCGCTTCGTAGCCCGCATCTCAGCGTCAACTCAGCTTCGTCGGCGACGATCGGCGGTTCGATGCTCGACCCGCGCGAAGACCTCGGTCACAGCCGCACCGCGGCGAGTCCCTGCTCGGCGCAACGCTCGAGGATCGCCGGCAGCGCCGACACCGTCGCGTGGAAGCTTCCTTGAGCCGCGTAGTGATCGGCGTCGTGCAGGAGCACGATCTCCCGCTCGAGCGGGCCGGAGCGAGTGACGTCGTCGAGCACCGTGTCCGCGGTCGCGGCCCGGCGCCAATCGCGGCCCCAGCGACTCCACAGCACGGTCTCCATCCGTTCCCGCCGGGCGTGCGCGATTCCGGGGCCGCTCGCGGCGCCGTAGGGTGGCCGGTGGATCACGGGGAGCACCCCCGTCGCGGCATGGATCGACTCCAGGCCACGCGCGCGGTCATCGGCGAGCATCGAGGGGGTCAGCCGCAGCTCGCAGCGGTGCGTCTCCCCATGCAGGCCGACGGTGTGGCCCGCGTCGATGATCTCCCGCGCGAGCGAGGGGAAGCGGCGGACCTGCTCGCCGACGAGGAAGAACGTCGCCTTCGCGTCGTGGCGGGCGAGCACCGACAGGACGGCCGCGGTGCCCTCGGGGTGCGGCCCGTCGTCGAAGGTGAGGGCGACACTGCCCCCGCCGAGCAGGCGGCGGCGAAGTGAGAGGAGGTCACACACCCGCGGCGCGTGGGACGAGATCGCCGGCGCGCACTGGAACACCGCCGCGGCTCCGAACGCCCCGGCGAGCACGGTACGGCCGCTCATGGGATCGGTAGCGGTCGGGGCCCTGCTGGCCGTCGGCGCGGGGTTGCTCTACAACGGCGGCGTCGCGCTTCAGTCGCTCGAGGCACGTGACACCCCCGCGCACTGGGCCTGGCGCCCGACGCTGATCTCGCGGCTGCTACGCCGGCGCCGCTGGATCCTCGGCTCGGCGCTCGGACTGCTGGGCTGGCCGCTGCATGGCGTCTCGCTGCTGCTCGCTCCGCTCGCCGTCGTCCAGCCGGCACTCGCACTCGGCCTCGTGCTGCTGCTCGTGGTCGGCGCACGGCTCGGGGAACGCATCGGCATCCGGGACGTCGTCTCGGTGCTCGCGCTGGTGGCCGGCGTCGCCGTGCTGGCGGCGATCGCGCCCGCCCCCCACTTCGGCAAGGGACCGTCGGGCTGGGCGTTCGTCGCGTTCGCGGCGTTTGCGCTCGCGGCGGCGAGTGCCGCGGTGCTCGCCCGCCGGCGCCCGCTCGATGTGCGGATCAGCGCCGGAATGGGCGGGCTGTGCTTCGCCTCCTCGGGGATGAGCACGGCGCTCGCCGCCGCGGCGTGGCACCGCGGCGACACCGACGCGATCGTCGGCTGGATCCTCGTCACCGCCGTGGGCGGAGGGGTTGGATTGGTCGCGGAGATGAGCGCACTCCAGCACTTCTCCGCCTCGCGCGTGGCTCCCGTCGAGCTCGCGGTCCAGATCGTGCTGCCCGTCCTGCTCAGTCCCGTGATCGGCGCCGGGCCGATCGGGAAGGGCACCGTGGGAGTGGTCGTCACGCTGCTCGCGGCCGTGCTGGTGACGGCGAGCGCGGTCATGCTGCTCGAGTCCTCCGACGCGATCCGGACGGTCATCGAGGAACAACCGTGAAGGTCGGACGATGAGAGGCAGATGAGCGAGTGTTGGCGCTGGTTATGGTTGGGTTAGGTTGCGACCAGAGGATGACCTCGGGTCCACCCTGGGGCGGAGCCGGACCAGGCCCAAGTTCCGCCTTGTGCCCGATTGCCCCCGACCCTCCGGCGCCTGACAATGAGTGAGCCTGTGACTGTCGAGCCCTCCGAGAACCGGAGCGCGATCCGGTGTTGATCTTCGGTGCGCTCATCACGACCTTCCAGGCGATCGTCCTGGGGGTGCTCCAGGGCGTCTCCGAGCTGTTCCCGATTTCGAGCCTCGGGCACACCGTGCTGTTCCCGCACCTGTTCGGCTGGAACAACATCGTGCGCTGGCAGTCCCAGCCCGAGTCGCCGTGGCTCGCCTTCATCGTGATGCTCCACGTCGGCAGCGCGATCGGGCTGCTCATCTACTTCTGGCGCGACTGGGTCGCGATCGTGCGCGCGTTCTTCACGAGCCTGCGGCGCCGCAGCGTCCAGACGCCGACCGAGCGGCTCGCCTGGCTGATCGTGGTCGCGAGCATCCCGGTCGGGATCCTCGGGCTCGCGTTCGAGCACACGCTGCGCGTCGCCACCGCCAAGCCGCTGATCGCGGCGATCTTCCTCACCCTCAACGGCTTCATGCTGGTCGGCGCCGAGCGGCTGCGACGGCGCGCCAAGGCTCGCGAACTCGCGGCGCGGGACGGGGCCGGCCCGGGCACGGGCCGCCGGCTGGAGACGCTCCAGTATCGAGAAGCGGCCTGGATCGGCCTCGGCGAGTCGACCGCGCTCATCGCGGGAGTGAGCCGCGATGGTGTGGTGATGGCCAGCGGTCTGGCCCGCGGACTCGACAACGCCGACGCGGCGCGCTACGGCTTCCTGCTGGCGACGCCGATCATCCTCGCCGCGGGCCTGATCAAGCTCGGCGACCTGCTCGGTCCCAACGGCGGCGGCGGGGTGCGCCTGGCCGCCCTCATCGCCGCGGCCGCTGCGGCGGTCACCGCGGTGATCACCGTCCACTTCCTGACGCGGTACTTCAAGAAGGGGACGCTGTGGCCGTTCGGGATCTACTGCATGCTGTTCGGCGCATCGATGATCGCCTACAACGCCTGAGCTCAGCGCAGCGGCAAGCGCGCGCGAGCGGCCGCCGCCGCCTGGCGCGCGCTGAGGTCGTGGTTGGCGACCAGCTGTGAGAGCACGTGTCGCTGGCGCGCTCGCGCCAGCGCCGGATGTCGCCGCGGGTCGTAGGCGGACGGTGCCTGCAGCAGGCCGGCGAGCATCGCCGCCTCGGCCCAGGTGAGCCGCGCGGGCGCGACGCCGAAATAGCCCTCCGCGGCCTGGCGCACACCCCAGTCGCCGTTGCCGTAGTAGTTGACGTTGAGGTACATCGCGAGGATCGCGTGATGCGAGTAGGTCGCGCCGAGCTTGACGCCACGCCCAATCTGGCGCACGACGCCGAGCAGGCCGCCGGTCTCGCCATAGAGCGCCTTGGCCAACTGCTGGTCGATCGTGGCGCCCCCGGGGTTCGTCTGGCCCTCCAGCACCGCCAGCCCCGCACGGGCGATGCCGGCCGCGACGTTGACCACCACGTCCTCGTCGAAATGCTCGTCCTCGGTGGCGATCACGGCTGCGGCCAGCCGCCGGGGCACCGGCATCGCGGCGCCCTCGTGGTGGCTTCGCATCTGCGCCCGCGCGAGGCGGGGAGCGTCACCGACCCCGCGCAGCGAGACGATCGCACCGGCGGTGGCAGCGAGCAGCGCGACGGGCAGCAGCAGCACCCCGGCCACCAGGCGCCGAAGCGCCCACCGGTGACGCCACCGCCTCACACATCACGTCGGACGAGTTGCACCGCCGCCGCGAGCAACAGCGCCGCCGTGTAGGCGCAGAACATGGAACGGACGGTAGACCGCGCCGGCGCGTTGACGTCTCAACTTCGACTCGCCTCTCAGGGGGCTCTCACCCAACGACAACCGGTGGCACATATGACACCCACTCTGCTATTACGTGTTGCGTTATTACGTTCTACGTAGTAGCATGGAGACATGCCATCGACGAGACCCAACGATCCGACACTGTTGATCCTCACGAGCCTCGCCTCGGGCGAAAAGCACGGATACGCACTTCTGCAGGACATCGAGCAGTTCGCCGGCGTGACCCTCGGGCCCGGGACGCTCTACGGAGCGATTGCGCGGCTGGAGGAGCGCGGGATGATCGAGCCTGTGCAGGAGACCGGCCGCCGCCGGCCCTATCGCCTGACCACGGCAGGTGCCGAGGAGCTGAGCGACGCGCTCGCGGAGATCCGGGCGATCGCCGACGAGGGCGACCGGCGGCTCGCCGCGCAGGTTGGGTTGAGGGGGTCGCTCGTATGAGCTCCGGCCACGGCACGCGAGTGCGGCGCCGGTTCACGCCGGGGCCGACGACGTTGCTCGCGCTCTATCCAGCTGCGTGGCGCCGCCGTTACGGCGGCGAGCTGGACGCGCTGATTCTCGACATGCACGCCGACGGCCGGGACACCGGTGCGCGCATGCGTGTCGATGTGCTGCGCTCCGCCGCGCGCGAGCGGCTCCGGGGCGGCGGCGACCCGAGACGGCGCGTTCGCGGGGGCACGTCACTGGTGTTGTGGGCGTGGGCCCTGTTCGTGATCGGCGGCGCGATCCTCGCCAAGACCAGCGAGCACTGGCAGCAGGCGCTCCCCGGAGAGGCGGGGGCCCATCTGGCGTTCACGGTGCTGAAGATCATCGCGTTCGTGGCCTCGGCGGGGGTCGCGGCCGGGATCGCGCTCCCGCTCCCCGCGGCCTGGCGCCTGCTGCGTGAGGGTGGCTGGAAGCGAATCCGTGCTCGCACGGTGACGGCGGCGGTGCTCACCGTGGCCGTGGTTGCGGCCACCATCTCCCTCTCCGCCTGGGCGCACGGCCTCAGCTCGGTCGACCGCAACGGACACGATCACATCTACGCCGCGGCGTTCATCGCCTGGGGCGTGCTCGTCGCCGCCTGGCTGCTGGCCTGGACCTCGCTGGCGACGCGGATCGCCGCCGACATCCGCTGCGACCGGCGCGTCCTGCGAACCCAGGCGTGGCTCGCCCCGGCGGTGGCGGTCGCGATGGCGGCGATGACGGTCGCGACGCTCGTCTGGTGGGCCGTCGTCGGCGCCCATGCGCCCGGGGCACTCACCGGAGGCTCGACGGTCGGCCATCCCTCCCCTCTCGTGCCGACGTTGCTCGCCGCGACCATCCTGATGGTCCTCGGCACCGCGGTTGCGGTGGTCGGTGCGGCCCGTGCCGAAGGGGCGCGGGCCGAGTTGTAACGGCGCGCGCTCCCCGGCTCCGATAATGCGCGAGTGGGTGCGGATTGGACCTGGGATGAGACGCTCTACGCGGGGAGCGCGGCGCATTACGTCAAGGGGCGGATGCCCTACCCGCCTGACCTCGGCGCGCGGATCGTCGGCGCGGCCGGATTGGACGAGCGGGCGCGAGCGCTCGACGTGGGCTGCGGGCCCGGCTCACTGACGCTCCTGCTGGCGGGCTGCGTGCGGGAGGTGGTCGGTGCCGACGCCGACACGGAGATGCTCGTCCAGGGCGGGCGCGCGGCTGCGCGCTCAGGGGTGACGAACGTGAGCTGGCGGCGGATCCGCGCCGAGGCGTTGCCCGGTGACCTGGGAGCGTTCGACCTGGTCACGTTCGCCCAGTCCTTCCACTGGATGGAGCGTGACCGGGTCGCGGTCACCGTGCGCGGGATGCTCCGCGAGGGCGGCGCCTGCGTGCACGTCCATGCGTCGACGAATCGAGGGGATGCGAGCACAGACCCCCTCCCCCGGCCCCGGCCGCCGTACGAGCAGATCCTCGCGCTGGTCGTCTCCTACCTCGGGCCGGTGCAGCGGGCGGGACGATCCGTCCTGCCGAGCGGGACCCCGGGCGGCGAGGCCGAGGTGTACCGCCGGGCGGGGTTCCTCGGGCCGCTCCACGTCGAGGTCAAGCGCGGCGAGGTGGTCGAGCGATCCGTGCAGGAGATCATCGACGCCACCTTCTCGCTGTCGACCTCGACACCCCACCTGTTCGGTCCGCGGCGCGAGCGCTTCGAGGTCGAGCTCCGAGCGCTGCTGGAGGCGACCTCGGACGACGGGCTGTTCTGCGAGCGTGTCCGCGACGTCGCGTTCGACGTGTGGCGACCTGCGTAGGCGGCGCGGTCTACGCCGTCGTGGAACTTCGGGCCCTCCCCGGGCGCCTCGGCGAGCTGGCGGATCGCCGCGGCCATCGCCTCGGCCGCCCGCTCGGTCGGGTACATCTGCAGGTAGGTCCAGGCCAGCTCGACGTGCTCGCGATGGCCGAAGTCGCCGCGCCCGTCGACGATGCGCGTCAGGACCTCGTGATCTCTCGTCTCCACGCGCTGAAGGTAGCCGCGGGGCGAGCGCGCCGCAGGGCCGTTCACGCCGTTGGCGCGGCGACCGGATGTGCCTCCTGGTGGGCGATGTGGCGCAGCTGACGCCACATCAACACCAGGAACACGCCCGACCCGCCGAACGCGAACCAGAACGGCCCGGTCACCCCGAAGTGGCTTGCGATCGGCCCTCCGAGCGCGGCGCCGAACACGAGGCCGCCGTAGACGCCGAGGCTGTTCACGCTGGAGACCCGGCCCTGCAGCGCCTCGGGGACTGCCTGCTGGCGCACGGTCACCGACGTCGAGCCCCAGATGAAGGCATGGGCGCCGAACACGACCATGATCCCCATCGCGATCAGCGGGACGGTGGTGAGCGCCAGCGACAGGTGGGTGGCGGTCTCGATGATCAATCCGACGCGCATGATGTTGCCGAGGCTCACCCGGCGGATCAGCCATCCGTAGCCGAGGTTGCCCGCGATCCCGCCCACCGCCATCGCGGTCGTCAGCAGACCGAACCCCACCGCGCCGAGGTGCAGCCGCTCCTCCGCGTAGAGCACAAGCACCGACCAGGCGGCCCCGAACGTGATGTTGAAGATGAAGATCGTGAGCACGAGCGTGCGCACGCCGGCGTGATGCAAGGTCCAGCGGCAGCCCTCGACGACCTCTGCCCAGAGGTGCGTGGGAACCTCTGCGGGCTCGCGGTCGGGCAGCGCGATCCGCAGGATCATCGCCGCGCCCGCCGCGATCAGGATCGCCTGGCCGACGAACGGCCACGCCATCCCGCCGGCGAACAGCAGCGCCCCGATCGCCGGACCGGCGAGCTGGTTGAGCGTCACGACCCCGGTGATGATCCGCGAGTTACCGAGGATCAGATCGTCGTGGTCGACCAGCGACGGCAGAATCGAGCCGGAGGCGGTCTGGCTGAACACCTCGGCGGTACCGAGCAGAAATAGCCCCGCCAGCACGACGGCGATGCTCACCCGATGCGTGACGATCGCCAGCACGAGCACGGCCAGAACGGCGACCCGCGCGAGCTCCACCACGGCGGTCAGCCTGCCCCGGTCGAAACGATCGGCGATCGCGCCTCCGAGCAGCCCGAACAGCAACCAGGGCAGGCGCTGCAGCAGCAACGCGAGCGCCACCAGGCTCGCGTCGTGGCTCTGGGAGGCGACCAGCAACGGGCCGGCCGCCAACGCGAACCCGTCGCCCAACTCCGCCGACCACGACGAGGCCACCAGCCACCGGAACCCGGTGCCGAGTCGCGCCGGGAACAGTCGCTCGATCATCCCGCCGGCCGATGCTACGCCCTCCTTTCACCCCGGCCGTTGGGTCCGTAGAGTTCGGGCACGTCCGAGGATCGAGGAGGTCATGCCGTGCCGAGCGATGAGCAGATCAGCCGCAAGATCGACCAGCTCGAGGAGGAGCGAGAGCTCCTGCGCCGCGACGAGAGCACGACGCACGGGTCGACCTCGGGGGACGCGCAGCGACTGGAGGAGATCCGGGTCGAGCTCGACCGTCTGTGGGACCTCCAGCGCCAGCGGCGGGCGCGCCGCGACGCCGGGCTGGACCCTAACGACGCCGAGGAGCGCACCGGCGAAACGGTCGAGGGCTACTGGCAGTAGATCGGCCGCTGCCGGCCGCCTCGGCCGGTCTGGTCAGCGGCCGCCCGGCTCGCGGTGCGTGCACCCGGGCCAGCAGCACGGCCGGCGCATGCCGTCCTCCAACTCCGCTTGGGTGCGGCGGATCCGCCGCTCCCGGGTGCTTGCCTGCTTGGCGTCCTCCACCCAGCAGATGAACTCGTTGCGGGCGAGCGGCGTGATGTCCTTCCAGCGGTCGAGCGCGGTCGGGTTGACGATCAGCGCGTCGTGCAGGTCGGAAGGCAACGCGTGGACGACCCCACCAGGTACGGTGTCGGTGCGCACACCTACATCGTAGATCGAGAGGAATGACGATGTCAGTGCAAGACGGGCCGTCCGCCGGCGAGAAGCCGCTCCTGCTCGTGTGTCACGGCGACGACGGTGGACCGCGGATGCACCCATGCCGCCGCGTCCAGGAGGCGCTCCACGCCGCGGGCATCGACTATGACAAGCAGATCGCCGCCCACGGCAGCCCGATCCCGTTCCTACGCCAGGGCTCACGCGAGTCCGTGCGCGAGATGACGGGCGATACAAAGCTGCCCGCGATGCGCCTGCCCGACGGAACCGTGCTGCACCACTCCAAGGCGATCTTCTCCTGGATCAAGCGGCAGTCCTGAGCGTGTAATGCGACACGCGGTGGCCCCCACTTAATGGGTGTGACCACCGACGAGATCAAACGCGAGGTCCCGGTGCACGGACCACCTCGGCTGGAGTTCGAGGCCGTCTACCGGGACAACGTCCGGCAGGTGACGGCGTTCTTCGCGCGCCGCTGCCGCGACCCACAGGCGGTGGCAGACCTCACCTCGCAGACGTTCGTCGAGGCGATCAGGTCCGCCGCCACCTACCAGGGGCGAGGTTCTCCCAGGGCATGGCTGATCGCGATCGCCCGTCGGGTGTACGCGAATCACCTCGCCGACCAGGCGAGCGGCGCGAACCTGATCGATCAGCTCGGCGGGCGCCTGGAGCTCGCCGCCGACGAGCTCGAGGATCTGGCGGAGCGGATCGATGCGCAGCGCGACGGACGGAGGCTGCTCGATCGCACGGCTGGGTTGTCCCCGCTGGAGCGCGAGGCGATCGAGCTCGTCGACTTGATGGGACTCACGCCCAAGGACGCGGCACGCGTCCTTGGCGTCTCAGCGAACGCGCTCCGGGTGCGGCTGTTCCGCGCGCACGCGCGACTACGAAAGGAACTGGGCGATGACCGCCTTTGACGATGGACTGTGGATGCGCCTGGTGGAGGAGCACGACGCCGACCGCGTCGGGCTCGAGATCGGCGTCTCGGAGCGGAGCAGACGGCCACTGGTGTTCGGCCTGAGCGGCCTCGGCGCGGTGAGCGCCGCAGGCGCGACGGTCGCGGTGCTGTCGCTCAGCGGCGGCGCCGGCAACGCGTTCGCCGGCTGGACCCCACGCCCGGCAAAGGCAACCGCCGCCGAGCTCACGGCCGCCAACGGCTACTGCACCGCGAACATGGGATTCCCGGGTCTGCCGCTCCAGCTCAGCGAGGAGCGCGGGCCATTCACGGCCGAGATCTTCGCCAACGACACCCAGAACGACTTCTGCCTGGTCGGCCCGTCGTTCGCCAACTCGTCGGGGTTCCAGACCTCATCGCCGGTGCAGGTCCCTGCGGGCCAGCTCTTCCTCTGGGGAGACCACACCTTCGACGACGGAGGCGAGCCGTACGGCACCGTGATCGCTCGGGCGGCCGACGACGTGACCGCCGTGACATTCACTCTCGACGACGGCACCCAGGTCACCGCGACTCTGCAGAGCGGCTGGGTGGTCGCCTGGTGGCCGGGCACCCAGCAGGTCGCCAGCGCGGCGCTCAGGACACCCACGGGCACCCAGGCCCAGACGTTCCCCCAGGGTGAGTGCGCCGTGCACAACTGCTCGGGCGGTGGCGATCACGGCGGCGCGCCGGGCGGCGGTCCCGGCGGCGGCTGAGATCTCGGGCGTCATCGAGGTGAGGTGCGTGCGCGGGTGGTGGGGCGGGGAGTTCGCGAGGTAGCGCGTCGTGGCGACTTCGTCTGCCCACCACCCGGGCACGTGTCCCCGGGCGGGAGGCTGGGCGTCTCACGACAGCCATGCTTGCGTTTGTCGCCCACCGCTCGGTGGGGCCGGGGCGTTTCTCGCACGCGCGACATGCGCCGGGGCCGCGTGGGTGATCCGGTGCGCCCCGCGCGGCAGGTCACCCACCCCGACGCCGCCGCCCTCGCGTGTGGGTGATCAACACCGCCCCGGAGGCACGATCCCCGCACCCTCCCTCCCCGCCGGGTCCGAGAGTGCGTTGTGGCTCGTGGTCGGGCACACGAAGTGGACCCGACCTCATTGCCCATGGCATGACGGGGCGACGGCAGTCAAGCGGCGCCACCCCCGCCCCACGGAAGCCAAGCAAGCTGCGGGCGCCGCTTGACGGCCGGCGTCACGGCATGCCAC